>DATFHB010000110.1:0-39427 GCA_035248845.1 Amycolatopsis sp. | reverse complement strand
TGAGCGAGCTGGTCACCAAGGCCGTCGCCGAGGGCGACCTGCGGTCCGACATCGACCCGTCCACGGTCGCACGCCTGCTGTTCGGCATGGTCAACTCGCTGATCGAGTGGTACAGGCCGCGCGGCGGCGCCAGCGCCCCGGAACTCGCGGACGCGGTCGCCACCGTCGCCTTCGACGGCCTCCGCCTGCGGTAGCCCTCGTGCCGCGAGGGACCCCCCACGGCGGATAGCGCATGAGGGGGTCCCTCACGGCATTTCGCCCGGTCTATCGTGGGGCTCGTGGATTCGGCGGACGTGGCGCTCAACGCGCTCGGGCAGGTGGTGCCCGGGCTCGCGGCGACGTTCGGGCGCTCGTGCGAAGTCGTGCTGCACGACTACCGCCGCGGCGAGCACTCGGTCATTGCGGTCGCCGGCGAGGTCACCGGGCGGTACGTCGGCGGCGCGATGAGCGAGATAGGGCTGCGCATGCTCGCCCAGGGCGACGGGGCGGAACCCGAGCTGAACTACGTGACGCGCACCGCCGAAGGGCGCACGGTCAAGTCGTCGACGTTGCCGCTGCGCGACGAGGACGGCACCGTTTTCGGGGCGCTGTGCGTCAACTTCGACGTGACCGCGCTGCGGCAGGTCGGCGACATGCTGGGCGACCTCGCCGGCCTCCCCCCGACGGGCTCGCCACCGGCGACGACGTTCACCGACGACTTCGACGAGGTGGTCGACGCGGTCGTGCGCGCGGAGGAACTGGCGCTCGCGAAACCGGTCGCGAGCCTGACCCGCCAGGAACGCCTGCCGCTGCTCAGGACGCTCGACGAGCGGGGTGTGTTCACCGTGCGCGGCGCCGCCCCGAAGGTCGCGGCCCGGCTGGGCATCTCCCGCGCCTCGCTGTACACCGACCTCGCGGAATGCCGGAAGTGATGGCCTGGACGGTGGACCGCGCCGCGGGCGAGCTGCTCGGCCGCGAGACCGGCCGCCGCGACGGGGGCCGGATCACCGACGAGTGGCCGGAGCTCGACGTGCGCACCGCGTATCAGGTCCAGGATGCGTTGCTGCGCAAGAAGATCGAGAGCGGCGAGACCCTGGTCGGCGTCAAGCTGGGGCTGACCTCGCGTGCCAAGCAGGAACGCATGGGCCTCTCCTCGCCGCTCACCGCGTGGCTGACCGACGCGATGTCGCTGCCCGTCGGCGCGCCCGTCAAGCTCGACGAGCTGATCCACCCGCGCGTCGAACCGGAAATCGTGTTCGTCATGCGGGAGCGGCTCGCGGGGCCGGGGGTGACGGCCGCGGCCGCGCTGGCGAAGGTCGGCAGCGTGCACGCCGGGTTCGAGGTCATCGACAGCCGGTTCCGCGACTTCAGCTTCGCGCTACCCGACGTCGTCGCGGACAACGCGTCGGCCGCGCGGTTCGTCCTGGCGGGCACCGCTCTGCCGCCGGAAGCGCTGGACCTCGCGCTGGAGGCCTGCGAGCTGGAGGCGGGCGGCGAGGTCGTCGCCACCGCGACCGGAGCCGCGGTGCAGGGTCACCCCGCCGAGGCCCTCGCGCTCGCCGCGAACAGCCTCGCCGAGCGCGGCCTGGCCATCGAAGAAGGCTGGATCGTGCTGACCGGGGGCCTGACCGACGCGGTCTTCGTCGAGCGGGACCGCGCGGTGACGGCCCGGTTCACCAACCTGGGCTCGCTGACCGTCACCGGCAGCTGAAGCTATTCAAGGCCCACGGCTTCGGCGCGGTCGGCGCCCTTCGCGAGGAGCGCCCGGCAGCGGGCCACCCACTTGGCCGCACCGAAGCCGACCACGGCGACGAGCCGCTCGCCCGCGAAGTAGCCCGCGACGGTGCCCTTGATCGGGCCGCCGGACAGGCCCTCGCCCTTCAGCGACACTGCTTCCTCGGCCAGCTCGGGGCGGCCGACGCCCTGGATCTTCAGCCCGAACTGGTCCGACCAGAAGTACGGCACGGTCGGCGCCGGCGGCTCCGCACCCGCGATGTCGCGCGCCACCACCGCGGCCTGGTCGGTCGCGCTGGTCCAGTGCTCGTGCCGGAAATGCTTGCCGCGCACGGGATCCTCCCACGCGGCGACGTCGCCGACGGCCCACACGCCCGGCGCGCCGAGCACGCGGCCCTGCGCGTCGCAGGCCAGCCCGTTGGTGGTGTCCACACCCTCGCGGGTCACCCAGTCCAGCGCGGGCGCGGCACCGACGCCGACCAGGACGACATCGGCGGTCAGCTGGTCACCGCCGGCCAGCTCGACGGTGTTGGCGTCGAGGAACCGGGACAGCTTGGCCCCCAGGCGCAGATCCACGCCGCCCTCGGCGATCAGGCGCCCACAAAGGACACCGACCTCGCGGCCCAGTGCCCGCTCGCACGGCACCGTCGCCGCTTCCAGCACGGTCACCTGCAGGCCCTGGTCCACCGCGCCGCTGGCGACCTCGGCGCCGATGAACCCGCCGCCGACCACGAGCAGCGACTTCGCACCCTCCAGCGCGGACCGCAGCGAGAGCGAGTCGTCGAGCGTGCGCAGCGTGTGCACCTCGTCCGGCTGGCCCGGCAGCGTGCGCGGGTCGGCGCCGGTCGCGATCACGAACGCGTCGGCCTTGAGCGTGGTGCCGTCCGCGAGTTCCACCGCGCCCTCGTGCAGCGCGACCGCGGGCACCCCGAGATGCGTGTTCACGTTGAGCTCGGCGAGCGCGTTGCCGTCCTTGAGCACCACGCGTTCCGGCGCCCACGCGCCGGTGAGTACCTGCTTGGACAGCGGCGGCCGGTCGTACGGCGCGTGCGGCTCGGCGCCGACAAGGCTGATCTCGCCCCCGAACCCCGCGACCCGCAACTGCTCGGCAGTGCGGACGCCCCCGAGTCCGGCACCGATCACGACGACGTGTCCCGGCTGGCTCACCCTTGCTCCCTTCGTGGTGCTTTCCCCGCAACGTACGGCAGCGACGCCGCTCTCGTCCGTGCGGTACGCCACAGCAGGTCAGGAATGCTGGTTTCCCCTGCTCCGCTGGACCGCGGTGAGGATGACCCGCAGCACCAGCCCGAGCACGATGAGATCGCCGATCATCTGGATGGTGACCAGGATCCGCGCGGGCGCGGTCACTGCGACGATATCCCCGAAACCGACCGTCGCGAACACGGTGACCACGAAGTACAGTCCGTCGGTCTTCGTCAGCGCCGTGGAGAAGCTGCCCGGCTGCGTGAACTCGAGCACGTGGTAGCCGGCGGCGAACACGAGCAGGAACAACGGGATCACCAGCGCGAGGGCCTGGACGCCCTGCAGCAGCGGGTGATCCGACCGCAGGATGGTGCGCACCTCCCACACCACCAGCCCGGTCACCACGAGCAGGCCGACGACCAGCACGACCACAGCACTGCCGGTCATGTGCTCCCCCAGCGGCAGCACGTAGTAGGCGACGACGAGCAGCACGATGGTGGCCAGCGGGCGCACCACCCCGAGCAGCAGCAACTGCCGCCGCTGCCGGATGCCGACCCGCGCCGGCGACGCCGAGGCCATCCCGGGAGCGTGCGCGGGCGCGGCGCCGTGCGGCACCACCCGCAGCGGGTGAGTTGTCGGCGCCGGAAACGCGCGACCCTGCCAGCGATACGACGGAGGTGGTGACATGACCGCGCACCCGACCAACGAACGGGATCCGGGCGCCATGGCGGGGGCACTTGCCCGATCCTCGGCGGGGATCATCAGCATCGGCGTGATAGCGGTGATCGCCGGGATCGCGGTGCTGGCGTGGCCGCACGCGACGGCGAAGGTGATCGCCATCATCTTCGGCATCTTCGCGCTGATCAACGGCGTGTTCCAGCTGGTCTCGGCCATCGCGTCGGACGGCCCCCGTGGCGCCGGCGCCCGCGTGCTGCTGGCTCTGGCCGGGGTGCTGTCGCTGCTGCTGGGCATCGTGTGCCTGCGCCACCCGTTTCAGACACTCGCCATCCTGACGCTGCTGCTCGGGCTGTTCTGGGTGGTCTCCGGCGTGGTGGGCGTCGTGCACGCGGCCGGGTCGCCGGAGATGTCCGGGCGCGGCTTCGCGATCTTCGCCGGCGTGATCACCGCGCTCGCCGGGATCGTGCTGCTCGTCTACCCGTCGGTGTCGCTGACGGTGCTGGTGTGGCTGCTGGGGCTGCAGCTGCTGGTGAGCGGGGCGGTCGTGGTCGGCTGGGGCATCGCGGCCCGGCACGACAGCCGCACCGCGGCACAACATTTCCACCCGGCGGCCGGCCCGGCCTGAGCGCGACCGGTGTTCATCCCCCACATCGGGTGAAGACACCGTTATGCCGGCGGGCGACGCTGCCATGATGCTTCGCGTGGAACGTCCTTCGCTGACACGGCGAGTGTGCGCGGCGGGGGCGCTGCTCACCGGGGCCGCCGCGGTGGCCGTCGGGATCGCCGTGCTGGTCCGAAATCCGGTCCAACTGGTGATCGCGGTGCTGTTGATCGGCATCGCCATCGGCGCCGCGTGGGCTGCACTGGTCCGGCGCGGCGTCCGCCGGTTCCTCGCCGCCACCGTCGCGGTCGTGGCGATCGCGGCGACAGTGGCGCTACCCGACCTGCGCACCTGGGTCGCGCTGCCGCTGGTGATCGGCCTCGTCGTCATCTGCGCCGTCCTGACCAGGCTCGCGATCGGGCACGACCTGTCCCCCAAGCGGACGACGGTCGAGGTGCCGCCCGCGCGCCGGGGCGTGCTGATCATGAACCCGTGGTCGGGCGGCGGGAAGGTGGCGAAGTTCGACCTCGAGGAGAAGGCCCGCCGCGCCGGTGTCACGCCGGTGCTGCTCCGCCGCGGCGACGATCTGCGGGCGCTGGCCGAGAAGGCGATCGCGGACGGCGCCGACGTGCTCGGCATGGCCGGCGGCGACGGGTCGCAGGCCGTCGTCGCCGACGTCGCGAGCAGGCGCGGGGTCGCTTTCGTGTGCGTGCCGGCCGGCACGCGCAACCACTTCGCGCTCGACCTGGGTCTCGACCGCGAGAACGTGGCCGCCGCGCTCGACGCGTACGGCCCTGACGCCGTCGAATGGCGCATCGACCTGGGCATGCTGGGTGACCGAGTGTTCGTCAACAACGCTTCGCTCGGCGTCTACGCCACGGTCGTGCAGTCCGCCGGCTATCGCGACGCCAAGGTCGCGACCATGGCGCAACAGCTACCCGACCTGCTCGGACCCGACGCGGAACGCCCCGACCTGCGCTTCGTCGGGCCGGACGGCAAGCCGGCCCCCACGGCCGACGTCGTGCTCGTGTCCAACGGCGCCTACCGGCTGGACCACCTGGCAGGCTTCGGCACCCGCGAGCGGATGGACGCCGGCGTGCTCGGTCTCGTCACCCTCACCGTGGACCGGGCCGGCGACATGCCGGCGCTGGTCACCGCCGAGGCGACCGGCCAGCTGTCGCGGTTCCGCGGCTACCGCGCGTGGACGGCGAGCGGTTTCGTCGTCGACTCCGCGGAGCCGCTCGTGGACGTCGGCGTCGACGGGGAGGCGCTGAAACTGCCACCGCCGCTGGTGTTCCGCTCGCGGCCGGGTGCGCTGCGAGTGCGGGTGCCGGCCAACGCACCCGGCGCGCCTCCCGCGGCGATCGCCCCGCGGGGAGCGTGGCGGGCGCTGGTGGCGCTGCTCCTGGTGCTGACCGGGCAGCCGGCGCGCTGACCCTGAAGATCACATCCGGGTAATTCCCGGATGCGGACGACACCCGGACGGATATCATTTCGGACGTGCGGCTTCTGTTGGTTACGACAGCGAGTGCCCCGGCGCTCGCGCACAGAAACGCCTGAGCCGTGTTCGCCGTCGCGGTCACACTGGCTGCGATCGGTGCGCTACTGATCGCCGCCGGGGCCGCGACTCAGGAGCGCGTCGTCGTCACGTCGCACTCGGCCCGGCTCAAGTTCTTTCTGGGGCTGCTCCGCAATCCGCGCTGGCTGGCGGGTGGCGTCATCGGCGGCGCCGGGGTCGCGCTGCACATCGTGGCGCTGAGCAACGGGCCGGTCAGCATCATCCAGCCGGTGGGCACGCTCGGACTGCTGTTCGCGGTCGTCACCAAGGCGATCCTCGACCGGCGCCGCCTGCCCTCCGCCGCGATCGGGGGGTGCGCGGCGGTCGTCGCGGGTCTCGCCGGCCTGCTCGTGGTGCTGCCGCACACGGCCTCCTTCCCTCGCCTGCCGCTGGGCTCCGCGGTGGCCCTCGCGTCGGGGACGGTCGCCGCGATCTGCATCGTCATGCTGGTCTCCGCGCCGGCGGGCCTGAAGGCGGTCCTGCTGGCGCTGACCGCGGGCTGCGCGTTCGGCATCGCGTCCGCGGTGATCGGCGTCATCGGGCACCGGATGGCGGAAGAGCCGGGTGCGCTGATCGACTGGCCGACGCTGGTGGCGATCGTGCTGCTGGTCGGCGGCGGTATCGCGCAGCAGCAGGCGTACCGGATGTCGCGGTTCGCTCTCGCCTACGCGGTGCTCCTGATCGCCGACCCGGTCGCGGCGTCGGCGGTCGGCGTGCTGCTGCTCGGAAACCCCATGCCGGGAAGCGCTTTCCTGGCCGCGTGGATGGGTATGTCCGCGCTCGTCGTCGTACTGGGTGTGATCGTGCTCGCCCGGTCGTATGCTGTGGAACCCCAGCGCATCGAGGAGAACGACACATGCGCGTCCTGATCTCGACCGACACCTATCCCCCGGACCTGTCCGGCAGTTCGATCTTCACGCACCGGCTGGCCACCGGGCTCGCCAACCGCGGCCACGACGTGCACGTGGTGTGTGCGTCGGATTCGGGGCCGCGTAAGGACCTGTTCGAGGACGGCGTCCTGGTGCACCGGCTGGCGTCGATGCCGCTGCTCATCCACCCGACGGTGCGCTTCGTGCCGCCGGTCGGGGTGCCGCGCCTGCTGCGGCGGCTGGTCGCGGACGTGAAACCGGACGTGCTGCACACACAGGACCATTTCACCATCGGGCGCGCGGCGATGGCGGCCGCGCGGCAACGCGGGATCCCGGTGGTCGCGACCAACCACTTCATGCCGGACAACCTGCTGCCGTACGTGCCACGCCGGCTGCACGCGCTGATCGTTCGCATCGCGTGGTCCGACTTCCGCCGCATCTACCGGCACGCCGACCACCTCACCACCCCGACGCGAACGGCGGCCGACCTGGTCGCGCGATGGGGATTCGGGCGGGACGTCGAAGCGGTGTCGTGCGGTGTGGACTTCGGCCGGTTCCACCCGTGCGACCGGCCGAAAGCGATGGCACGCAAGGAGTTCGACCTGCCCGACGAACCGACGATCGCGTTCGTGGGCCGGCTCGACGCGGAGAAGCACCTCGACGAGGTGATCCGGGCGCTGCCGCGGCTGCGGGCCCGGTTCGTGCTCGCCGGCCGCGGCGTCCGGCGCGCCGAACTGGAGACGCTGGCCGAGCGCACCGGCGTGCGGGACCGCGTCCACTTCCTCGGCTTCGTGCCTGACGAGCAGCTGCCGCTGGTGTACGCGGCGGCGGACGTGTTCGTCATGCCGGGCCGGGCCGAGCTGCAGAGCATCGCGACGCTGGAGGCGATGGCGTCCGGCCTGCCCATCGTCGCCGCCGACGCCGTCGCGCTGCCGCACCTCGTACTGCCCGGCGAAAACGGGTTCCTGTTCCCCCCGGGCGATGTCGCGCAGCTCACCGACGCGCTCGGCCGGATCCTTGGCTCCGACGAAGAACGGCAGCGGATGGGCGCCGCCAGCCACACGATGGCCACCCGCCACGACGCGACCCGCACCGTGGCCCGCTTCGAGGAGATCTACGACAGCGTGCGGAACGTCCTAACGCGACAGTGACCCGGGCTGCGGCGCCGATCCGCCGGATCCGCGGGATCGCCTGAGTGCCGTGACCCACTCCCCTCGGAGACCGCGGCTGGCGTATATTGGCACCAAGTGCCAAAATGGTCCTCGTCAAGCAGGACTACAACGAGGTGGAGTGCAACATGGGCGCATGGTTCGAAACCGTCGCGGAGGCTCAGCGACGGGCCAAGAAGCGGCTGCCCAAGTCGGTCTACGGCGCGCTGGTCGCCGGTTCGGAGCGGGGCCTGACGATCGACGACAACCTGAATGCCTTCGGTGAGCTGGGTTTCGCCCCGCACGTCGCCGGGCTGTCCGACAAGCGTGAGCTCGCCACCTCGATCATGGGCCAGCCCATCTCGATGCCCGTGCTCATCTCCCCGACGGGCGTGCAGGCCGTGCACCCCGACGGCGAGGTGGCCGTCGCGCGCGCCGCCGCCGCGCGGGGTGTCGCCATGGGGCTCAGCTCGTTCGCGAGCAAGCCGATCGAGGAGGTCGCGGCGGTCAACCCGCAGACCTTCTTCCAGATGTACTGGGTCGGCACGCGCGACGTGCTCGTGCAGCGCATGGAACGCGCCCGCAAGGCCGGCGCCGTCGGGCTGATCATGACGCTCGACTGGTCGTTCTCCAACGGGCGTGACTGGGGCAGCCCCAGCATCCCGGAGAAGATGAACCTCAAGACGATGTTCCAGTTCGCGCCCGAGGGCATCACGCACCCGAAGTGGCTGTGGCAGTTCGGCAGGACGAGGCACCTGCCCGACCTGACCACCCCCAACCTGACCCCGCCCGGCGGCACCGCGCCCACGTTCTTCGGCGCCTACGGCGAGTGGATGGGCACCCCGCTGCCCACGTGGGAGGACGTCGCGTGGCTGCGTGAGCAGTGGGGCGGGCCGTTCATGCTCAAGGGCGTGATGCGGGTGGACGACGCCGAGCGCGCCGTCGACGCGGGCGTCACCGCGATCTCGGTGTCCAACCACGGCGGCAACAACCTCGACGGCACCCCGGCCCCGATCCGCGCGCTGCCCGCGATCGCGGACGCGGTCGGCGACCAGATCGAGGTGCTCCTCGACGGCGGTGTCCGGCGCGGCAGCGACGTGGTCAAGGCGCTCGGGCTGGGTGCCCGCGCGGTGCTGATCGGCCGCGCCTACCTGTGGGGGCTGGCGGCCAACGGCCAGGCCGGTGTGGAGAACGTGCTCGACATCCTGCGCGGCGGCATCGACTCCGCGGTGCTCGGCCTCGGCCGCTCCTCGGTGCACGAGCTCACCCACGACGACATCGTGGTGCCGGACGGCTTCCGGCGGGACCTCGGCGTCGCGTGAGCTCCGCGCCGCGGCGGGAGTTCCCGTCGCGGCGCTTCCTCCCGAGGTAAGGACTTCTGGACCTTGCGCCAGATCCGGCACGGGGCGAGACTGAGCAGCTCACGGGCCTGGCGCAGGAAGCTGGTGAGTGACCGTGGCGACGAGCTGGACAGCGCTGCAGCAAGCGCACGTCGACGAGCAAATCGCGTTACTCGAGGCCCGCCTCGGCAACGAGCACAACCATCTCCCGCTCTCGGCGGTGCACGAGTGTGTCCAGCAGGCCCGGGCGCGGTTCGAGCACGCGCGCGTGCTCACGTTCCTCCCGATCCTGATCGAGCGCGCGGCCCGGGCGGCACTGGGCCGCCCGCCGCTTCCCGAGTGGGGCCGGGCGCTAGCCGAGCGGCTGCTCGCGGACGAGTTGCCGCGCCGCTGGCGGCACTCCCAAGGCGTCGCGGCACGCGCGGCCGAGATCGCGAAGGTGTTGCCTCCCGAGGACGGGCCGGTCCTGATCGGCGCCGCCTGGCTGCACGACATCGGCTACGCCCACGCCGCCGTCGACTCCGGGCTGCACCAGCTCGACGGGGCCCGCTACCTGGCCCACCACCACATGCCGCACCGGGTGTGCGCGCTGATCGCGCACCACGCCGGCGCCGCCGCGGTCGCCGCGGAGATGGGGCTGTCCGGCGAACTCGCCGAGTTCACCGACGAGCGGGGCCCGACCCGCGACGCGCTGTGGTACTGCGACATGACGACCAGCCCCGACGGCGAGCCGGTCGGTTTCGACGACCGGATGGCCGAGCTGCGCACCCGCCGCGCGGCCGCCGACCCGGTGATCCGCGCGCTCGCCGTCAACGGACCCGAACGCGCGGCTGCCGTCCGCCGCACCGAGGAACTCCTCGCGTCAGCCGAACCGTCCGTGGACGTAGTCGGCGGTGCGGGGGTCAATGGGTGAGTCGAACACCTGGCTCGTGTCGCCGTGTTCGACGATCGCGCCCGGGGCGCCCTCCTCGGCGAGGAAGAACGCGCACTGGTCCGATACCCGCAGCGCCTGCTGCATGTTGTGCGTGACGATGACGATGGTGACCTCGCTGGTCAGGTCCGCGATCGTCTCCTCGATCCGGCGGGTGGAGGTCGGGTCGAGCGCCGAGCACGGTTCGTCCATCAGCAGCACCGTGGGCCGCACGGCGAGCGACCGCGCGATGCACAACCGCTGCTGCTGGCCGCCGGACAGCGCGCCACCGGGCTGCCGGAGCCGGTCGCGCACCTCCTTCCACAGTCCCGCGCGGGTCAGGCATTCCTGCACCAGGTCGTCGCGTTCGTCCCGGCGCACCTTGGTCCCGGTGAGCTTGAGACCGGCCGTCACGTTGTCGTAGATGGACATCGCCGGGAACGGGTTGGGCTTCTGGAACACCATCCCGATGTGGCGGCGCACCTCGGTCAGCTTCCACACCGAGTCGTAGATGTCGGTCTCCCCCAGCAGCACCTCGCCGGCCAGCGACGCGCTCGGGATCAGCTCGTGCATCCGGTTCAGGGTGCGCAGGAACGTCGACTTGCCGCAGCCGGACGGGCCGATCAGCGCGGTGACCGACCGCGCGGGCATCGTCAGCGACACCCGGTCGAGCACCTTGTGGTCGCCGAACCACGCCGACACCGCCCGCGCGTCCAGCGTGGCGGCGTCGAGTTCGGCCTCGACGAGGTCCAGCGGCTGCGTGATCGTCACTTCGTCCTCCATGGTCACAACAGGTTCGGCAGCAGCGAAGCGATCGAGTCGGCGACCGCGAGACCCAGCGCGCCGAGCACGGGCACGCCGATCACCCACGCCTGCCACACGCCGAGCCGCTGATGCGTGTAGACCACGCCGCCCGCCGCCAGCAGCAGCACCAGCGCCCAGCCGACGATCGGGACCAGCGCCCCCTCGTCACCGGCCATCAGCTGCTCCGAGTCGGGCAGCGCGTAGGTGGGCAGCCTGCCGTTGGTCGCGACGGCCTGGGTAACCAGCTGGGCGTCCACGCGCACCACGTCGGTCGGGAGGTACGGCGGCCCGTCGGCGGTGACCAGCGTGAGCCGGCCTTCGGTCTTGCCGGGTGCGGCGACCTGCGGGTCGTTCGCGTGCCGCACGCCGAGCACCCGGAACTGGTGCACCCCCTGGCCGGTGGTCACGGTGATCAGGTCACCGCGGGTGAGCCGGCCGATCCGCTGGAACGGCCCGCCGTACGCGGCCCGCCGGGCCAGCACGACGCTGACCCCGACCTGTCCCGGCAGCACGGTGTCGCGCAGGTGTCCCGGGCCGGATTTCAACGCGCCGGACGAGGTTCCCTCGCCCACCACTTCTTCCACACCCAGCTTGGGGATCGACAGCACCGCGACCGGTGTGCCGGACGCGAGCAGGTGCCCGCCCGAGTCCAGCGAGGCCACCGGCGCGGTGGCGTTGGCGAGCTGGCTGCGGAACTCGGCGAAGTTCCGGTCCTGGTCGCGGTTATGCTGCAGCCGCCCGATCAGGGCGAGCTGCAGCAGCAGGCTCAGCGCGAGCACCCCGACGATCGTGAGCGCGTGCCCGGCGATCCGCATCCCCGCGGGTCCCGCGGGCGGCGCGGGTCTGCCGGACACCGCGGCCGGCCCCGGCGCCCTGGCAGCAGGCGCGCGGGGCGGGGCGAACGGGTTCGACTCGGTGACCGTCATTCCGGCCACGCCGACCGGACCACCTCGCGCCGGCGCCGGGCCACCAGCACGGCCACGATGCCGGCCCCGAGCAGGCCGAGCCCGACCAGTGCGAGTGGGCCGGTCGGGACGCCGGTGCTGGCCAGTTTCTGGCCGCCGGCAGTGGTTTCGGTCCCGGTGCTCGACGCGGCGGACGTCGTGTCCGTCGGCAGCGCGCCGCCGGCGTCCGTGCCGGTGGTGGACTCGGTCGTGCTCGTGGCGCTGGACGACGCCGTGTCCGAGCTGGTGGACCCGGTGGTCGTCGTGGCGGAGGCGCTCCCACTGGTGCTGGTCGCGGTGGTGGTCGTCGGCGCCGAGGGATCGGTGGTCGTGTAGGTGGTGGCCTTGTCGGTGACGGTGAACCAGAGCGGCATCGTGAAGGTGCCCTTCACCTCCAGCGAGAACGTGTCCACACAGTTGGCCACGATGTCGTAGCGACCCGCCAATACCGTGCCCTGGTGGTCCAGCGCAATGTCCTTGAACGACAGTCCCTGGAAGATCGGGAAACCCGCGTCGTGCGCGAGGCCGACGTCCGTCGTCGTGGTCGCGATCAGGCCGGGCGCGAACACGCCCGGACCGTAGATGTAGAGGTTGTACCCGTCCGCGTCGGCCGGGCAGCCGGTTGCCGTGGTGTAGTGCGGCGCGCTGGTGTCCAGGCCCGTCTTGGCCACGTCCTCGACGGTCAGCGCGCCGAGCGTGGCCGTCGGCACCGCGGCTTCGGCCACCTGGGCAACGCCGAACAGGGTGCCGGCCGCGGCCAGCAGACCGAGCAGGGCCAGGGCGATTCCGCGCTTACGCATGACGCTCCTTCCGGTTGCGGCGGGCGAACAGCACCGTGACGATGCCGGCGCCGAGCAGCCCGACACCCACGAGTGCGAGGTAGCCGGCGGGGACACCGGTGCTGGCCAGGCCTGACGTGCCGATCGTGGTGCCGACCGTCTGCGCGCCGGTTCCGCCGCCGCTGTTCGTTCCGGTGCCGTCGAGGGCGACCGCGCTGGTGCCCGAACTCGTGGTGGTGGTCGTGCCGGTGGCGTCGCTCGACGACGACGTGGTGCCGCCGGTCGAGGTCGTGCTCGACGTGCCCGTGGTGGACGTGGCCGACGACCTGCTGGTGCTGGTCGGGGTCGCGCTGCTGCTGGACGACGTCGGCGTGCTGGTGTGCGTCGGGGTCGTGGACGCCGTGGAAGTCGCCACGGTGGTCGTCGTGGTGGTCGTCGACTCCGTCGTCGTGGTGGACTCCGTCGTCGGCTCGGTCGTCGACGTCGGTTCCGTGGTGGTCGTCGTCGGCTCGGTGGTGGTGCTCGTCGGCTCCGTCGTCGTGGTGGACCCGGTCGTCGTCTCAGTGGTCGACGTCGGCTCGGTCGTCGTGGTCGGCACCGTGCTCGACTCCGAGGTCGTCGTGGTGGTCGTGGTCGGCACCGTGCTCGACGCCGTCGTGGTCGTCGAGCTAGTCGCGCCGGTCGTGGTGGTCGTCGTCGTGGGCGGCGCGGCCGGGTCGGTGTTCTGGTAGTGCGTCGCGTCGGTGAACCACAACGGCATCGTGAAGGTGCCGATGACCTCCTGCGAGAACGAGTCCACGCAGTTGGCGACCACGTCGTAGCGGCCCGGCTGCACGGTCGTCTGATGGTCGGTCGCGATGTCCTTGAACGACAGGCCCTGGAAGATCGGGAAGCTCGACGTGTGCGAGATACCCACGTCGGTCGTCGTGGTCCCGATCAGGCCGGAGGCGAAGCCTCCCGGCCCGTAGACGAAGAGGTTGAACGCGTCGGCCGTGTCGGGGCAGCCCGCCGAAGTCAGGTAGATCGGGGCCTGGGTGTCCAGCCCGGTGGCCGGCGACGCGGACAGCGAGCCGAGTGTGGCTTCGGGCGTGGCCGCCTCCGCGACGGTCACCGCCGTGCCGGCGATCACCAGCAGGCCGAGCCCGGCGAGTGCCACCTGGCGCTTTCTCATCTTCTTCCTCCGTAGGGCGGATTACTCGGACTCGGACTGGGAGCGGCGCCTGCGCGCGATTGCCGCCGCGAGCACCACGGCGGCCACGGCGAGCGCGATCGCGGCGACGAACAGGAACGGCTGCAGCCAGCCGTCCATTGTGGAGTGATCGGGTCTTCCGGCGGCGAGCGGCGACGGTGCCGGCGCCGTGCTGCTGGTCGGGTATCCGTTGTCGGGACCGGTTCCGGCGGCCGGGCTGACGGGCGCGACGGTGCCCGGTGCGCCCGCGGGTACACCGGGCGAGGCGGTGGGCGGCGGCAGCTCCAGCTCCGCGCGCGGGGCCATCGTGTTGGGCCCCTTGGCATCGCCGACCGCGACGTAGCGGCCCGGCTCGGAAATCCGGACGGTGCCGGTGAACTCGCTCTTGTGCTCCTGCGAGAACGAGTCCACGCAGTACACCGACACCTGGTAGTCACCGGTGAACGTCGTGTTGGCGTCCGCGGCGAAGTCGTGCAGTGTCTCCGAGGGGAACACGTCGAAGCCCTGCTTGTGCGACATGCCGGCACTGGTGGTCGCCGTGATGACCACGCCGTCCGGCGGCAGGCCGTGGCCGCGCATGACGGCGTTGTACGCGTCCGCGCTCGCGGGGCACCCGTCGCTGGTCTGCAGCTTCATCGGGGCGGCGTCGGCGCTGTCCCCGGGCGTGACGACCAGCCCCGTCGCGCGCAGCGGCTCAGTGGAGGTCCGCATGCTCGGTCACCTTCTCCGGCTCGGCCGGGGCGCCGCGACGGCGGCGGCCCCAGATCCAGAACACGATCGCCAGCACCAGCACCACGAACACGGCGACGTACAGCCAGGGGATCGCGGCGACCGTCGCGCTCGCCTCCGCGGCCGGCCCGACGGGATCGGCCTGTCCCGGCACGGCGACGGGATCGACGTGCACGGTGCCGGTGAGCCAGCCCGCCGGCACCAGGCCGCCGACCTTCGTGCTCATCGTCATCGACGAACCCGGCAGCAGCTGGGGAATCGCGGCCAGCGCGGGAGCGTCCACAGTGGACCCCCACGGGGTGGACACGTTCGCCCACTGCTTGCCGGACAGCCGCACGTTTCCGGTGTTGCGCACGATGTAGCTCATCGTCGCCTCGCCACGGCCCAGCAGGCTGCCGTGGTAGTCGACGGAAAGATCGGTGACCGACAGCGCCGGGTGCAGGTCGCCGCTGATCCGCAGGTAGATCCGCGCGCCCACGCGTTGCTCGACGGCGACCTTCTGCCCGTTGGCCTGGGTCTGCTCAGTGGCGAGCGACGCGACGATTCCGCCGGCGTGGTCGCCGGGCGTGGCGTTGGCGGGAACGGTGATGGTGAAGGGCACGATCGCGATCGACCGCGCCGGTACCGACACGCTGTCCTTGACCGGCACCGCCCAGAGGCCGAGGTCGAGCGGCTTCCGCGTGGCGGCAAGGAGGTCGAAGCCGCCTTCCGGGGTGTTGAAGGCGTCACTGGCGTAGATCCGCAGGTCCACCGGCGACTCGCCCACATTGGACACCGCGAGGTAGTCGGTGATGCGGACGCCCGGGGTCGCGCTGTAGGTGAAGGCGTTGCGCTGGTCGGGAGCCTGCGCCGTAGCCGGCCGGACACCGAAGGTGACCCGGTCGCTGGTCGGCGGCGCCGGCGACCGCTGCGCCAGTGCGGTCGGGGAGAAGCCGAGAAAGGCGAGCAGGAGCAGGCCGGCGGCCAGCACGCGCGGGAGGGTGCGGATCATGAACAGGGACCTTCCAGGGGGTGGTTCCCCTGGCTGGGAACGAGCCCAGCCAGGGGAAACCGGGTACGGCGAATCAAATTGGCCTCGACAAGCGGCGGAGCCGCTTGCTGTGGGCCGTCAGCCTGCACCGGCGCGGGTCAGGTTCCGCTACCCGCACCGGCAAGCAAGCCATTCCGAGACATTCCTTAAATCGCGGTCAGGGTGAGGACCGCGGTGTAGGTGCCGGCGACGGTGGACGTCGGCACGTTCAGGGCCAGGCCCGCGGACAGGTGCGCGGTGCCGTTGCCGCCGCCGACGGCGGCGGCGGCCAGGGTGCGGGAACCGGCCAGGCCGACGCCGGCCGGCGCGGCAGCACCGGGGGCGAGGGCGGCGGCGGGGTTGACCGCCGGGCCGGCCGTGATGTTCTGCGCGACCAGCTTGTCGATCACCGACGGGGTCCAGCCGAGGTTGGCACCGTTGATCGAGTGCGACTGGCCGTCGCCGAAGTCGGTCACCTGGCCGGACACGTTCCAGCCGGGGTTACCGGCGCGGGTGTCGGTGACGGTGACCGGGTTGAGGTTGCCCGCGGTCTGCAGCATCGAGGCGTCGGGCAGCATGGTGGGCGAGGGCAGCGTCACGTTCTGGTTCGCCACGCTGATCAGCAGCTCACCGGCGGTGACGGTGGTGGTGATGTTCTCCGAGGTCGCGACGCCCGCGAAGGCGTTCACGGTCAGCGGGACCTGGGCCGACTCCGAGGCGAGGAACACCGCGGGGTTGGTCGGCACGAACTTCGCGGTGAACGAGTGCGCACCCACGGGGAGGGTGGCCGTGTTCAGCGTGGCCGAACCGGCGGACAGCGCCACCGGGCTGCCCAGGTTCGCACCGTTGTCGGTGAACTGGATGGCACCGGCCGCCGTACCCGGCGTGACCGTCGCGCTCAGCGTGACCGGCTGGTACTGGGTCGCGCTGCCGCTCGGAGTCACCGCGAGAGCGGTGGTGGTGGCCGTCGCCGGCTTCGCCTGCACCGAGTAGTTGACCGCCTGCGAGGTGGAGCCCTGGATGTTCTGGGTCGCACCGGTGAACACCGCGGTGAGCGAGTGCGAACCGAGCGCCAGCGCCGAAGTGTTCAGCACGGCGGAGCCGTTGCTCACGGCCACCGGGTTGCCCAGGTTGGCGGCGCCGTCCTTGAACTGCACCGTGCCGCCGGCCGAGGCCGGGGTGACGGTCGCGGTCAGGGTGACCTGGTCACCCTGGAACGCCTGCGAAGCAGGGGTGACCACCAGCGAGGTGGCCGTGCTCACCGGCTGGTTCGGGTCGGTGTTCTGGAAGTGCGTGGCGTCGGTGAAGTACACCGCCGTCGTGAAGGTGCCCTGCACCGCCTGCGAGAACGAGTCGACACAGTTGATGACGATGTCGTACTCGCCGGGCACCACGGTGGTCTGGTTGTCCTGGGCGATGTCCTTGAACGACAGGCCTTGCTGCACCGGGAAACCCGCGGTGTGCGACAGGTTGACGTCCGTGGTGGTGGTGCCGATGAAGCCGCCGGCCCAGGCGCCCGGACCGTAGATGAACATGTTGTAGGCGTCGGCCGTGTTGGGACAGCCCGCCGAGGTGGCGTACACGGGGGCGCTGACGTCCAGGCCGCTGGCCGGGGCCGTCGCGGAGCCGAGCGTGCCGGCCGCGGGGGCCGCCGAAGCCGTCGACACGGTGCCCAGGGCACCGGCCAGCACGGCCGCGACGACAACCCCGCCCGCGGCGACGCGGCGCAGGATGTTCTTGGCGTTCATAGTTTCTGGAGTCCTTTCAGGGATTCCGGATCAGGGGGTGTGGATGCTGGTGTCACCGCAGTTCGGGTTGATGCCGAACCCGTACTTGGTGATCACGCCGGTGTTGGAGCAGATGGCCGAGGTGTTGCCCGAGAAGATCGTGTTGTACGGGGCCGTGGTGATGGCCGCGTTCGGCACGACGTTGTAGACGTCACGCTTGAACGTGGAGTCCGTGTTCAGGTCGGTCGGGCTGACACCGTTGAAGGTGGCCAGCATCGCCTTGCCGTGCACGTCCGGCACCACGCCGTAGATCTGGGACTGGAACTGCGCGATCGAGTACGGCGCGATGTTCGCCGGGTCGGTCAGGTAGGTACCGGTGTTCTCTTCGATCGGGTTGTTGTTGGCGTCCTTGTCCTTCACGCACGGGAACGTCGTCGTGTAGTCGGCGGCGTTGGTGAGGCCGAGGCTCTGCAGGAAGAACGCCCGCGTGCCCGAACCGAACTGCGGCAGCACCGGCTTGTAGGTGGTGCCGGCGCCCGGCGCGGTGCAGTTGTAGATGCTCTTGAGCTGCGCGGTGGTCAGCTTCTTCGAGACCGAGCTGTCGGAGCGGACCGCGTAGGTGACCGCGTCGACCGCGAACGGGACGTAGGTGAGGTTCGCGCCCGGGAAGCTCGCCGAGTTGTTCGCCGAGGAGCGGGCGAACTGCAGGCAGTTGTTGCCGGCGGTCTGCGAGGCGACCAGCGCGGTCACGCCGGCGCCGGAGCTGGCCGGACGCGCGATCGTGCAGTTGGGGTTGGACGCCGGGTCCTTCGTGGTGATGTTCGTCGAACCCACGGCGTCGTAGGAACCGAGCACCTTGGTGCCGTTCACGGTGATGGCGTCCGCCAGCCCGTTCATGACGCCCTGGGTGGTGTCGGAGCCGGTGCCGGCGATGTCACGGTAGGTGGGGGTGCCCGACGGGTCGGCCTGGGCGGCGCCGCCGATGGCGAGCACCGCCGACAGCGCAACCAGTCCCGCAACCAGGACTTTGCTTCGTTTTCCTGTCACTTCAAGTATCCTTTTCGCAGCAGGATGGTCCGGGCGGTTGCCCGGCTTGTTGACCGGCGCGGTAGCGGCGCCGGGGTCTTGCGTGAAAGTCATCCGGCCTGGCCGGCGGGCGGGAGCTGCCACTCCCGGTCCCGGCCGGCCGGGTGCATCACCTCACCTCCCCCTCCGCCCGCTCAGCCGCAGCAGGGCGGGACCGCCCCCTGCTGTGAGCGCACCGAGCGCCAGCAGCGCGACCAGCACCCATCGCACGATCCCGACCGGGGAGGCGGGGGTGGGACTCGACTGGGCGACCTGCTGCTGGGCCAGGGTCTGGGTGGGGACGGCGGCCTTCGCCGGGCCCGGGGCCGCGGCGGGCGCGGCCGTCGTGCTCGCGGAGGTTGCCGTGTCCGCGGACGCGGATCCCCCACTGCCGTCCGCCGTCCCGCCGGAACCGGACAGCTCGCCCGCACCGGCTGCCTGGTCCGTCGTGCCGACCGGCTTGCCGGCGAGGTCCGCGATCTTCGTCGCCGAGTCCCGCGCCTGCCGGCGCAGGTCCTCCGACAGCGGCACGTAACCGTCCGGCAGCTGGCCGGGCTCGATACCCGGGGTCTGCCCGTCGCCGACCGCATAGCGGATGAAGGTGGCGTAGTCGGCGCCCGCGCCAGTGTCCAATGCGGACGGTGCGGTGACGGCGTAGCTGATGTTCGTCAGCGGGTAGGCAGCGGCGGCCGTCGACGTCGGGTTCGGCACCTTCACCCCGTCGACACCGCTGTCCTTCATCGCGGCGGCCCCGGCGAGCAGGGATTCGGTGGTCGGTGCGACGAATGTGCCGGAGGTGTTGCGGAGCTTCGCGGCCGGCAGGCCGTAACGCGCGGCGGTGGCCGTGTCGGTGATCGCGATCAGGCGGCGAGCCCCCACCGGGTCGCGGCTCACCGACGCGAGATTCTTGGAGCCGTCGGGGTTCTTCAGGTTGGTCGGCTCCTTGCCGAGCGAGTCGCCCCGGCTGGCCGCCCGGGCCGCGTCGTGCATGTCGTTGGCGAGTGGGTGCCGTTCGAGCGCGCAGGTCTCGGTCAAGCCGGTGCCGAAGCAGGACAGATCCGCCTTCGGGAAGGTGGACACCGGCAGCGCGATGCCCCGGTAGTGGGGGTTGACGGTCATGCCCCACTTGTCCGGTTTTCCGTCGAGGAAGGCGCGCGCGTCCGGGTCGGCGTTGATCCAGCTCCACAGCACCGCGGTCTGGTCGTAGTCCACAGTAGACACCAGCGCGTCGACCGTCGCGATCTGCTTGAGCGCGGGCGCCAGATCCTGGTTGGCCGCCGCGAAATCCGGGTCGAGGGTGAGGCTGACCGCGTTGTTCGCCAGGTAGTCCGCGGGCCCCGGCAACGCCCCCCGGTAGGACTGGGTGAGCAGCTTCGCCACCAGCCTCGGCGTCAGGTTCATTTCGGTGACCTGTTCACCGTCGCGCTGCCACACCTCCGGGCCCACACCGCTGCCCGAACCACCGGACTGCCGCTCCATCATGAACGCGATGGACAGTCCGGACATCGCGACCGGCGCATAGACCAACGGCCGGGTGAGCTCACCGGGCGGCACCGGATCGGTGATGAAGTCGAGGCCCGGCTTGTCCGACTGCAGCACCCCCCGGGCCACCTGGTCGGGCAGCTGCGTGTAGCCGAACACCTTCCCGCCGCCCGCGCACAGTTTCGGCTGCCAGCGGTTGATGGCCTCGGCGATGAACTCGTGGCCGGCGGTGAGCCGCTCCGCGGAGCCGAGCGGGCACGCCGATCCGACGGGCTGGAAGTCCAGCCGCACCTGAAGCCGGTGCGACCAGTTCGTCTTCGACAATGGTGACGAGTCGAGCCAGCTGTGGCTGTAGTCCGCGCCGGCGACCTGGCCGTTGACCTCTTTGTCGCTGCGCGGCACGAGCACCAGCCAGCAGTGCCGCGGCCGCCCGGTGGTCTGGTCCACCACGCCACAGCCGAGACCGTAGGCCTCGGTATTGGTCTGTACCTCGAAGTCGAGGTCACCGCCGCCGTCGATACGTGTCTTCGCGAGCGGGACCTCGTTGGTCGTGCCGGAGGTGTAGAAGTCGCCGGGCGAAGTCGTTGTCACCCCGGTCACCGAGTGGAACGGCACCGAGACCGGCGCCGCACCCGGCGTCCGGTCGAACGGGTCTTCCAGGGGGTCGATCAGGTTGCCGTAGCTGAGCTGCCGGTTACGCAGAAACGCCCCCGACGCGGGATTGGTCTGCGTGGCGAGCCCGCCGTACTGGCACTGCGCACGGTCCGGCCCGGCCGGGTCGTCGCCCCAGCACTGCATGATCTGCAGGAAGTTGGTGTAGAAGTTGCCCTCCGGGCCGGTCGGCGCCCCGCCGGTCCAGCTGACGTGCACGGTCTGGTTGATGAGGTTCGTGGTCTGGCCGACCGTCACCTTCAGGCTCGCGAAGTCGCCGGTGCCCGACACGGTCACCGCCGAGCTTGCCGGCGCGGCCTGTGCCGGCACGAGCGCGAGCCCGACGCCGGCCACGGCCAGCGCGGCCGCGAGCATCAGCCGCAGGATCCGGGTGATCACGGGTCCTCCCCACGGACGTCGTTGTTTCCGGGCCGCAGCACGCGTGCGAGCACGGGCGGGCCGATGATCAGGCCCAGGAACAGCACGACGGCGAGGGCGGCGAACAGCGCCCAGGTCGCGTTGTCCTTCAGGCTCAGGGAAACCGGCTGGGCCAGCGCCCCCGACGAGCCGCTGCGCGCGGTCACCGGCAGGCCGGTGTTGGGGTCGATCGCGGTGGCATCACCGGCCGCGGTCGCGTCGGCCGGTGCCGCGTCGCCGGCGGCGGGTGTGCCGTCCGCGTTGGTCGCGCCCGGCCCGTTGGCGGTGCCGTTGCCCGCGGTGCCGCCGGTCACCGGGGTGGACGTCTTGGCGCCGCCGGTCCCGTCGGCGCACTGGGTCACGCCGATCTTGTCGCAGTCCTTCGGAAACGGCGCGTTCTTCGCGAGCAGGTTGGTGCCGTCGGCCGAGAAGGTCGGGTTGTTGCACTTGGAGATGTCGGTGGGCTTTTTCGTCGAGCCCGGGATCCGCGCCACCTGGTTCAGACCGGCCTGCACGAGGTTGATCGGCAGCGGCGAGTAGCCCAGGTTGTCCGCCTGTTGTTGCCCCTCACAAAGGAAGTAGTAGGCGAAGTCCGACAGCGTTTTTCCCTTCACCTCTGTGAAGGGAGATGCCGTGGTGGTCGGCAGGATCATGTAGCTGTAGCTGGACAGCGGGTACGTGCGCGGGTCGGCGTTGTGATACACGCCGCCGAGCTCCTGGGTCAGGTCCGGCCTGATCCCGGCCCCCAGCAGCGCCACGGCCACGCTGGGCGCCTTCGGCTCGATGTAGTACCCGGCCTTGTTGAGCACCTTGGCGATCGGGAAGCCCGCGTTGCGCGCGTAGGAGTACTCGACGTAGGTGATCGCGCCTTCGCTCTGGTCCTGCTTCACGTAGTTGGTCACGCCAAGCGAGCCCGACTGCCCGACCATCGGCGGGTTGGTGGGATACAAGGACGTGAACCCGCACGGGGTGGCGCGCCCGACACGGCGGCAGAACGCGTCCCACATGCCGGGGAACTCGCTGGCCATGTAGGCGGTGAACTGCGCGCTCGTACCGGAGCCGTCCGAGCGGACCACCGGGATGATCTTGCGGGCGGGCAGCGCGAGCCCCGGGTTGTCCGCCTTGATCGCGGGGTCGGCCCAGTTGGTGATCGTGCCGGTGAAGATCCCGGTCAGTGTCTGGCCGGACAGGCGCAGGTTGGTCACCCGCGTGTTGCCGATCTTCAGGTTGTACATGAACGACGTGCCGCCGGCGACGATCGGCATATAGGCGAACCCGCGCGCGGGGTTCGGGTCCAGCACGCCGCCGTCGGTGAGGCCGTAGGGGATCTCGGACACCGCGAAGTCGACCTGGCCGTTGCGGAAGTCGTTGCGGCCGGCGGTGGAACCCGTTGCGGAGAAGTTGATCCGCATGCCGTACTGCTCGACGTTCTTGCGCCATTGGTCGAGCGCGTTGGAACTCCACGTCGACCCGGAGCCGCTGATCGGTACGTACCCCTGTGCCATCGCGGGTTCCTGCCCGACGAACAGCAGCACGAGCACAGCCGCCAGCGCGGCAAAGCGCTTCACTGGTCCACTCCGTTTCGTTCCTCGATGCGCGAGATGAACCGCTCCCGGTCGGCCATCGACGCGCGTTCCCGGCGCTGCCGCTGCCCGCGCGAGAGGTCGCCCGCGGGTCGGCCGCCGAGCACGCGTGCCAGTACGAAGAGCACCAGCACGAGCAGCATCAGCACCGCCGCGGCACCGAACCCGCGCGCCTTCATCGCCTCCTCCGGCGAGGTGACGAGGGTGAAGGTGGCCAGTGGCAGGGAGGTCATCGGGCCGCTCGTCGGGTCGGTGTTGAGGTAGGCGCTGAAGCCTGCGGTGATCAGCACCGGCGAGGTCTCGCCGATGCCGCGCGCCGTGCCCAGCAGGACCGCGGTCGTCAGCCCGGACCGGGCGGTGGGCAGCACGACGTGCCAGACGGTGCGCAACTGGCCCGCGCCGAGCGCGAGCGAAGCCTCCCGCAGCGAGCCCGGCACCATCCGCAGCACCACGTCGGCCGCGCGGATCACGATCGGCAGCATCATCACGCTGATCGCGCAACCCGCCGCGAGCCCGGACCGCTCCAGCCCCAGTGCGAGGATCAGCGCGGCGTAGACGAACAAGCCGGCGATGATCGACGGCAGGGCCGTCATCGCGTCCGCCACCGTGCGCACCAGCCGGGAGAACACGCCCCTGGTCTCGTTGAGGAACACCGCGCACGTGACGCCGAGCGGGACCACGATCGCGAGCGCGATCGTGATCTGCTCGAGCGTGCCGACCACCGCATGCAGCATACCGCCCTGGGTCAGCGGGTCGAGCGGGCCGGCCGTCGCCATGTCCTCGGTGAAGAAGTTGAGATGCCGCAGCGCGGTGATGCCCCGGATCAGCGGGTAGCCGACGATCACGACGAGCCCGACCAGCGCGACGAACGCCAGGCCGCACACGAGCACGCGGGCCAGCCGGTCCCGCACCGTCAGCGCGTTCTCCTCGAACGAGGTCAGCAACCCGTACAGGCCGAGGAACACGACCCAGGCGATGACCAGGAACCCGATCGCACCACCGAACGGTGCGAGCCGGGTGAACACGAGCCACGTCACAGCGAGCGCGGCGGCGCCGGCGCCGATCAGGGCGACGACGTCGCCGCGGTCGGCGGTGCCGGTCGCGCGGCGTCTCTCGTAATCATCCACAGTGGACACGACTCACGCCTCGCTTTCCCGGCCGGAGCGGCTGCGCGCGATGATCGCCGAGGCGCCGAAGTTGACGACGAGGGTGAGCGCGAACAGGGCGAGGCCCGCGGCCATCAGCGCGGACAGTCCGAACGGGCTTGCCGCGCCCCACTGCTGCGCGATCAGCGCGGACACCGAGTTGGCCCCGCTTTGCAGGATGTGCGGCTGGATCGCGAACACCGGCGCGATGATCATGTACACCGCGATGGTCTCCCCCAGCGCCCGGCCGAGCGCGAGCATCGTCCCGCCGATCATCCCGCCGCGCGCGAACGGCAGCACCACCGAGCGGATCATGCCCCACCTGGTGGCACCCAGCGCGTACGCGCCCTCGCGTTCACCGGGCGGTGCCTGGGAAAACGACTCGCGCATCACCGAGCACGCGGTCGGCATCACCATCATGCCCACGATGAGCCCGGCGAAGAACGTCGAGCTGGCGAACACGGTCTCGCTGCTCAGTGGGTCGCTCGCGTCGTATCCGTCCACTTTGAACAGCGGGATCCAGCCGAACCTCAGCGAGATCCACCGCGGCACGTCGAGCAGGTTCCACTGCAGGAACACGGCGCCGAACAGGCCGTACACCACACTGGGCACCGCGGCCATCAGGTCGACCATGCTGACCAGCAGCCGCTTCACCCGGCCCGGCGCGTACTCGGAGATGAACAGCGCCACCCCGAAGGCCAGTGGGAACGCCACGCACAGGGCGACGCCGGCGATGAGCACGGTGCCGGTGAGCACCGCCGCGATGCCGAAGTTGGCCGAGTCCGGCTGCCACGCCTGCGTGGTCAGGAACGCCCACCCGACCTTGCGCAACGCGCCGAGTCCGTTTGTCAGCAAGAAAAGCCCGACCGTCGCCATGATCACGAGCACGAGCAGCCCGGCGATCCGCAACAGTCCACGGAAGGCGCGGTCCGCACCACCCGGCGGCGCTACGCGACGCCGCGACTCCTTCTCCCGAGGCGGGGTCGGCGACGTGAGCAAGCTGGTCATCGGCGCGCCCCTCTCATCGCTTATCGGCCGATTCACACGACTGGGTTAGACAATCCGGCGAAGGAGGACAACTGGCCGCCGGATCATGAACTACGGACGAACAGGACCAGCAGTGGCCCATTTCCGAATATCACGCGCTAGTGCGGTCGAAAGAAACCGCGCGCAGATCGGCCACGTCCTGCACTTTCCCGGCCAGATCCTGGAATGCGCAGCCCGCGCCGTAGGCCCGGATGCGGCGATGGTATTGACGGCCCGACACGGCCAGGTCGTCCGACCCGGCCCGCAACTGCCACCGCCACAGCCCCTGCCCGGTGCGCACGGTCAGGATGTTCGCGCTGTCCACCACCTTGATCAGTTCCTTCAACGACACCATGCACGCGCCCGTGTCGGGAAAATCTCCGACCGATCGCGCGATACTGCGGTTGTTCGCCGATAGGAAACGCCACACGACACGATCGGACTCGGCCAGGAATACCTGAAAACGGGCGGCTGCCATGTCTACTCTTCTCGCTAAGGCCCCCGACCTGCCGCGTAAGATTCCGTTGCTTTGGTAGACAGAGGTGAAACGGCAGCCGTCCGGCGCGTGGTGGGCCGCTTCACAAGGGATGAAGGCGGCAATCCTGCCAGGTCCGGCGAACCGGGCGTTCCGTTACGAAGTCGCGGTGGCCGTTACCGGATCGTTTTGCACGGTGGTCGGCTGCGCGCTCGGTTCCGCCGTCGTGGTCGTGGTGGTCGGCGGTTCCGTGGTCGTGGCCGGAACCGGCGGCGGGGTCGTGGTCGACGGCGTCGGCATGATGGCCACCCGCGGCTCGGTGCTCGTGGTGGTGGTCGTGCCCGGGTTCGTGGTCACCGGGACCGTGGTGGTCGCGGCAACCGGGACCGGCGTGGCCGTCACCGGGGGCAGGATCGCCTCCGGCGCGGGCAGCGCGAGCGGCGCGTCGGGGCTGGGCAGCGTGCCCGTCGGACCCGTCGGGTGCACGCCCTGGGCGTAGGCGTCGGCCCACAACAGGACCGTGGCCACATAGGAATCCGAGTGGTTGTACCGGAACACGGCCTCGGCGCGCTGCCGCGGGTCGGCGGTGTCCAGCCCGCCCGCGCACAGGTAGCGGGCCGCGGCGGCTGTCGCGTCGTAGATGTTGCCCGGATCCGCGCGGCCGTCGCCATTGCCGTCCGCGGCGTAGCCACGCCACGTGGACGGAATGAACTGCATCGGCCCCACCGCGCGATCCCACCGGCTGTCGCCGTCGTACCTGCCGCCGTCGGTGTCGGCGATCGCCGCGAAACCCGCGCCGTTGAGCACCGGCCCCAGGATCGGCGACAGCGTCGTCCCCGCCGCGTCGACCTGCCCTCCTCGCGCGTGGTTGGACTCGATGCGACCGATGCTCGCCAGCAGCGACCACTGCAGGTGACAGCCTACCGGCGCCCGGCCGGCCGCCTGCACGTACGCGTCCAGCGCGACGGCCGGGATCCCCAGCGGCCCGGACGGCAGAGTGGCGGACGTGCCGGCGGTGGTGGCCAGCGCCTGCGGGTCGGCCGAGTTGGCGAGCAGCAGGTCGCTGGGCATGATCGTGATCGGCAGGCTGCCGTCCACGCCGACCGGATTCCCTTGGCTGTCAACGGGTTCCGGCGCACTCACGGGCGCGACGGCCAGCGGGCCGGCAGCATGCGAGCCGATCACCCCACTGGCCGGCACGACCAGCGGGAGCGCCAGCAGCGGAACCCAGACCGACCGGCGTAGCCCGCGCATGTGCACCTGCATCCTCCTCGTCGCAAACCCTCGGCGGACTCGTTTCTAGGTGCGGCCCCGAGACATCCGGGAGCGCCCAGGTAAACAACGGACATCGCGGAGGAGGCCGTTGGGCACAGAACGGTCAAGAAGGCCCGCACAAGCGGCTCCGCCGCTTCGAAACACGACAAGGCAACCCGGGCTCACCGCGACTGCGCGGGCGAGCTGGCGCCGTCCGCGGGGACGGACCAGACGTTGTCGGTGCCGTCGGCGTCCTGCCCAGTGACACGTGAATTCTTGTCCTATCCAGCTGAAGACCAGGCCGGACGGCGCTCCTTTTGCTCCCGAGAAGCGCCTTCTGTCCTTCTGCGTGGACAATTCTGTTCATTCACGGTGAAGCTCGGCACCACCTCGGCGCCCAGCCGAGTTCGACCGTCGTACACCGAACTGCCTGACCGTTACGCAGCGCCGTTCAGCAGGCAACAAGGAGACATGACGTGGCGGAGGCCCGGTTCCAGATGCTCACGGTTTCCGCACGGCAGAAGGGGACGGCGGACTGCGTGGTGTGGCGATTCCTGTCGGCCAACAATCGCAGCATCGCGCAGCCGGTGAAATGCTTCACCAACACGGAATCCTGCCTCGCCTCACTGCGCGAACTGCACGCCGGACTCGCCCGGGCGACCGTGGCCGCCGTCCGGGGCACGCGAGGCCTGTGGACGTGGCGGCTCCAGGTCGGCGGCAACGAGCTCGCCGCGGCCACGCGCACCTACGAACGGCGGATCCGCGCCGGACAGGCCGGCGAATCCTTCCGGAACCTCGCCGCGGAGATCGGCGTCAACGGGGTCCAGCTCGTGTCGTTCGCCATCATGGTCGGCGAAGCGCAGTCGACCGGCACCGGACTCGGCGACCTGTGCGCCGTGGAACCGGAGCTCTAACCGAGTTTCGGGGCCGGAAAACGGGTTCGGTGAGCCAGCCGCGGCCGGCGGCCACGAACAGAGTGTCCAAATTGGACCCACCGAAAGCGCACATCGACGGGCGGGGTCAGCGACGGCACCGTCCCTCCTGGTGTCGACATCGTCGTCAGACAAGGTGTGCGTGGAACGAGTCCGTGTCCCGAGTGTCAGGACGCGCTGGCCGGCGGCCGCCTACCGCGGACGGCGCAGGGTGATCAGGCGGTTCGCCCGCCGAGGCGGGATCCTCGCCTCACACGTGACCTCCCACCCCGGCATCGCCCGCGTCAGCATCCCGTCCAGTTCGGGCGCGGGCATGAACCGCACGGTGGCGTCGCCGGAGACCCAGCGGTCCGCGCAGTAGGCCACCATCGTGCCCGCACCACCGCGGTGCTCCCACTCCTTGACCGCCACGGTGCCCCCGGGTGCCGTCAACTGTGCGGCCTCACGCAGCACCTGTTCCCGCTGCGGCTCCGCAACATGGTGCACCACATCGCACAACACGACCAAGTCGAACGGCGCAGGCCCCTCGGCCTTCAGGTCGGTGGTGCTGATCGTCCGAAACGCCACGCCGGTCCGGTCCCCGTCGAACATCCGCCCCGGCTCCGCGACACCCGGGTCGAGACCGACCAGTTCGACACCTGGCCGCACCCGCCGCAACGCCGCCGCCATCGCCCCATCCCCGCACCCGATCTCCAGCACGCGTTTCGCATCCGGCGCCACCGACAGCATCGTCACCGCGAGGCAGTCGAGGTCGATGAACATCCCCCGGTACAACCCGATCGCGGCCGGCTCGAACCGCCCCAACACACTGCGCACCGCGCTACCGACCGGCACTACGAACCCCTCCCTCGGTCTCGCCACAAGTCAGCCCGAAGACCGGCGAGCGTGACGGCGACGAGCCGGTCGACCGCGGCCTAGGAGGGCAGGCTACCCGCCGCACCAACGCACCCTTACCGGCCTTGTCCCACTGCTCTACTCGGCCAGGTCAGGTCTGCGGACACAGCGGGCTCCTCGCCGGAACGGGACCCGGGAACGCCCGGTCACAGAGTGCGGGCTCGCGTCTCGCCGATCGCTTGGATGGCGCCGAGACTGATGAGGCACAGCACGACCATGTAGGCAGCGATCGACAACGTGCTGCCGGTCGCCGCGAACAGGGCTGCGGCGATCAGTGGGGCGAAGCCGCCGCCGAGGATCGATCCGATCTGGTAGCCCATCGAGGCGCCGGTGTACCGGACCTCGACGCTGAACTTCTCGGCGAGCAGGGCGGCAAGAGGGGCGAACATGGCGGTCGAGCCGATACCCGTGCCCACGAGTGCCAGCGCGATGAGGGGCACCGACGCGGTGTCGAGCAAAAGCACGAAGGGGAAGGCCCAGAGCGCGGACAAGACGCCACCGATGACGAACACCGTCTTGCGCCCGATCCGGTCCGACCACCGCGCCCAGGTCATGGTCAGCACGATCTCCAGCACCGCGTTGCCGACGATCGCTGCGACGAGCCAGCTGCGGTCGACGCCCAGGGTGTGGGTCGCGTAGGACAGCACGTAGACGTTCTTGATGTACCCGATCGCGGTGGTCGCCGAGACTGCGAGCGCGGTCAGCACGATGGCTCCGGTGTGCCGGCGCCACACCGCGAGGAAGGGCGCGCGGGTGTGGTCGGTGGACTCCTTCAAGCCGGTGAATGCGGGTGTCTCCTCGACCTTCGACCGGATGATCAAGCCGGCGACGATCAGCACAGTGCTGAGCAGGAACGGGACTCGCCAGCCCCAGGACACCAGCTGCTGGTCGGTCAACGTTGCGGTGAGCACCAGAAAGACGAGGTTCGCCAGCACGAAGGCCGCCGGAATCGCGACCTGTGTGAAGCCACCGTAGAAGCCGCGGCGTCCCGCGGGCGCGTGCTCGACCGTGAGCAACGCCGCCCCGGCCCATTCACCGCCCGCGGCCAGGCCTTGAATCAACCGCAACGCCACGAGCAGGATCGGCGCCCACACACCGATAGCCGCGTGGGTGGGCAGCAGACCGATGGCGACCGTGGCGATCCCCATCATCAGCAGGGTCAGCACGAGGATCGCCTTGCGGCCGATGCGGTCACCGAAGTGACCGAGGATCGCCCCGCCCAGCGGCCGTGCGAGAAAGCCGGTCGCGAACACAGCGAAGGTCGCGATGGTGGCGACCGCGGGGTCGTCTCCCGGGAAGAACAGCGTATTGAACACCAGCGCCGCAGCGGTGCCATAGATGAAGAAGTCGTAATTCTCCACCGCGGTCCCGATCATGCTGGCGGCGGCCACCCGCTTCATCGACCGCTCGGCGTCCGACGGGTCCCGCTCCAGACCCGCCGGCGCCGAGTGCGGCGAACTCGAGGCTGGAACGCGGGAGGGCTTGCTCATGATCACTCCGTTGTGAGGTAGAGTTCTCTGAGAGAACACGAGAGTCGTTGAGAGAACTGAAGAATAGATTCGCCTTCGCCCGCTGTAAAGCCTCGCTGCTGCGCAACGGGACGGAAGCAGGTCGAGAGGGGCCTCGTGGTTCGGGAACCGGCTGCCGGAGCAGGCAGCGAAAAGCAGCCGTCGGGTGGGGGTTCGCAGGCCGTCGACCGGGTGGTCGACCTTCTGGAAATCCTCGCGGAGTCGCGCTCGCCGATGACGATTGCCGAGATCGCCGAAGCGCTGGGAGTGCACCGCTCGATCGCCTACCGCTACTTGCGGACACTGACGCATCGGCGCCTGCTGAGGGTTGGTGGCGATGGACGTTACGAGCTGGGTGTGGGCCTGATCGCGATCGCGAACTCGGTCGCCGGGGACGTCCGGAGCCTGGCGGGACCCACCTTGCAAGCGCTCGCGGACGAAATGGGGGCCTCGGCGTTCCTCACCCGGATCGACGGGCCGCGCACCATCTGCCTCATGGCGGTCGAACCGCGCGATCTGCCCGGCTTCGTCGTGATCCGTCCCGGCACGTATGGGCCGCTCGGTCAAGGGGCGCCGGCGCTCGCGATCCGGGCGGGCGCCCCCGCTGAGAGCAGCGAGCCGGACGAGGTGTCGCAAGCCCGCACGCGCGGCTACGCCTACAGCGCCGAGGCGTTGATCCCGGGTGTCGAGTCAGTGGCCTGCGCCATCGCTGCCCAGGGCGCGGCGCCCGACACGAGCGTGGCCGTGATCTTCGCGAAGGGAAGTCAGGACGTCGACGCGGCGGCCAGGGCCGTCATGCGCGCGGCAGCCGAAATCTCCGGGATCATCAGTTAGGCGACGCGGGCGGCCAGATCCCGCCGATCGCACACGTCACGTCGGCGGCCGCCATTCGCACCCGCTGTCCGATCGCCGCCAGGTCGGCACCACGGCGGGGGACCGGCGGATCAAGGAACGCGCAGAGCGCGAGTGCGACGTCGCCCTGCCGATCGAAGACCGGTGCGTTGACCGAGAACGCCGAGTAGCCCTCGTCCGGTTCCAGGGATCCCACGAGGACCCGGTCGGCCATCCTGCTGCGGGACTCGGCATGGAGGCGACGACTGAGCCGCAGCTCGGTGGCCGTGCCGGAGGAGGTGACCGACGGGCGTTCCGGCCGGTCCTGCTCGACGGCGAACCCGCGTGCACGCACAACGGCGAGCACTGAGCCATACCAGGCGCGCACCTCGTCATCGACCTCGGCCGCGCGCCGGTCAAGCCAGTGCTGCACGCCCCCGGTGGCCGACCAGGCAACGAAGACCGCACCGAGCGGCGGCCGGAGCGGGAACCGGTCGCCGTGCCGGAGACCGAGCGCACCTCTGCGGCCGGACATCGGTTGCACGACCTCGGCGAGCACGAGCTCGTCTACCGACGGGATGACAGTGCCGACGGCCGCGCCGACGTCGTCCGCGAGCCCCGCCAGCCTCGGCCGGGCCGCATCGACGACGTCCACGGCAGCTGCCGCGGCGCGGCCGAGCGGAACCAGAGCCGGTCCGAGACGGTACTCCTTACGTGCGGCATGACGAACCAGCCATCCCGCGCGCACCAGCTCCTGCAGCATGGGCAGGCAGGTCGCCTTGTCCACGCCGAGATGCCGTGCGATGTCGGCGAGGCTCCGTCCGTAGCGGGGATCCGCCGCGAGCAGCTCCGCAATCGAGATCAGACGCTCAGTCTGCGGCGAGGATCGTGCCATCACTCCGCCCTCCACACCGTTTGCGTAATGCCACTATTGACTCAACATATTGCCACTCCTACGGTCGAGTTCGGCTCTGGGTACTCGATGAGGAGGGCAGATGGGGCAACTTGATGGCGGAGAGGTGTTGATCCGCGCGCTGCGTGACGTCGGCGTCCGGACGATCTTCACCCTCCACGGGGGACACCTCGACTCGGCGTTGCGTGCCGCGCTCAACGCCGGAATCCGGCTCGTCGACACGCGCCACGAGCAGGCCGCCGGCATCGCGGCGATCGGATGGGCGCACACCACCGGTGAGGTCGGTGTGGCCATGGCGACCGCCGGCGGCGGCATCACCAACCTGGCGACACCCGCCGCCAATGCCTACGCCGACGGCGTCCCGTTGGTGCTGCTCGGGGGCGCGCCCCCGTTGGCCGACTACGACGCACTGCCGGTCAACAGCGGATTCGACCAGGTGGCGGTGCTCGCCGGGATCACGAAGTGGGCGCACCGCGTGACGCACCTGGCCCTGCTGCCCGAACTGGTGGCTCGCGCCTTCCGTATTGCCGGCTCGGGCCGGCCGGGCCCGGTCTACCTGGATCTGCCGGCCGACGTCCTGTTCGCGCGGATCGACGAGGATCAGCTGACCTTCGCCGGGCGGACCCACCAGGTGTGCCCGCCCGCGCCGAGTCCGAACGCGGTCGCTCGCACCACGGAACTGCTGCGCGCGGCGGAGCGGCCGGTCCTCCTCGCCGGGGGAGGCGTCGTGCGCGCGGGTGCCGCGACTGAACTTCGCGCCTTCGCCGAACGCACCGGGATCCCCGTCCTCACCAACAACAAGTCGCGGGGCGTGATCCCGACCGGCCATCCCTTGTGGGGGCGGGGGTTCAGCAGTCTCGCCGCCGCCGCGGCACGCGGGGACGGCGAGGCCGACCTGGTTGTGCTACTCGGCGCCCGCCTCGGCCTCTACACCGGCGGCCGTCGCACGTCCGTCATCCCCGCCAACGCCACCGTCGTCCAGATCGACACGCACGCCGAGGAAATCGGCCGGCTGCGCGACATCGACCTGGGCATCACCGCGGACTGCGGCGAGATGCTCACCGCCCTGCTGGCAGACGGCAGCCCCTGGCCCGACCGCACCGCCTGGGCCGCAGCGGTGACTCGAAGCCGTCCGGCAGCTGCGGAGACCGGGCCGGACACCGGCGTCATCACTCCCCGACGCCTCGCCACCGAGGTCGCTGCCGCGGTCGGCGCCGACGCCGTACTCGTCACCGATGGCGGCGAAACACCCGCGTGGTTCGACGCCGTCGCCACCAGTACCGGCCCCGGACGCTGGCTCGGCCATGGCTACGTCGGGGTCATGGGCGAGGGCCTGCCGCTCGCGATCGGCGCGCAGATCGCTCATCCCGGTAGCCAGGTCGTGGCGCTCGTCGGCGACGGCGCGGTCGGGTTCAACTTCGCCGAGTTCGACACGATGGTCCGCCACCGGCTCCCGATCGTCGTGGTCGTGAACAACGACCGGAGCTGGGGCATGTCCGCGCACGGGCAAGACATTCTCTGGGGCCCCGGCAACCGGGTCGTCACCGAGCTGCGCCCCACCCGCTACGACCTGGCCGCAGCGGGCTTCGGCGCCCACGCCGAACACGTCGAACGGCTCGAGGAGCTCCGGCCGGCGCTGGAGCGCGCGCTCCGGTCGGGCCGCCCCGCCTGCGTCAACGTGCTCACCGAAGCCACCGAAATCGCCGCCGTCACCCGCCGGTTCATCGGAGCCGCCGCGGACGGCCCGGTCGGGGCCACCGGCAAGGCCCGGATCCCCTATGCGGACGTCCTCGAAGTCTGAGCGCCGCACCCCCGAAGGAGACAACCTCAATGCCACGTCTACTGGACAAGGTCGCCGTGATCACCGGCGCCGCCCGGGGGCAGGGCCGCAGCCATGCGGTACGCCTCGCCGAGGAAGGCGCCGACATCATCGCCATCGACATCTGCGCCCCGATCCCCTCCACCCGCTACTCCGGCGCCACGGAGGACGATCTCGCCGAGACAGCCCGGCTCGTCGAGAAACTCGGCCGGCGAGCCATTACCGCCCGCGCGGATGTCCGTGACCTCGACGCGCTCACAGCCGCCGTCGACGACGGTGTGGCCGCGCTCGGCCGGCTCGACGTCGTCGCCGCCAACGCCGGCATCTTCAGTAGTTCCCCGGCCACCGACCTGAGCCCGCAGGCATGGTCGGAAATGATCGACATCAACCTCACCGGGGCGTGGCACACCTGCCGCGCGGCGATTCCGCACCTGATCAGCGGCGGACGTGGCGGATCGATCGTCATCACCAGCTCGGTCGCCGGGCTCAAAGGCGTGCCCAACATGGTCGGCTACGTCGCCGCCAAACACGGCGTCGTCGGCCTGATGCGCACCCTGGCCCTGGAACTGGCGCCGCACCGCATCCGGGTCAACACCCTGCACCCCACCCAGGTCAACACTCCGATGATCCACAACGAGGCCATGTACCAGCTCTTCGTCCCGCACGAGCCGCACCCGACCACCGAACAGTTTGCCGAGGTGTCCCGCGCCCACCAGCCCCTCGGCGTGAACTGGGTGGAACCCGTCGACGTGTCCAACGCCCTGCTCTTTCTCGCCTCCGACGACGCCCGCTACATCACCGGCGCCGCGCTGCCGGTCGACGCCGGGGCGACGATCCGATGACCGGCCGCGTGCGGGGACAAGTCGCGCTGGTCACCGGGGCCGCCCGCGGCCAAGGACGCAGCCACGCCCTCCGGCTCGCCGCCGAAGGCGCCGACATCGTGGCCGTCGACATCGGCACCGACATCCCGGAAGCGTCCTACCCGATGGGCACCCGCGACGAACTGGACGACACCGTCCGGGAGATCCAAGCGCTCGGCCGCCGTGCCGTCGCCGCCCCGGTCGACGTGCGCGACCACGACCAGCTCACCGAGGTGGTCACGGACGCGGTGGGCGAACTCGGGCGCCTGGACATCGTCGTCGCGAACGCCGGGATCGCTTCCAACGGACGCGCCCACGAGATCGATCCCGCCATCTGGCGAGCAGTGCTCGGCGTGAATCTCACCGGAGTGTGGAACACCTGCCAGGTGGCGTTGCCCCATCTCATCCACGGCGGCCGGGGCGGCTCCATCGTCATCACCAGCTCCGCGGCCGGGCTGCGGGGCTACCAGAACCTCGCCGCGTATGGCTCGGCCAAGCATGCCGCCGTCGGCCTCATGCGCGCGCTGGCCGTGGAACTGGGACCACACCGGATCCGGGTCAACACCCTGCATCCCACGCAGGTCGACACCCCGATGATCATGCGCGAGGACACCTTCCGGCTCTTCGCCCCCGATCTGCCCGACCCGACCCGTGACGACTTCGCCGAACGCTCCCAGGCGATGCACGCACTCCCGGTGCCCTGGATCGAACCGCTGGACATCACTGAAGCGCTGCTCTTCCTCGTCTCCGACGCGGGCCGCTACCTGACCGGCACAACGCTCCCGGTGGACGCCGGGTGCCTGGTCGGCTGAGCGAGCGGCACTCGCCGGACCGTCCTATCAGGTCTCGCGGGCGTATCTGACTCCGGTGAGCCCGTTCCGGCCACGGGAATCAGCGGCTATCTCGGCTATTGGACGACGTACTCCCCCTACCATTCATCAACAGTCGGGTTTCGTGACACCTGTCGGGCGGAGAACGAGGCAGACATGAGCAAGGAAGCCACCGGTAGCACGCCGCCGCCACCTGAGCGCGCCCACTCGAACCGCGTCGCAGATGCTCCGGGCTGTCCGGTGGTTGATGGCGTCAGGTTCGACCCGCTGGATCCCGCCCAGACCGACAACCCCTACCCGTGGATGGAGGTCGCGCGCCGGGAGGCGCCGGTCTTCTACTTTCCGGAGCAGGACGTCTACTGTGTAACACGCTATGACGACGTACTCGCGGTGATGCGCGACGACGAGACGTTCTCCGCGGCAAATGCCGTGACGCCGATGGCGATGCGTGGACCGCTCGCTGAGGTCTTCCCCAACGGTCACCCGATCCAGCACTCGCTGCTCCGCAAAGATCCACCGGAGCACCACGTCATTCGGCGACTCGTTCAGCAGAACTTCACGCCGACGGCGATCGCCGAGTACGAGCCGATGGTGCGAGAGCGCGTCACACGCCTGATCGACGACTTCGTCGATGACGGGCATTGCGACCTTGTCACTCAGTACACGGCCAAACTGCCTCCCCAGGTGATCTGCGACATCATCGGGGTCCCGGACGCGGAAGGTCAGGATCTGGCGAACTGGGCGGACGACACGATGCGGCTCTTCGAAGGCGCACCCGTGCTCAGCACCGAGGACGAAAACGATCTTGCCCAGCGGGCCAAGCCGGTGATGGAGTGGCTTACCGGATTCGTCGATGACCGCCGCCGCAACCCGCGCGACGATCTGACGTCCGCATTGCTGCTCGCGGCGAAGGACGGCAGCGTCGTGATGACCGTAGAGCAGGTCGTCGGCTTCATCGACAGCCTGCTGATCGCCGGCGTCGGCACCACGAAGAACTTCATCGCGCTGGCCATGCGAGAGTTGCTGTCACATCGCGGTCAATGGGAAGAACTCCAGGCTGACCGGAGCCTGCTCGACAATGCGCTCGAGGAGTGTCTGCGTATTCGTACCCCGTCCCGTGGCTCGCGTCGTATCGCGACGCGCGACGTCGAACTCGGGGGCGTGCAGATCCCGCAGGGCGCACAGGTGCACCTGATGCTCTACTCGCCACAACGTGATGAGTCGGTCTTCGACCGACCGGACGACTTCGACATCCACCGCGCGAATGCGAAGAAACATTTTGCGTTCGGACGCTGGACACACATGTGCCTCGGGATGAACCTGGCCAAGCTCGAGGCGCGGCTTTCCTTGGAAGCCTTCCTGGACCGCCTGCCCGACGTCCGGCTCGCGCCGCGGCAGGAATGGCAATGGGAGCCGAATATGACGATCGCGCAGTTCAAGTCCCTGCTTCTCGAATGGGACTGACGCTTTCGCCAGCTCAGTCTCCCCGGCCGGGGTAGGTGAGGAAGACCGTCTCGGCGCCCTCGTCGCCACCCTGAAGTCGGATGTCGAAGCGGAGGCCGTGCTGGTCGGAGCTGGCGATGAGTGTGTTTCGACGCTGTGTCGCGAGTGCATTGAGCAGCGCGTCGGACTCGAGCGCGCCCGCAGGCTGGTCCTCGGCGGGCAGGTAGGCGCGGGTGAAGAGACGGTCGAGCAGGCCGCGGGCGAAGACGCTGACGGCGAAGAAGGCCGCCTTGCCGGGCTCGGTCGGCCCCGGGACGAGCGTGGAAAGGGTGTAGCGGCCGTCGCGTCCGGTGGAGGCGCGGCCGAAGCCGGTGAAGGTCCAGCCGTCGCGGCGGATCGAGCCGGGCTCCTGGGGGATCGTGCCATCCGGGCGGGCTTGCCAGATCTCGACCAGCGCGTCGGGGATCGGAGTTCCGGCGCCGTCGTAGACGTAGCCGTGCAGCAGGATCGAGCCGGGGCTGCCGGCGGGTACGAGGTCGCGGTCGCCGGCGTAGGGCAGGCCGTAGTGGAAGAACGGGCCGACGGTCTGTCCCGGGGTCGGCGGCAGGGTTGCTCTGGTCGTGGTGGCCATCAGTGGTCGGTTCCGTTCTCGTCGGGCTCGGTGCAGGTGCGGTTGCTTCCGGTCAGGACAATGTCCCAGCGGTAACCGGTGGCCCACTCGTGGCTGGTCAGGTCGTGGTCGTAGGTCGCGATCAGCCGCTCACGCGCCGTCGGGTCGATCACCGACCGGAAGATCGGGTCGAGCGGGAAGAGCGGGTCACCGGGGAAGTACATCTGCGTCACGAGCCGTTGGGTGAACTCGGTGCCGAACAGCGAGAAGTGGATGTGGGCGGGGCGCCAGGCGTTGAAGTGGTTGCGCCACGGGTAGGGGCCCGGCTTGATGGTGGTGAAGCGGTAGCACCCGTCGTCGTTGGTCAGGCAGCGACCGGCGCCGGTGAAGTTCGGGTCCAAGGGCGCGGGGTGCTGGTCGCCCTTGTGGACGTAGCGGCCACCGGCGTTGGCCTGCCAGATCTCGACGAGCTGGTTGCGTACCGGTCGGCCCTCGCCGTCGGTGACGCGGCCGCTGACGACGATCCGCTCACCAATGGCCTCTCCGGCGTGGCCGATGGTGAGGTCGGCTTCGATCGGGTCGACGTCCCGGTGGCCGAAGCAGGGGGCCCACAGCTCGATGGTCTCGGGGTCGGTGTGGTGCAGGTTTTTGGTGGGGTGGCGCAGCCGGGAGGACCGATAGGGCGGGTAGTCGACCCGCGGCATCGGCTCAGCGGAGCCGATGCCCGCCTGCTCCCACTGTTTGCTGATGGTGGCGATCTCGTCGTTGATGGTGCTTTGCGGCTCGAGGCCGCCGGCGCTCGGTGCGGTCGTCATGACTGCTCCTTCGAGGCAGATTCCGGAAGGGAGACAGGGCCGGGGAGGTCAGCTGGTTGGCCAGCCGGTGTAGCCCTCGGCGAGGTAGGTCGACCCGGCACGGGAGGAGACGATGCTCTCCAGCTCCCCGAGCTGGCGTCGCTCGTCGAAGCCGCTCGCCCCATCGAGCCGGTGCAGCATCGTGGTCATCCAGTAGGAGAAGTGCTGGGCCTTCCAGACCCGCGCGAGGGCCTTGTCGGTGTACGCGCCCAACGCCCCGTCATCGCCCTTGATGAGCGCCCGCTCGATCGCCTCGGCGAGTACCCGAACGTCGGCGAGGGCGAGGTTGAGCCCCTTCGCCCCGGTCGGCGGCACGGTGTGGGCGGCGTCGCCGGCCAGGAGCAGGTTGCCGCGGCGCATCGGCGCGTGGACGAAGCTGCGGAAGGGCAGCACGGTCTTCTCTATCACGGGGCCCTCGTGCAGCACGAAATCGTCGCGACCGGCCAGGCGAGCCTGGAACTCGGCCCAGATCCGGTCGTCGGACCAGCCTTCGACGCTCTCGGCCGGGTCGCACTGGAAGTACATCCGCTGGACGTCCTCGGTGCGGTGGCTCAGGAGCGCGAACCCACGCTCTGACCGGTTGTAGATCAGCTCGGGCGCACTCTGGCGTGCCTCGACGAGGACACCGAACCAGGCGAACGGGTACTCGCGGAAGTAGGACGACGCACTGTCTGCCTCGGCCACGAGGCTCCGGCAGATGCTGCGCGAGCCGTCCGACCCGACGACCAGGTCGGCGACGATCTCGTGCCGGTCCCCGGTGGCGTCGGTGTAGCGCACGCGCGGCGCGTCCAGTACGTCGAGGACCTCGGTGTCGGTGATGCCGTAGCGAAGGTTGCCTCCGTCGGCGGTGCGGCGGGCATGGAGGTCGATGAAGACGTCGGTCTGCGGGTAGAGCCAGCATGAGGCTCCCACGAGATCCTCGAAGTCGATGCGATGACTGACCCCACCGAATCGGAGCGAGATGCCCTCATGTCGATGTCCGTCGCGTAGGACGCGGTCGACGCCGGAGTCGACCAGGAGCCGGACGCTGTCGCGCTCCAGGATGCCGGCACGATGCGTGGTCTCGATCGCGTGCGCCGTGCGGTTGTCGACCACCACGCTCTCGATCCCGGCGAGGTGGAGCAGATGGGACAACATCAGCCCCGCGGGTCCGCCGCCGACGACGGCGACCTGGGTGCGGGCCGTGGTGCGAGTGCTGGCGTGGGTGCTCATCGACTCTCCGTTCCGTTTCTCCGGACGGTAGAGAGACGGCCTTCACATATGCCACCCTTTCACTTCACTGAGTGAAAGAGTGGTGTGATGGCGGGTCGTAGTGCTCCGGGCGCCTCCCTGGTTGCGCGCACGCTCGAGGTGCTGGGTGCGTTCGATGAGCGGCATCGCAGGCTGACGCTCACCGCGATCGCCGATCGGGCGGGGCTCTCACCGGCCACCACGCTTCGGATCCTGCGCGAGCTCGAAGCCGGGGGCGCCGTCGTGCGCAGTGAGAACAAGACCTACTCGATCGGGCGCCGGCTGTGGGACCTGGGCCTGCTCAGCCCGGCCGAGACCGACCTCCGAGAACTGGCCTCGCCGTACCTGCACGACCTCCATGCCGCCACCCGGGCAACGGTGCACCTGGCGATCCGGGAGAACGG
>DATFHB010000109.1:0-43387 GCA_035248845.1 Amycolatopsis sp. | reverse complement strand
CCGCTGGTAGGCACGGACCGCCTCGTTGGTGAACGGTGCCTCCGCGACCTTGCGGGCCATCTGCTCGAACTCAGCACGCGGGAAGACGTAGAGGCAGTGATCTTGCCCCTTGGTGACCATCAGCCCACCTGCCAGCGCGTCCCGGAACTTGGCGGGCAGCGTGAGCCGCCCCTTGTCATCCAGCTTCGGGGTATGGGTACCGAGGAACACCGGCCCCACCTCCCACGGGGCCTCCCTGCTGCCCCACTACGCACCACGGTACCCCACTTTTCACCACAGTCAACGTCGAAAAGGACCACTTCCGGGCGACAACCACGACGTTTTCCCAGGTGAGCAGCGTGGTGGGCAGTGGGGGGACGGTGGGGGGAGGCCGCCCCTACTCACCCGGGATGGGGGTACGGAGCGTAGTTTTCACCCTGGTCACACCGGTGGCGGAGCCCAGTGGGGCCGCTGGGTGGGGCTTCGTGGGGAACGGGTCAGGCGGCGAACTCCGCGAGCCGCGCGACGACGCGGGCGGAGTCGGCGGGCGCGACCGTCGCCCAGTCCTGCCCGCCCCGGCCCGGCGCGACGGCGCCGAAGTAGCTGCCGACATCCGTGCGGAACCAGCTGACCCCGCCGGCCCGCTGCATCCGCCCGCCCCTGCGCACCCGGACCGAGAAGTGCCCGGCCGCCAGTACCGGCCGGGCCTCGATCGCCAGCACCTCACGGATCTGCCGCTCGTAGGCCGCCGAGCCGGCAGCGTCACCGAAGACCGGGTCCCGCAGGTCGTCGCGCAGTACCGCCGCGGGCAGCGTCACGCCGTAGCCGGGTCCGGGCGCCCAGTCCAGCAGATCCACCACGGCCCCGAACACCTCCGTCGGACGGATCGGGGACAGGCCGATCGTGCGGCTCGGCTGCGCGGCGAGTACACCGCGCTTGCCACCGGCCGCGGCCACCGCGCGCAGCAGGACACCATCGACGAGACCTTCGCACTCGACGTACACGTCCGCCGCGGCCAGCGTCTCCAGCCGCTCGGCCAGCACCGGGTCGAGCCGTCCGTTGAACAGGCCACGGCCGGCCAGGTTGTCGTACACCCGGGACCGGATCTCCGCCCGTTCCCCCTCGGTCGCGCCGACGCTGGGCACGGACAGCGGTGGTGGCAGCGGCGCGCCACCACGGTCGTCCCAGAGGATGTCGAACGCCGAGGACGAGATCTCGATCAAGACAGGTCCGGCGGGGGGTCGAAGGACCGCGCTGGCACCGCGGCCCGCAGCGCCGCGTCCCGCGCATTCATCACGTCGATCGCCTTGCGGCGAGCGAAATCCGCCTCGTCGCGGCGGGCCGCGAGCGCGTCGGGCAGGTCCACCAGCGCCATCAGCTTCCCGCTTCCGATCGCGTCGGTGATCATCCGCGCCGGGTCGAACGGCACCGGCGGCGGCATCTCGGCCCGTGCTCGTGCCGCGATCCCGGCCTGCTGGGCCACCGCGTCGGACAGCCCGTACGACACCTCGGTGGCCTGCTCGGACCAACCTGCGGCCTTCGACAGGGTGTCACGCACGGCGTCACCGGCCGCGCCTTCCCAGGCTTCGCGGCTGCGGTCGGACATCGCGGTCAGCACGCGCACCGACTCGCGCAGCCGCTCCCCCATCGCCGCCCACTGCTCGCCGATCTGGCCCGCCGCGGCCGGGTCGTTGCCCGCCGCGACCTCGGCCGCCATCGCCTCGTGGGTGCAGGACTCGTACCGGCGCACGGGTTCGGGTGCCTGTTCCATGTCCCCTCCTACGGCAGTTTCGGCTCGATCAGGCCGGCGACGGTGGTGGCCTTGTCGCAGGCGGCGGCGCTGCCGGTGAAGCTCGCGTTCGTGACGTCGACCTGCGCGGTCGCCCTGTCACCGGCCGCGAGCAGCACCCCGCAGCCCCCGGTGGAGCCGACCCGCACGCCGTGGTGCCGCCCGACGGTGACCGGCTTGCCGCCGGCGGTGTTCAGGTCGGCGAGCGCCGCGGTGTCGTCGAGCGTGATGGTCAGTCCGAACGTGCCGGTCTCGGTCCAGTCGCAGGCCCGCGCGGTGCCGATGGTCTTGTCCTTGCCCAGTGAAGTCAGGCCCGCGGTCGACCGGTCGGACGGGGACAGCAGCGCGCATGGCCGGAGCGCCGCCAGCACGGTGCTGGGCGCAGCCGACGGGGACACGGTGGGCTCGGTCGCGGCAGGGCCATCGGAAGCCGCCTGCGCGCCGCACCCGGCCAGCACCGAACCGACCGCCAGCACGAGCCCCGCGGTCGCGCGCCTACCCACCGCTACAGTCCACGCCGCCGGCAGCGGAGTCGTCGGTGTCGGAGTAGCGCTTGAGTGCTTGAGCGATGTTCGTCTTCAGCTTGTCCAGCTCCTGGCCGTAGCGGGTGAGCTGATCGGCGGCCGAACCCGGCCCCGCGACGCCGTACCGCGCCATGAAGGTGCCGATCTCGCCGGCGTAGCCGCCCCCGAGCGGGACTTTCCGACCGAGCACTCTGGCTTCGCGAACCATCTCGCCGACCACGTCCTGCAGCTGCGCGATCTGGGCAAACGCGGTCGCGGCAAGCTCCGGGGACACCGCGAACGCCCCCGCGTTCACATTGGGCCCCTTAAGCGTGTCGGTCATCGTTCCTCTCCGTAGCCGGCCGGATTCCCACCGGAGCATACAGCGCGGAGTCGACATCGAGGGTTCTCTCACACGGTTGGCGCGAGTTTGACACACTTGGTGGCAAGCTGGACTACGGCGAGACAGCGCCCGCAAGGGGCTGCCGAGCTGCCCTACCCCGGCCTGTGAGACGCTCCCGCGCCGTCAAGTGCACAACAGCGCGTGTGAGCAATGCGCCAGACTTCGGCACCAGGAGGTCGAGTGACGTCGAGGATCCAGCCTGCGAGCACCGGTGGCTACACCGCCGAGCAGGCGCCAGGGCAAGCGCCGTACCACCCGTCGCAAGTGCCCGCCCCCAACGGTCACGGCACCGTTTCCCTCGACGAGTTGCACGACACGATGCGGCGGATCGCCGGCAACGTGGAGCGCGTGCTCGTCGGCAAGCCCGACGTCGTGCGCGTGGCACTCGTCACGCTGCTGGCCGAGGGGCACCTGCTCGTCGAGGACGTGCCGGGCGTCGGCAAGACGTCGCTGGCCAAGGCGCTGGCCCGTTCGATCGACTGCACGGTCAGCCGTATCCAGTTCACCCCGGACCTGCTGCCCAGCGACGTGACGGGGGTGTCGATCTACAACCGGCAGACCGGCGGGTTCGAGTTCCGACCGGGCCCGGTGTTCGCGAACATCGTGGTGGGCGACGAGATCAACCGTGCCTCGCCCAAAACGCAGTCGGCGCTGCTGGAGTGCATGGAGGAGCACCAGGTCACGGTCGACACGTCGACCTACCGGCTGGACGACCCGTTCATGGTGATCGCCACGCAGAACCCGATCGAGATGGAGGGCACCTACGCCCTGCCCGAGGCGCAGCGTGACCGGTTCACCGCGCGCGTGTCGATCGGCTACCCCGACCAGCAGGCCGAGCTGGCGATGGTCGACGAGCACGCGGGCCACAACCCGCTCGCCGACCTGCAGCCGGTGTCGGACGCCGCGACGGTGAACCGACTCATCCACACCGTGCGCGGGGTGCACATGGCGCCCGATGTGCGCCGGTACGCCGTCGACGTGTCCGCCGCCACCCGGCAGGTACCGGAGATCCGGCTCGGCGCCTCGCCGCGCGCCACCCTCCAGCTGGTGCGCTCCGCCCGCGCGCACGCGGCGTTGTCCGGCCGCGACTTCGTCGTGCCCGACGACCTGCACGCGGTCGCGATCCCAGTGCTCGCGCACCGCTTGGTGCTGACCACCGAGGCGCACGCCGCCCGGCGCTCGGCCACCGACGTGGTGCGTTCCGTGCTGCAGCGCGTTCCGGTGCCGCAGGGCGCGCCGGTCAACGGGCAGAACCGCCGGTAGCACCCGATGCTGCGGTCGCTGTCCGGACTGACCACGCGAGGGCGCTGCCTGCTCGCCGCCGGCGTCGCGGCCGCCGTGTGCGCGGTCGTGCTCAACGAGCGCGACCTGCTGCGGGTCGCCGTGTTCGTGCTCGCGCTGCCGTTGCTGGTGGCGCTGTTCATCGCCGCGTCCCGGGTACGCATCGGCGCGTCGCGCAAGCTGCTGCCGGACCGGCTCGCCGCCGGCACCGCCGGCGAGGTCGAACTCGCGTTGTGGCGCAACGGAAAACTGCCCGCGGGTGAAGTGCTGCTGGAGGACGGCGTGCCCTATGCGCTGGGTTCGCGGCCGCGGTTCGTCGTGGAGCGCCTGCCGCACGGACGCGTCGTGGGGCTGCGCTACCAGATCCAGCCCATGCTGCGCGGCATTCAGCAGGTCGGCCCGCTGCGTGCGACGCTGACCGACCCGTTCGGGCTCTGCGAGTTCGACCGCGAGCTGATCGGGCACTCCCGGCTCGTCGTGGTGCCGCGGGTCGTGGGCCTGTGGGGCCTGCCCAGCGGCGCGGGCATCGGCGCCGGCGACGACGGCAGCGTGCGGCTGCGCGCCGGGCAGGGCGAGACCGACGTCGTGGTGCGGCACTACCGCCACGGCGACGACCTGCGCAAGGTGCATTGGCGCTCGACGGCGCGGCGCGACGAGATCATGGTCCGGGTGGAGGAGCGGCCCTGGCGCGGCGGCACGACCGTGCTGCTGGACCACCGCGCGGCCGCGCACCACGGCACCGGCCCGTCCGCGAGCATGGAGTGGGCGATCTCCTTCGCCGCCAGCGTGTGCGTGCACCTGCGCAAGTCCGGGCACCGCGTGCGGCTGGTCAGCGAGCACGGCAAGGTGCTCGCCGACGCGCCCGGCGAGGGCGGCGACGGGTACGACAACGTCATCCTGGACGCGCTGGCGGCGCTGCAGCCCGCGCACCAGCGTGACCTCACCACCGGGCACGACCCGGCCGAGGGGCAGGAGCTGATCGCGATCCTGGGCACGGTCAGCAACGAGGCGGTCGGCGAGCTGGCCCGCTACCGCCCGCGGGCCACGCGGAGTCTCGCGGTGCTGCTCGACACCCCCGCCTTCGCCGGCGGGGTCAGCGCACCCGAGCAGCGCGCCGCCGCCACCAGCGAGTCCGCCGCGCTGCTGCGCGCCGCGGGCTGGGGCGTGGTGGTGGCGGAGCCGACGATGCCGATGACGCAGGTGTGGGCCGACCTGTGCCGTACCGCCTCCGGTCGCGGCGTGCTGATCGGCGGTTCCCTGTGAGCGAGCTTGCGAGCGAACCCTTCAACACAGCACCGATCCGGTCACCCGGCACCGAGCGACAGCGAGGTGCGGCGTGACCACCACCCTGCCCCGTCCCGACGCGGCTCCCCCGGGCCCGCCGGAGCGGCACGTCCCCACGAAGCGCTATCTGCAGCAGCCGCCGGCGTGGCGCAGCTCGATCCTCGCGCCCGCCGCGGCCGGGATCGCGACGCTGTGCGCGTCCACGTCGCTGACCGGCGTGGTCGGTGGCGCCAGCTGGCTCGGCTACGTCGGGGTCAGCATCGTGCTGGTCGCGTGCACCGGCCTGGCGCTGCGGTCCGTACGCACCCCCATCCCGCTGGTCGGGCTCGCCCAGCTGCTGGTGCTCCTGATGCTGGTCACCGGGGTGTTCACCAGCAACGGCATCCTCGCGATCATCCCGGGCCCGGCCGCGCTCGGCGAGCTGGACAGCGTGCTGACTGCCGCATTCGACCAGATCCGCACGGGCCTGCCGCCGGTTGACCCGACGCCGCCGATCCTGTGCCTGGTCACCATCGCGATGGGCATGGTCGCCGTGCTCGTGGACACGCTCGCGGTCGCGGCCTCCGCGCCCGCGGCGACAGGACTGGTGCTGCTCTGCGTGTACGCGGTGCCGGCGTCCCTTTCGGACACCATGCTGCCGTGGTGGACGTTCCTGCTGGGTGCGACGGCGTTCGCGGGAATGCTCGCGGTCGACGGCAACCACCGGCACCGCCGCTGGCGCAACCGCGACGCGCCCGGTCTCGGCACCAGCCCGGCCACCGCGTCGGCCCCGGTCGCGGTCGTCGCCGTCGCGCTCGTGCTGGGCCTGATCGTCGGCGCGACATTCACCGTGGTCGGCACCGTCGGGCGGCTGCCGGGCAGCAGCCACAGCGGCCAGGGCTCGGGGTCGGGTGGGCTCGGCGTCAACCCGTTCACGTCGCTGCGCGGCATGCTCGACCAGGGCACCACAGTGGACCTGTTCCGGGTGCAGGGGCTGGGCAACGACAAACGCCTGCTGCGGGCGTTCACTTTGGACACCTTCAAGCCGAACCAGGGCTGGACGCTGCCCAACGGCCCGATGCCCGCCGGTTACCCGGCGGGCCAGACGCTGCCTGCCGCGCCGGGCGACAAGGGCGCCGGCGACTCGCGGCGGCTGCAGATCCAGCCCGTCAACTGGGTCGACGTGTGGCTGCCGATCTACGGGTCGCTGCGTGGGCTCGAGGGCGTGTCGCCGGGCTGGTACTACGACCCCGACAGCGGGGCCGTGTTCAGCGAGCGCAAGCAGCACGTGCAGCCCTACACCGAGGTCGCGTCGCTGGCGGAGCCGACCAAGGAGCAGCTGGAAGCCGCACGGCCGGTCTCCTCGCGCGACATCTCCCCGGTGTACACGCAGATCAGCGGTGTGGACCCACGCGTGGCCGCGCTGACCCGGCAGATCGCTTCGGGCTCGCTGACCAGCTTCGACAAGGCGACCGCGATCTGGCGCTACTTCACCGCGGAGAACGGCTTCGTCTACGACACGCACACGGCGCCGGCCGCCGACGCCGACGCGCTGGCCGACTTCCTGCTCAACGGCAAGCGCGGATTCTGCGAGCAGTTCGCGTCGGCGATGGCAGTGATGCTGCGGGTGCTGGGCATCCCGTCGCGCGTCGCGGTCGGGTTCACCACCGGCTACGCCGACGGGGGCTCGCGGGTGATCACGTCGCAGGACGCGCACGCGTGGGTCGAGGTGTACTTCGGCCCGGATCTCGGGTGGGTCAGCTTCGACCCGACCCCGCGCTCCGACGGCCGCGGCTACGTCCCGCCGTACCTGCAGTCCGGGTCCTCGTCGAGCGACCAGTCTTCGAACGGCGACCAGGAGGTGCCCAGCGTGTCCACCACGCGGCTGGCGCCCACCGGCGCGCCGAGCACGGAACCCGGCGCGAACGGCGATCTGCCCGGCCAGCAGCCGGCGCCCGTGGGCACGGCCCCCGGCTGGACCGGATGGCTTGCCCTGCTGATCGTGCTCGCCGCGATCGGCCTGACCGTCGGGGCACGCCTGACGAAGGGGCGGCGTTCATGGCTGCCGCTCGCGGCCGCCGGGGCATGGCTGCTCGCGGTGCTGCTGAGCGCGTGGCTCGTGCACTGGTCGCTGGCGCTGGTCCTGCTGGTGCTGGCGGGCGTCGTCGCGGCGCCGGCCGTGCTGCGGGAGATCCAGCGCAGACGGCGATGGCGGATGATCACGGCGCACGAGGCCGGGGCCGCGGACGCGGCGTGGGCGGAACTGCTGGACGAATGCGCCGACCGTGGTGTGCCGATCCCGCCGACCGACACGGTGCGTGTCGCGGCGCAGAAGGTCGCACGCGAACATCATCTCGATCAGGCCGGGCAGGACGATCTACGGACCGTGGTCGGCGTGGTGGAACGCGCCTGGTACGGCGGCCAGGCCGACGACGACTCGGGGTTCGCGCCGGCGTTCGAGGGCGTGCGAGAGAGCCTCCGCCGCAACGCACCGATGTCCTGGCGCGGCAGGCTTTTCCCGAAGTCGATCTTCCGCCGCCGCAAGTAAGGCACGATCAAGGGGCTTGTGCTCGCGAGCACAAGCCCCTTGGCGTATCCGAAACTACTGTTCCTCGAAGCGCTGGCGGAAACGTTCCTCCATGCGCTGGGTGAACGAACTCTTCGCCTTGGGCGTGCCGCCCTTCGCGGTCTTGGTGTCGCTGCCGGCGTGCCTGCCGGACATGACCGCCAGCACGACCCCCAGGAACATCACCAGGAATCCGACCACGCTGGCCACCGGGACCTCGGCGACCCACAGCGCCCTGACCATCACGCCGACCACGAGCAGCGCGACCCCGACTACGAACAGCGCGATCCCCTGGATTCGGCGGCGGCGGGCGGGCCGGCGGAACCGGGCACCACGCACCGTAGACGCGAACTTGGGGTCCTCGGCATAGAGCTCGCGCTCGATTTGATCGAGCAGACGCTGCTCATGCTCGGAGAGTGGCATCTTTCCTCCTCCGGCACAGCTGTCGCGGGCGCCGGGCCGCGCAACGTCCTGGACCCAACATCTGCACCCCGGCCACGGGGTGTTCACGTCCAGGATACGAGTCCGGCGGGCGGAGGACTACCCGATCCCGCGCACAAGCTGCGCCGCTTTGGGTTCTTGTGCGGTTTTCGCTGGCACGCCCCCCGCAACGAGGCTGATCACACCGGCCGTGACCGGAGGCTATGTCCGTTTGGGTGAACCTGGCGCCAGCAGGGATGCGGGGGTGATCGCGGCGGCGCCGAACTTCGATCGGGCCACGTCGGCGGCGACCTCCGCGTCCCGCCACCGCGGCTCCGCCCGCTCGAAGGCGAGCTGTTCCGGTTCGTCCGCTCCGGCCAGCCCCTCCACCCGCACCCCGAGCAACCGGACCTCCGCGCCGTCGGCCGCCTCGCGGAACAGTGCGACGGCCGTCGAGTGGATCACACGCGCGATATCGGTGGCCGACGGCAGCGTGCGCGCCCTGGTGATCGTCGTGAAGTCGGCGAACCGGACCTTGATCGACACCGTCCGGCCGCGCACGCCCTTCGCACGCAGGCTCGCCGCGACGCGTTCGGACAGTCGCAGCAGCTCCCGCTCGAGCACGCCCGTGTCCCGCCGGTCGGTGTCGAAGGTGTGCTCCGCACCGAGGGACTTCTCGGCCGTGCCGACGACGACACCGCACTCGTCGTGTCCGTTCGCGAGCGCGTGCAGGTGCTCGGCCGCGGCGGTGCCGACAGCGCGGCGCAGCCGGGCGAGCGGCGCGGCGGCGACATCGGCGATCGTGGCCAGGCCGAGCCGCAGCAGGCTCTCCTCGGTGCGCTTGCCGACACCCCGCAGCGCGGAGATCGGCAGCGGATGCAGGAAATCCAGTGTCTCCGCCGCCGGCACCACGACCACGCCGTCGGGCTTGGCCATGCCGGAGGCGAGCTTCGCGACGAACTTGACCTCGGCGACCCCGACCGAGCAGGTGATGCCGTGCTCGGCGCGTACCCGCTCCCGGATCAGCGCCGCGACCCCCGCCGGGGTGACGCCGAGGCGGCGCAGCGCGCCGCTGACGTCCAGGAACGCCTCGTCCAGACTCATCGGCTCGACCCACGGCGTGAACTCCCGGAAGATCGCCATCACGCCACGCGACACCTCGCCGTAGAGGCCGGGGGTCGGCGGGAGGAACACCGCGTGCGGGCACAGCCGGCGCGCCACCGCGACGGGCATGGCCGCGCGCACGCCGAACTCGCGCGCCGGGTAGTTGGCCGACGTGACCACCGAGCGCGCGCCCGCGCCCGCGACGATCACCGGCCGGTGCACCAGTTCGGGTCGCGTGCGCAGCTCGACCGCCGCGAAGAACGCGTCCATGTCGACGTGCAGCAGACCGCAGCCGGTGTCGTCCGGGACGTGGTCCGCGGATACCCGGTAGCGCTCATGCCCGGCGGGCAGCCCCGCGTTTCTCCCCATCGCCGCCCACTTTACGGGGCGGCAGTGACAGTTCCGGCCGGACGCGCGACGACGTGCAGCCTGCTGGCGACGTCCCGCAGCGGCGACACCACGCTCGCGGCGGCCTCGAAGTCGGCGAGCTCCTCGGTGGTGAACAGCTCCGCCTCGGCTTCGCCGATGGAGTCGCACACCACGCCGTCGCCCTGCAGAAGCGCGATCTCCAGGCCCGCGCCCTCCAGCAACGTCACCAGGCCCCTGGAGTCGAAGCGCCGCGCCAGGCTCTCGCCGTCGTCGGCGAGCACGCCGTCCGCCCCGGTCAGCAACTGGGTCGCCTCACCGAGCCGGCCCGCGAGCGCCCGGTGCAGCACCGCCGCGTGCCGGTTCACCGCCAGCACCGACACCGCCCCGCCGACCGCCACCGCGGTGGCGAGCGCCCCGGCCACCGCGGCCGGATCGTCGACGACCTCGAGGAGGCCGTGCGCCAGCACCAGATCACCGGAACCCGCGCCGACCCGCCGACTGAGCGCGTCCGTGTCGTCCGCGACCACGGTGATCCGCTCGGCCACCCCGGTCTCCTCCGCGCGGCGCCGCAGCGTGGCGAGCGCGTTCTGGTTCGGCTCCACGACCGTCACGAGGCAGCCCGCCGCGGCGAGCGGTACCGCCCACACCCCCGTGCCGCCGCCCACGTCGACGACGTGCGGCTCCGTCACTCCCCGCGCCCGTGCACGCCCCAGCTCGTCGGAGAGGACCCGCCACACCGCGCCCGAGCCCCGTGCCGCCCCGATCTCCGTTCGCATGGGGGGAGCGTAGTAAGGCAGCGGCCGCGAGGCACAAGGGCACCCAGCTACTCTCGGACCGTGCACACGGTCGCCGTACTCAGCCTCAAGGGAGGCGTCGGCAAAACCACGGTCGCGCTCGGCATCGCGTCGGCCGCGATGCGGCGCGGCATCCGGACGCTGGTGGCCGACCTCGACCCACAGGGCAACGCCACGGCCTCGCTCGACCCGCCCCACACCGAGGCCACACTCGCCGATGTGCTGGAAACCCCGCGGCGCGAAGTGCTCGAGCAGGCCATCGCCGCCAGCGTGTGGAGCGACGACATCGAGGTGCTCGTCGGCTCCGAGGAGCTCGAGCTGCTCAACGACCCGGGCCCGGACGGCGAGCGGCTGGCCGACCTGTCGCGCGCGCTCGACGACCTGCACGAGACACCGCCGCGGGACAAACCGTACGACCTGGTGATCCTGGACTGCCCGCCCTCGCTGGGCCGGCTCACGAAGTCGGCGCTGGTCGCGGCGGACAGGGCGCTGCTGGTCACCGAGCCGACGATGTACGCGGTCGCGGGCGCCCAGCGGGCGCTCGAGGCGATCGAGCGGGTTCGCGACGAGCACAACCCGGGCCTGCGTGCGGCGGGAGTGCTGGTCAACCGGCTGCGGCCGCGTTCGCACGAGCACCAGTTCCGCATCGCCGAGCTGCGCGAGTCGTTCGGCACGCTGGTCATGCCCACCGCGATCCCGGACCGGCTCGCGATCCAGCAGGCGCAGGGCTCCTGCAGCCCGATCCACGAGTGGCACTCCCCCGGCGCGCAGGAGATCGCCCTCACGTTCAACATGGTGCTGGCGAAGATCCTGCGCTCGAACCGGGCGGGCAGGCACCGCCGGGACGCCGAGCCCGAGGACGTCGCGGTCACCGGGCTCGACACCGAGCCGGAGGCCGAGATCACCGGCGAGATCGCGCCGATCCGCTCCGATGCCCGAGGGTGACACGGTCTTCCTCACCGGCAGGACGGTCGAGCGGGTACTGGCCGGAAAGACATTGTCCCGCACCGACTTCCGGCACCCGGCGCTGGCCACGGCCGACCTGACGGGGCACACGGTGCTCGGTGTGCGCACCGTCGGCAAGCACCTGTTCACCCGGTTCTCGGGCGAGCTGAGCCTGCACAGTCATCTCAAGATGGACGGCTCGTGGGAGGTGTACGCGCCAGGTGCGCGGTGGCGCCATCCGGCCCATCAGGTGCGCGTGATCCTGGCCGCGCCGGAGGTGCAGGCTGTCGGTTTCCGTTTGCACGACTTGAAAATCCTGCCCACGGACGCCGAGTCGCGGCTCGTCGGACACCTCGGCCCCGACCTGCTCGATCCACAGTGGACCGACGAACACGCCGCCCTCGCGACGGCCGCGCTGGCCGCCGATCCCGGCCGCGAACTCGGCCTGGCACTGCTCGATCAGTCGGTCATGGCGGGTGTCGGAAATCTGTACAAGTGCGAGATCGCCTTCCTGCTGGGCGTCACGCCGTGGACCCCGGTGTCCGATGTGGATACCGGGAAAGCCGTGGCGCTGGCCCGAAAACTGTTGACCGCGAACGCGTGGCGACACGAGCAGAGCACCACCGGCGAGCTCGCGCGCGGCCGCCGCACCTGGGTCTACGAACGCACCCGGCAGGGCTGCTTCCGCTGCGGCGGGCGCGTGCTGGTCGCCGAGCAGGGAGCCGACGTGCAGCGGCGCCCGACGTGGTACTGCCCGAGGTGCCAGCGCGGCCCCGCGCCAGAGCGAAATTAATGATGTTGCCCTGCCGGCGATTCCCGCCTAGCGTTGCGGTTACACGGGAAAGGAGGTGGTCCAAAGTTGTTTAACGACAGGACTCGTGAGGTGGCCGTCCGCTAGCGGACTGCCGGAGTTTTGCAGGTCGCGCCCGCGCCGGCGAACGCCCGTGGTGCCGCGACAGGACACGGCGGCCTGATAGCGAATACCAGGCAGTCACCGGACCCCCGGTATTCCCGGGACACCAGTCCGGCCCGGGCCAGGACGGCTGACGACGTCCAGGAGTCGTGCCGGGGGTCTTCCCGCTCTTTACTGATCCGGCTATAGGCAGGCAGACCCCGCGCAGCACATAACGGTTGCCACGCAAGCCGGGCAGCCGTGACCGTGGTCGGATCGGTCAACGAAGGGCACCGGTAACTTTTCGGCACGTTCGGTCGGGAATCTTGCGGCGCGGCACACGAAAGGGTCTACCCTCCTCGATGTGCTCCGGCCCACATACCCGATCAAGACCGCGAGGCTGCTGCTGCGCCCGTTCACGCGAGGCGACCTGAGCGGATTTCACGCCATCCACTCGCACGCGGACGTGACGCGGTACCTGGGCTGGGAGCCACGCAACCGTGCGGAGAGTGCCCAGGTGCTGGCCACCAAGTCCGGGCAGACCGCGCTCGGCGAGGCCGGGCATACGCTCGCGCTCGCGGTGGAGCTGATCGAGACCCGGGATCTGATCGGTGACCTGACCTTGCGCTGGGACGCCGAGGAACACCGGACCGGCGAGATCGTGATCCTGGTTCATCCGCGCCACCACGGGCGCGGGTATGCGGCGGAGGCCGGCACCGAGCTGCTGCGGCTGGCGTTCGACGAGTTCGGGATGAACGAGGTCTCCGGACACTGCGACCCCCGCAATGTCGCCTCCGCGTCGCTCATGGAGGGCCTGGGCATGCGGCTCGGACCGTCCTCGCGTGACGACGGTGAACTGGCGTATGCCATGACCGCCGGTGAGTGGAAGCGGTAGGGCACCGGGCCGCCCTCCGGGCCGCGGAGGGCACCAGCAAAAATGGGAGCGTGCTGTTCGAGAAGCTGGCCCGCCCCGCGCTCTACCGCCTGGGCTCGAATGATCCGGAAGTGGTGCACGAGCGCACCGTGCGCGCGCTGAGCAGGCTCGGCGGTGCCGCGCCCGCGCTGGCGGCGCTGCGCCGCGTCTACGGTGTGGACGATCCGGTCACCCTGTTCGGCCTGCGGTTCCCGAACCGGGTCGGGCTCGCGGCCGGCATGGACAAGGACGGGCGGGCGCTGCGCGCGTGGCCCGCGCTGGGCATGGGGTTCGTCGAGGTCGGCACCGTGACACGGCTCGCGCAGCCCGGCAATCCGAAGCCGCGGCTGTTCACGCTCGCCGAGAGCGACGCGGTCGTCAACCGGATGGGCTTCAACAACGCCGGCGCGGACGCACTCGCGCGAAAGCTTGCCACACAGGGGAAACCGCCCGTGCCGCTGGGCGTGAGCATCGGCAAGTCCAAAGTGGTCCCGCTCGACGAGGCGGTCGAGGACTACCGGGCGTCGCTGCGGGCGCTGTACCCGTACGCGGACTACTTCGCGATCAACGTGAGCTCACCGAACACCCCGGGTTTGCGTTCGCTGCAGGACAAATCGGCACTCTCGGAGCTGCTGGCCGAGCTTCGCGCCACGTCGGCGACCTTGGCCGGGGACCGCACGCCGACGCCGCTGCTGGTGAAGGTCGCCCCCGACCTGACCGACAGCGCGCTGGCCGAAGTGCTCGAAGTGTCCGACGCGCACGGGGTTTCGGGCATCATCGCGACCAACACGACCCTCTCGCGCGACGGTCTGGCACCCGCGGATGTGGCTGCCGGCAAGGAAGCCGGCGGCCTGTCGGGGCGACCGCTCACCGAGCGGTCGCGCGAGGTGGTGCGCTTCGTGCACACCCACACAGGCGGGAAGCTGCCGATCATCGGCGTCGGCGGCATCCTCAGTGGACAGGACGCGCGGCGGATGCTCGACGCGGGCGCCGGCCTCGTCCAGGTCTACACCGGATTCGCCCTGAAGGGCCCCGGCCTGGTGCGCGAGATCAACCGCACCCTGGCCGGGTGGCGCTGAGCGTCAGGAAACCTCGCGCAGGGCGATCGCCAGCCCCGCCAGCCGGTCGGTGGCGTCGGCCAGCGCGTCCTTCGACGGCTGCATCCCCGGCCCGCTCGCGGCGACCGCACGACCCGCCGCGGCGATGAGCGTGCCGAAGTCGTCCAGACCATCGTCGAGCTGCTCGAGCAGGTTCCGGATCGCCGCGTCCAGCGCCTTGCGCTCGCCGGCCGGGGACGAGCGGCGGGCCCGCTCGATGGCCTCGACGCGGCTCGCCAGGCCACGCAACGCCCGTGCGGCCTCGGCCGCCGTGGCCCGCGCCTCCTCCACCGACTCGGGGAGCACCAGCGACGACGGCTGCGCGAGCTGCGTCAGCAGTTCGGCGAGCGACTCCTCGCACTCGGAGAGGCGATCCATCGGCGCCCGCGCCGCGGAATCCGGGCGCGGCAGCGGTGGCGGCGCCGTGCTGACCGGCAGCTTCGTGCGCTTCAGCTCCCGCAGCCGCAGCGCCGAGCGCCCCCCGAGCGTCGCGAAAACCACCGCCAGCACGATGCCGCCCGCGGCGTGGCTCAGCCCGCCCGCCCCGATAAGCCCGAAGCCGGTGGCCACCGCACCCAGCCCGCACAGCAGCGTGAGCAGGAGCCACAACGTCAGCGCGCGCGACGTGCGGCGCTTGCGGCGCTCCAGCTTCGCGGCCGGCTCGTTCCAGCGCAGCCACCGGGCCCGCACCTCGGCGACCATCGGCACATCGGTGATCGACTGCGGGCGCGGCCCCGGCCGGGCCGGGCGACACAGCGGGTTGGGCCGCTCCGGTCCCCGCCCCTGCTCCTCCGGCGGGAAGTACTGCTGCAGCTTGTCCTGCGCGCGCTGGGCGTAGTCGGGCAGCCGTTCGAGGTAGCCGTCCAGCTTGGCCCCGTATTTGTCCAGCTTGGCGCTGAACTCGCTGAAGTCCCGCCTGCCCCGACTCACGGCCGCGCCCTGGTCAGGCCTGGTTCTTCTGCTCGGCCTGCACCCGCGCCTGGATCTCGCGCTGGATGTCCGCCTGCGACGACGCCGGGGCGCCCGGTGAGCCGTCGGTGACCTGCGCGACGGAGTCGCCCTTGAGCGATGAGCGGATCTGCTCCAGCCGCGAGTGCCCGGCCAGCTGCGTGGTGGCCTGCTGGACCTCCAGCATGCGGCCCTGCACCGAGTTCTGCGCCAGCTCCGCGGACCCGAGCGCCGTCGTGTAGCGCTTCTCGATCTTCTCGCGCACCTCGTCGAGCGAGGGCGTGTTACCCGGCGCGGCCAGCTCCGACATCTGGTTGAGCGAGGCCGATACCTTCTCCTGCATCTTGGCCTGCTCCAGCTGCGAGAGCAGCTTGGTGCGCTCCGCCAGCTTCTGCTGCAGCATGGTCGCGTTGCGCTCGACGGCCTGCTTGGCCTGCGCGGCGGCCTGCAGCGACTGGTCGTGCAACGTCTTGAGGTCCTCGATGCCCTGCTCGGCGGTGACGAGCTGGGTGGCGAACGCCTCGGCCGCGTTCTCGTACTGGGTCGCCTTCTCGTTGTCGCCCTTGCCGCGCGCCTCGTCGGCCAGCACGAGCGCCTGGCGGGCCGAAGCCTGCAGCTTCTCGACGTCGCCCAGCTGACGGTTGAGCTTCATCTCGAGCTGGCGCTGGTTACCGATCACGGCCGCGGCCTGCTGGGAGAGCGCCTGGTGGTTGCGCTGCGCGTCCTCGATGGCCTGCTGGATCTGCACCTTGGGGTCCGCGTGCTCGTCGATCTTCGACGAGAACGCCGCCATCAGGTACTTCCAGGCCTTAACGAACGGGTTGGCCATCTGCTCCGCCTGCCTTCTTACGTCCCACTGTCCAAGTTGTCCCGACGATCATGTGGGGCGCTGCTCTCCCCTATCCGAGCAAACGTCCCGACCTCGGCGTGGGTTCCATCGTGTCAGGTCAGCGCCCCGCCTACCAAGCGACCCCAGGGGTATTTCAGGGACCTCCCCGATAGTGTCCTGGATCGGACACACAAAGGCCATCGTCTGGACTCTCGACAGCCCCGACGACGGCCTGGGAAGTGTGCGGTCGTCGTCTATGCGGCCACCATCTTGGGCGCGTGGATGGTGGTGCGCAGGGCCGGGCCCACGCGCTGGGTGGAGACTCGCAGGTCAGCGAGGTCGTTGCCGATCAGGCCATCGACCAGGTGGCCACCCTCGAGGTGCCCCGCGGCCTCGCGTTCGGGCCGGGCGCCGTCGCGCTCCTCGGCGCGCTCGCCCTCGGGCATGGCGTCCACGGTGTCGAGCGCGGAGATGTCGGCCGCGACCTTGTGCATCAACTCGCCGAGCGGGAGTTCGAGTGCTTCACAGATGGAGGCCAGCAGCTCGCTCGAGGCTTCTTTCTGCCCGCGCTCGACTTCCGACAGGTAGCCGAGGCTGACCTTGGCGGCGCGGGAGATGTCGCGCAGCGTGCGACGCTGGTTGGTGCGGGCATGACGGAGCCGATCACCGATCGCCTCACGCAACAGCACGGTCATCACGCGCCTCCCTTCCTGATACCGACCACGTTACCCAGACGGGACCGTCCACCGCAGCGGTTGACACGGCCGTACGCCAAGGGCGAACGCTTCGATCACTTCAGCTGTTCCGTCAGTAACCCCAACGCAGCGTGCACCGATTTGGTTCGCACGGCCGCCCGGTCTCCCTCGAACCAGTGAGTTCGCACCGCCCGCAGCCCAGGGCCGGCGACCCCGATGTGCACCGTGCCCGGCGCCACATCGTCCTGCGGATCGGGGCCGGCCACGCCGGTCAGCCCCAGCCCCCAGTCGGCGCCGCAGCGGACCCGCGCGCCCTCCGCGAGCTGGGCCGCGACCTCGGGGTGCACGGCGCCGTGCTCGGCCAGCAGTGCCTCGTCGACCCCCGCCAGCGCGGCCTTGAGCTCGGTCGCGTAGACGATCAGCCCGCCGCGCACGACGGCGCTCGAACCGGGCACTTCGGTCAGCGCCGCGCACACCAGCCCGGCGGTGAGGGACTCGGCTGTGGCGACCGTCTCGCCGCGTTCGATGAGCCGGCCGATCACGGGTCTGGCTGGGCTCATCGCCGCGTGACCGCCGCCTGGGCGCCCGCGGCCCGCAGCCGCAGCGCGCGCAGCACGTAGTCGAAGCCGGTGACGACGGTGAGCACCAGCGCGATCCCCATCAGGATCCAGCGCACCGGCTCGGCGCCACCGGGCAACGGCAGCAGGTAGGCGACGATGGCGGCGATCTGGGTCAGCGTCTTGGCCTTGCCGCCGCGGCTCGCGGGGATCACCCCGTAGCGGATGACCCAGAAGCGCAGCAGCGTCACCCCGACCTCACGCACCGCGATCACGGCTGTGACCCACCACGACAGCTCGCCCAGCAGGCTCAACCCGATCAGCGCCGCGCCGATCAACGCCTTGTCCGCGATCGGGTCGGCGATCTTGCCGAAGTCGGTGATCAGCCCGTAGCGCCGGGCGACCCAGCCGTCGACCTGGTCGGTCAGCGACGCGATCGCGAACAGCACCGTGGCGACGACCCGCCACCAGGTGTCCGTGCCGCCGTCCGCGAACAGCGCCACGACGAAGATCGGCACCAGCACCAGCCGGGACAGCGTCAGGATGTTCGCGACGTTGATGTTGGAAACGGGCGGGCGCGGCGCGATCTCGCTCGCCGCCGATTCCTCCGGCTGCGTGGCCATCAGTCCGGCCGCACGATCAGGTCGACGCCCTCGCTGTCCACCACTCGGCACCGCAGGATGTCGCCGATCGCGGCATCATCGGAGTCGAGCACGAGGCAGGCGCCGTCGACCTCGGGCGCCTGATGGGCCGCCCGGCCCACGACCTCGTCCCCGATCTCCTCGATCAGGACGTCGACGACGTCGCCGATCCGTTCCTCTGCGCGCTGCGCGGTCAGCTCCTCGACCAGCGCCGAAACCTTGGCGACCCGCTCGGTGACCAGGTCGGCGTCGACCTTCCCGGCAAAGCTCTCGGCCTCGGTGCCGTCCTCGTCGGAGTAGCCGAAGACGCCGACCGCGTCCAGCCGGGCCGCGGTCAGGAACCGTTCCAGCTCGGCCACGTCCTCCTCGGTCTCGCCGGGGAAGCCCACGATGACGTTGGTGCGGATCCCCGCGGCGGGCGACAGCTCGCGGATCTGGTCGATCAGCGCGAGGAACGACTCGGTGGAGCCGAACCGGCGCATGCGCCGCAGCACGGCCTCGCTCGAATGCTGGAAGGACAGGTCGAAGTAGTCCGCGACGCCCGGCGTGGTGGCGATCGCGCGCACCAGGTCGGGCCGGGTCTCGGCGGGCTGCAGGTAGGACACCCGCACGCGCTCGACGCCGTCGATCGCGGCCAGCTGCGGCAGCAGCCGCTCCAGCGCCCGCGTGCCGCCGTCGGCGCGGGACAGGTCCTTGCCGTACGACGTCGAGTTCTCGCTGACCAGGAACAGTTCCTTGACGCCCTCGCCGGCCAGCCACGCGGCCTCGGCGAGGATCTCCTCGGGCCGCCGCGACACGAAGGAACCACGGAAGGACGGGATGGCGCAGAAGGAACAGCGGCGGTCACAGCCGGACGCGATCTTCAGTGCCGCGACCGGACCCTGGCCGAGGCGGGCACGCGGCACCCAGCCGTGACCGGGCACGCTCACGTCCGCTGCGGCGCTGTGCCGGTCCACCGGACTGATCGGCAGCAGGGTACGGCGGTCGGTGGGCACGTGCGAGGCGACGGCGTGTCCCGAGACGATCTCGCCCAGCCGTTCGGCCAGATCGGGATAATGGTCGAAGCCGAGCACCGCGTCGGTCTCGGGCATGCTCTCGGCGAGCTCCGCGCCGTAGCGCTCGGCCATGCAGCCGACGGCGACGACCTTGGCGCCCGTGTCCGCGGCGGCCAGCAGCGTGTCGACGGAGTCCTTTTTCGCCGATTCGACGAAGCCACACGTGTTCACCACGACCACGTCCGAGGACTCCGGGTCCTCGCTCAGCTCCCAGCCGCCCGCGGCCAGGCGGCCGGCGAGCTCCTCGGAGTCGACCTCGTTACGGGCACAGCCCAGCGTCAGCAGTGCGACGCGGCGAGCGGGGGAAGGCACGCCCTTCAGGGTAGCCGGACTGCCTGGTCGGCCGTCGGCTGCCGTCGCCGGTGGCGCAACCCACCGGGACACGGCGGGCCTGGCCCGGCTACGGTCGATCGGTGCAGCATGATCCTCCCAGCCAGGTCGCCATCCGCCGGGCCCGGATCTCCGACGTCCGCAAGATCAAAGCGCTGGTGGACGCCGACGCCGGGCGGGTGCTGCTGGAGAAGGACCTGGTCACGTTGTACGAGAGCGTGCAGGAGTTCTGGGTCGCGGAATGCGGCGACGAGAGCCGCACCGTTCTGGGCTGCGGCGCGCTGCACGTGCTGTGGGAGGACCTCGCGGAGATCCGCACGGTCGCGGTGGACAAGGCGGCGCGGGGGCAGGGCGTCGGGCACGCGCTCGTCGGGCGGCTCATCGACGTCGCGATGGAACTCGGGTTGCGACGGATCTTCGTGCTCACCTTCGAGACGCATTTCTTCGCCGGGCACGGGTTCCGGGAGATCGATGGGACGCCGGTGCCGCAGTCGGTCTACGACGAGATGCGCCGCTCGGTCGACCCGGGTGTGGCCGAGTTCCTGGAACTGCCTTACGCCAAGCCGAACACGCTCGGCAACGCGCGCATGTTGCTGGAGCTCTGAGCCTGATCGGGTCCACAATGGAGCGCATGCGCAGGGGGCTTCGCGGCGGTCTGCTGGTGGCGCTGGGCGTCGCCACGCTCGCGATCCCGTCGGCCTCGGTCATCGCCACCAGCGCGAGCGCTCCCCCGCCCGTCGCCGCGCCGCCGCCGGTCGTGCCGGGCTGCGAGCAGGGGTGCGAGGAGACCTTCTCGGCCCCGCTGGACGGCGGGCGCCGCCTCGACGGTCTGCACGCGGCCAGCGGCGACGTGCTCGCCTACTGGGACGGGGCCAGGCTGCTGGACAGCGCGCCGGTCCTGGGCACCGACGGACATCCCTACGACCGGGCGACCGGCGGCGTCTGCGGGCGCGGGCACTGCTCGGTGACGTTCGAGTTCGGCGTCCACTCGGCAGCCGTGGCGGCGATCCGGCTCGACTCGAAGATCACCGTGACCGCGACGGTGGAGGGGATCACGGCCGACGCGCGCGACCTCGACGGCGACGGCATGCCCGACGCGGCGATCCGGCAGAGCACCTACGAGCCGAGCTTCGCCGAGGCGCCCCTGTATTGGATGACCTATCTGGAGCAGAGCGACAAGCTCGTCCCGACCGGCTGCACCGCACCGGTCCACGGTCAGGAGCCCGCCCCGGTCGCGCCGGCCTCGGGGGCCTGTCCAGCGAACATCTAGTACGGACGGTAGCGCTACTCACATTCGTCACACCTTCGAGTGAGGCCGCCGCGTCTCTCTGAGTGAATAGGACGATGCGCAGGTCCTATGCTTTGGCGATTGCCGTGCTCGTGGGAGCGGGTGGAGCCTGCACGACTTACGCGGCGGGCCGGGTGGACGCCGCCGACCGAGCCACGCAGGCCGAGGCCCACCTGCCGGCGACCGCGATGGCGGAGACCAGCGCTCCGGCAGCGAAGCCGGTCCTGCCGTTCAACGCGAAGCTCGCGTCCGCCGACATCCCCGAACCGGGCGGCGGGGTGCGCAGCGGCGGCTGCAGCGGGGCGCTGATCGATCCCCAGTGGGTGATCACCGCCGGGCACTGCTTCCACGACCTCAGCGGCAACCGGGTAGGCGGCAGGCCCCGCTACCACATGTCGGTCACCGTCGGGAAGACCAAGAACAGCGACCCCGGCGGGCGGACGGCATGGGTCGTCGACGTGCATCAGTCCCCCGTCAACGACCTCGCCGTGGTCAAGCTCAGCACGCCGATCACCGGCATCACGCCGATGACGCTCGCGCAGACCACGCCCACAGTGGGACAGCACATCCAGTTCGCCGGTTGGGGTTCGACGTCGGCCACCGTCGTCGCCCCGTCCGACCACCTCAAACGCGGCGAATTCACCGTGGCGAAGCTCGAGGAGACGACTCTGGACGCCACCCCGACCGTGCCGCGAACGGTCGAGAACAGCCCCTGCCACGACGATTCGGGCAGTCCCTGGTTCACCACCGACGACGACGTCACCGGGCGGCTGGTGGCGATCGAGGACTCAGGCCCCGACTGCCCGCAGCCGGGCACCGAGATCCTGGCCAGGGTCGACGTGGTGGTCGACTGGGTCCACCGGCAACTCGGCGACTGACCAGCGCGAGTCCAGCGTTCCGGTCGCGCTTGTGGGAGATCGGGGAGGTGGCTTACTCCTCCTCGTCCGCGGCCGGCGGGCCGCCGCCGCGGATCATGAACAGCACGCCGTCCAGTTCGTCGGGTTTGACGAGCACGTCGCGGGCCTTGGAACCTTCCGACGGGCCGACGACGCCGCGGCTTTCCAACAGGTCCATCAGGCGCCCCGCCTTGGCGAACCCGACGCGCAGCTTCCGCTGCAGCATCGACGTCGAGCCGAACTGCGAGGTGACCACCAGCTCCGCGGCCTGCAGCAGCACGTCGAGGTCGTCGCCGATCTCCGGGTCGATCTCCTTGGCCTCGCCGGCTTTCGCCGCGGTGACCCCGTCCTGGTAGTCGGGCTGCGCCTGGTCCTTCGCGAAGTTGACGATCGCGGCGATCTCGTCGTCGCCGACGAACGCGCCCTGGATGCGGACCGGCTTGCCCGCGCCCATCGGCAGGTACAGGCCGTCGCCCATACCGATCAGCTTCTCGGCGCCGGGCTGGTCCAGGATGACGCGCGAGTCGGTCAGCGACGACGTCGCGAACGCCAGCCGCGACGGCACGTTCGTCTTGATCAGGCCCGTCACGACGTCGACCGACGGCCGCTGCGTCGCGAGCACGAGGTGGATACCCGCGGCCCGCGCCTTCTGCGTGATCCGCACGATCGCGTCCTCGACGTCGCGCGGCGCGGTCATCATCAGGTCGGCCAGCTCGTCGACGATCGCCATGATGTAGGGGTAGGGCCGGTATTCCCGCTCGCTGCCCGGTGGTGCGGTGATCTCGCCGGATTTCACCTTCTTGTTGAAGTCGTCGATGTGGCGCACCCGGTTGGCCTGCATGTCCTGGTAGCGCTGCTCCATCTCCTCGACCAGCCAGGCCAGCGCGGCGGCGGCCTTCTTCGGCTGCGTGATGATGGGCGTGATGAGGTGCGGGATGCCCTCGTACGGGGTCAGCTCGACCATCTTCGGGTCGATCAGGATCATCCGGCACTCGTCGGGGGTGGCCCGCGCGAGCAGGGACACCAGCATCGAGTTGACGAAACTCGACTTACCGGAGCCGGTGGACCCGGCGACCAGGAGGTGCGGCATCTTCGTCAGGTTCGCGGTGACGAAATGGCCCTCGATGTCCTTGCCGAGGCCGACGACCATCGGGTGGGTGTCCTTCGCGGCCTTGGCCGAGCGCAGCACGTCGCCGAGGCGCACCATCTCCCGGTCGGAGTTGGGCACCTCGATGCCGACCGCGGACTTTCCGGGGATCGGTGCGAGCAGCCGCACGTTGTCGGTGGCCACCGCGTACGCGATGTTCTTGGTCAGCGCGGTGATCTTCTCGACCTTCACACCTGGCCCGAGCTCGACCTCGTACCGGGTGACCGTGGGGCCACGGGTGAACCCGGTGACCTGAGCGTCCACATTGAACTGTTCGAGGACGCCGGTGATCGCCTCGATCATGACGTCGTTGGCCTTGCTGCGGGTCTTGGGCGCGTCGCCCAGCTGCAGCAGGTCCGGCGACGGCAGCTGGTAGTCGCCCTCGACGGTGCGCACGACCGAAAGAGGAACGGCCTGCTCCGTCGTCCGAGGCTTCTTCTCCGGCACCTCGGCGGCCTTGGGCTTCGGTGGCCGGGCCGGGGTGGGAGCTTCGGCCAGCGCGGCCTCGATGTCGAGCTGCTCGCCCTCGCCGCTGCTGGCCTGGCGGCGCCGCGACGGCTTGCGCAGCCGCACGGCCTTCGGGTCGGCGTCGGTGACGGCGTCGCGTTCCTCGGCCAGCGCCTGCCGCTCGGCCTCCAGCTCCTCGCGTTCCTCCGGGTCCAGACCCCATTCGCGCAGGGTTTTCGGGATATCGCGGACACGGGTTCCGGTGCACACCAGCACGCCGTAGGCGAGCGCGAGGACCAGCACCGGCGCGGCGACCCACGCCGTCACGCCGCGCGCCAGCAGCCCACCGGCCAGGGCACCGAGCTGGCCGCCGGCGTACATCCGGTCGTCGTTGGCCGCCGGCTGCCTGGAGAACAGGTGCAGCAGGCCCAGCAGCGCGAGCATCACCAGCAGCGTGCCGATGACCATGCGCGGCCGCGTCTCCGGCCGCGGTTCCGACCGCATCAGCACGATCGCCGTCACGAACAGCGCCAGCGGCAGGGTCACCGCGCCGGCGCCGAACACCGTGCGCGTCGCGAGTTCGAGATAGTGGCCGATCGGCCCGGCTGCGCGCCACCACACGCCCGCGGCGACGATCAGCGCCAGTGCGATCAGACCGAGCGCGAGCCCGTCCCGCCGGTGCTCCGGCTCCAGCTCGCGGCTGCGGCCGACGGTCCTGGCCAGCGTGCCGGCGCCCTTCGCGAGCAGCGTCCACCCGCCGCGGACGGCCTTCGCGAACGTGCCGCCCGACGAGCGGCGGGCGGCCGGCTTGCGCGCCGGGGCCCGCGTCGACCTGGCACGCGGCTTCGCCGCCCCGCGCGTGGTTTTCCGCGCCGAGCCGCCGTTGCCACTGCGTCTGGTCGTCGCGCTTCTCCTCGTCGTGGTGGAACCGCTTGCCATGTCTCTACGGTAACCGCCGGAACCCATTAGTCCCATGTGCCACTCGCAGCGCACCGCGAACTTTCGCCACAGCCTCGGGGACTTGATAGTCCAATCCAGTGAAAGATCGGTGTCTGACATGCTCTGGGCATGTTCGAGCTGCACCGGAATGATCGGCTACGCCGCAGGCCGCCGGCGATCTGGCGGACCATGTCGACTTTGGACACCGGCTTGGTGCACCTCGTCGGAAGGTTGAAGGTGACCGGCGGTATCCCGCGTGAGCTGCGGGGACGGCCACTGCTGATGGCGGCCAACCACATCGGCGTGTTCGACGCGTTCGTGCTGATCGCCGCGTGCAAGCAGATCGGGGTCACGCCACGGTTCCTGCTGGCGGGCGGGCTGCTGGACGCGCCGGTGATCGGCCCGGCGCTGCGCGCGAGCGGGCACCTGCGGATCGACCGCGGCAAGGCGACCGCGATCGAGCAGTTCGCGCAGGCGGTGGACGCGATGCGGACGAGCCCGGACCCGATCGTCGTGTACCCGGAGGGCCGGATCAGCCACGATCCCGGCCTGTGGCCCGAACGCGGCAAGACGGGCGCGGCGCGGCTGGCGCTGGCGGCGGACGTGCCGGTGATCCCGGTCAGCCAGTGGGGTGCGCACGAGGCCGTCTACTGGGGCACCGAGCGCGTCGACGGGCCGATGGACCTGCTGCCGCTCGCGCGGTCCGGGTTCACCGCTCCCCTGCGCCGCCCGGTGTTCCAGGTGCATTTCGGCGCCCCGGTGGACCTGGCCGGCGTCGAGCCGGAGCGGCCGGGCGCCGGGGTGCGAGCACATGCCGAGGTCATGCGCGCGATCGCCGGCGGAATGGTGCTGTTGCGCGCCGGGGAGCTGGACAAGCCGCGCTTCCACGACCCGACCCGCCCCACTGACACCCTCAGCCCCTGGAAACCCTAGGAAAATCCGATGCCCGGCCGGATCCCGCGCGGCTAGGGTCTGCGGGGTGGCGACCGGAGTAGAAGTTCGCGCCCCCACGCTGGTGCGGCACCGGGGCCGGGGGACGGTCCTGATCCTGCTCTCGGCGGCGTCCTTCGGCACCTCCGGCACGATCGCGAAACCCGCGATGCTCGCCGGGCTGTCGCCCGAGCAGGTCGCCGCGGCGCGGATCAGCCTCGCCGCACTCGTGCTCGTCCTCGGCGTCGCGGTGTTCCGGCCGTGGCTGTTGCGGGTCCGGCGCGTGGGCTGGCCGATCCTGGTGGGCTACGGGCTGCTCGGCGTGGCCGGCGTGCAGCTGGGCTATTTCCTGTCGGTCCGGCGCCTGCCGGTCGGCATCGCGATTCTGCTCGAGTTCGCCTCGCCGGTGCTGATCGCGCTGTGGACCCGGTTCGTGCGCCGGATCAGGCTGCCGGGCCGGATCTGGCTGGGCATCGCACTCGCGACGGGCGGGCTCGTTCTCGTCGCGCAGGTGTGGGACGGCCTGCGCCTGGACGCGCTCGGCCTCCTGATGGGCCTCGGCACGGCGGTGTGCTCGGCGGCGTACTTCCTGCTCGGCGAGCACGGCGCCACCACCCGCGACCCGCTCGGCATGGTCACGTGGGGCTGCCCGCGCCCGTCGCGTCGGTCGTGGGCCTGCTCGAACCCGTCGTCACGATCCTGCTGGCGTGGGCGCTACTCGGTGAATCGCTCAGCGGCCTGCAGCTCGCCGGCGCGGCCGTGCTGCTCGGCGGGGCGACCGTCGTGCAGCTCAGCCACGGCGACGGTCACACGGGCAGCACTGTCGGCACGATCATCGGGCGGCGCCGGTAGGTCTCGGCCACCCAACGGCCCACGACCCGGCGCACCGCCTGCGCGATCCGGTGGCTGTCGGTGATGCCTTCGGACTCGGTGCGCGACAGCTCCATCTCGACCAGCGGCACCACGGCGTCCAGCGCCTTCGGGTCGTCGGAGAACCCGCGGCCCGACACGGTCGGCGTGCCCATCGCGCGGCCGGTGGTCGAGTCCACCGCGACCGTGATGGCGATGAACCCGCCCTCGCCGAGGACGAGCCGGTCCGACAGCGTCGACTCGCCGACATCGCCGACCGACAGCCCGTCCACGTACACGTGTCCGACCTCGACTCGCCCGGTGGTGCGGGCCCGGCCGTCGATCAGGTCGACGACCACGCCGTCCTCGGCCAGCACCACGTTCTCCGGCGCCACCCCGGTGCGTACCGCGAGCTCGCCGTTGGCGCGCAGGTGCCGCCACTCACCGTGCACCGGCATCACGTTGCTCGGGCGGATCGCGTTGTACAGGAACAACAGTTCGCCCGCCGACGCGTGCCCGGAGACGTGCACCTTCGCGTTGCCCTGGTGCACCACGTGTGCGCCGAGCCGGACCAGGCCGTTGACCACACCGAACACTGCGGTCTCGTTACCGGGGATCAGCGAACTGGCCAGCACGACCGTGTCCCCGGCGCGGATCGAGATCTGCCGGTGCTCGCCGCGCGCCATCCGCGACAGCGCCGAGAGCGGCTCGCCCTGTGACCCGGTGGACACGAACAGCACTTTCGTCTCCGGCAGGTTGACCGCCTCGTCGAGGTCGATCAGCAGGCCGGGCGGGATGTTCAGCAGCTTCAGGTCCGCAGCGATGCCCATGTTGCGCACCATCGACCGGCCCACGAACGCGACCCGCCGGCCGTGCCGCACCGCCGCGTCGAGCACCTGCTGCACGCGATGCACGTGGCTGGCGAAACACGCGACGATCACGCGCTGCGTGACGCGGCCGATCACGTCGTCGAGGACGGGCCCGATCTCGCGCTCCGGCGTCACGAACCCGGGCACCTCGGCGTTGGTCGAGTCGACGCACAGCAGGTCGACTCCCTCGTCGCCGAGCCGGGAGAACCCGGCCAGGTCGGTCAGCCTGCCGTCCAGCGGCAGCTGGTCGAGCTTGATGTCACCGGTGTGCAGCACGACCCCGGCACCGGTGCGGATCGCGACCGCCAGCGCGTCCGGGATCGAGTGGTTGACGGCGAAGAACTCCAGGTCGAACGAGCCGACGGTGCGCCGATCCGACTCGGTGACCTCGATCAGCTTCGGCCGCTGCCGGTGCTCCCGGCACTTCGCCTCCAGCAGCGCGAGGGTGAACCGCGACCCATAGACCGGCAGGTCGGGGCGCATCCGCAGCAGGAACGGCACGGCGCCGATGTGGTCCTCGTGCCCGTGCGTGAGCACGAGCGCATCGATGTCGTCGAGCCGGTCCTCGATCGCCCGGAAGTCGGGCAGGATCAGGTCCACGCCCGGCTGGGCATCCTCCGGGAACAGCACACCGCAGTCGACGATCAGCAGCCGGCCGGCGTACTCGAACACGGTCATGTTGCGGCCGACCTCGCCGATCCCGCCGAGCGCGACCACGCGCAGGGCACCCTCCGGCAGGACGGGAGGCGGGTTATGGGGTCCGGGTCCTGCGGGCTTCGGAAAGGAACTCACCGGGTTTCCTCGCCATCCGCGCGCCGACGCGATCGTGTCGCCTGGAGTGCCGCGAAATCGCTGTGCTCCGTCACCGATGAATGGTCCCAACACTGGTGTGGGTGGTCGGCGTGACGTACGCCGCGGCCGAATCAGCTTGCGCGACGCGGGAACCGTGCCAGTCGGTGCTCGGCGCGTCGTCGAGGGGTACGCCTGCCTGAGCCAGGTCGGCGGCGATGGCCTGGACCTGCTCGGGACTGGCGGGCACGATCGGCAGCCGCGGTGCGCCCACGTCGTGCCCGCGCAGCCGCAGGCCCGTCTTGGCGAACACGACCCCGCCGACCCGGGACATCGCCCGGTAGACGGGCAGCATGCCGCGGTGGTTGGTGCGGGCGGTGGAGGTGTCGCCCTCCTCGTAGGCCTCCAGCATCGCGCGGATGCGGCCGGCCACGACGTGCCCGATCACGCTGACCACGCCTGCGGCGCCCACCGACAGCCACGGCAGGTTCAGCGCGTCGTCGCCCGAGTAGTAGGCCAGGTGGGTGTTGGCGATGACCTCGCTGCCCGCCAGCAGGTCGCCCTTGGCGTCCTTGACCGCGAGGATCCGCGGGTGCTCGGCCAGCCGCCGCAGCGTGTCGACCTCGATGGGCACGATCGAGCGCGGTGGGATGTCGTAGAGCATCACCGGCAGCCCGGTGGCGTCGGCGACGGTGGTGAAGTGCGCGTACAGCCCGGCCTGCGACGGCCGCGAGTAGTACGGCGTGACCAGCAGGACCCCGTGCGCGCCGGCCTTCTCGGCCTGCTGCGTCATCTCCACGCTGTGCTTGGTGTCGTAGGTGCCGCCTCCCGCGACCACGGTCGCGCGGTCCCCGACGGCCTCGACCACGGCGCGGACCAGGTCCGCCTTCTCCGCGTCGGTGGTGGTGGGGCTCTCGCCGGTGGTGCCGTTGACGACCAGCCCGTCGTTGCCCAGCTCCACCAGGTGCCCGGCGAGCTCCTGCGCCCGCTTCAGGTCCAGGGCACCGTCGTCGTCGAAGGGGGTGACCATCGCGGTGAGCACGCGCCCGAACGGTCTCCCGGGCGCTGCGGTAGGAGGAGTGGACATGGTCTGACGGTACCTCGTAAGCGTGACGATATGCGCGACGACCTGCCGGAACGGAAAATCCGTCGTGCGAGGTGATCGCGACCGGAACTTCTGCTGGGCTACTTGGTCTTCACGACCACCGAACCGGCGAGTTGACCGCTGTCGATCTTGGTTACGACGCAGTAGATCGACCGGTTCGGCTCGCTGGATCCGGTGTCCGCGGTCCACTCGCCCGGCGACGGGATGAGCGCGCGGTAGTTCAGGTTCGCCCGCTGCGCCGAGTTGATGTCGTCGGAGTGGAAGCTCATGCCGCACTTGGCTTCGGCGAACCGTTGCAGCGCCGCGGTGCCCGGATAGGTCACCGCCTTGGCTTCGTCGTCGCTGTAGCTGGTGTTGCCCAGCGAGCCGGCGGTGTCGTAGACCTCGAGGTCGTGGTTCTTGTCGCAGTCGATGTGGTTGTCGGACGTGATCCGGTACCCGTCGGCGACCTGGCCGTTGTAGCAGCCCTGCCCGACGTACGAGCTGCTCACCTCGAACGCGAGCAGCGTGCCGCCGGAGCCGTAGCTGACCGTCGGCAGCATCTGCTCGTCGGCAGACGGCGTCTCCCACCACTGGCCGAACAGGAACCCGCCCGCCAGCAGCACCACGCCCAGCACGGCGGCACCGGTCAGCAGGGCCTTGCGTCTGCGCGGCGGCGCGGGCGCCGCCATCGTCGGCGGCGGACCGGACCACAGCGCCGTCTGCCCGCCCGGCGGGGTCGGCTGGCCGCCCGGGGTCGCGGCCATCGCGAGCAGCTGGTGCGCCTGCGCCGCGGAGATCCGCGCCTCGGGGCTGGCGATGAGCATGCCCATGATCGCCGACGCCAGCGGGCCCTGCGTCCTGGCCAGGTACGGCACCTCGTTCATGATCGCGTGCAGGGTGGCCGCGGTCGTGGGCCGCTCGAACGCGAGGATGCCCTCGACCGCGAAGAACAGCGTGGCGCCCAGCGACCAGAGGTCCGACGCCGGCACGGCTTCCTTGCCCGCGACCCGTTCCGGCGCCATGAACGCCGGGCTGCCGACGATCATGCCGCTCGTGGTCAGCCGCGGGTCGTCGACGGCCTGCGCGATGCCGAAGTCGGTGAGCTTCACGCGCCCGTTCGGCGCGACCATGATGTTGCCGGGCTTGACGTCGCGGTGCACCACGCCGGCGTCGTGCGCGGCCTGCAGCGCGGACAGCACCTGCCGCCCGATCGACGCGACCTGCGCCTGCGGTAGCGGGCCGTGGCGGCGCACCAGCTCCGCCAGCGTCGGCGCCTCGACGAGCTCCATCACGATGTAGGTGCCGCCCGCCTCCGACACCACGTCGTAGACGGTGACCACCGTGGGGTCGTTGAGCCGGCCGCCGGTGCGGACCTCGCGCATGATCCGCTCGGCCGACACGGCGTCCTCGCCCGGCAGGTGCAGCTCCTTGATCGCCACGTGCCTGCCGATCACCTGGTCCTCGGCACGCCAGACGATGCCCATCCCGCCGCGGCCCAGCTCGGCCAGCAACACGTAGCGCCCGGCGATCACGCGGGCCGACGGCGGCGTCGAACGCTGGGTGGTCTGGTCATGGGTCACGGGCACGGGCCTTCCTGGAAGCGACCAGCAGGATGGTAATCCGACCACGGCGGAGGCCCGGCAGTTCCCTATCCGGCGAAGGTGAGGTAGATCAGCGCGACGTTGAGCACGACGATCACGCCGACGATCGCCCACGCCACGACCGAGGTCATCCGGTGGTTCGCGTCGGCGCCCATCAGCCCGCGGTCGTTGGTCAGCCGCACCAGCGGGATCAGCGCGAACGGGATACCGAACGACAGGACCACCTGCGACACCACCAGCGCCCGTGACGGGTCGGCACCGGCCGCGAGCACGACGATCGCAGGCAGCAGCGTGACGAGCCGGCGCAGCAGCAGCGGAACGTGTTTGCGCAGCAGGCCCTGCATGATCATGGCGCCGGCGTAGGCACCGACCGACGTCGACGCGAGCCCCGAGGCCAGCAGCCCGATCGCGAACAGCAGCGCCACCCCGCCGCCGAGCGTGCCGGCCACCGCGCCGTGCGCACCGGCGATCGAGTCCACGCCGGGGATGCCCCGCAGGTTGGTGGCGGCGAGCAGGATCATGGCCAGGTTCACCGCGCCGGCCAGCAGCATCGCGAGCGTGACGTCCGCCCGCGTGACCCGCAGCAGTCCGGCCAGCCGGTTGCCCGTGGCCTGCCCGTGCCGGTCACGCGCGAGCCCCGAGTGCAGGTACACCGCGTGCGGCATCACCGTCGCGCCCAGCATCGCCGCCGCAAGCAGCACGCTCTCGGCGCCACTGAAGCGCGGCACCAGTCCGCTCGCGACCCCGGACGGCGACGGCGGCGCGACGACCAGGCTCGCCAGGAACCCGATCGCGATGACGGCGAGCAGACCGCTGATGACGCGCTCGAACGGGCGCTGGCCGCGCCGATCCTGCACCAGCAGCAGCCCCATCGACACCAGGCCGGTGATCACGCCGCCGACCAGCAGCGGCAGGTCGAACAGCAGGTTCAGCGCGATGGCGCCGCCGACCACCTCGGCGAGGTCGGTGGCCACGGCGACGAGCTCGGCCTGCGCCCAGTACGCGAGCCGACCGCCGCGCGGCATCCGTTCGCGCAGCGCTTCAGGCAGCGACCGGCCGGTGACGAGGCCGAGCTTGGCGGACAGGTACTGCACGAGCCCGGCCATCAGGTTGGCGGCGACGACGACCCACACGAGCAGGTAGCCGAACTGCGCGCCGGCGCTGACGTTGGAGGCGACGTTGCCCGGGTCGACGTACGCGATCGCCGCGACGAACGCCGGCCCCAGCAGCATCGAACCCGCGCGCACCCGCGCGAGGCGAGGGCGGAGCGTCCCCGCGACTGCCATCAGCCCACCTACCCCTGTTCGCCCGTCTATTCGCCACAGCCTAATCAGAGTTTAGGCATGCCGAACTTCGGTGTGCAAGTCGCCGTAAGTGAGCTACACAGCAGAGTTGTCCGGTGTCGGGAACGCCTACTCGGGGAGCGCGACCTCGTGCCCGGCCGCACGCAACGCGCCGACCGCGCGCGTGAGGTCGGACTGCTTCACGAGCACGTGGTCGGTGTCGAAAGTGGACAGTGTGAACAGTGCGACGCCCGCGGCGGCGAGTTCGCTGGCCAGCGCGGCGATGATGCCGGTCAGCGTGAACTCCAGCGGCCCGCGGACGATGAGCAGCCGCAGGCCGGCCTCGACCTGCTCCGCCGCGGGCGCGAGCCCGGCGGGGCAGATCACCGACAGTTCGGCGGCGGTGCGCGTCACCGACACGAAATGCGTACCCGGCGTCAGCAGGCCATCCGGGACCGGCGTCCCGGGGGACAGCCGCGCGACCGCGTACTCGCCCGGCTGGACGTCGATGGCGAGCCGTTTCACCCTTCGAGCACCTTGGGGCTGGACGCGACCTCGGTGCCGTCCGGCAGAGTCGAGATCGTGAAGTCGGCGAACACGTTCCCGGCCGCCTTCTGCAGCTGCCGCAGGCATTCCACGGCCAGCGCGCGGATCTCTACGTCGGCGTGTTCGGTGGCGCGCATCGCGATGAAGTGCCGCCAGGCGCGGTAGTTCCCGGTGACGACGATGCGGGTTTCGGTGGCGTTGGGCAGCACGGCGCGGGCGGCCTGACGCGCCTGCTTGCGGCGCAGCGTCGCGCTCGGCGCGTCGGCGAACTTCTGCTCCAGGCCCGCGAGCAGCCCGGTGTAGGCGTCGACGCCGGCCTGCGCGGCGGCGAGGAACATCCGGTGCAGCTCCGGGTCGTTCGCGATCACGTCGGGCTCGACGAAGGCCGCGTTGCGCTCGGGGACATAGCGCTGCGACAGCTGCGAGTAGGAGAAGTGCCGGTGGCGGATCAGCTCGTGGGTCAGCGACCGCGAGATGCCGGTGATGTAAAACGTCACGGATCCGTGCTCCAGCACGGAAAGGTGGCCGACCTCGATGATGTGGTCGACGTAGCCGGCGTTGGTGGCGGTCTTCGGGTTGGGCTTGCTCCACGACTGGTAGCAGGCACGGCCCGCGAACTCGGCGAGAGCCTCGCCGCCGTCCGCGTCGGTGGACCACGGCACGTCCTCCGGCGGGAAGAACTCCGTCTTCGCGATCAACTGCACCTTGGGCGACACGGTTTCAGCCACGTTCGCGCTCCTTCCCCTTGGCGACCTAGGAAGCGTAACGGTCCGCCAGCGATGGCCGGCGGAGACACTCGCGCACCACGCTGGCGGTTGACTGACACCATTCGTGACGTCACAATGGTGTCATGGACCTGACGCCGTACATCACCAACCTCCGCGAGGACCTCACGGCGACGGCTTCCGCGGGCGACGAGCAAACCCGGCGCACCGCCGCCGTGCTGTCCGCCGCGCTCGAGCCCGCGGTGCGGCTGGCGCTGATGAACGCGCTCGCCGATCTCGCCGCCGAGGTCACCACGCACCTGACCGACCACGTCGTGGAGGTCCGGCTCGACGGCCGGGACGTCCGCGTGGTGGTCACGGGCAGCACCAGCGAGCGGGAGTCCGCGCCGCCTCCCCCGCCGCAGCCGCAGCCGCAGCCGCCACTGCCTCCGATGCCCGAGGGCAGCGAGAACATCGCGCGCATGACGCTGCGCATGGTCGAGCAGATCAAGGGCCAGGCCGAGCAGGCAGCGGCCGCGCAGGGCGTCTCGCTCAACACGTTCATCTCGCAGGCGGTGCAGGGCGCGCTGCACGGCAACCCGCTGTTCCGCGGCGAGGCCAAGTCGAAGCCGGGTCCGGGCCCGCAGACCGATTCGCACCTGCACGGCTGGGTGAGGGGATGACCATGACCGAACAGTCCGAACAGCCCGAACACGACACAGTGCGCACGCAGACGTTCCCCGTCGACGGTCCGGTCGAGCTGAATCTCGAGGTCACGCTCGGCCGGGTGGAGATCGAGCTGAGTGCCGGCGCCACCGAGGCCGCGGTGGAAGTGCGGCACGATCCGACGGTGCGCGAACCGTGGGCTCAGGGGGTGACGAGCCTGCTCAGCTGGGTCAGCGAACGCTTCGGCGACCAGATCGGCGGGGACCTGCGCGGCACTCCGGCGGACGCGCTGCGGCAGGCGCGGATCGAGCGCACCGGCAACCGGCTCGTCGTGCACGCGTCGAAAGCCTTGCCACTGCGGAATATTCCACTCGCCGTCATGGTGCACGCGCCCGCGGGCACGCATCTGTCGATCCGCGCGGGCTCGGCGGACGTCACGGTTACCGGCACCTGCGGGCGGGCCGACGTGCTGAGCGGCACCGGCGAGGTCAAGCTGGAGCGGGCCGAGGGCGCGGCCGTGGTGCGCACCGGGTCCGGCGCGATCCGGCTCGGGCCCACGCCGGCCGGGCTGCAGTTGCGCACCGGCAGCGGTGACGTCGAGGCGGCGTCGCTGTCCGGCTCGGCGACGCTCGCGACCGGCACCGGCGATATCTGGCTGGGTGCGACGTCGGGCGAGGTCCTGGTGCGCAGCGGCAGTGGTGACGTGACGGTGGCGGAGGCCGCGGGCGGCAGTCTCGAGCTGATCACCGGCTCCGGCGACGTGCGGATCGGGGTCGGGCCGGGTGTGCTGGCCGAGGTCGACCTGACCGCCGCTGCCGGCAAGGTGCGCAGCGAGCTGGACGTCGCGCTGGATCCACCGGAGGAAGAGGTGCCGCTGCGCGTCCGCGCCCGCACCGGGTCCGGCACGGCTGTCGTTACCCGCGCCACGCAGTAGACCGCCTGTCCAGGGGGTAGGCGCGGGGTCCGGAAGTGGGCCGGACCCCGCGCCGCCTGGGGCGTTCGGTCGCCGCGGCCGGCAGATGTCACGTCACAGGTCACCAGCGTGGCGTCGAGTGCCTCGGCAAGAGCGACTATTTCAGTCGCATGCTGGTCGAATGTCACGCAGCCCGCCTCAAGGCCGGAGCCAGATCACCCCGCTCCCCCACGTCGACCCCGTCCAGCGAGAGCCACTCCGCCATGTGCCGCAGCTCCGCGGCCAACTCGGCGGCCACCCGCGGCACCTCGACTCCCGGCTCGCTGAAGGCGCCGGGCACGCGCAGCACCCCGGCCTCTCGGTCGGCCTTGAGATCCACCCGCCCGACCAGTTCCCCGTCGAGCAGGAACGGGTACACGTAGTACCCGTACTCGCGTTTGGCCTCGGGCACGTAGATCTCGATGCGGTACCGGAAACCGAACAGCCGCTCGGTGCGCGCCCGTTCCCAGATCAGCGGGTCGAAGGGGCACAGCAGCGCCCGGCCGGTGATGCGGCGCGGCACCTTCGCGCCGGCGAAGCGGTACGCGGGCGACCGCCAGGTGCGCACCCGCACCGGCTGCAGCACCCCGGCCTCCACCAGCTCGGCCACGGCCTGGTGACTCACCTCGGGCCCCAGCCGGTAGTAGTCCCGCAGGTCGGGCTCGGTCGCCACGCCGAGCGCCTGGGCCGACCGGGTGATCAGCTCGCGCGCGCCCTCCTCCGGCGTGACCTCGCGCCCGAGGACATCGGGCGGCACCACCCGCTCGGTGAGGTCGTACAACCGCTCGAACGACCGGCGCGTGCCCGTGGTCAGCTGGCCGACACCGAACAGGTACTCGCAGATCTTCTTCACGTCGGAGCGATCCCACCACGGCCCGCGTCCCCGCTCCGCGGGCTGCCCGAGCACCTCGCGCTCGATGCGGCCCGCGCCGACCGGGCCGAGCTCCTTCACCACCACCAGGATGTCGTCGACCAGCTGGGGCGAGCGGTCGAGGATCGGCTGGTAGTGCCGCCACCAGCCGTTGCGCTTGGCCCGCGACCGCAGCAGTGGCCAGTCCTCCACCGGCACCAGGCTGGCCTCGTGCGCCCACGTCTCCACCAGCATCCGCGGCTTGCGGGCGCTGTGCGACCACGCGGCCTCGTCGATCAGCGTGCGGTCGTAGGCGCCCAGCCGCGCGAACAGCGGCGCGTAATGGGCCCGGACCGCCACGTTCACCGAATCGAGCTGAATCAGCTGCACGCGCGACAGTACGCGCCGCAGATGCCGCCGGGTAGCGACCTCTGGGCGCGCGTCCGCGAACCCCTGGGCGGCCAGCGCCATGCGCCGCGCGACCGCCCCACTCATCGTGTCCATCGCACGACATGGTGCCACCACCCACCGACAATTCCGGTCCCGTATGTTTCGTCGCATGAGCACCCCCGAGGTCCGCGAAGCCGTCGCCGGGGACGCCGCGGCGATCGCCCGCATCCAGCAGGTCACCTGGCGCGCGGCGTTCGCGGATCTGCTCGGCGAGCAGGCACTGGCCCAGCTGGACGCGACGGCCGAGCAGCAGTGGGCCGAGGCGATCGCACATCCCGGCACCACGGTGCATGTCGCGACGGAAGGCGAGTCCACGGTGGGGTTCTGCGTCGCTGGGCCGGCGCCCCACGCGGAGGTCGCCGGCGCGTCAGGCGAGTTGCCCGCGGACGCCGCGCGCACCGGGCTGATCGCGACCATCCTGGTCGAACCGCGCTGGGGCCGCCGCGGGCACGGCGGCCGGCTGCTCGCCGACGCCGCGCGCGCCTTGCGTCAGCGCGGCGCCGAGCGCGGCATCACCTGGGTCGCCGAATCCGACCCGGCGTCGCTGAGCTTCTTCCGCCGCGCCGGCTGGGACCCCGACGGGACCATCCGCACGCTCGACACCGGTGAACGGCAGTTGCGCGAGATCCGCCTCACCGGCGACCTGGAAATCCGGCTGGTCTAGCTGATCTAGCGAGCGTCGTCGCCCGCGCCGGCCGGCGTGGGGGCCGGTGCGGTCGAGCCGTCGGCGCCGGCCAGCGCCGGCATCACCGCGGTCGTCTCGGAGGCCAGTTCGAAATCGAGATCATCGGCCACTTTGTCCCGCTTGCGACCCCGGAACCACAGAACCGTCATCACGGCCAGGAATGCCATCGCGATGATCTGATAACTGCTGCCGACGATCTTCTGCGCGAAGCTCCAGTTTTCGTACTCCAGCGGCACCCAGTAATGCGGCGCCAGCCACAGGATCAGCACGCTGAACCAGCCCGAGGCCAGCAGCCAGAACTTGTGCCGCTGGTAGCCCATGATCATGACGATCGCGGCCGTGGGCAGCGCCAGCACCCAGTGGTGCGACCACGAGATCGGCGAAATGAGCAGCACGCCGGTGGCGTTGACGCCCAGTGCCAGCGCCACATTGCCGTCGTCGAGCGCACGCTTCGTGCCCAGCCACGTCATCGCGGCGATCGCGAGCACGCCGATGCCGCCGACGAGCGTGAGCGCGGACCCGGTGACGCCCAGCTTTTCGAACGTCGCCTGCCATGACTCGTTCGCGTGAATCGGGCCGATGTTCATACCCGTGGCGTGGAAGACACGGTCGGTCCAGTACAGCAGCGAATCGCTCGGCATCAGCACGAACGCGATCGCCGAGCATACGCAGAAGCTGACAAAGCTGGTGACGACCGAGCGGAAGTCCTTGCGCAGCAGGAAAAACAGGCAGAACCCGGCCGGCGTCAGCTTGACCGCCGCCGCGATACCGATCAGGATGCCGCGCGGCCACTTGGGGTTGGGCCACAGGCAGTCCACCGCGACCAGCATCATCAGCAGGACGTTGATCTGGCCCCAGAAGATCGTGTTCGCGACCGGGTGCGCGACGACCATCACGCAGGCCGCCGCCATGACCATCCACGGCTTGCCCATGTACTGGCCCAGCTCCGGGGAGCTCTTGCGGTAGGCCAGCAGCAGCGGGATCAGCGCCAGGCAGGTCGCGCCCGTGAGCAGCGGGTAGCCGATGTGCGGCGGGACGATGGCCAGCGGCGTGAACAGTACCGCCGAGAACGGCGGGTAGGTGTACGGCAGTGCACCGCCCACCGGGGACACCGGCAACTGGGTGTAGAGGGAATGCCCCTTGAGGAACGTGTCCGCGCCGAGCCGGTAGACATCGACGTCGGTGGGCCATTTCCGGATCCCGTGCGCGTAATAGGCGAGCGCCACGAAGAAGACCAGCGTCAGCAGGATCTCGGAACCCAGGCGCAGCCGCTCGGCGGCACTACCGTACCGCATCGTCGAGATGACAGATCTCAAGGTCTTTTCTCCCAGGTCCCGGCCACGAGAAGTATCGCGAATCCCACGCGGCAAGTACCTATCTTGGTTGCCCGCGTGTCGCGGCCGACACCGGGGTCCCGTTCGCGGTCAGTTTCCCCGTCGTTCGGCGAAAACGACCCACCTCATGACGCAGTACATGAACACCGCTTCACATACCCCCGCGAGCACGCGCGACACATGATATTCGACGCCGAACGCGGCCAGTCCGGCCCCGACACCGAGGATGAACACCACATAGTTGACGCCGACCGCGACCGCGTACTTGACGGCCTGACCGCCGACCGGAGCGTGCGACCGGAAATTCATCGTGCGGTTGAGCAGAAAGCTCAACCCGAACGCGACCACGTAGGCCACCGTGATGCTCACCGGCAGGGGTAGCCGGAGCACGCCGTGCGCCGTTGTCAGCAGCAGCAGGTCGACGGCGAACGTGAACCCGTTGATGATGCCGAACCCGAGCAGGCTCGCCGGAAACGGGAAGGGGAGCAGGCGCACGATCGAGGCACAGAACCCCTCGAAGTACTCCGGCGCCGTCTTGATCTTCTGCCGCACAGCACAAGACTTTCACCACCACATGGACGGAAGGTGACCACCCGGTGGTCAGGAGGCTGCGAAGAGTACGGTAAACGCCCCTGCACCGGCGCCGGCGACTGCTACCGTGACGACGAACCGTTCCTGGAGGCCCGATGCTCGGCTGGTTCTGCCTGACGCTCGGCGTCGCCTTCGGATCCGCGCTGATACCGGTCATCAGCGTCGAGGTGTTCGTGCTCGGGCTCGTGTCGAGCGAACCCGGCGTGCAGTGGTTCCTCGTCGGCGCCGCGGTCGCGATCGGCCAGATGGCCGGAAAACTCCTGTACTACCTGGCCGCGCGCGGATCGATCCGGCTGCCCCCGTTCCTGCACGACCGGCTGCACCGGGAACGCCCGCAGACCCCGTGGCGCGAGCGGTGGCACCGGCGCACGAAATGGCTGCGCGCCAAGGTGGAGGCGCTGCGTGAGCGCTGTCACCGCCATCCGTTCTGGATGAACGGCACCTATGGGGTGAGCTCGGTGGTCGGATTGCCGCCGTTCATGGCCACCACCGTCCTCGCCGGACTGGTCGACATGCGGATGTCCACTTTCATCGGCGCCGGCCTGGCCGGGCGGTTCGTCCGCTACAGCGCGCTGGCGGCCTGTCCAGCACTCCTCACCTCATGGACACACCTCTGATATTTCCCTAAAATTACCTATCGTTCCCTATTATAGGTCTGTTAATGTCATTTTATGACCAAACAGCTCTACTCGGTTGAAGACGTGGCCGACCGGCTCGGCCTGCACGTCCGCACTGTGCGCGGCTACGTCCGCGACGGGAAGCTCAACGCCGTGCGCATCGGCAAGCAGTACCGGATCTCGCACGAGGACCTGGAAGCCTTCGTCGGCACGCCGGTCGGCGGCGAGCCCGACGTGCGACGGTCGCGGCACGCCGAGGTGTCCTCGATCGTCGAGATCGACGCCGTCAGCCCGGACACGATGAGCCGCATCAGCACGCTGCTGACGGCCATGAGCACCCACCCGGGCGAGACCCTGCTCCGCGTGAACACCGCTTATGACGAGGTGAAGGGAAAAATGAAGATCGTCATCTTCGGCGGGCTCACCGACACGGCGCGACTGCTCGAGAGTGTCGAGGTGGTGCTCGGCTCATGATCTACCGGACGGAGGCGGGCAGGGAGTGGATCCTCCGGCGCTATCGGGAAGCGCTGCAGGCTTGGCCGGTCCCGGCCGAGCACGTGCGAGTGGGCACACATCAGGGTGAGACGTTCGTCGTCGCGAGTGGACCCGAGGACGCGCCACCGCTGGTCCTGTGCCACGGCTCCGGGACGAACGCGGTCATGTGGCTGGACGACGTCGCGGAGTGGGCCAAGCACTTCCGTGTCTACGCGGTGGACATGATCGGCGAACCTGGCCTGAGCGCGCCGTCGCGGCCACCGCTGGATTCCGACGCGCATGCGCGGTGGCTCGATGAGGTGCTGGACGGCCTTGGCGTCGAACGGGTCTCGATGGTCGGCGCGTCGCTCGGCGGCTGGCTGGCGCTGGACTACACGACGCGGCGTCCGGACCGTGTCGAACGCCTCGCGCTGCTGTGCCCCGGCGGGCTCGGTCGGCAGACCTACGGCTGGGTCGTCCAGGCGCTGCTGTACAAGTCGCTCGGACAGTGGGGGCTGCGTAGGTCGATGAAACTGGTCGCCGGCATCGACGCGTCCGAGACGCCCGAGAGTGCCGAATACGTCGCGCTGATGTTCACGCATTTCCTGCCACGCAGGGAAAAGCTGCCGGTGTTCGGCGACGACGCGCTGCGGCGGCTCACGATGCCCGTCCAGGTGATCGTGGGCGGCCGCGACGCGATGTTCGACTCCTACGACACCGCGCGTCGCGCCGAGCAGGCAATCCGGCACGCGAGCGTGACCCTGCTGCCCGGGGTGGCGCATTCGATCATCGGCCAGACCGGCCCGGTGCTCGCTTTCCTGCGCGGCTGAGGTTCGACCGGAACGGACGACTCCGACGACGGGAACGTGCGACTCGGGCGACCAGAAACCTCAACTCGCGCGCTTGGAAACCTCAACTCGCGGGGTGGGGACGTTAGGGGCGGGGGTCGGCTTCTTCCAGTTCGAGGGCTTTGCGCATGGTGGCGCGGGCGCGGCGGCGGTCGCCGGCGATGTCGTAGGCGTAGGCCAGCCGGTACCAGTGCCGCCAGTCGTCCGGGTGCTGCTCCAGTTCGGCGCGGCGCTGCTCGAACCAGGCGTCGGCCGCGGCACGGTCGACCCGGCCGGAGGCGCGGCGCGGCAGGTCGGACGCGTCGGGCAGGCCGCCCTCCTCGTCGAGCCGCTGGCCGAGCCGCTGGATGCGCACCCCGGACCGCCACGTCGCCAGCACCATCCACGCCCCGAGCAGCGGCAGCACCAGCACCGCGGCACCCAGCGCGGCGCCGGCGGCGCTGCCTGTACGCAGCAGCTCGATCGCCCGGTCGGCGAGCAGCACGAAGTAGACCACCAGCGCGGCGGTGAGCAGCAGGGCGACGTTGCGGGCTCTCACTGTTCGGCGTCCGCTCTCACAGGTCCAGCACGTTCTCCAGGCCCACGGTCAGGCCCGGTCGCTTCAGGACCTCGCGCACGCCCAGCAGCACGCCCGGCATGAACGAGCTGCGGTCCAGCGAGTCGTGCCGGATGGTCAGCGTCTCGCCCTCGCCGCCGAACAGGATCTCCTCGTGCGCCACCAGCCCGGGCAGCCGCACCGAGTGCACGTGCACGTCGTCGACGCGGGCACCGCGTGCGCCGTCCAGCTCGGTCGTGGTCGCGTCCGGGCCCGGCTCGACACCGGCCGCGCGGCGCGCCTCCGCGATCATCCGCGCGGTGTGCCCGGCGGTACCCGACGGGGCGTCGACCTTGCGGTTGTGGTGCAGCTCGATGACCTCGGCGCTGGCGTAGAAGCGGGCCGCCTGCTGGGCGAACCGCATCGCGAGCACCGCGCCGAGCGCGAAGTTCGGGGCGATCAGGACGCCGAGTTCCGGCTTGCCGGACAGCCACTCGCGCACGGTGGCCAGCCGGTCCTCACTGAACCCGGTGGTGCCGACGACGGCGTTGATGCCATGGTCGATCAGGTAGCGCAGGTTGTCCATGACCACGGCGGGCCGGGTGAAGTCGACCGCGACCTGGGCATCGGCGAGCGCCGAGAAGTCGTCGCCCGCGTCCACCGCGCCGACGACCTTCATGTCGGCCGCCCCCTCCACGGCCTTCACCACCGTCGCACCCATGCGTCCCTGGGCGCCCAGCACACCGACCCGAATCACGACCCGATCACCTCTCGCAGATCCTCCGGCACATCCTCGCTAGCAGCGTACGGTCCGACCACACTCGCCACGGACACCCCACCGGGCCTCCGGAACAAGGTGCGGGCGAGGTCATACACGTCCTCGGTCGTGACGGCGGCGATCCGCTCCACCGTCTCGTCCACGCTCTCGTACCGCCCGTAGTTGAGCTCCTGCTTGCCGATGCGCGACATCCGCGACGCGGTGTCCTCGAGCCCCAGCACGAGCCCGCCGCGCAACTGCCCCTTCGCGCGGGCGACCTCGGCGTCGGTGAAGCCTTCCTTGCCGACCTGGCCGAGCACGTCACGCAGCACGCTCGCGACCTCGCCGAGCCGCTCCGGCTGGCAGCCCGCGTACACCGACAGGTGCCCGGTATCGGAGTAGGCCGCGACCGACGAGTACACCTGGTAGGCCAGGCCGCGCTGCTCGCGGATCTCCTGGAACAGCCGGGAACTCATGCCGCCTCCCAGCGCGGCGTTGAGCACGCTGAGGGCGGTGCGGCGCTCGTCGTGCCGCGACAGGGCGCGCATCCCGACCATGACGTGTGCCTGCTCGGTGTCGTCCGTGTGCAGCACCAGCCGCCGGCCCGCGGTGACCCGCGCCTTCCCCTGGCGTGGCGGGACCGGAGTGTCCGAACCGGACAGACGCGGCCGCAAAGCCTTACGTGCCAACCGGAGCACCTGCGCGTGCTCGATGTTTCCGGCAACGGCGAGCACCATCCGCGGCAGGGTGTACCGGCGCCGGTAGAACCCGCGCAGCGCCCTGGCCGACATCCCGTTGATCGACTCTTCGGTGCCCAGCACCGGTTTCGCGAGCGGATGCCCGTCCAGTACCGCGGACACGAACGTCTCGTGCAGCAGGTCCTCGGGGTCGTCGTCGCGCATCGCGATCTCCTCGAGCACCACGCTCCGTTCGGTGTCCACATCGGACTCCGCACACAGCGCCTCGAACACGACGTCGGTGACCAGGTCCAGGGCCAGCGGCAGGTCCTCGTCGAGCACCTGCGCGTAGTAGCACGTGTGTTCCTTGGCCGTGAAGGCGTTGAACTCGCCGCCCACGGCGTCGATCTCCTCCGCGATCGTGCTCGCGCTGCGGTGCGCGGTTCCCTTGAACAGCAGGTGTTCCAGGTAGTGCGCGGCACCCGCCACACTCGCCGGCTCGTCACGCGAGCCGATGCCGACCCATAGTCCGACGGTGGCCGAGCGCACCGCAGGCACATGCTCGGTGATGACCCGCAGGCCGCCGGGGAGCACGGTGCGCTTCACCCCGGTGTCGAGGGCCCGGGTGGTGCCGGCGCGTTGCTCGTACCCGGGAATCTGTCGCGGCATACTTTCCTTACGTCAGTAGCGAAAGGGCCCGTCCGCGCGGCAGCACGGACGGGCCCATCGCGGGATGTGCCTTACTGCGCGGCTTCGGCGGTCTCCGCCTCGTCGGAGGACTCGGCAGTGCCTTCCTCGTCCTTGACGAGCACGAGGCTGATCTTGCCGCGGTTGTCGATGTCGGCGATCTCGACGCGGAGCTTGTCGCCCACGTTGACCACGTCCTCGACCTTGCCGATGCGCTTGCCGTTGCCCAGCTTGGAGATGTGGATCAGGCCGTCCTTGCCCGGCAGCAGCGAGACGAACGCGCCGAACGCGGCCGTCTTCACCACGGTGCCGAGGAAGCGCTCCCCGACCTTGGGCAGCTGCGGGTTGGCGATGGCGTTGATCTTGCTGATCGCGGCCTCCGCCGACGGGCCGTCGGCCGCGCCCACGTAGATCGTGCCGTCGTCCTCGATGGAGATGTCGGCGCCGGTCTCCTCGGTGATCGAGTTGATCATCTTGCCCTTCGGCCCGATGACCTCGCCGATCTTGTCGACCGGG
>DATFHB010000108.1:0-32762 GCA_035248845.1 Amycolatopsis sp. | reverse complement strand
TTGGGGGCGATGCAGTAGATGGTGACCTCGGTCTGGTCGACCGAGATCGGGCGGAAGTGCCGGATCTGGGTCGAGAACTGGTCCATCAGATAGACGTTCGGGTAGAGCAGCAGGTTGCGGGAGCCCTTGACCATGAACTCGCCCTTGGCGTCACCGAACTTGTCCCTGAGCTCATCCATCCGGTCCCACAGCGGGCGGTCCTGGGGGTTGCCGGCCCAGGTCCACAGGCACAGGTGGCCGTTCGGGTAGGACCAGTAGCCGCCACCCGCCTTGCCCCAGCTGCCGGCGTCGACGGTCTTGGTGGTGTTCTTCGACTCGCCGGTGTTGCGACGCGAGGTGGTCGCCGCGTAGTTCCAGTGGGTGGCGGTGACGTGGTAGCCGTCGGCGCCGTTCTCCGCCTGGACCTTCCAGTTGCCGTCGTAGGTGTAGGTCGAGGACCCGCGCAGGACCTCGAGCCCCTCGGGCGACTGGTCGACGAGCATGTCGATCACCTTGACGGTGTCGCCGAGGTGCTCCTCGAGCGGCAGTACGTCCTGGTTGAGCGAGCCGAACAGGAAGCCGCGGTAGCTGTCGAAGCGGGCCACGTGGGTGAGGTTGTGGGAGCCCTCGGTGTTGAAGCTCTCCGGGTAGCCGGCGTCGTCGGGGTCCTTGACCTTGAGCAGGGTGCCGTCGTTGCGGAACGTCCAGCCGTGGAACGGGCAGGTCAGGGTCGGCCGGTTGTCGGTCTTGCGGCGGCAGACCATCGCGCCGCGGTGGGCGCACGCGTTGATCAGGCAGTGCAACTCGCCGTCACGGTCGCGCGTGATGACCACCGGCTGCCGGCCGATGTAGGTCGTGAAGTAGTCCCCGGGGTTGGGAAGCTGTGATTCGTGGGCGAGGTAGATCCAATTGCCCTCGAAGATGTAGCGCATTTCGAGCTCGAAGATCTCCTCGTCGGTGAAGATCCGGCGGTTCGCGCGGTAGACACCGGCGTCGCGGTCCTCGACGAGCGCGTCCGCGAGGACCGCGGACAGGTGATCCAGGGTCTCGGTCATTGAGTCCTCCGGCCATCAAAGGGACTGATCGGCATTGATCGGCTCGATCGGCACAGATCGGCGTGTTCCCCAGACCCTGACAAAGCGCCGCGGCGGTCACCCGAGGCAAATGCCTAGTCCTGACCCAGGGTGTAATTGATACGTGTCATCAATCAATCGAACGGAAACGAGTTCTTGTGCTGACTCAATATCGGTACTTACCGTGAATCAATCGAACGGCCCGGCACGTCGAGGTGGCCTGGAAGGGAGGTCCGGCGGTGGAACTGCGTCACCTGCGTTACTTCGTCGCCGTCGCTGACACCTGCCACTTCGGCCGCGCCGCCGAGCGGTTGCACATGGCGCAGCCCGCGCTGTCCCAGGCCATCCGCCAGCTGGAGGCCGAGCTCGGCGCCCCGCTGTTCGCCCGCACCACGCGCCAGGTCGCGCTCACCCTCGTCGGCGAGTTCTTCCTCGACGAGGCGCGGCGCGTGCTGGGTGCGGTGGAGGACAGCGTGCGCGGGGCACGGCGCATCGCGGCCGGACGGCTCGGCCTGGTCCGGATCGCCTTCACCGGCACCGCGGCGTACTCACAGCTGCCCCACATCGCCCGCACCATCAAGCGCGAGCTGCCTGGCGTGGCCCTGGAGGTGCATGCGGACCTGCTCACCCCGGACCAGTGTGACGGCCTGCGGTCGGGCAGCCTCGACCTCGGAGTGCTGCGGCCGCCGGTGCGCGGCGAGGGTATCGAACTGCGCACGCTGGCGGTCGAGCCGTTGATCCTCGCGGTGCCGGCCGATCACCGCCTCGCGGTCGAGCCGGTGGTGTCCATGGTGGATCTGCGCGCGGCGGACTTCATCTTCTACGCCAGCAAGGATTCCGTGGTCAACGATGCCGTGGCGCGCAGCTGCCGGGCCGCGGGCTTCAGCCCGCACCGTGAGCACGAGGCGGCGGGCACCGCGGTGCTGCTGGCGCTGGTCGCCGGCGGGCTCGGGCTCGCCGTGGTCCCGGAGTCCGCGCGGGCGCTGCCACTGGCCGGCGTGGTGTTCCGGGACATCGCCGATGCCGGAAGCGTCGAGCTCGCGCTCGCCTGGAAGAGCGACAACGAATCCCCTCTCGTCCGGTCGGTTCTCGACGTCCTCGAGACCGCGCTCGCACCGCAACCACCCACCGAGGTCAGCCGATGAAGATCACGCGCGTGGAGGCGATCCCCTACGCCATCCCGTACCGCAAGCCGCTCAGGTTCGCCTCGGGCGAGGTCCACGTCGCCGAGCACGTGCTGGTGCGGGTGCATACCGACGACGGCGTCGTCGGGATCGCGGAGGCGCCACCGCGGCCGTTCACCTACGGCGAGACACAGGCGGGCATCGTGGCGGTGATCGAGCAGATCTTCGCGCCGCAGGTGGTCGGCCTGACCTTGCTGGAGCGGGAGGCGATGGTCGCCCGCCTGGCCCGCACGGTGGGCAACCCGACCGCGAAGTCCGCGATCGACATGGCCGTGTGGGACGCGCTGGGCCGCAGCCTCGATCTGCGGGTGACGGAGCTGCTCGGCGGGTACACCGACCGGATGCGCGTGTCGCACATGCTGGGCTTCGACGAGCCCGCCGCGATGGTCGCCGAGGCGCAGCGCATGCGAGAGCGGCACGGCATCACCACGTTCAAGGTCAAGGTCGGCCGCCGGCCGGCCAATCTCGACGTCGCGGTGGTGCGGGCGCTGCGCGAGGAGCTGGGCGAGGAGGTGGAGCTGTATGTCGACGGCAACCGCGGCTGGACCGCGGCGGAGTCGGCGGCGGCGATGAAGCAGATGTCGGACCTGGGGTTGCTCTTCGCCGAGGAGCTGTGCCCGGCCGACGACGTGCTGGGCCGCCGCTGGCTGGTGTCCCAGCTCGGCGTGCCGTTCATCGCCGACGAGTCCGCCGTGACGCCCGCGGACGTCACGCGGGAGGTGCTGGGCGGGTCGGCCACCGCGATCAGCATCAAGGTGGCGCGCACGGGGTTCACCCACTCCCAGCGCGTGCACCATCTCGCCGAGGGACTGGGGCTGGAAGTCGTGATGGGCAACCAGATCGACGGCCAGCTCGGCACGATCTGCACCGTCGCCTTCGGATCGTCGTACCGGCTCACGTCGCACCGGGCCGGCGAGTTGTCGAACTTCCTCGACATGAGCGACGACTTGCTCACCGAACCACTGGAGATCCGCGACGGCGAGCTCACCGTCCGCCCCGGTGCCGGGCTGGGCGTCGAGGTGGACCCCGGCAAGCTGGCGCGCTATCGCCAGGACAGCTGAACGGACGAGAACCGACAAGGAATCAAGGAGGATCCCATGACCGCCACCCACAACGCGCCGGTCGCGACCGCCGCGTGCTCCGGCGCCAGCGCGACCGAGCGATTCAAGACCGACAAGTCCTCCGGCGCGGCGAACACGCCGAAGGAGCGGGTGTCGCTGCTGGCCCGCGAGGTGCTCGAGGCCGTGCACGCCACCATCCGCAAGCACAGGGTCACCTACGACGAGTACAACGCACTCAAGTCGTGGCTCATCAGCGTCGGCGAGGACGGCGAATGGCCGCTGTTCCTCGACGTGTGGGTCGAGCACGTTGTCGAGGAGGTCGCCACCGAGCATCGTCAGGGCAACAAGGGCACCATCGAAGGCCCGTACTACGTGCCGGGCGCCCCGGAGCAGGGTGCGCGCGGGTCGGTGCCGGTGCGGGAGGACGAGCCGGGTACGCCACTGGTCTGGACCGGAAAGGTGACCTCGACCGACGGCGGCGTGCTGGCCGGTGCGAAGATCGAGCTGTGGCACGCCGACGCCGACGGGCTGTACTCGCAGTTCGCGCCCGGCATCCCGGAGTGGAACCTGCGTGCCACCTTCACCACGGACGAGCAGGGCCGGTTCGAGATCCACACCGTGCGGCCCGCGCCGTACCAGATCCCCACGGACGGTGCCTGCGGCAAGCTGATCGCCGCGGCGGGCTGGCACGCGTGGCGGCCGGCGCACCTGCACGTGAAGGTGTCGGCGCCTGGGCACGAAAAGCTCACCGCGCAGCTGTACTTCCCGGGCGACGAGTACAACGACGACGACATCGCCTCGGCGGTCAAGCCGGAGCTGATTCTCGACCTGAAGCCGGCGGACGGCGGCGGGGAGACCGGGGAGACCGTTGCCTACGACTTCGTTCTCGACCCGGCCTGATTCGCGCCAAGGGGCTCCGCCGCTTTGAACACAACCTAGGAGAGTTCGCCGTGTTGTTCCATGTGCGGATGGATGTACACCTGCCGCCGGATATCGATCCGGAGGTGCGGGCCGACATCGTGGCACGGGAAAAGGCGTACAGCCAGCAGTTGCAGCGCGCGGGAAAATGGCCGCAGATCTGGCGCATCGTGGGTGAGTACGCCAACGTCTCGATCTTCGACGTGGGGTCGAACGACGAACTGCACGAGATCCTGTCGCGGCTGCCGCTGTTCCCGTACATGACGATCAAGGTCACTCCGCTGGCCGCCCACCCCTCCAAAATCGGGAGTGCCGGCGACCGCTAGGGTCTGCCGAATTCGATCAGTTGTTTAGCCTACGTCGGCCGCTGCCGACGTAGGAGAACAGTGCTGTCCACGGCGTGGGCGTGCTGACGGATCTTCCCTGTTCCGCAGCGATTTCCGGTGCCGCGTGCGAAATTGTCGCGAGCCCACACTTCATGTGTGGGCCTCGCGCGATGGACCGATTTCATTCCGCGCGGATGACGAGGAGACGAACCTCCGAGTCGTACCGGGCGAGGCCGCGGGCGGACGGCGCCAGATCCGTCGACGTCCACGGGTTTCCGCCTGTCCCGAGATCGTGCCAGTGGCCGTTGACGAGCCCGGGCAGAACCATTCGGTTCTTCGCGTCGACGCGGCGATACCGCCCCGGTGTGTAAAGCGGACGCCGCCTCCGCTTCGTCGACTTCGGTGGCGGTGCCGACGGCCGCTGGGGCGCGCTTGCTGCACGTGAGCAGCACGGATGTGTGCGGCTTTCCGGACCAGGGCAAACTCGACGAGACCGCGCCGAGGACACGGCGTGGCCGGGACTATGCGGACGCCGAGATCGCGGGCCACCGGGAAGAGCAGCAGCTGAGCGCACGCTTGATGGGGAGGTGACCGGCTGAGCAAACGCACTGTCGCAATGACGCCGTGCGTCGATACCGAGCGACCGCGGGCCGGTGATACCGGAAAAGTCGGACTACTCGGTAAGGAGCAACACGCGGAGCGGCGACGCGGTGCCCTTGGCAAGCTTCAGAGGCAGCGCCACGAACAGGCCTGTTGCCGGGACCTCCGCCAAGCCCCGTAGCCCTTCGACGATGAGGATCCCGTTCGGCAGGAAATAGTGGGTATGACCGGGGCTGGCAAAGAACTCCCCGTCGCGCCGGGAGAGATCGCATGCCGAGGTGTCGCACGCGACCGCGGAGATGCCCGCCGCCGCAAGGTAGTCACACGCGTCTTCGGACAGGCCAGGCTCGTTGCTACCCCACCACCCGGGCTCCCGCGCGTCCGTGCCACCCGGGAGGTACCGATCCCACCCGAAGTCGAGTACCGCCACGTCGCCATCCTCGAGCGAGAAGCCGCCGCGTTCGGCGGCCTCCATGAGTTGATCGCGACCGACCGGCTCGCCCGGCTGCGGGTCGTAGGGCGCCAGGTCGAACTTCTTGAACGGCAGGAAGAACAGCACGTCGTGCGGCAGGGCATCGATCGTCAACCCGCTGGGAACGTAGTGGAACGGCGCGTCGACGTGCGACCCCGAGTGCTCGTGAATCTCCCAGACGTTGGCGGCAACGCCGTGTGTGGAATGCTCTGCGAAGGCGCGCGCCTGGGGGACCGGGTTCGGGGGGAAGACGGCCAGATCCGGACCCAAAGTCGGCGACACGTCATGGGCACGCAGATTTCTGACAGCCTTGCCGAACTCATGAAGGGAGTAGGTGTTGTTGCGGGTCGGCATGATCGCCTCCGTGCTCGGGGCATCCGGTCAGCCCAGGGGTCGGCCACACGCTAGTGGGTTTCCGGAGCAAGGCGCTCCCGGTTTCGCCTAGTGGAACAAGCGCGTGCCAGGACGGGCATCCGTGCCGTGTGCACGGGGACGGCGGCCTGAGGCCCGCGGGGAAGCCGAGGCGCTCCGGCTGCCGTGCCGGGCGGGTTCATCCAGCGGAACACGGCGGTGGGCAGGCCTGGGCGCTGGATAGGCTCGCGACCCCGGCAGAACCCAACGGAGGGAGCGTCGATGGAATTCGGACTTGGATTGATGAACTATCCGGGTTGCTGGGACGACGCCGCGTTCGCGGAGCAGCACGGCTTCAGTACTGCGGGATTCGTGGACAGCCCGATATTGTCGGGAGATCCGTTCGTATGCATGGCGCTGGCGGCCAAAGCCACGTCAACGATGAGGCTCGGAACTCTGCTCAGTATACCGGGATTGCGCAGCCCGGTGGCATCCGCTTCCGCGATCGCGACGGTAAATCACCTCGCGCCGGGGCGGGTGTTCTTCGGGGTGGGCACCGGATTCACCGCGCGGCAGCCGCTCGGGTTCCAGCGCCCGATCGCGGTGTCGAAGGTTTGCGATTACGTGCGTCAGGTCCGGGATCTGCTCGCGGGCCGGGAGATCGTTCACCGCGTCGGTGACCATGAGCGGCACGTTCGCCTCAAGTACGGTGAAAAACTCCGCGTCGACCCCGAGAATCCGGTACCTGTCTATTTGGCGGCCGACGGCCCGCAGGCACTGCGTGGCGCGGGCGAGGTCGCCGACGGCTTGATCACGGCGTTGCAGGGCGGGAGCCCAATGGACAACGCCTCATCGGTCTTCACGGACGGACTTGCGGCACTGCGCAGGGCCGCGGCCGAAAATGGCCGAGACTTGGACGATGCCTACACCATGTACACGGCGTTTGTCTGCGTCCTGGAACCGGGCGAGTCGGCTTTTTCCCCGCGCGTCCTCGAGCACGTCGGACCGGTGGGGATGACCCCGTTCCATTACTATGCCTGTAATCCCGCCATGGCGGAGTACCTGCCGCCGGCCGTGCGCGACCGGATCGAGATCTATGAGAAGGAGGTGCTCGCGCGCTTCGACGTGCCACGTGACCGTCTTTACCAGGAGGTCCACGCGGGGCATCTGTCTCACTTGCTTGACGGCGAGGCCGCGGTCCTCACCGAGGAGATCGTCAGGTCGGTATCATTGACGGGAACGGCCGAGGAGATCGCCACGCAGTTGCGGGCATTGGAAAGCGCAGGCCTGAAAAACGTCACCTTCTGGATTCCGCCTCGGCTCACCCGCGAGGTGGTCCTCAGCATCGAAGAGCGGATCATGCCGCTTCTGGGCATTTCGGCGCCAGCGTGATCGACGAATGACGCCCACCCGGACCGCCGCGGAAGTACAGCCGCGATCGCGGAACTGTGGCGAATGAAGGACGAATTGACGACCGAAATGGGGCGGAAGCGTATCGGTCCGGCTGGTAGGCGGGGTGTGACCAAGTCGGGGGAAAGTCGTGGGCGTCGCGATTCTGGGCGGCGGCAGCAGATTATCAATTCGGCGTTGGCGCTGTTTTCCACCAGGCCGTACGAGGAAATTTCGGTCGACGAGGTCTGCGAGCGGGCAGGCGTGGCGCATGGCCTGATCTCCTACTATTTCGGGGGCAAGCGCGGCCTGTTCGCCGCGGCCGTCCAGCAGGCCTGGCGAGAACTGATCGCGAGCGAGAAGCCGCGCGAGGACGAGCGGACCCCGGCCGCGCGGGTGTATGGCTTCGTGCGGAGGCATTTCGAGTACGTGCGGCGGCATCCCGAGCGTTTCGCGACGCTCCTGCGTACCGGGCACGCGGACCCGGACGTGTTCGAGATCGTGGTGAGCGCCCGCGAAAAGGCTTTGGCCGAGCTCCAGATCAGTCTGGGTTGCCCGGTTCATCCGCCCGCGCCGCTGCGGATCGCGCTGCACGGCTGGATGGGTCACTTGGACAATATGACCCTGGACTGGGCCGCGTACGATGATCTGGACATCGACTACGCGACCGAGCTGTGTGTACAGGCGCTTGTCAGCGCGGTGCGTACCGCCAACGGCCATCGCTACGATGTCGACGTCGAACTGGAGGTACTCGGCCAGGTTGCCGCCACAGCCGGGCCGTCGGACTGCCGCGGACGTCCGGCAAGGCGGACGAACGTCCGAGCGGTCGAGTGACGCGGATCGAGCAAGAGGCCAAGCGCGCCAACACCGTGCGTGAGGTGCTCCGCCAGACCTTGACTGCTAGTCAAAGCAGGGTCTACTGTCGGCCCGTCACCCCTTTTGAGACGGGAGACCGCAGTGGACGAATACGATGTGGTGATCGTCGGCTCAGGTGCTACCGGTTCGGTGCTCGCGGCTCGGCTGAGCGAAGAACCGTCACGATCAGTCTTGCTCATCGAAGCCGGGAATGTCTACGACCGGCTGGATCAATTTCCCGATTCTGTGCTGGACCCGTCGAACATGTCCGCTGCGATGCCGGGGAACCCTAATTCGTGGAGTCTTACCGGGACGCTGCTCCCCGGGGCCACCAGGCCGATTCCACGTGGCAAGGGAATGGGTGGCTCCAGCTCGATCAATGGCGCCTACTTCGTCCGGGGCACCCGTGCGAACTTCGACGCCTGGGGCAAAATGGGCAATGACCAGTGGTCCTACGAAAAGGTACTTCCCTACTTCAAACGCAGTGAGACCGACCACGATATCCGGAACGAACTGCACGGCGGCGACGGCCCGATCAACGTGCGACGCGAACCGGAAGACCGGGCCCCGGAGTTCACCGGAGCGTTCACCGCCGCCTGCCAGCAGCTCGGTTTCAGTGAAGAGGCCGACAAGAACTCGGGCGGCCCCGGTGGCGTTGGACCCGTGCCGATGAACATCTGGCACGGACATCGGCAGGGTACGGCCATCACCTACCTGCTGCCCGCCCTCGGCCGGGCCAACCTGCGGGTAGTCGGCAACGCCTATGCCCGCCGGGCGGTGTTCGAGGGAAAGCGGTGCGTCGGCGTCGAAACCGATGTCGCCGGCGAGCGTAGGATCTTCCGGGCAAACGAGGTCGTGTTTTCCGCGGGCGCACTCCGATCTCCACAGTTGTTGATGCTCTCCGGTATCGGTCCGGCGGAACACCTGCGCGAGCATGACATTCAGGTGCTCGAAAACCTGCCAGGGGTCGGACAGAATCTCATGGACCATCCGGAGCTGAGCGTGCAGTGGGACTTCTCGGGAAAGTGCGCGCTCGAGCCCGGCAGGGGAGTGCTGACCAGCGCGCTCAACTGGACCGCGGAGGGCTCGGACTACAGCGACGATCTGGAGATCCTGCCGTTCGTCGTGACATCGGGCGACATGATGCGGGTGACGTCGATGGCCCGGAATCCGGTGCAGGCCATCAGTGCGTTGCGCAGGACCTCGACGAAGTTCGTAATCGAGCAGGCCAAGGCGCTGCGGCGTCCGTTCACGGTCATCGGACTGCAGCAGGAAGACAGCCGGGGCACCGTCCGGCTTGGTTCCGGTGATCCCACTCAACCGCCGGAGCTGGACTGGAATCTCATGGCGGAGGAAAGCGATCGCCGCCGCTTCCGCGAAGCCATCAGGGTCACCGCCGAGATCTACCACAGCGATGCGATGCGCGACATCGGCGGGCGCATGGTCAACATGTCCAAAGAGGACCTTGCGACCGACAGGACAATCGACGTGTGGGCGCGCGGCCATATCTTCACAGTCGGCCACCCGTCCTGTACCTGCCGGATGGGACCGGATCCGGACCAGGGTGCGGTGGTGGACCAGTACGGCAAGGTTTACGGGGTCGAAGGCCTGCGTGTCGCCGACACCTCGATCTTTCCCCAGATCCCGTCACGCGGCCCGAACGCGACCGCGGTCATGGTCGGGGAACGGCTGGTCGAGTTCTTCGGCTAGCGGACAAGGAATGGAGGCCGCAGATGTCGGCCGACCAGTCATTCGCGCAGCGGCCGCTGAGCAAGAACGCGCAGACGCCCCCGCCGCACGAAAGCCGATCGTAGGAGACCAGCCGTGCCGTGGACATTGCGCTACACCACCCATCTCGGCTACGCGCCGCCGGAGTTCCGGCCGCAGTTCCGGGAAACTCTGGGCACGACCGACCCTGCGGCGCACATCCGGTACGCCGCCGAAATCGGTATGGCGGGGGTCTTTTATCCCTGGGCGTTGGGCCGGCCGCCGGCGGAGATCCGGCTGGTCCGGGACGTCCTGGCGGAGACCGGGCTTTCAGCCGGCGGCGTTGTGTGCGTGCCCTTCGCCGAATTCACCGGACCGATTTGGACCGATCGGAGCATCGGTGGGAGAAAGCGGCTCGAAGCACATGTTCTGCAGGCGGCCGAGCTCGCGGCCTCGCTCGGATCCGGGGTGCTGGCCGCGTTGATCGCCGTCGATCCCGATCGGCCGGACGACCAGCGCCAACGTGATGACGTGGCGGCGAATCTGCGAGACCTGGGTCGCGTCGTCGCCGACTACGACCTGAAGCTGGCGGTCGAGCCGATGGTGCGGTTGCCGAACATGATGATGCGGACGACCGCGGAAGCCGTCAGGCTCATCACGGCGGCGGATCATCCCAATCTGGGCATCATCTACGACACGGCGCACGTCGCGATGATGGACGGCGATCTGGTAGGGGCCCTGCGCGCGGCGTGGGACCACATCGCGCTGATCCAGATTGCGGACCTGCCTGGCCGGGTCGAGCCGGGCGCGGGGGAGCTCGCGATCGTGGATGTCCTCGCCGAAGCCACCAGGTCCGGCTACACCGGGCTCGTCGACCTCGAGCACGGCTGGCTGAGCCCGACCCGCGACGGGGAGCAGGCAGGCCTCGCGCGGATAAGGAGGTTCGACGACCTTGTCCATTCGGCTCTGTGAGCGAACTCTCGCGTCAGGTGTTGATTTTTCCTCGATCGAACGCCGACCAGGGAGTGCGACGTGAAGGCAGATCCAACAGTGGTTCGCGAGCGGCGGCGCGGTGACCCCGTCGTGGATCGGGCTTTCCGGATCCTCGGGGCCTTCGCATCGTCGGATCGTTCCCTGTCGTTGACCTCGTTGAGCGTTCGGACCGGCTTGCCGAAGACCAGTACTCTGCGCCTGGCGCGGAAGCTGACCGAGTGGGGCGCGCTGGAACGCACCGAGGACGGCGAGTACGTGATCGGGCTTCGCCTGCTCGAGGTCGCGTCCCTGGCCCCGCGTGGGCATGGCCTGCGGGCGATCGCCCTGCCCCACCTGGTGGACCTGCACCACGCCACCGGGCACGACGCACTGCTGGCGGTGCGGGAAGGCCGGGAGGCGATTCTGGTGGAGCGGCTGTCCGCCGATACCGCGGTGCGGCGCAAGTACCGGGTCGGTGGGAGGATGCCGCTGCCCTGCACGGGCGTCGGCCTGGCGCTGCTGGCCTACGCGCCGATTGAGCTTCAGGACGAAGTGCTCACCGGTGATCTGGTGGACGCGCCGGCGGAAACGGGGGTGTCCGCCCAGAGCATGCGCGCACGCCTGGCAACCGTGCGCCGCAGGGGGGTGGCCGTGGTGTTCCGGCATATTCCGGAGCCGGTCATGTCGGTCGCCTGCCCGATCTTCGGCCGGGGGCATACCGCTGTCGGGGCGCTGTCAGTGGTCTGCCGGGTCTCCCGCTCGGCGCAGCACGATCCGACGACGGTCACCCCCGCGGTGGTCGCGGTCGCCCGGGCGATTTCTCGTGCCATGACGGCCGAACCGCTGAACGCGGTCGGGCACCGCTGATCGTGTTCCGTTGGTTGGCACAGGGCAGGTCGGAAGTTCGCGTTCACCTATCGTCTACCCGGGGCACCGGCTGGTCCTGACGGAAGAGAGGTCGGCAATGGCAGAGGTACGGCGATGACCGCCACCGCCGTTTGGTTCAACGCACCCCGTTCGGTCGAGCTGCGCCCCTCCGCGGTGCGACCGCCGGCCGAGGGCGAGATCCAGGTGCGTGGCCTGTGTGCTTTGATCAGCGTCGGCAGCGAAATGAATCTCTACCGCGGTGAGGGCGACCTCCCCGATCTCTCGATGTTTCCCACCGCCGAAGGGCGGTTGCCGTTTCCCGTCAAGTTCGGCTACCAGGAGGTGGGCGAGGTCGAGGCGGTGGGCCCGGGCGCCCGCTTCGAGGTCGGCGACCGGGTTTTCTGTTTCCATCCGCACCAGACGCGGTTCACGATCAGCGCGGAGCTGGTCTGGAAGATCCCCCCGGAACTCGACCCCGAGCGGGCCGCGTTCGCGGGCCTCTTCGGCGTCGCGCTGAACGCCTGCATCACCACACCGCCGCTCGTCGGTGATTGCGTGGTGGTGTCCGGCCTGGGGGTCATCGGCACCTTCGCGGGCTACCTGGCCCGGCTCACCGCCGGGAACCTGGTGCTCGTCGAGCCGTCCGCCACCCGCCGCCGGAAATCCGAGTGGATTGGCGCGGACGCGGTCGTCCACCCGGACGAGGCCGCGTCGGCCGTCGAAGAACTGTCCGCCGGTCGCGGCGCGGATCTGTTCATCGAGGCCAGCGGTGCTCCGCCCGCGCTGCAACAGGCGTTGCGGCTGACCGGTGTGGAGGCAACGGTGACCGTCGCGTCGTGGTACGGCACCCGGCCGGTGTCGCTTTCCCTCTCACCTGAGTTCCACCTGCGCCGCCAGAAGGTCGTCAGCACCGGTCCGGCGCTGCCGGCGCATCTGGCGCCGAGGTGGGACCGTGCGCGGATGCGCCGGGTGTCCTTTGCCCACCTTGCCCGACTCGACGTGAGCACGCTGCTCGTCACGCACCGGGTTCCGTTCGACCATGCCCCGGATGCCTATGCCCTGCTTGACGATCCGGCCGCGGATACGCTGGCCGTACTTCTGGAGCATCGATGAACGAGCTGCGGTTCGAAATGGACGCGTCGTCATCGTGAGCGGCGCCGGCGGCAGTCCCGGGCCGGGTCGGTCCATGCCCGGTTGCTGGCCGCAAGAGGCGCCAGGGCCAGCCTGAATCCGAAGCCTTACCGTAAGCCGGCTCGCGGCTGAACCGAAGGAAGGAACACATGCGTCGCATCGCACTGGAAGAAGCGTTCTGGATGCCTGGGTTGGCGCCGGACAGCCACCCCTTCAGTCACCTGTCCCGGCGTAAGGGGGATTGGGCCGAGCAGGCGCAGTCGAGGCTGGCGGACTTCGAAAAGTACCGCCTGCCCGAGATGGACGAGTACGGCGTTGACGTCCAGGTGTTGTCGCTGACCTCGCCGGGTCTGCAGGCACAGCTGGACACGACGCGCGCCGTCGAGGATGCCCGCCGCGTCAACGTGTTCCTGGCGGAGATTGTCGGCAAGTATCCCGGTCGTTTCGCCGGTTTGGCCGCGCTTCCGTTGCAGGATCCAGCTGCTGCGGCCGCCGAGCTGGAGTACGCGGTCACGGAGCTCGGTCTCCGAGGCGCCCTGGTCAACGACCACACGCTCGGGCGATACCTCGATGACCGGACCTTCGATGTCGTGTGGGAGCGATTGCAGGCCCTGCGGGTGCCCCTGTATATCCACCCCAACGCGATTCCCGCCGACTCGTGGAAGGTCCTGTCCGGATACCCTTTCCTGGCGGGGAGCAGTTTCGGCTGGGCAGCGACGGTGGCCGCGCACGCACTACGTCTCATCTACGGACGAGTCTTCGACCGCTTCCCCCACGTGACGGTGATTCTCGGTCACATGGGGGAGTTCCTGCCGTTTCAGACGTCTCGGCTGGACAGCCGCCATGCCAACATGGATCTGGAGGATCCGCCGGACAAACTGCCGTCGCAGTACCTGCGGGACAACATCATGATCACCACGAGCGGTGTCTGCTCGCATTCGGCGCTCGTCGCCGCCATCGACGCGGTCGGTATCGACAATGTCATGTTCGCGATCGACTACCCGTACGAGTCGACAGCACAAGCCGTGGAATTCCTGGACAACGCGCCACTCGCACGCTCTGATCTCGAACGGGTCGCCCATCGCAACGCGGAACGGGTGATCGGCCTCTGAGGCGGCGTCCGGTTCTGCGGATCCGGCTTCGTCTTCGGATGCCAGACAACTGACGATCACCGTGTCGTGAAAGTAGTTCTACCGCATGGCAGGAAAGGAAACGAGATGGCAGACTCATTGGATGCGTACGTCTCGGCGTGGGCGGAGCACACGAAGCTGCGGGGGGCCGACGCGGATTCGAAGCTGCAGGCGGTGCTGGCGATGATGGCCGAGGACATCGAATACACCGATACGCCCAGCGGGCACACGTTCAAGGGCCACGATGCGGTCGGACACGCGTTCAAGCACGCTATCAGCGAGGTTCTCGACCTTACGGTCAAGCCGATTGTGTGGTACACGGACGGAAAGCGCTTTACCATCGAGTACGAGACCACGATCAAGTCCGAGGGCAAGGAGCTGGTCGCTCCCACCGTCGCTGTCGGTACCATCGGGCCCGACGGGAAGATCACTTCTCACAGCGACTACTACGACCGCCGCGCCCTCGGGTTGTAGACCCCGAGTGCCGTGTCGGCGAGGGTTGTTCCGATAACTCGTCTTCGCGGCCTCGAATTGTGTCCCGGGCGGCAAATCCGAGTGCGTGAGCAGGGCGACACGCGTGCCCCGACGGGTAACTCACCCAAGCGCGAGTTGCCCGCTCCGGACACCGAATTCTCCTTGTCTTTTGCGGATCTTGCGGATCTTGCGGCTGGGGACAAGCGTGTCAACGGCCGTTACCGAACCAGGTTTTCAGGCGCGGCCACCTACTTGTAGGCCCACTCCGCCAGGTTCGCGCTGGCCGCTTCGACGGCTCTGAGCACTGCGTCGGCGAGCTCGGGGATTCGGCCGTCAGGACAACGGTGCGCCGGGCAGGTCACGGCAATGCCGGCCACGGCCGTTCCGTCGGCACTTCGCAGGCACGCGCCCACGGCCTTGATTCCGGGGTCGGCCTCTCGCAAGTTGACCGCGTAGCCGCGCCGTCTGATCGTAGTGAGCTCTCGTTGCAGGCGGGCGCGGCAGGCGATCTCGCTGCCCCGGGTCGTGGGGAGCCCTCGCGGGTACAGCGCCAGGAACTCCGCGGCTGAAAGCTCCGCGAGCAGGGCTTTTCCGATCGCGGTGGTGTGGGCGGCCAACAGCATCCCCAGGCGGGAGCCGACTCTCTGGACCTCGGGACTCTCCACGCAGTCCACGAACCTGACGCCGTTGCCCTCGAGGACGGCCAGGTGGCAGGTCTCGCCGACTTTACGTCTGAGCGCTTCCAGGTGTGCGCGCGTGGCCGCGCGTACGTCAGGTGAGCTGATGCCAGGACTCTTCAGCTGCACGAGGGCAGGCCCAGGTCGGTAGATCTTTCGCGCGTCCTGCGTCGCGAAGCCGCGCTGTAATAGCGCCGTCATCAAGCGGTGAGCGGTGGAGCGCGCTACGCCCAGGCTCTCCGCGGCATCCACGATACGCAGCTGACCGCGGGCACTCAGCAGGAGCAGCAACCGCAAAGCATTGTCGACCGAGCTGATCGGAGGAGAAGACGCATCGTCGCGCATACCGCATATTACCCCTGCGACCGGAGTCCGCCCTGCGGAATCTGCGGCACCAGCGCTCCCGTTCCGCCACATTACCCGGGAAGGTGAATCACCACGGCACGAGATGTGCCGGGCACCCGTGCCAGGGCGGTGACCATGCGTTTCCGCTCGGTCACGACGCCGACGATCCGCGTGGAGAACTGTTACGGGAGATGCGCCGATGCAGGACAAGGTAGCCCTTGAAGAACACTTCGCGACCAGCGACACCGTCGAGGACTCGCGTCGTTTCGTCCCGCCCGGATGCTGGGAGGAGCTTCGTAGCCGGTTACTCGACGTGCATGACAGCCGTATCAAGGAAATGGACGAAAACGGCATCGAACTCTCGATCGTGTCGCTCAATGCTCCTGCTGTCCAAGCGGTGCCTCAGCGGCGTCAGGCCGAGGAATTGGCGCGCCGGGCGAACGATGAGCTCGCCGCGCAGGTCGCTCGAAGTGGGAGCCGCCTCCGCGCGTTCGCGGCCTTGCCCCTGCAGGACCCGGACAGCGCGGCTGCCGAGCTACGTCGTGCCGTCACCGAGCTGGGCATGGTCGGCGCACTGGTGAACGGTTTCAGCGAAGCCGAGGACCACGAGGGGCCACAGTATTACGACGCTCCGCGATACCGTGGCTTCTGGGCGGAGGTGGCGAGGCTTGACGTTCCCGTCTACCTGCATCCTCGCAATCCCTTGCCGGCGGATGCGCGGATCTATGCCGGGCACGAGTGGCTGCTGGGACCGACCTGGGCGTTCGCTCAGGAGACGGCCGTACATGCGCTTCGCCTCATGGGGTCCGGGCTCTTCGACGAGCACCCGAACCTCGCCATAATACTCGGGCACCTGGGTGAGGGCCTGACGTTCAACATGTGGCGCGTCGACAACCGGAACAGCTGGACCGGGCAGCCCCCGCGGCACAACGGGCGCAGGTCCATTCGCGAGTACTTCCGGTCGAACTTCTATCTCACCACCTCCGGAAATTTTCACACGCCTGCCCTGCGAAACGCGATCGCCGAGGTCGGCGTCGAAAAAATGCTGTTTTCGACCGACTGGCCGTTCGAGAACATGGATCACGCCGCGGTGTGGTTCGACCAGTTGGGCCTGACCCCGGCCGAACAGGTCAAGATCGGACGAGACAACGCGCGCCGGCTGTTCAAACTGGAGTGAGCCGCGGGCAACGCCGCACCGCGAGTGGCCGTCCGCGCCAACGGCCGGCGACCTCGCGGCGATCGCGCCCGCCCGCCTGGCCGGTGATGGGGCCGTTGAAGCGACGGCCGGCGGCAGGGCGATCCAGCAGGCGACGGTTCCGCCGGACATCGGCGACGCCGTCTTGTTCACGACATCGGCGGACTGTTCCGTCGTCGCCGGGCAGACGTTGATGGTCAACGGCGGCAGCTGTTTCGTGTGAGTGACTGGCGGGATTCCGCGACGAAGAATCCGGTGCGGGTGACAGCGTGCCGGTCCGGCCCCGGGCCTTAGCCTTAGCTGGTTTCAGCCGTTGAAGACAGCAGTTGACCTTGCGCGGCGGCCGGCTGGTACGGCCACCCGAAGTCTGGAGCTTTTCGATGAATAGACCTCGATCGACGATGTGGTCGCTCGGCCTCGCGCTCGTGGCAGCCTGCCTCGGCTTCGCTCTGGCGGCATGCGGAACCGGAGGCGGTGGCCAGGCCCAAAGCGGTGACCAGCCGGTCCGCATCTCCGTGGTTCCGGGCTTCGGATCACTGCCCATCGAGATCGCCAGGGCAAAGGGTTTCTTCCAGAGCAACGGCGTGAACGCACAGATCCTGCCGAACACCAGCACGGCCAGCTTCGCGCCCGGGCTCGGCAAGCAGTACGACTTCATACTCAGCACGCCGATAGATTTCCTGTCGGCCGCCAGCAAGGGCATCGACATCACCGCCGTCACCGGTATGCAGGTCAACTCGGCGAAGTCGCCCAACAACGTTCTGCTGACCAAACAGGACTCGATCAGGACGATCGCCGACCTGAAGGGCAAGCGGATCGGTGTGGTCTCCCTGGCCGGCACGACGTACGGGATCATGGTGTACGCGCTACAGCAGGCCGGCATCGCGAAGAACGACGTGACGTTCGTTTCTACTCCGTTCGCGACGATGGAGGATCAGTTGAGCGCGGGCAACATAGACGCGGCTCTGTCGACCGCGCCGTTCTGGAGCTCGTCCTTGCCCAAGGGATACCGGATCGTCATGGACCTGCCTTTCGAGACGATGGGTGAAGGTTCGCTGAATGCCTTCTACTCATCGAGCAAGCAATATGCCCAGGCCAATCCGAAAACCGTCAGTGGTTTCCGGGCCGCGATGAACCAGGCCATCCGATACATCCAGGACAACCCCGCCGATGCCCGGACCACGCTGGAGAGCTGGCTCAAGCTCCCACAAGCGGTCGTCGAGGCGGCGCCGTTGCCGGCGTTCAACAGCGCGCTCGACCCGTCCAAGATCGAACCCTACATCAAGGTGGCGCAGGTGAGTGGGCAGGTGAGCGGGTCCATTCCCGATCCGAGCACGTTGATCTGGCCGGGGAGTGCGTCGTGAGCGATTCGGCCGCCGGCCGGCAGGGCACGATCGACTCGCCCGCGACCGGCTCCGGACCCACCTACCGGCTGGCCGGTGCGTCCGTGGTGCTGCCGGCCACCGACGGTGACCGACGGATCCTCACCGACATCACCTTCGATGTCACCCCAGGCGAGATCGTCGGCATCGTCGGCAAATCCGGGACCGGTAAGACCACCCTCCTGCGTGTGCTGGGCGGACTCGTCGGGATCTCGAGTGGAACCGCCCAACTGCAAGGACGGCCGATCGACGGCCCCGACGGGCGGGCGGTCACGGTTTTCCAGGACTACGCCAACGCCCTGCTGCCCTGGCGGACCGTGGAGCGCAACGTCGGCCTTCCGCTCGAGCGCACGGTACCCGCGGCGGAGCGCCGGGAACGGATTGCTGAGGCCCTCGCCCTCGTGGGGCTGTCCGACTACGCGCGCGAGCATCCATGGCGGCTGTCCGGAGGCATGCAGCAACGCGTCCAGATCGCTCGCGCTCTGGCCATGCGGCCGCGCGTGCTGCTGATGGACGAGCCTTTCGGCGCGCTCGACGCGCTCACCAGGGCGAACCTGCAGGACGAGGTGCTGCGGGTGCACAGCAGGACGCAAGCGACGATCGTGTTCATCACGCACGACATCGAAGAAGCCGCTTACCTCAGCGACCGGGTGTTCGTCATTTCCGGTACGCCCGGCACGATCGTCGACGAGGTCGTGTGTGCCCTGCCCCGGCCGCGCGGTCAGCTGACCACCCGTGAACTGCCGGAATATCTGGAGATCCGGCGCCGGCTCGGCGTCGCACTGGGCGCGGGCGGGGCACCGTGATGCGCGCGAAGTTCCGGGTCCTCAACCCGCTCGGCATCTCGGTCGCCGTCGCGCTGGTGCTGGTGTGGCAGCTGCTCGTGTCGACGCAGGTCATCCGGCTGACCTACCTGCCGTCTCCCTGGGCCGTCGTGCTCGCGTTCGGTGAGCTCGACGGTTTGGCGGAGAACCTCGCCCACACGCTGCTCGTCGCGCTGGTCGCCTTCGTGGCGGCGATGGTGATCGGCATGGTGCTCGGCTTGGCGGTCGGCCTGCTGACGCCGGTCAGAACCTTCGGCCTCGCTTCGCTGGACGTGCTGCGCACCGTCCCGGTCGTCGCACTGATGCCGGTCGCGCTGCTGATCTGGGGGCCGTCCCCGCAGACCGAGATCATCGTCGCGACGTACTCGGCCGCGTGGCCGATCGTGGTCAGCGTCTCCGGTGGGGTCCGTGCCATCCACCGGCAGTTGCGCGAGGTCGCCCGCACACTGCGCCTGGGCCGGGGCGAAGAGGTCGCCAAGATCGTCATCCCGGCCACCGTGCCCTCGGTGCTCGTAGGCGCCCGGCTGGCACTGACCACGGCGCTCGTTATCGCGATCGTCGCGGAGATGCTCGTCAACCCGCAGGGTCTCGGCTGGAGCCTGGTCCAGGCGCAGTCGGCGTTGCAGCCGGCGCAGATGTGGGCCTACGTGATCGTCATCGGTGTGGTGAGCCTGCTGGCGAACGCTCTCCTGGTCGCCGTGGTCGACCGGTTCGTTCCCGGTGGCCAGAAGACCTCACGAGGTGGTCTGTGATGGCGCTCGACACGGCTCGCCCCGGCACGGGATCCCGTCTCGGGGTACGAAGGCGCAGACCACTACCCGGTGTCGTGGGGTTGCTGCCTCTGCTGGTACTGCTCGGGGTTTGGCAGGTGACCGCGAGCAACACGTCGCTGTCCTTCCCCCCACCGAGCAAGTGGCTCGCCGCGCTCCGCTCGATGCACGAGCAGGCCGTGCTGTTGCCCGCTATCGGGGTCACGATCGCGACGTTCGCCTCGTCCCTGCTCCTCGCCCTGCTGCTCGGCATCGTCCTGGGCATTGTCGTGGGAGGCTCGGTGCCCGGCCGCCGGGCACTGACCCCGACGCTGGAGTTCATCCGGGCCGTACCCCCGCCGGCTCTCGTCCCGGTTGTCGCCGTCATCCTCGGCACGTCGATGGTGGCGGGTGTCGCCATCGTGGTGATCGCCATCGTCTGGCCGATCCTCCTGAGCACGGCAGCGGGAATGCGCGGCCTCCCGCCCGTGCGGCAGGACATGGCGCGCAGCGTCGGGCTCACCCGCGCCGAGCGGATCCGGAAGGTGACCCTGCCTTCGCTGGTTCCGGCGATCTTCACCGGAACGCGGATCGCGGTTTCGGTGTCCCTCGTGGTGACCCTCCTCGCGGACATTCTCGGCTCGGGCCACGGCGTCGGCCAGCTGATCTCCGAACGTCAGCAGAGCTACGACGCCGCATCCGTGTGGGGCCTGTTGCTCGTCATCGGGCTTTTCGGCTGCGTACTCAACGCCCTGCTGGACGTCGCCGGCCGGCTGCTGGATCGCGGCCGGCCGACAACGTGAGGCGCGGCATTTCAGGCCGGCGTGAGGCTTACCGGGAGCCGTCCCCACGACCGGAGCGTGTTGTTCAGCCGCCGGGTCGGCGTGCCGGCGAGTTCGAGTGTCGCGACCTTGGCGGCCAGTGCCGACAGCAGCACCTCGCCCTCCATCCGCGCGAGGTGCTGCCCCACACAGTGGTGAATGCCCATACCGAAACCGACATGGCCAAGGACCCGGCGGGTGAGGTCGTAGCGGTGCGGCCGCTCGAACCGGCGATGATCCCGGTTCGCCGAGGCCAGGTGCAGCAACACTTTTGCCTCAGCCGGCACGCGCACACCGGCGATGTCGGCGCCGCGGACCGCGGTGCGGTAGAAGGTCTGGACCGGTGACTCGAACCGGATCGCCTCCTCGAACGCGACGCGTGCTCGCGCCGGATCCTTTCTGAGCAGTCGCCACTGATCGGGATTCGTGGCCAGGCAGTAAATCGCCGCCGCGATCGACGCGACGGTGGTGTCGACACCCGCCGTGAGCAACGAGCGGACGAGCAGGGGCGCGTCGTCTTCGGGCGGTTCGCCGCGATCGACGGCCTCCCAGATCCGCGCACCGAGCCCACCAGGCCGCAGCCTCTCCCGCCGGGTCTGTTCCGCGATGGCCTCGGGCGCTTTCGCCATCGCGGTCGTGAACAGGTCGTTCTCGGGTCCGTCGCCATTGAAGACGAGGTCGCCATAGGTGAGCAGGTGCGGCCGGACCTGCTCACCAAGTCCGACCGCGGCCGGGAACACGGTCAGCGGGAACGCCTCGGCCAGCTCGGCCACCGCGTCGAAGGTCCCGCGCTCGAGGAGTCCGTCGATCATCCGGTCCGCGGCCGCGGTGAAGTCCTCCCGCAGGTTCCGCAAAGCTCGCGCCGAGAGGACTTTGTTGACCACCTTGCGGCGCGGCGTGTGGGCGGGCGGATCGGTCTCGATCAGCAAACTCGGTGTGCGCCAGTACTTGCCGTCGCGCAGGTCCGGGAGCCCGACTCCGGCACTGGAGATCAGCTCCTGCCACTGCCGCAGGCCCGCGTGTACCTGGTCGTACCGGCCGCAGGCGTATACCTCGTACCGGGGCAGCCACACCAATGGTCCCGCCTGGCGGAGCTGCTCGTGGAACTCGTGTGGCTCGCGCAGAACGTCGTGGTCGTAGGGATCCACGTCCAGTTCCGGCACGCCGCTGACCGTCCGGGCACCGGTGGTCACGAGGACTCCTCGGCGAGGTTCGCGTGGACGCGGCGGAGTTCCTTCTTGAGGATCTTCCCGCTGGGGTTCTTCGGCAGGTGGTCGGCGAAAACCACGTACTTGGGCCGCTTGTAGCCGGCGAGCACGTCGCGTGCGTGGGCGTGCACCTGCTCGACGGTGAGCGCGGCACCCGGTTTGGGCACGATGACCGCTGTGACGGCCTCGATCCAATGTGGATGGCTGATGCCGAACACGGCGGCCTCGGCGACACCGTCGAGGCCGAACAGCGCTTCCTCGACCTCCCGGGAGGCCACGTTCTCGCCGCCGGTTTTGATCATGTCCTTCTTGCGGTCGACGACGGTGAGATAACCGTCGGCGTCGAACACACCGAGGTCGCCGGAGTGGAACCACCCGTTGCGGAACGCGGTGGCCGTCGTGTCCTCGTCTTCGGAGTAGCCCAGCATCGCGTGCGGACTGCGATGCACGATCTCGCCCACCTCACCCGGGGCGAGCTCGTTGTCGTCGTCGTCGACGACCCGGGTCTCGACGTTGATCGACGGGCGTCCAGCGGAGCCCGCGTGCGCCAGTTGCTCATCCGGATGCAGGATCGTGGCGACCGGCGCCATCTCGGTCTGGCCGTAGAAGTTCCACAACCGCACGCCGGGCAGGCGCTCCCGCAGTTCCCGGAGCACCTCCACCGGCATCGGTGAGGCTCCGTAATAGCCCTTGCGCAGACTCGAGGTGTCGGTGCGGTCGAAGTCGGGGTGCCGCAGCAGCGAGATCCACACCGTCGGCGGGCAGAACAGCTTCGTGACCTTCTCCCGCTCGATCGTCGCCAGCAGCGTGGCGGGGTCCGGGCCGGGCAGGATGATGCTCGTGGCGCCCAGGTAGACGTCGACCGAGAAGAAGCAGTCCAGCTGGGCGCAGTGGTACATCGGCAGGGCGTGGACCTCGACGTCGTCGACGCTCATCCCGCCGTCGATCACGCACGAGACGTACTGGCTGATCAGCGAGCGGCTGGACAGCAGCACCCCTTTCGGCCGGGACTCGGTGCCGGAGGTGTACATCAGGCGCAGCGGGTCGTCGTCGGCGATCGGCACGTCCGGCGCCGACGGGTCCCCGCTGTTGATCCAGGTGTCGACGTCTTCCCAGTCACCGGTGGGCGACGCACCGATCCAGCCGCGCACTCCGCCGGACAGCCCGGCGGAGGCGATGGCCTTCTCGGCGGCCGGGGCGAGGGTGTCCTCGGTGACCATGCCGGTCGCGCCGGAGTGGCTGAGGATGTAGGCGATCTCCTCCGCGCCCAGCATGAAGTTGATCGGCACCAGCACGACGCCCAGCCGGGCCGTGGCGACGGTCAGTACCGCATAGGCCCAGCAGTTGTGCGACAGCAACGCCAGCCGGTCACCCTTGCCCAGGCCGCGGTCGGCCAGCGCATGCGCACAGCGGTTCACGCTCGCGTCGAACTCCGCGTAGGTCACGCGCCGCTTCCCGGTGACGACGGCGAGCTTGTCCGGCTGGCGCAGTGCGGTGCGGCGCAACAGATCACCCACCGAGTGCTGGCGGGCACGGGCCACGGCGTCTTTGGTCATCTGGAATCCTTTCTGCCACGCGTGATCGTGGGCGGTAGCGGACTTGAAGTTCGGTCAGACGGCGCGTTCCGCGGGCGGCGCGGCGACCGCGGCAGATCCGGCTTGGCCGGTCGCGGTCGTCAGGGACTCCGCGCGGGTCTCCGGCAGCAACCAGGACGCGGCCGCACTGATGAGGGCCACGATGACGAGGAAGGCCGCGATCAGCCAGGAGCGGGTGCCGCCGCCGGCCGCGGCCAGCAGCGAAGCGCCGATCAGCGGGCCGAATCCGGAGCCGATGGTCTGGGCCAGCTGGTAGCTCGCGGACACTGAGGTGTACCGAATCCCAGTGGGGAACAGCTCGCTCAGCAGCACCGGCGCCACGGACGTCGCGGCGGTCATGACGATGGCCAGGTAGCCGGCCACGGCGACGACGAGCAGTGCGGTCGACCGGGAGTTGATCGCGAGAAAGACCGGATATGCGACGGCGGCCAGTCCGATCCCGGCGAAGATCAGGACCGGCCTCCGCCCGATGCGGTCGGAGATCAGGGCGAAGAGGGGGGTCATGACGATCGCTCCGACCAGGCCGACGCTCGTGGCGAGCAGCGCGGCCGAACGCGGGTACCCGATGCTCGTCGTGTAGGAGATCACGAAGATGGTGAGGACGCCCTGGCCGCAGTACGGGCCGATCTGGACGAGTGCGGCCTGCAGCATCCGGCCCGGATTGCGGCGGAACAGCTCGAGAATCGGCGCGCGGCGTGCTCGGCCATCCGCTGCGCGCTCGGCGAGGAAGACCGGACTTTCCGGGACCCGCGCCCGGAAGTACAACCCGAGGGCCAGCAGCGCGAAGCTCCCCAGGAAGGGCAGGCGCCATCCCCAGGCGACGAGCTGGTCGGCAGGCAGCAGTGTGACCGCCAGGACGGCACCGGTCGCCAGCAGTGCGCCGGTAGGCGCACCGACCGTCGCCGCGCTGGTGGACAGCCCGCGGCGGCGGGGGCCGGCGTGCTCGGCGGTCATGAGTACCGCCCCGCCGAACTCGCCCCCGACAGCGAGCCCTTGCAGCAGGCGCAGGAGCAGCAACAGGAGCGGGGCGGCCGCGCCGAGCTGTGCGTAGCCGGGAAGTACGCCGATGAGACCGCTGGAGAGGCCCATGACGATCATCGTGGTGAGGATGACGGACTTGCGTCCGAGGCGATCGCCGAAGTGGCCGAACAGGACCGCGCCCGCCAGTCGCGCCACGTATCCGGCGGCCAGGGTGGCGAGCGCGACGATCGTGCCCACCAGGGGACTGAGGTTGGTGAAGAAGACCTTGTTGAAAACCAGGGCCGCGACCGTGCCGTAGAGCAGGAAGTCGTAGTACTCGATCGTCGTGCCGAGGTAACTCGACAGCGCGACGCGGCGGCGGGAGTTCCGCTCGGATGGCGACATTGCCATCTCAAACCCCTCTCGGCTGAGGGGCGGACCGCGGTCAGAAGGAGCGGGCCGCCCAAGATCTTAGTAACTCAGGTCACATGACCTGGAAGCCATGATTGGTAACCAATCTTTGGTTGTCAATAGTCGTCCCCCGTTCCGCGACATGGTTGTCCATTGCCTTGTCGTCCATGGCACGAGTTCGGCGATTGTTGTCAAAGATCGTCCGCGTAGCCCCTTGTGTGGAGCGGCCTTCGGAGGCATATTGGCTACCAATCATGTTGGGCGACAGAGCGGTCACCGGAGGAAGCACAATGAACCGACCCGCGGCGCAGAGCGCCGCCGACCTCGACGTCCCCGTCCTGATCGTCGGCGGTGGCCCGGCCGGGCTCACGGCCGTCCTGGAGCTGGCCCGGCGCGGGATCGGGGGCCTGCTGGTGGAGCGACGCGCGTTCACCACCCACTTCCCGCGGGCGCACCTGCTCAACGTGCGCACGATGGAGACCTTCCACGACGTCGGAGTGGCCGAGCAGGTCTACCGGGAGTCGCCGCCGGCGGACCGGTGGCACAAGTGCGCCTGGTACACCTCGCTCGCCGGCCCGACCCCGCTGCACGGCCGGAAGATCGGCGAGGTCGACGCGTGGGGCGGCGGAGCGGACGCGGCACGCTACGCGGCCGCGAGCCCGCGCAGGTTCGCGAACCTGCCCCAGCTGCGGCTCGACACGATCCTCGCCGACCACGCCACGCGAGCCTGGCCGGGCCGGGTTCGGGCGCAGCACGAGCTCGTCGACCTGACCCTCGATGACCACGAAGGACCCGGGGGTGGGGACAACACCGGTGCGACGGCGACGATCCTCGATCGCGAAAGCGGCCGCCGGTACCGGGTTCGCGCCCGCTTCGTGATCGCCGCCGACGGCGGCCGGACATGCGCGGGGCTGCTCGGAGTCGGGGTGTCCGGTCCGCGGGCCCTGCTGGACATCGTCAGCGTGTACTTCGCGGCCGACCTCTCCGATCACGCCGACCCCGAGGCGCTGCTGACCTACTTCGTCTCACCCGCCGGCCAGGGCACCTTTGCCGGGGCGCTGCTGGGGCTGGGCCCGGGCCGGTGGGGTGCGCAGTCGCCGGAGTGGTCGCTGAGCCTGGCCTACCGCATCGGTGACCCGGCCGCCGACGACAACGACAGCGTCGTCCGGCAGGCGCGCGAGATCCTCGGCGTGCCCGACCTCGACCTGGACATCCGCGCGATCAGCCACTGGCAGTTCGAGGGCGTGGTCGCCGACCGGTTCCGGGTCGGCCCCGTGTTCCTCGCCGGCGACGCCGCGCACCGTCATCCCCCCACCGGTGGGCTGGGGTTGAACACGGCGATCGGGGACGTGACGAACCTCGCCTGGAAGATCGCGGCGGTCCTGGACGGCGAGGCCGCGGAGACTCTGCTGGACACCTACGAGAACGAACGGATGCCGGTCGCGGCGCGGAATGTGGAGCACTCGCTGCGCAACGCGGGGCGGCACGCGCCGGTCGCCGCCGCACTTGGGCTCGCGAAGGGACAGTCCGAAGAGGACGGCTGGGCGGAGATCGCGGTCTGGGCGGGCGACACCCCCGAGGGTGCGCGGCGCCGGGCCGCGTCGGCGGCCGCGGTGGCGCACAACGCCGAGGACTACAGCCAGCTCAACATCGAAGCCGGGTTCGCCTACGAGACCGGTGCCGTCATCCCCGACGGCACACCGCCACCGCCGGGACACGACTCAGCCATTGAGTTCCACCCGACGGCGCGGCCGGGACACCACCTTCCGCACGTCTGGCTGGACCGGGCCGGCGAACGAGTGTCCACATCAGACCTCGTTGCGCCGGTGGGGATGACGCTCTTCGTCGATGCGGCGCATGGGGTGCGGTGGCGGCGGGCGGCCGCGGCCGTGTCCGGGGTCCGGCTCACCGTCGTCGAGGTGGGTGACACCCTGACCCTGGCCGATCCATCGGGGGAGTGGACGTCGCTGCGCGGTACCGGCCCGGACGGAGCCCTGCTCGTGCGCCCGGACCGCCATGTCGCGTGGCGTGTGGCGGCCACTCCCGCCGATCCGGCCGCCGAGTTGGCGGCTGCCCTGCGCAGCCTGCTGCATCCGCTGCCGGGCCCGTCGGGGTTGCGTGGCGACCTGGCCGGGATCACCGACGCCGGAGAGGCACTGCGGGTGACCTCGGCGCGTGATCCGCGCTTGTTCACCGTCGTCGAGTGACACCTACCTGGAGGGAATTTCCGTGGCAGAGATCGTTTTCGGCGCGGCCACCTCGCATAGTCCGCTGCTGGCCGCACCGCCCAACCTGTGGGCCGAGCGTGCCGACCAGGACCGCGCCAACCCCGAACTGTACGACCGCTCCGGGGTGATCCGCTGCTTCGACGATCTCGCGGCCGCGGCGGGGCAACGGTTCGCGCAGCACTGCACACCCGGCGTCTGGGAGGAGAACTGGCGGCGGTGCGAGGCGGCGCTGTCCCGGCTGCGCGAGGACTTCCGGCGCGTCGCCCCGGACGCCGTCCTGATCGTCGGTGACGACCAGCGGGAGCTGTTCACCGAGAACAACCAGCCGGCCATGGCCATCTCCGCGGCCGCGACGATGACGACCGGGCTGCTCGACGATCACGACTCGGAATTCCTCAAGGAGGCGGCCCGCAGCTACCTGATGGACGCCGAGGTCACCTTCTCGGGACATGCGGCGCTGGCCGAGGATCTGGTGCGGGGCCTGATGCACGAGGGCATCGACATCGGCTGGATGGCCGACGCGCCACCGGGCACCGGGTTCGGGCACGCCTATGGCTTTCCGATTCACAAGTTCCTGCAACCGGACCCCGTTCCGGTCATCCCGTTCATGCTCAACACCTACTACCCGCCCAACCAGCCCAGCCCCCGGCGGTGCTTCCAGCTGGGGCGTGCGCTGCGTGCGGCGGCCGCGGCGTCGCCGATCGATGCGCGCATAGCCGTGCTCGCCTCCGGTGGTCTGAGCCACTTCGTGGTGAACGAGGAGCTGGACCGGCAGGTGCTCGACGCGATCGCGGGCAAGGACAGCGAGGCGTTGTGCGACATCCCGGAAGCCCTGCTCAACAGCGGTTCCTCGGAGATCCGGAACTGGATCACGGTCGTCGGCGCCATGGAGGGCAGGCCGGTCGACTGGTCCGAGTACGTGCCGATCGTGCGCTCCGCCGCCGGAACCGGCTGCGGCATGGGCTTTCTGAGCTGGCGTTGAAGACATTTTCGAAGTGGCTCGGGTAGCAAGGAGGAAGACATCGTGGCCCGACGTTCGATCGAGGTGCCCGGCCTGCATCACGGTGGCCTGCCGATCCCGCAGGCGTGCGTGGTGGGCAACCTGCTCGTCTCCAGCGGGATCTCCCCGCTCGACCCGGCGGCGGGAACCGTGCCGGCGGGCACCGAGGAGCAGGTGGAGCTGGTGTTCGCCAACGCCCGCCGGGTCCTCGAGGCGGCCGGCGGGCGGCCCGAGGACGTGGCGAAGTGCACGGTTTTCGTCCGTGACAAGGCGATCCGCCCCGTGCTCGACAAGTACTGGACCGAGATGTTTCCCGACGCGGCCGCCCGGCCGGCCCGGCACACGCTGCGGATCGACCTGGCCGAGCCGCTGCAGATCCAACTCGAGATCATCGCCCTGCTGGGAGAAGGCTGACCACTCATGATCATTGACGCACACGCCCATCTCGTCGCCCCCGAGGGGCTCTACGCCTACCGGGCGACCCTGATCGCCGACGGCGGCTATCACGCGGGCACGCCCAAGATCCCGGACGACGCGCTGGCTCAGGCCGCCGCGGGCAACGTGGCCCTCATGGACTCGGTCGGCACCGACCTGCAGCTCCTCTCGCCACGCCCGTTCCACCTCGGTAGCTCGATGAGCCCGGCCCGGCTGGTGGAGCCGTGGATCCGCGCGAACAACGACACCATCGCCCGGACCGTCGCCCTGCATCCGGACCGTTTCGCCGGAGTCGGCGCCTTGCCACTGGTGCCCGACCAGCCCGTCGAGGTGGCTTTCGCCGAGCTGGATCGCCTCGTGGCCCTCGGTTTCGTCGGCGTCCTGGTCAATCCCGATCTGCATGAGGGCCGCGGCAGCACCCCACCACTCGGCGACCGGTACTGGTACCCGCTGTACGAGAAGCTGGTCGAACGCGACCTTCCGGTGCACATCCACTCCGCGGGCTGCTACAGCGAGCGCGAGACCTACAGCGAGCATTTCGTCACCGAGGAGTCCATCGCGATCCTGTCCCTGCTGCGCAGTCCGGTGTTCACCGACTTCCCGTCCCTGCGGGTGCTGATCTCGCACGGAGGCGGCTCGGTGCCCTACCAGATCGGGCGCTGGCAGGCCGAGGTCCTGCACCCCGCACTGGGCGGCAGCGCGGAATCCGAGCGGTTCGAGACCTCGTTGCGACGGTTCTGGTTCGACTCGGTGCTGCACAACCCGCCGTCGCTGGAGTTGCTGCTGCGCACCGTCGGCGCTGACCGCGTGCTGTTCGGGACCGAGAAGCCGGGTAGCGGCAGCGCCCCCAATCCGGACACCGGCCGCGACTTCGACGACATCAGGCCCGTCATCGAGAGTTTCGGATTCCTGTCGGACACCGAGCGCAGGGCGGTGTTCGAGGACAACGCGCGCCTGGTGTTCCCGGCTCTGAAGAACACGGCCGGCCGCTGATGAACGACCTCGTGAAACGGCTGCGGGCGCTGGACACCTGCGCGGTGTCCGACGCCCTGGACCGGCACGGCCTCACCGGCGTTGTCGGTGGGCTCCGGCCGCTGGCCGCTCCGCGTCCCCTGGCGGGCCGCGCGGTCACCGTCCTGCTGGGCCCGCCGCCAGCTCGTGCCACCGCTTCGCCACGGCGGCATCTGGGTACCGCCGCCGTCGACGCCTCCGGCCCGGGCGAGGTCATCGTGGTCGCCCACCAGGGCCGGACCGACTGCGCCGGCTGGGGCGGTCTGTTGTCGCGCGCCGCGGTGGCTCGTGGGGTCGAGGGTGTCGTTGTCGACGGGGCGGCCCGGGACCTGGCCGAGGCGAGCGAGGCCGGACTGCCGCTGTTCGCCCGCGCCGGCACTCCGGTCACGGCCCGGGGGCGGGCGGTCGAGCTGTCCTGGGGTGAGCCGGTCGAGGTCGGCGGGATACCGCTCGCCCCCGGCGACCTCGTCCTCGGCGACGCCGGCGGTGTGGTGGTCGTCCCGGCGGGACGGGCGCAGGACGTGCTGGCCACGGCGGAGCACATCGCGGCCACGGAGGCGGCGATGGCCGCCGAGATCGAGGCGGGGACCCCGGTCTCCGCGGTGATGGGCAAGAGCTACGAGGAGCTGACCGATGGTGGCCGCTGAGCAGACCCCGGGGACCCGGCTGGCCGCCTTGTCGACCTCCGCGGTCTCCGACGCGCTGGACCGGCTCGGCATCGCGGGGCAGGCACTCGGCATCGCGCCGCTCGACCGGGCGTTCCGGCTGGCCGGGCGCGCCTGGACGGTGCGCTACGCGCCGGTCGGGACCGACCGTGGCACGGTGGGCGACTACATCGACGACCTCGGCCCGGGCGATGTCGTCGTGCTGGACAACCAGGGCCGTGCCGACGCGACCGTGTGGGGCGACCTGCTCACCACGACCGCCCACGGCCGCGGCGTCGCGGGGACGGTCATCGACGGGGTCTGCCGCGACATCGACCGCAGTCTCGCCCTCGGCTACCCGATCTTCTCCCGGGGCAACTGGATGCGCACCGGGAAGGACCGAGTCCGCGTCGAGGCCACCCAGGTGGCGGTGTCGATCGGCGGTGTCCGGGTCGAGCCGGGTGACCTGCTGCTCGGTGACGGCGACGGACTGGTGGCGCTGCCCGGCTCCCGCGCGCAGGAGGTGCTGGCGGTGGCGGAGGAGATCGAGCGGGCGGAGGAGACCATCCGCCGGGCCGTCGAGGCCGGCACGTCGCTGCGGGAGGCCCGCCGCGCCGTCGGCTATCACGACCTGCAGCACGGGAGGACGTCGTGACGACGGCCGGCGAGACGGGTGTCCGGCTGAGTTCGGCCACCGTGCACGAGGCGGCGGGCCGCATCGGTGCCCTGCCCTCGGCGATCAAACCGTTGTCACCGGAGATGTATCTGGCGGCCCCGGCGTTTCCCGTCCGGGTGCCGGCAGGGGACAACCTCTGGCTGCACCGCGCGGTGTATGCGGCCGGCCGCGGTGCGGTGCTGGTCGTCGACGCCGGTGACGGCTTCGAGTACGGCTACTGGGGTGAGATCCTGGCCGAGGCCGCGATCGCGCGCGGCCTCGCGGGTCTGGTGATCAATGGCGGCGTCCGCGACTCCCGGCGGCTCATCGAGCTGGGCTGGCCCGTCTTCGCCGAGCGTCTCTGCGTCCGCGGGACCGCGAAGGACCCGGATGGCCACGGCGCGCTGGGCGAACCCGTCCGGCTGGGTGAGGTCGTCGTCGGTCCCGCCGACCTCGTCGTCGGCGACGCCGACGGGGTCGTGTGCGTTCCTGCGGCGCGCGCCGACGACATCCGGGCCGGCTCCGCCGAGCGGGAACGAACCGAGACGGAGTACATCCGCCGCCTGCGTCGGGGCGAGACCACCGTGGCCATCTATGGGCTGCCATGAGCGATCTCGCGGGTTCTCGCCGGCCGGTCGCGAAGCCTGCCGCTGATATAGTGCGGGCGGTAGCGCATAGTGAACGGGGGCGGCCCATGCCGGGGAAGATTCCGGCCGCGTCAGCGCCCATCGCCCAGAACCGGAGCGTCGCGGGCGTGATCAACCGGTTGCGGGACATGATCATCAATCGCAACCTCCTGCCGGGACAGCAGATTCGGCAGGAGGAGATGGCACGGGTGCTGGGCATCAGCCGGGTGCCGTTGCGGGAAGCGCTGCGGGTGCTCACTACCGAAGGCCTGCTGACACACCGGCCGCACCAGGGCTACTTCGTGACGAGGCTGAGTACCGAAGAGCTCGACCAGATCCACAATCTGCTCGAGTTCCTCGAGACCGAACTGATCCGGACCGTCCGATGGCCCTCCGGCGACGAGGTGGCGCAACTGCGGGCCATCAACCGGGAGATCGCCAAGGCCGCGGACGAGCGGGACATCGCGGCTGTCAACCGGCTCAACCGGGCACTGCACCGGGCGATCTTCCGACTGTCCCCGATGACGGTGTACCTCGCCGAGGCGGAGAAGTTCTGGACGATGGGCGAGCCCTACCGCCTGCTGCACGTGGCCACCACGGACACCGCCATCGCGACCGGGGAGCACGATCAGCTCATCGACGCACTCGCCGCGCAGGACCGCGCCCTGTGCCTACGCATCCTGGCGCACCACCGGCGTGAGACCCAGGAGGCCGCGTTCACCATGCTCGCCGGTGACCGGGAGTACGGTGCCGGCCTGGCCGCCGGCCTGTAGCGATCCGCCGCACCGCCGGGTGCGGCACGCGGAGCCGCTCACCCGTGGCGCTTCCGGTACTCGCGCGGGGTGCTGCCGAGTTGGCCGGCGAAGGCGCGCCGGAAGGCGGCCTCGCTGATGTAGCCGACGGCCGTGGCCACGCGAGCGACCGTCACGTCCGTTGTGGCGAGCAGTTTGGCCGCCGTCGCCATCCGCCAGCGGATGAGGTACGAGTGCGGGGTCTCGCCGACCGCCTCGGTGAACCGGGCGGCGAAGGCAGAACGGGACATGCCGCAGGCCGCGGCGAGGGAACCGACCGACCACGCATGCCCGGGATCGGCATGGATCAGCGAGATGGCGGGGGCGATCAGCGGGTCGGCCAGCGCTCGCAAACCGGGCCGCCCGCTGCTGTCGCGGGTCTCCCGGCGGAGGGCGAGGATCAGCAGGATCTCCGCGAGGCGGCTCATCAGCCGGGTGCTGGCCGGGCCGGGCGACGCGCTCTCCTCGATCATCGTGTCGGCGACGTGCCGCAGCGGCCCGGTCCTCCTCTCCCCGGCGACATGGATCGCGGTCGGCAGGCTGTCCCACAACGGGCCGCGTGGCGCGTCGCCCATCTGCATCAGACAGCACACGAAGGAGCTGCCCGGGTGGCCCTGGGCCAGGCGCAGCGGCTGGGGTGTCGCCGTGCCGGCGGGCGGGAGGGTCAGCGTCCACGTCGTGCCCGGCGGGTCGGAGCCATCGTGCAGGTAGCCGCC
>DATFHB010000107.1:0-21955 GCA_035248845.1 Amycolatopsis sp. | reverse complement strand
TGTTTCAACAAGCTCAAGGGCTTCCGCGCGGTCGCGACCCGCTACGACAAGCGCGAACGCATCTACCAGGGCACCATCGACGTCGCCTCAATCCGAATCTGGCTCCGCGACCCCGTCACATGATCCACAGGACACGCCCTAAGCCCGCTAAGCCCGCCAAGACTCAGCGAACGTGGTGCTGACGTCTGTGGCGGCGCGGAGAGTTTGGTAGACGACGCAGTAGCGCTCGGTGAGCCGCTGCAGCGTCGCCAGCTGTGCCGCGTCTGCCTCGGTGTCGAGGGCGAACGTCAGCCGGATCGCGCGGAAGCCGACCGGCGCCTGCTTGTCCACGCCGAGCGTGCCGCGGAAATCGAGATCGCCCTCGGCGTGCACCGTGCCGCCCCGGATCTCCAGCCCCAGCGACGTCGCCACCGCACGCAGCGTCACGCCCGCGCACGCGGCCAGCGCGTCCAGCAGCATGTCGCCCGAGCAGGCCAGCGTCCCGTCGCCGCCGGCGGCGGGGTGCAGCCCGGCCTCGACCGGCGCCCGACCGGTGCGCACCTTGCACGACACGTCGAGCCCCGACAGGTCGGCATCCGAACTCAGCGTGACGACGGCGCTCGCCGCGTCGTCGCGGTAGCGCTCCTTCAGCGGCGCTTGCAGCGCGCGCAATGCAGTGGCGTCCATTGCCAGCACGCTACTCCGCCAGGAACCCGATCGCGGCCTGCTTGAAGGCGCGGCTGGACACGGTGGTGACGTGGTTCCGCCCCGGCACCGGCACGAGCCGGGCGCCCAGCCGCTCGGCGAACAGTGCGGCCTCAGCGGCGATCATGTCGGCCTCACCGACGACGACGAGCACCGGGGCCGCCCCCGCGTCGCTGCCGATACCGCGGCCCGCGATTCCGTCCGCGCAGGCGGCGAGGCCGCCGGCCGGGAAGTCCTCTTCGGACACGGGGCGGCCGTCGATGCCGCCGAGTACCAGCCGGCGTACGCGGCCCTGTCGTGCCAGTTCCCAGCCGATCAACCCGCCCATCGAGTACGTGATGGCATCCACTGTGGACAGTCCAATCGCGTCGAGCACCGCGGTCACGTCGGCAGCCATGCCGCGGGGCGAGTACCCGCTGTCCGGCCGGTCGCTCTGCCCGTGCCCGCGCAGGTCGACCAGTACCACGCCGCGGTGCTCGAGTGCGCGCAGCCAGCCCGCGCCGACCCAGGTCCGCGCGCTGTCGGAGGCGAAGCCGTGCAGGAGCAGCACCGGCCGCTCGCCCGGTACCACGTCGTAGTAGATCTTCGTGCCGTCCGCGGCGTTCGCGTACACCCGTCAGTGCTCCGGCGGTGTCAGGTGGACGCGCCGCGCCGGCTTGCGCTCCGTCGGCACGGTCCCGACGATCCCGCCGTCCGCGACGGCGAACGTCACCAGGGGGTCCCCGACCGCCAGCTCGTCGTCCTCGCCGACGTGCAGCCTGACGATCCGCCCCGACTGCGGCGACGGGATCTCCACTGCGGCCTTCGTGGTCTCGACCTCGATCAGCGGCGCGTTGCGCTCGACGAAGTCGCCCTCCGCGACCAGCCACTCCAGCACCTTCGCGCCGATCAGGCCCTCGCCGAGATCGGGCAGCGGAAACGTCACCTCAGCCACGGCGGTACTCCAATACAGCCTGCACCCCGGTCAGGATGCGGTCGATGCTCGGCAGGTACTCGTCTTCCAGCGCGCCCGACGGGTAGGGCACGTCGTAGCCGGTGACGCGCCGCACGGGTGCGCGCAGGGCGCCGAAGCAGCGTTCGGTGACCAGCGCGGACACCTCCGCGCCGAGCCCGGCCGTCAGCGGCGCCTCATGCACGACCACCGCACGCCGCGTGCGGCCGACGGACTCGGCGAGCCTGTCCGCGTCGATCGGCTTGAGCCACCGCAGGTCCAGTACCTCCAGCTCCACACCGTCCTCCGCAGCGAGTTCGGCGGCCTGCACGCAGCGGGTGACCATCGCGCCCCACGCCACGAGCGTCGCGTGCCTGCCGGGCCGGACGATCCGGCTCGTGCCGACCGGCAGGGTCTCCACCGCAGCCGGATCGAACGTTTCCCGGTGCCAGTAGCGGGATTTCGGCTCCAGGAAGATCACCGGGTCGGGCTCGGCGATCGACTGGCGCAGCAGGTGGTAGCCCTCGGCGGGCGACGACGGCGCCACGACCTTCAGGCCCGGCACGTGCGCGAACAGCGATTCGAGGCTCTCGCCGTGGTGCTCGGGCGCGCGGATCCCGCCGAAACTGGGCAGCCGCACCGTGATCGGCATGGTCACCCGGCCGCGGCTGCGGTAGTGCATGCGCGCGACCTGGTTCACGATCTGGTCGATCGCCGGATAGCTGAACCCGTCGAACTGGATCTCCGGCACCGGGCGCCAGCCCGCAAGCGCGAGCCCCACGGCCATGCCCATGATCGCGGACTCGGCGAGCGGGGTGTCGAACACGCGGTCCGTGCCGAACTTGGCCTGCAGCCCGTCGGTCACCCGGAACACGCCGCCGAGCCCGCCGACGTCCTCGCCGAAGATCAGCACGCGGTCGTCGTCCTCGCACGCATGCTGAAGCGCGAGGTTCAGGGCCTGCTGCAAGGAAAACTCGGTGTGATTGCGGGTCCTTTCAGCCACGGAACTCCTCCCGCTGCTCCAGCAGGGGCCGAGTCGGCTCCCGGTAGACGAAGTCGAACATCTCCTCGCCGGGCCGGTCACCCAGCGCGAGCAGCCCCTCGCGGACCCGCCGGGTCACCTCTGCCGCGTGTGCCTCGGCGGCGGCGAGGTCGGTCTCGGTCAGCTCGCGCGCGGCTCTGACCAGCGGGTCGCGCCCGGCCCACGCCTGCTCCTCCCGCAGCGACCGGTAACGGCCGGGATCGTCCGAAGTGGAGTGTGGGCCCATCCGGTAGGTCATCGCCTCGATCACCATCGGCTCCCCGCTGCGCAGTGCCGCCCGGGTCACGTCGTAGACGGCGCGCACGTCGTTGCCGTCGACGCGGACGCCCGTCATGCCGTAGCCCGCGGCGCGCGCGGCGACCGAACCGCCCGCGACCTGGCGGCTGGTCGGCGTCGAGATCGCCCATCCGTTGTGCTGGCAGAAGAACACGACCGGGAGTCGGTACACGCCCGCGAAGTTCATCGCCTCGTGCACGTCGCCCTGCGAACTCGCGCCGTCACCGAAATAGGTGATCGCGGCACCGCCGGTGCCGTCGAGTCTGGCTCCCATCGCCCAGCCGACGGCGTGCGTCACCGGCCCGCCGACGACCGCGTTGAACGGCGCGAACCGCGACGCGACCGGGTCGTAGAGACCGCCGTGCCACGTGCCCAGATGGCTCGCGAGATAGCCGACGAGATCCACGCCCATCGCGACCGCGGTGCCCAGCTCACGGTAGGTGGGGAACGCGAAATCCCGCGTCAGGTCGAGCGCCGCGGCACTGCCGACCTGTGCTGCCTCCTGGCCCTTCGCCGGCGCGTATCCGGGCAGCGCGCCCTGCCGCTGCAGCGCGACCGCCTCCTCGTCGATCCGCCGCGCGACGAGCATGTCGCGGTAGAGCCTGCGCATGTCCACGCAAAAAGCGTGCCCGGCCCTCGATCGACTGGGCAAGACTCACGCTTCAGGCTGGGCAGTCTGCCCGATCAGGTGGCACAACAGCGGTGTGAGCTGCACAAGTTGCCTACCGGAAAATCGGCTGCGGGCACCCGGCTAAACTGACTGCACATCCCTGCAGATCCGTGTTCGTACTAGATGAGGTGGCAAAGCGCGTGTCCGAAACCACGCCGAACGTGCCCGACCGCCCGGCGCTGGACGGTCTGGATGCCAAGTGGGCGGAGGTGTGGGAAACCGGCGGCGTCTACCGGTTCCAGGCCCCCGGTGACCGCGCCGCGGTGTTCTCCATCGACACCCCGCCGCCGACCGTCAGCGGCTCCCTGCACGTAGGCCACGTCTTCTCCTACACGCACACCGACATCGTCGCCCGGTTCCAGCGGATGCGCGGCAAGCACGTCTTCTACCCGATGGGCTGGGACGACAACGGCCTGCCCACCGAGCGGCGCGTGCAGAACTACTACGGCGTGCGGTGCGAGCCTTCGCTGCCGTACGACCCGGACTTCACCGCGCCCGAGCCGATGGTGAAGAAGGGCGAGCGGCCGGTCCAGAACATCTCCCGGCGCAACTTCATCGAGCTGTGCGAGCTGCTCACCGCCGAGGACGAGAAGGCGTTCGAGCAGACGTGGCGGCACTTGGGCCTGTCGGTCGACTGGTCCCGGACGTACACCACGATCGGCCGGCACGCGCAGCGCGTTTCGCAGCGCGCGTTCCTGCGGCTGCTCGGCAAGGACGAGGCGTACCAGGCCGAGGCGCCGACGCTGTGGGACGTCGGGTTCCGCACCGCGGTCGCGCAGGCCGAGCTGGAGGACCGCGAGCACGCGGGCGCGTGGCACCGGATCAGCTTCCACCGCCACGACGGGCAGCCCGTCTACATCGAGACGACCCGGCCGGAGCTGCTGCCCGCGTGTGTCGCGCTCATCGCGCACCCGGACGACGAGCGCTACCAGGGCCTGTTCGGTCAGACGGTCACCTCGCCGGTGTTCGGCGTCGAGGTGCCGGTCGTCGCCCACCCGGCCGCCGAGATGGAGCGCGGCGCCGGCATCGCGATGTGCTGCACCTTCGGTGACCTCACCGACGTGCAGTGGTGGCGCGAACTGAAGCTGCCCACCCGCACGATCGTCGGCCGTGACGGCCGCATCCTGGCGGACCCGCCCGCCGGGCTGGACGGCGAGCCGGGCCGCAAGTCCTACGCCGAGCTGGCCGGCGCCACCGTGCACGCCGCGCGCGAGCGCGTCGTCGGGATGCTGCGCGAGTCCGGCGACCTCGACGGGGAGCCGAAGAAGACGGTCCGCCCGGTCAAGTTCTACGAAAAGGGCGACAAGCCGCTGGAGATCGTGTCCAGCAGGCAGTGGTTCATCCGTTCCATCGCGCACCAGGACGAGATGCTGCAGCGCGGCGAGCAGCTGCAGTGGCACCCGGCGTACATGAAGGCCCGCTACGACGACTGGGTCCGCGGCCTCAACGGCGACTGGCTGGTCAGCCGCCAGCGCTTCTTCGGGGTGCCGTTCCCCGTCTGGTACCCGGTCGACGCCGCGGGCGAGCCGGACTACTCGGCCCCGATCCTGCCCGGTGAGGACGCGCTGCCGGTCGACCCGTCTTCGGATACCCCGGCCGGATACACCGAGGACCAGCGCGGCAAGGCCGGTGGCTTCATCGGTGACCCGGACATCATGGACACCTGGGCAACGTCCTCGCTCACCCCGCAGATCGCATGCGGCTGGGAGGAGGACCCGGAGCTGTTCGCGCAGACGTTCCCGATGGACCTGCGGCCGCAGGCGCACGACATCATCCGCACCTGGCTGTTCGCCACGGTGCTGCGCGCGCAGCTGGAGAACGGCTCGCTGCCCTGGTACCACGCGGCACTGTCGGGCTGGATCCTCGACCCGGACCGCAAGAAGATGAGCAAGTCCAAGGGCAACGTCGTCACGCCGCTGGCGCTGCTGGAGGAGTTCAGCCCGGACGCGGTCCGCTACTGGGCCGCCAACGGGCGCCCCGGCACGGACACCGCGTTCGATCAGGGCCAGATGAAGATCGGCCGCCGGCTGGCCACGAAACTGTTGAACGCCAGCAAGTTCGCGCTCGGCTTCCCCGAGCCGGCCGCGGACGCGTCGGTGTCGGAGCCGCTCGACCAGGCGATGCTGTCCGCTTTGGACGATGTCATCCGGCAGGCCACCGAGGCGCTCGAGGCGTTCGAGTACACCTCGGCGCTGGAGCGGATCGAGCGGTTCTTCTGGTTCTTCTGCGACGACTACCTCGAGCTGATCAAGCAGCGCGCGTACGCCGAGGACGGCGGTGCGGCCACCCAGTCCGCGCGGCTCGCACTGCGCAAGGCGCTGGCGTCGCTGCAGCGGCTGTTCGCGCCGTTCCTGCCGTACTGCACGGAAGAGGCGTGGTCGTGGTGGCACGACGGTTCGGTGCACACGGCCGGGTGGCCGGCTGCCGACAACGCCCCGGGCGGTGACCGGGCCGAGGTGATCACGCTGGCCAGCACGGCGATCAGTGCGATCCGCAAGGCCAAGAGCGACGCGAAGCGGTCGATGCGCTCGCCGGTGGAGTCGGTGCGCATCCAGGGCCCGGCCGGTCAGGTCGAGACGCTCACCTCGATCGGTGCGGACCTGCGCGCGGCGGGCAACGTCGGAGCGCTGGAGTTCGCGCCGGACGGCGAGGAACTGCGCATCGAAGTCCAGCTCGCCGAGGTCTGATCAGGCCAGCCGCGTGACGATCTCCGTCAGCGCTTCCCCCAGCGGGCGGTCCACTCGCACTGTCGCATGTGGATCGCCGCGGGTGAGGCCCTGGTTGACGATCAGCACGGGCTTGCCGGACCGTGCTGCGCGCTGGACGAAGCGCAGGCCGGACATGACCGTCAGCGACGAGCCGAGGACGAGCAGCGCGCGGGCCTCGTCGACGAGCCGGTAACAGAGCTCCACCCGCGGCTTCGGCACGTTCTCGCCGAAGAAGACGACGTCCGGCTTCAGCACCCCGCCGTCGCAGGCCGTGCACCCGACCAGCCGGAAGCCGCGCACCACGTCATCGGCCAGCTCCACGTCGCCGTCCGGGTTGATCCGAGTGGCCGCCGCCTGGAAGTGCGGGTTCTCGGCCGTGAGACGGGTATCCAGGTGCTCGCGCGGGCTGGTGCGCCGGCAGCCGAGGCAGATCACGCGGTCCAGGCTGCCGTGCAGCTCGACGACGCCGGCGGTGCCCGCGGCCTGGTGCAGCCCGTCGACGTTCTGCGTGATCACGCCCGACACGAACCCGCGCGTCCGCAGCGCCGCGACCGCGCGATGCCCGCTGTTGGGCGCGGCACCCGCGATGGTGCGCCAGCCGACGTGGCTGCGCGCCCAGTACCGGCGGCGGCCGTCCTCGCTGGTCAGGAACTCCTGGTAGGTCATCGGCGTGTGCTTGCGCAGGCTGCCGGCCTCGCCGCGGTAGTCGGGAATGCCCGATTCGGTGGAGATGCCGGCGCCCGTGAGCACCGCGACCCGGCCGGCCCCGAGCACCTCGACGACTTCGTCGAGCCGGGCGGTACGTGGCAGCGGTTCGCCGGTGGCCTCCCAGGTCAGGGTCGGTCGAGTGCGCACGGGCCCCAGCCTACGGGGTCCAGCCGGGATCCCGTCCGGTCAGCGCGACGACGCGATCGAGCTTCGGTGCGTTCTCGGGCGCGGGCACTTCCGGCCCGTAGACACCCATCGCGCGGCCCTGCTCGGCGGTCGTGGACACCTCGTCCAGCAGGAAGTCCAGCAGGTCGGCGGCTGGGTCGAGGTGCTGCCCGGTCGCCTTCGCCAGGTCCCAGCCGTGCACGATCAGCTCAGTCACGACCATGCCGCCGACCAGCGCCGCGGGCAGCTCGGTGGGGCCGCCCAGGTGCGTCACGCCCTCCCACGCGGAGGGGTCGCTCCATGCCTCCGCGGTCCGGTCGAGCTGGGCGAGCAGGTCACCGGTGCCGAGCCCCGGGTCCGTCTCGGTGGGGCCGGGCGGCGGCACCGTCTGCTTGCGCGCGGCACCCTCCAGCGACGGGCCCCAGAACAGCAGGTGGTTGACCAGACCGCGCACGTCGTACCGCGCGCACGGACACGCTCGCACCCGCAGTGGCGGGGGACGGCCATGGCGGTGCGGGTGACCCGCTTGTCACGTGGCGTTCCGTCACGGCGAGTGTCGAAGGTCTCAGCGACTCGACGGACGCCGCATTGGTTGAATACACCTTTCTCTAGTGACTACGGGAGGACGAGCATGACGCAAGATCGCGAGGTGCCGGCCTCGACCGTCGTGCTCGGCCGTGACGGGTCCGGCGAACTCGAGGTGCTGATGCTGCGCCGCACCAGGGGTGCGTCGTTCGCGGCCGGCGCCTGGGTCTTTCCCGGCGGCCGCGTCGATCCCGAGGACGCCGGCTCCGACGCGCTCGACAGCGTCGCCTCGGCCCGCCGCGCGGCGGTGCGCGAGACCGAGGAGGAGGCCGGCATCGTTATCGACGGCGAGCAGCTGTCGGTGATGTCGCGGTGGAGCCCCGACGAGACCGCGCCGCGGCGGTTCCTGACCTGGATGCTGTTCGGCCGCGCGCCGGAGGACGCGAAGGTCGTCGTGGACGGCGGCGAGATCGTCGACCACCGCTGGCTGACGCCGGCCGCCGCGCTGCGCGAGCACGCCGCCGGTGACGTCGTGCTGCTGCCGCCGACCTGGATGACGCTGACGTTCCTGGCCCGGCACCAGACCTGCGCCACCGCGATCGCCGAGATCGGCGCCGCGGAGATCGAGCACTTCCGTAGCCGGCTCGGCAAGACCGGCGAGGCGCCCGTCGTGTTGTGGGCCGGCGATGCGGGGTACGACACCCGGGAGGCCGGCGTGCCCGGGCCCCGGCACCGGCTCGTCCTCGCTCCCGGCGCCTGGCGCTACGAAAGGACGGACGCGTGACGCACGACGAGCGGCTCGCCGCGCTGGGCGCGCGCTACGACCACATGGCGGTGGCAGCAGGCCGCGGATCCGCGACCTGCTGCCGCTCTACCGCGACCTGCTCCGCGGCCGGTGCGTGCTCGGCGGCGACAACCCGCGGGTCGGCTACCGCGCGCTCCAGCTGGCGTTTCCCGACGACCGGCGGATCGAGCTGATGGAGCCGCATCCGGGCAGCGCGTTCTTCGACCGGTTCTTCCGCCGCACCGGCGGTGGCGGCATGCACCACGTGACGTTCATGGTCGACGACATCCACCGGGCGCTCCTACCTGACCGGCAGCCACGTTTTCGACAGCGCCGACCGCACGCGTCACGCGCGTGAGGGGCATCTGGCGCGGCGGCGTGCCGCTGCCGTTCGCCGGCTGAGCGCTTACGCCTGCGGGTCGCCGAGGAGCCGTCGCAGGTCCGGGAGGACCGTCTCCAGGTCCTTTGTGGTCCGGAACACGACGAGCGCGTTCTCCGCGGGCGCGTTCTTGGGGGTACTGAACAACTCCATGGTTTCCGCCATCGCAACGTCGAATTCGGCCTCGGGGTTCGGAGTCTGGCCGCGCAGCCATCGGCGGAGGACATGGTTGTGGGCGGTGACCACCGCGCCGGCCATCAGTTCGGCCCGGAGCGCGGTGTCCTGGTCACCGCCCATCCAGTCGTGGATGAAGTCGCGGAAGAGCCGCTGGTACTGCTGGGTGCCGGCGATCTCGCGGTCGCGCAGCGCGGGGACGCTGCGGGTCAGCCGGTAGCGCGCGCGGGCCAGGTCGCCTTCGGTCAGGTAGTGGCGGAGCACGAGCCGGGCGCCCTCGGTGACGGCGACCAGTGCGGTGTGCCGCGTGGAGCCGTCCAGACGCGCCGCGATCGCCTTGAGCAGCACGTCGTGGTCGGGGAAGATCACGTCTTCCTTCGAGCGGAACGTGCGGAAGAACGTGGTGCGCCCGGCGCCCGCGCGCTCGGTGATGTCGTCCACGGTCGTCTGGTCGTAGCCGCGCTCCTCGAACAGCGCGAACGCGGCCTCGGTCAGCCGCGCCTTGACCGGCTTTTCTGACATCCGCACCTCCTGCCGCCAGCCTAGGAGTATGGCGCCGGTCATACCCGGACGTCCGCGCCTTTTCCTACCCGCTGGTACTGAGTACCGTTGATTTGGTATCGAGTTCCATCGCGAATGAGGTGACGGGCATGAACCGTGTCGGGGTGATCGGCTGCGGCCAGATGGGCGCCGGTATCGCTGAGGTGTGCGCGCGAGCCGGGCTGGAGGTCGTGGTCGTCGAGTCCGGACAGGCCGCGGTCGACGCCGGGCGGCGGCGCCTGGAGACGTCGCTGACCAGGGCCGAAAGCAAGGGGAAGATCGCTGACGCGGCCGAGGTCCTGGGGCGGTTGCGCGTCACCGAGAACCTGGACGACCTCGCCGACCGCACGCTCGTGGTCGAGGCGATCGTGGAGAACGAGACCGTCAAGGCGGAGCTGTTCGCACAGCTGGACAAGGTCGTGTCCGCGCCCGACGCGATCCTGGCGTCCAACACCTCGTCCATCCCGATCATGAAACTCGGTACCGCGACCGGTCGCCCGGCGCAGGTGCTGGGCATCCACTTCTTCAACCCGGTGCCGGTCCTGCAGCTGGTGGAGCTGGTGCCGAGCCTGCTGACGAGCGCGGAAACAGTCGAGCGCGCGAGTGCCTTCGTGGACACGCTCGGCAAACGCGCGATCCGTTGCCAGGACCGCGCCGGGTTCGTCGTCAACGCGCTGCTGATCCCGTTCATCCTGGCCGCCATCCGGATGCTCGAGTCCGGTTTCGCCACCCGCGAGGACATCGACGAGGGCCTGGTCAGCGGCGCCGCGCATCCGCAGGGGCCGCTCAAGCTGGCCGACCTGATCGGCCTGGACACCACGAAGGCGATCGCCGAATCGCTGTACGACGAGTTCAAGGAACCGCTGTACGCGCCGCCGCCGCTGCTGGCCCGAATGGTCGACGCCGGCCTGCTCGGCCGCAAGACCGGTCACGGCTTCTACGCCTACGCCTGACGCGAGGAGATCCCGGACATGTCCGACTTTGCCCTGTTCACGACCACCGAAGACCACGACGCCATCCGTGAAGCCGTACGTACGCTGGCCGAGGAGCGGATCGCGCCCCACGCCGCCGAGGTCGACGAGCGCGAGGAGTTCCCGAAGGCCGCCTACGACGCTCTGGTCGCCTCGGACTTCCACGCCCCGCACGTGCCGGAGGCCTATGGCGGCGCCGGTGCCGACGCATTGGCCACCTGCATCGTGATCGAGGAGATCGCGCGGGTGTGCGCCTCGTCGTCGCTGATCCCGGCGGTCAACAAGCTCGGCAGCCTCCCGCTGATCCTCGCGGCGGACGAGGAGGTCAAGGCGAAATACCTGCCGCCGCTGGCCCGGGGCGACGCCGGTTTCTCCTACGCACTGTCCGAACGCGACGCGGGATCGGACACCGCGTCGATGCGTTGCCGCGCCACGCCGGACGGTGACGGCTGGGTACTCAATGGACAGAAGTCGTGGATCAGCAACGCGGGATTCTCCGAGTACTACACCGTTCTCGCGGTGACCGACCCGGACGGCCCGCGCGGCTCCAACGTGAGCGCGTTCGTGGTGGAGAAGTCCGACCCCGGCTTCACCATCGGCGCCAAGGAGAAGAAACTCGGCATCAAGGGGTCGCCGACCCGGGAACTGCTGTTCGAGAACGCGCGCATTCCCGGTGACCGCCTCGTCGGCAAGCCCGGCCAGGGCCTCAAGATCGCCCTGCGCACGCTGGACCACACGCGGATCACGATCGCCGCGCAGGCGGTGGGCATCGCGCAGGGCGCGCTGGACCACGCCCTGACCTACGTCCGCGAGCGCAAGCAGTTCGGCAAGGCCATCGCCGACTTCCAGGGCATCCAGTTCATGCTCGCCGACATGGCCATGGCCGTCGAGACCGCCCGCCAGATGGTCTACGTCGCCGCGGCCAAGTCCGAACGCGACGATCCGGACCTGTCGTTCTTCGGTGCCGCCGCGAAATGCCACGCCTCCGACGTAGCCATGCGGGTCACCACCGACGCCGTGCAACTCCTCGGCGGCTATGGCTACACCCGCGACTTCCCACTGGAACGCATGATGCGCGACGCGAAGATCACCCAGATTTATGAGGGCACCAACCAGATCCAGCGGGTCGTCATGGCGCGGCAGCTGCTCAAGGGGTAGGACACGGCGGCGATGCTGCGGGAGGTCCTGCGTATCTCCGGCATCGCTGTTGTGACGCGACGACCTCATGCCGTGCTGGTCGAGCCCCGCGCTGGCCGCCGCGCCCTCATACTCAAGCCCGCCACGCGGTAAACCGGCGTTCCAGGGCGACCAGCGCCTGGTTGAACAGCACGCCGAGCACCGAGATGGAGATGATTCCCGCGTACATCTGGGGGATCGCGAAGTTGGACTGGGCGGCGTTGACCAGGTAGCCGAGGCCGGCCTTGGCGCCCACCATCTCCGCGGCCACCAGCACCAGCATCGCCGCGGCACCGGAGATCCGGATGCCGGTGAAGATCGTGGGCACCGATGCGGGCAGGATCACCTTCTGGAACACCCGGTGTGGCGGGAGGTTCATCGATTTCGCCAGGCGCAGCAGCGTCGGGTCGACGGTGCGGACCGCGCTGATCGTGTTCAGCAGGATCGGCCACGTGCATGCGTAGAAGACGATCGAGATCTTCGACGTCTCGCCGATTCCCAGCAGCAGCACGAAAACCGGGAGCAGCGCGAGTGGGGCGGTGTTGCGGAACAGTTCGAGCAGCGGCCCCAGCAGGTCGGCCACCCGCCGGTACCAGCCGATGACGAGCCCGAGCGGCACGGCGACGGCGACAGCGAGCCCGAAACCCGACAGCGAGCGGGTCAGGCTCGCGGTCGTGTTGCTGGCGAGCTGCCCGTTGAGCAGTAGCTGCCACCATGCCGCGAGCACCTCCGACAGGGGTGGCACGAACGTCCGGTCCACCACGCCGATGCGGGGTGCGACCTCCCACACGACCAGCAGAGTGACGATCGCGACGGACCTGTTGACGGCGGTGAGCAGCGGCCGTCGCAGGCGGCTCGGCCGGCGCGGGGGCGCGGCCTCGCGCGCCGGCGCGGCGACGGGGCGGATGTCGGTGTGCGTGGTCATACCGGCGCGATCTCCTTCTCGAGTTCCTGGGCACGCGCGACCTCGTCGTGCAGCAGTTCCCAGATCTGGTGGCGGTATCGGGCGAAATCGGGGCTGGAGCGCAGATCGGACTCGGCGGTCCGCCCGCCGAGCTCGATGGGCACGACGCGTTTGACCCGCCCGGGCCGCGAGGTGAGCACCGCGACCCGCTGCCCGAGGTAGACGGCCTCGTCGATGCCGTGGGTGATGAACACGATGGTCTTCCCGGTGCGGTCCCAGATCCGCAGCAGCTCGTCCTGCAGCGACTCCCGGGTCTGCGCGTCGAGCGCGGCGAACGGTTCGTCCATCAGCAGCACTTCCGGGTCGTATGCCAGGCTCCGCGCGATCGCCACCCGCTGGCGCATCCCGCCGGAAAGCTCGTGCGGGTGGCGGTCGGCGAACCCGTGCAGCCCCACCAGATCGAGGTAGTGGCGGGCGCGCTCGCTGCGTTCGCGCCGGCCGACGCCGGTGGCCTCCAGGCCGAACTCGACATTGCCCAGCGCGGTGCGCCACGGCAACAGGGCGTACTGCTGGAACACGATGCCACGGTCCAGCCCCGGCCCCGTCACGGGCTGCCCGTCGAGCAGGATCCGGCCGCTGGTCGGCGCGGCGAGGCCGGCCAGCAGATCGAGCAGCGTCGACTTGCCGCAGCCGCTGGGCCCGACGATCACCGCGAACTCGCCCGCCGCGATTTCGAGGTCCACTCCGGACAGTGCGGTGACCTCGTCCTGCCTGCGGCCGCCGAAGCTCTTGGTGACCGCCTGGAAGCTGATCTGTGCGCTCATCATTTTCCTGCCAGGTCGTTGTACTGGTTGGTGTAGATGTCGGCCACCTTCACCTGCTGGATGTCGCCGCGCTGGGCCAGCCAGTCCGCCCAGCGGGAAAGGTCGGCGTCGCTGATCCGGCCGCCGGGTTGGCTGACACCGAAGGACTTCCAGTACTTCAGCGCGCTGGTGTCCTCGTTGCGGCCGCGCTGGTGCACGATGTCCGTCATGCGCGCGAGGACCTGGTCGCGGGGTGTGCTCTTGCTCCACTCGATGGCCCGCGCCACGCCGGTGACGAACGTGCGTACGGTGTCGGGGTTGCGCTGGATGAAGCTGTTGGTCAGGACCAGGCTGCCGGCGGTGAACGGGCCCAGCAGTGCGACATCGGTGAACAGCGGGCGGATGCCGCCGTTCGCCAGCGCCTTGTCCTGGTAGACGCTGGACAGCGCCGCCACGTCGATCTGCTTCTGCCGCAGGGCCTGCTCGGTGTTCAGCGGCGGCACCACGAGCGGTTCCACCTGCTTGCTGTCGGCCGCGCTGAACCCGTTGCGCTGCAGGTAGATGTCGAGCACCGCCTCGTAGTGCGCGCCGAGGGTGTTCATGCCGACCTTCTTGCCGATCAGGTCGCGGGCGGTGCGGATCGGTGAATCCTCGAGCACGTAGTAGCCGACGTTGGAGACCTGGTCCGACCCGTAGTAGCCGATGACTGCCTTGATCGGCGCCCCCGCGGCGGCGAGCTTGACGACGGCACCGTTGAAGGCGCCGCCGACATCGGTCTGGCCGGTGGCCGCGCTCTGGATGTCCTGGGGTCCGCTCGTGGTGTTGCCGACCCAGTCGAGCTTGACGTCACCGAGAAAACCGAGGTCGGCGGCGAGTTCGGGCAGCGTGACCGTGCCCGCGGAACCTTGGTACCGCAGGGTTTTCGTGGGTGCACCACCGGCGGTGCCACAGGCCACGGCCGTGGAGGCGATGCCGAGCATGGTCAGCGCGAGGAAGTTTCTCCGGGTGGCCGTGGTCATCGAGTTTCCTTTGCTGGATGGGGAAGTGGGGAGAGCACGAATTGTTCGGCAGGAGCTGGGTGCGGGTCAACGAGACCGGCTTTGGTCTCAGATCCTGGATAGCGCTGGTGCAAATCGGCTCGCCGGCCGCGGCAGTCCATAATGGTCGCGCAGCGTCGTCCCGGTGTACTCGGTGCGGAACAGGCCGCGCCGGCGCAGTTCCGGCACCACCTGCTCGACGAAGTCGGTGAGGCCGCCGGGCAGCAGCGGCGGCATCACGTTGAAGCCGTCGGCGGCGCCGCCGGTGAACCAGAGCTCGATGTGGTCGGCGATCTGCTCCGGGGTGCCCGCGACCACCTGGTGCCCGCGCCCGCCGCCGAGCCGGCCGAGCAGTTGTCGCAGCGTCAGCTTTTCGCGCTCGGCGAGGTCCCGGACGAGCTCGAAGCGGCTCTTCGCGCCGTTGATGTGCGCGACCGGTGGGAACGGCGGCAGCGGCTGGTCCAGCGGGTGGCCGGTCAGGTCGACGTCGATCATTTCGGACAGCTGCCGGAGCGCGCGCACCGGCACGATCAGCTCGTCCAGTTCGGCCGCGAACCGCTCGGCTTCCGCCTGGGTACCGCCCAGCACCGGCACGATCCCCGGCAACACCTTCAGCGAATCCCGGTCACGGCCGTGTGCTGCCAGCCGGTCCTTCAGATCGGTGTAGAACGCGCGGGCGTCGGCGAAGGTCTGCTGTGCGGTGAAAACAGCTTCCGCGTGGGCCGCCGCGAACGCCTTGCCGTCCTCGGAGGACCCGGCCTGCACGAGCAGCGGGCGCCCCTGCGGGCTGCGCGTCGTGTTGAGCGGCCCGCGCACCTGGAAGTACTTGCCGCGATGGTCGATCTCGTGCACCTTCGCCGGATCCGCGTACACCCCGGACGCGCTGTCCGCGACCACCGCGCCGTCTTCCCAGCTGTCCCATAGCGCGGTCGTGACCTCGAGGAACTCGGCCGCCCGCGCATAGCGCGCCGCGTGGTCGGCGGCCCGGTCGGCGTTGAAGTTCTGCGCGGCACGGTCGCCGGCGGAGGTCACGATGTTCCAGCCCGCGCGGCCCCCGCTGATGTGGTCCAGCGAGGAGAACCAGCGGGCCAGGTTGTACGGCTCGGAAAACCCGGTCGACGCGGTCGCGATCAGCCCGATCCGGGTGGTCACGGCGGCGATCGCGGACAGCAGCGTGAGCGGCTCGAACCGGCCCGCGGCGGTGTGCTGGATGTCGCCCATGACCTGGACGCCGTCGGCGAGGAACACCGAGTCGAACGTGCCGCGTTCGGCGATCTGGGCCAGTTTCTGGAAATGTGTGACATCGTCCAGTACGGACGGATTCGTGCCGGCGTGCCGCCAGGCGGATTCGTGGTGCCCCACGCCCATCAGGAACGCGTTGAGGTGAAGTCGGCTCATGCGTTCCATCCTCGGAACGCCGCCCTCCACCGGACAACTTTGCGCGGCACGAAATTAAGTCCGCCCACAGGATGAACTACGCCCCGAACGACAACGGCCTGTGGTAGACGGCGTCCAGCTCGACCGCGCCCGCGGCCGTGCTCAGCACGTCGCCCGCGGCGAAGCTGCCGGCCCGCACGGCATGCTGGGCGTCGACGCCGACGTGCGAGTGCGCACCGAATTCGGCGCGCAGCGCGGCCAGGCACTCCGGCAGCTGGATCACCCCACCCTCGGTGACCACCAGCAATTCGGGGTTGACCAGGTCGAACAGCACGGCCGCAGCCCGGCCGATCCGGCGGGCCCGCTCGACGAGCAGGGCGCGCGCCGCGGAGTCACCGTGCAGCGCCCGGTCGACAATGTCCTTAATGGACGATACCGGCCCGAGGCCGCGTTCCGCCGCGCGCCGAACCCAGGTGCGGTCGGCTACCGTCGCCTCGAAACAGCCCAGATGGCCCTGCGCGCAGCGCATGTCCGGTTCACCGACCGGCACATGCGCGATCAGGCCCGCGGCCGACCGCGTGCCGCGTAACGGGCTGCCGCCGGTGACGATCGCGGCGTCGACCACATTGCCGACGAAGATGTGCAGGGAGGACTCGCTGCTCCGGACGGGCTGGGCGCCGAAGAGGAGTTCCGCACTCGCCAGCGCCCGCGCGTGGCTGTCCAGGCGCACCGGCAGCCCGATCAGGCGGGACAGCATCTCCCGCACGGGCAGGTCCCGCCACCCCAGCGAGGCGTGTTCGACGAGCACGCCGGCGTCGGAATCAACCCAGCCGCCGGTGGCCAGTCCCACCGCGAGTGGCGACCGGCCGCCCACCCGTTCGGCGAGAAACGTGGTGAACGCGCGGGCCAGCGCGGGCAGCACCGTGCCCGGATCGGAACCGGCGTGCGGCACGTGATCCTGAGCACGCACCCGCCCGCGGAGATCGAGCACGGTGAGGGTGGCGTAGTCGTGGGCGATGTGAATGCCGCCGACCAGCAGGCGTTCGGTGTCGATGTCCAGCGGGATGTGCGGCCGCCCCATCCCGCCCCTGGTCACCGGCCCGTCGGTCTCGGTGATCAGGCCGCGTTCCACGAGGTCCGCGGCCAGCCCGGTCACCGCGGCCGGACTCAGCCTGGTCAGCCGCGCGATGGTGCTGCGAGCGACCGGACCATGATCGAGCACCGCACGCAGCACGGCCGCCGCGCTCAGGACGCGGCGGCCGTGCTCGACTGCGGCAGCAGGCATGCGACCGATCATGCGGCCGCATGCCTGGGGACGCCAAGGAACCCCACGATGTGGGAAGGTCGGCTACCAACGGCTCAGCTCGACACCACGACCTCGTGGTCGGCGGTGAAGGGGCGGCCGGCGATCAGTTCGGACTCGCGACCGTCCGGTCCGACCGGGCGCTCGCCGATCAGCGTGACGCGATGCAGCGTGCGCTGGACGTCGAGGTGCTCGAGGTCGCGGGGCGCCAGGTGCGCGGTCGCGCGGTTGTCCCAGAACGCCACGCTGCCGCGCTCCCAGCGGAACCGGACCGTGTACTCGGGCCGGGTGATCTCGGTGTAGAGCAGGTCGAGCACCGCCCGGCTTTCGCGCGCCGAGAGCCCCACGATGTGGCTGGTGAAACCCGGATTGACGAACAGCGCCCGCTCCCCGGTCACCGGATGCACGCGCACCACCGGGTGCTCGGCCACCAGCAGATTGTCGTTGATCCGGCGGGAGGCGGAGCCGTCGCTGCCGCCGTAGCGGTGCTGGGCGCGCAAGGTCGACACGAACCTCTTGATGGGGTCGGAAAGTCCGTCGTAGGCCGCGACCAGGTTGGTCCACTGCGTGTCCCCGCCGATGGACGGCACGGTCTCGGCGCGCAGGATCGAGGCGGCCGGCGGGTTGACCGCCGCGGTCACGTCGGTGTGCCAGCCGTTGAAGTAGCTGTACTGCCGCCGCTGCACGTCTTGGCGGTAGTCGGCGCCGTAGCGCTGCTCGAACCGGCGCGGATCGATGGTGAAGATCTGCGGGTGGTCCTCGGGCGGGGCATCGTCGTGCGGATGGGCGTAGGTCAGCTCCCCGAACTGCCGTCCGAACGCGACCTGGCTGGCGTGCTCGAGCTCCTGATCGCGGAAGAAGACGACCTTGTGGCGGTGCAGCGCGTCCCGGATCGCGTCGACTTCCGCCTCGCTCAACGGCCGGGAGATGTCGACGCCGCCGATGTCGGCCCCGATGTGGCCGGCGACCGGCCGCACGGTGATCGTGCCCGTTCTCGGTTCCTGTGTCACAGTCATGAAAATCGCCTCTCCGTGATGCAACCCGATGGCGAATTCATGATCTGCCGGAAGATGCCGGCGGCTCCACATTCCGACCAACGGAAATAAGTCCGCCCGGCATGTGGGATGCCATCCGGACAGTCCACAACGGACTATCCGGATGGCGTGCGCAGTGTGTCTACGGCTGGCCCGGAATCGACGCGCACGCGGGCAGCGGGTGCGGTGCGATCCAGGTTGTTTCGTGCACGACCGGCTGCGCCAGCGTGGCCGGAATCTCATAGCGCGGGTAGCAGGGGTGCTGGGCGATGTAGCCGCCGGGCGCCTGCGGACCGGAGGCGAAGTCGCAAACGCCGTCGGTGTTGATGCAGTACCGCTGGACCGGGAAACCACCGAAGTCCGCTCGTCCGGGCCCCGGTGAGGTGAAGCCGAATGCGCTCATTCCCTTCGGGACGATCGCACCGATGCTCGTCTCCGGCTGCATCGGGTCGGCGTAGAGCTTGCCGTCGACCTGTGATTTTGGAATGTCGATCACGCCGTCGGCGACATCGTTGAGCACCAGGTTCGCGACGTGCGCGCCTTGCGAGTAGCCGACGACGGTGAGATGCGCGCCGGGGTGGTCCCGGTGAGTCTGCCGCAGCACCGCGGAGGCGTGGAGCCAGCCCTCGTGCACGCTCTCGTCGTAGCTGAGCTGCCGGCCCGGGATGCCGGGGCCGGGCGAGGCAGCGTAGTGGACCGGCACGCCGATGCCATTCAGGCTCTGGTTGGCCAGGTCGTAGTTGTGGGCGTCGGGATCCCAGGTGCCGCCGATCTCGATGTAGTAGTGCTCCTGCTGTGCCGCCGTCGCTGCCTGCGCGATCGCCGGCGCGCCGAGCGTCATGGCGAGCATGGCTCCGGCCGCCGCGGCGAGCCTTGCCGTCTTCACGTCCGTGTGGTCCTTCCGGTGAAGGTGTGTGTCGTGGTCTCCTCGAACCTAGGGCGAGTTCTTGTCCGGCCGGACCCGTGCGAACACGCAAATCCACCACCGTGCCAGCACGGTTCCCGCACCGGGTTGCGGCGTGGTTTGCTGGGTGGACGTGAGTGGCGCGTGCCGGTGAATGCGGGGGGCTGTGAGGCGCATCAGGGCGGCATCGGTCGCGACGGCAACGGCCCTGCTCGTGGTCGGCGTGGTCGCGGCGGCCGACTGGTCGGAGGGAGGCAGGCAGGACCCGGCGCGCGCCCTCACGCTGGGACCGCTGATGGCGTTCGTCGCCGACCGGCGTGGTTTCCTGCAGCCCTTCGGGGTCACGGAACTGATCGTGTTCCTGGTCGTCGGGGTCACCACGGTCGCGTCCGGCGCGGTCGTCGTCCGGTCCCGGCCGCAGGCCGTCGCCGGGCGGCTGATCCTGCTCGCCGGGCTGCTCTGGCTGGCGTCGGGGTTGCGGCGCTCGGATGATCCGATGTTGTTCACCACGGGCGTGGTGCTGACGTATACGCCGATTCCGTTGCTGGTCCAGATCGGCCTCGGCTACCCGACCGGCCGGCTGCGCCTGCGGTGGGAGCGGTGGTACCTCGGCGGGTGCTGGTTGCTGGCGACCGGCGGAGTCGCCGCGGAGTGGCTGTTCTTCGATCCCCGTTCGGCTCCGGCCGACCACGCCTCGGCCTCGCGCAACCTGGTGCTGGTCTGGGCCGATCCGGCGCTCGCCAACGCCGTGCAGTCGGCGGTCGGGCTCGTGGCCTTCCTGCTGGCGGTCGTGCTGGTGGTGGCGCTGGTGTCACGATGGAGTTCGAGTAGGCGGCCCTACAGTTCCGAGTTCGCTCCGGTCGCCGTGGGCGGCCTGATCGGGGTGGTGGTTTTCGTCGCGGGCCTTCTCCTGGCCGCGAACACCCGCCTCGGCGGGCCGTGGATCGGTTGGCTGCTGAACCTGCGGAGCCCGACGATGGCCCTGCTCCCGCTCGTCGTGGCGGTCGCCGCGAGCCGCAACCATTTCACGCGCGCGGCGGTCCGGTCGGCGGTGATCGAAATCGGCGCCGCGCCGATCTCGGAAGGGTTCGGCGACGCGCTTCGCCGCGCGCTGCGTGATCCCAGCCTGGTGCTCTGGTCCTATTCGGACGGCTGCTACCACGACGAACACGGAGTCCCGCAAGACCTCGCGGACGTTCCTGCTTCGCGGGGCGTGACCGCGTTGGGCCGCAACGGAGTTCCATTTGGGGCGGTGGTCCACGACGGGTCGTTGTCCGCCCATCCCGAACTGCTCGCGGCGGTGCGCAGCGGCGCGACCCTCGCGCTGGAACACGAGCGGCTGCGCGCCGAACTTCGCGAGCAGCTGAGCGAAGTCGAGCGTTCGCGGGAGCGAATCGTCGCCGCGGGCGATCTCCAGCGGCACCGGATCGTGCGCGATCTGCACGACGGCGCGCAGCAGTACCTCGTCGCCTCGACCATCCAGCTGCGTCGTGCCCAGCAGGCGGCGGACGACCCGCGGGTGCGCGAGCTGATCAAGTGCGGCGCGGACCAGATCAAGGTGGCACTGGCCGAGCTGCGTAACCTCGCCGCCGGCGTGTACCCGGCGGTCCTGGCCGATGGCGGGCTCGCCGCCGCGCTGACCTCGCTCGCCGAGCGAACCCCACTACCGGTCGAGATCGTCGACGCCACAACGACAAGACCCCCGGCGCACGCGGAACTCGCCGCGTATTTCATCGCGGCGGAAGCCGTGACCAACGCCTGCAAGCACGCTCGGGCCACACATGTCGAAATCCGGCTGGGATGCGACGATGCCGCACTGCGGCTGGAAGTCCGGGACGACGGCTGTGGTGGAGCGTCCGTTGTGGACGGTGGTGGGTTGAGCGGGTTGTCCGACCGGGCGACCACGCTCGGCGGCACGTTCACCGTGGACAGCCCACCTGGCGGGGGTACCGCGATCACGGTCACACTGGGGTGCGCGAGTCAGGATCCGGTGGCCTTCAGGTAGGTCAGGACGGCGAGAACCCGCCGATGGTCGTCGGGCTCGGGCCGCAGCTCGAGTTTGTCGAAGATCGCGGAGACGTGCGACTCGACCGTGCGCCGGCCGAGAAAGAGGGCAGCTCCGATGGCCTGATTGGATTTTCCTTCCGCCATCAATGACAACACCTCCCGCTCGCGATCGCTCAGGTTGTCGAGGAGTTGCCGCCCGCGGTGCGGCCGGTCCATCATGCGGGTCACCAGGATCGGGTCGATCGCGGTGCCGCCGGTCGCGACGCTGTTCACGGCGGAGATGAAGTCGCTGTCGGAGACCCGGTCCTTGAGCAGGTAGCCGACGCTGTCCGCGCCGCCCGCCAGCAGCTTCATCGCGGCCGCGGTCTCCACGTACTGCGACAGCAGCAGCACCCCGGTGTGCGCATGCTCCGCCCGGATCTTCATCGCCGCGTCGATCCCGTCGACCGTGTGCGAGGGCGGCATCCGGACATCGACCACGGCGACGTCGGGCCGGCACTCCCCGACGAGCCGCAGCAAGGCAGTCGCGTCGCCGACCTCGCCGACAACCTCGACGCCCTCGTCCTGCAGTATGCGTGCGATGCCGCCCCGGATCAGTACCGAGTCGTCAGCCAGCACCGCACGAAGCGTCATCCCGTTCCCCCATAGCGCCGGTGTCAGCCTCCGGACACTCTTTGTAGCAGACGCCGGTCGTGGGCAGCTGGGACCGGCGTCCTAGGGCCTGTCCTGTGGATCATGTGACGGGGTCGCGGAGCCAGATTCGGATTGAGGCGACGTCGATGGTGCCCTGGTAGATGCGTTCGCGCTTGTCGTAGCGGGTCGCGACCGCGCGGAAGCCCTTGAGCTTGTTGAA
>DATFHB010000106.1:0-10236 GCA_035248845.1 Amycolatopsis sp. | reverse complement strand
TTCAACAAGCTCAAGGGCTTCCGCGCGGTCGCGACCCGCTACGACAAGCGCGAACGCATCTACCAGGGCACCATCGACGTCGCCTCAATCCGAATCTGGCTCCGCGACCCCGTCACATGATCCACAGGACAGGCCCTAGGTCCTTACCGTGAAGGACCCCCTCATGGCGCCTGACGCCATGAGGGGGTCCTTCACGGCGCTTCGGGTCAGCTCTCGTCGAAGTCGCGGGCGGCCAGCGCGCGGACGATGCCCGCGCGGCCTTCCGAGACCAGGCGCCGCAGCGACGCCGGCTTGTCCTGCGCCAGCCACGCGTCGGACGCGTCCACAGTGGACCGTTCGACCGCCCAGGCCGGGAACAGGCCGACGACCACCGGCTGGGCCCGCTCGCTCGAACGGCGCTGCCACACCTCGTCGATCACCTCGAAGTAGCGGCCGACGTACTCGCCGAGCAGGTCCTTCTGACCGGGGTGCGAGAACCCGCCGATGATCGCGTTGCTCATCGCGTTGGGCAGCTCGTCGTCGTAGATCGCCCGCCGCCACGCGTCGGCCTTCGCCTCCGGCACCGGTCGCAGTGCCCGCGCGGACTCGGCGTGCCGGCGGCCCGCCGCGGTGTCGTCCTGCGCCAGCTCGGCGTCGATCTCGGCTTCGCCGGCCTTGCCGTGCGCGACCAGGGCCTTGAGCAGGCGCCAGCGGAGGTCCGCGTCGACGGTCAGGCCCGCCATTGGTGCGGAGCCGTCCAGCCAGCCCGCCAGCACGACCAGCTGCTCCTCGCTCAGCACCGATCCGGCGAGCGCGTTGGCGTAGGCCAGCTGGTGGTCCGAGCCCGGCTCCGCCGCCCGCGTCAGCTCCAGCATCCGCGCGGTGAACTCGGGCCAGCCACGCTCGGCCGCCCACTGCTTTTCGGCGTAGGAGTTGAGTGCCGTCTGCGCCTGCAGCAGCAGCCGCTGCACCACGCCGACCTCGGTCTCGGCGTGGATGCCGTGGGCGACGATCGCGACGAAGTCGCGGGCTTTCAGCTCGGCTTCCCGCGTCATCTCCCACGCCGCCGACCAGCACAGGGTGCGGGGGAGCGGTTCGGTGATGTCGGCGATCCGGTCGACCAGCGTGGTCAGCGACTGCGCGTCCAGCCGCATCGTGCAGTAGGTCAGGTCGTCGTCGTTGACCAGCACGAGCTTGCCCGCCGGGACGCCGACGAGAGCCGGTACCTCGGTGACCTCGCCCTCGACGTCCAGCTCGACCCGCTTGACGCGGACGAGCTTGCCCTCGACATCGTCGTAGACACCCACCGCGATCCGGTGCGTGCGCAGCTCGCCGGCACCCGGCTTCGCGCCGCTCTGTACCACCGCGAACGAGCTGAACGCGCCCGCGTCGTCGGTCTCGAACCGGGCCCGCAGCGAGTTGAGCCCCGTGGTCTCCAGCCACTGCGCGCTCCAGCCCGACAGGTCGCGCCCGGACGCCTGCTCCAGCGCGGCCAGCAGGTCGGCCAGCGTCGCGTTGCCCCACGCGTGCTTGCCGAAGTACACCCGCAGGCCGGCCAGGAAGTTGTCCAGCCCGACGTAGGACACCAGCTGCTTGAGCACGCTCGCGCCCTTGGCGTAGGTGATGCCGTCGAAGTTCACCTCGACCGCCTGCAGGTCGACGATGTCGGCCGCGATCGGGTGCGTCGAAGGCAGCTGGTCCTGGCGGTAGGCCCAAGACTTCTCGATGTTGGCGAAGCTGGTCCACGCGTGGGAGTACTCAGTGGCCTCGGCCTGTGCCAGCACGCTCGCGAACGTCGCGAACGACTCGTTCAGCCACAGGTCGTCCCACCAGCGCATGGTGACCAGGTCGCCGAACCACATGTGCGCCATCTCGTGCAGCAGGGTCTCCGCGCGGCGCTCGTAGGAGTAGCGGGTAACGCGGCTGCGGAAGACGTAGTCCTCGAGGAACGTGACCGCGCCGGCATTCTCCATCGCGCCCGCGTTGAACTCGGGCACGAACAGCTGGTCGTACTTCGAGAACGGGTACGGCGTGTCGAACGCCTTGTGGTAGAAGCCGAAACCCTGTTTGGTTTCGGTGAACAGCCGGTCGGCGTCCATGTGCTCGGCCAGCGACGCGCGGCAGTAGATGCCCAGCGGGATCGTGCCGTGCTCGTCGGTGAACTGGTCGTGCCACTCGGCGTACGGGCCGGCGACGAGCGCGACCAGGTACGTCGAGATGCGCTCCGACACCGCGAACACCGTCCTGGTGGCGCCCTCGGGGGTCTTCTCGGTGGACTCGACCTTGGCGTTGGACACCACCTTCCAGTCGCTCGGCGCGGTGAGCGTGAGGCGGTAGGTGGACTTGAGGTCCGGCTGGTCGAAGCACGCGAACATGCGCTTGGCGTCGGCCGTCTCGAACTGCGTGTAGAGGTAGACGGCGTCGTCGACCGGATCGACGAAACGGTGCAGGCCCTCGCCGGTGTTCATGAAGCGGCAGTCGGCCTCGACCACCAGCTCGTTGGCGGCCGCCAGGCCGGGCAGCGCGATGCCGTCGTCCTCGACGTAGGAGGACACCTCGAGCGCGCGGCCGTTGAGCGTGGCCGAACGCACCCGGGCGGCGACGATGTCGATCCAGGAGTCGTCCCCGGCGCGCGCACTGGAGAACCGGATTGTGGTGGTCGAGTCGAATGTTTTCTCACCCGGACCGCCATTACCGTCTGTGAGGTCGAGGGCGATGTCGTAGGACTCGACTTCCAGCAGGTCGGCGCGCTGCCTTGCTTGGTCACGGGTCAGGTTTGGGGCGGGCACAGGCACCTCGTAGCACTAGCGGTGGTCGTTTTTCGGCTATCGGACCATCCAATCATGTATGGCCCGGGGAACAAGCCGTCTTCGCAAGCTGTTGGCCCGGTTGAGGGTTATTCACACCCGAGATCACAGGGAGAGACGGATGGTTTCCGAGCGCCCGCGCGTCGACCTCTACTTCGACCCGGTTTGCCCGTTCGCGTGGATCACTTCACGCTGGATTCTCGAGGTCGAGCGGCATCGTGAGGTGGACCTGCATTTCCACGTGATGAGCCTCGCGGTCCTCAACTCCGGCCGCGACCTGCCCGAGCAGTACCAGGAGCTGATGGAGAAGTCGTGGCGCCCGGTGCGCGTCGCGATCGCCTTGTCGCAGGCCAAGGGCGAGGCGGTGCTGCGCGACTTCTACACCGAGTTCGGCACGCGCTACCACAATGAGGACAACAAGGACATCGACCTCGTGCTCAAGGAGGCGCTCGCCGCTGTAGACGCCCCGCTGGAGCTGGCGGACGCCGCCGACTCGACCGACTACGACGAGGCTCTGCGCGAGAGCCACCACAAGGGCATCGACCCGGTCGGCATGGATGTCGGCACCCCGGTGATCCACATCGACGGCGTCGCCTTCTTCGGGCCGGTCCTGTCGTCGATCCCGCGGGGCGAGGACGCCGCGAAGATCTTCGACGGTGCGCGGGCGCTGGCGAGCTACCCCGACTTCTTCGAGCTCAAGCGGACTCGGACGGGCAGCCTGAACTTCGACTGAGCGCGTCACGCTGGGCGCGCACGTACCCGGGACCGACGGGATCGCCGTGGCCGGGCACGTGGGTGTGTGCGTCGAGGGCGAGGAGCACGTCGAGTGCGTGCGGCCATTCGGCGACGTGCGAGTCTGCTCCGACCGATGGGTCGGCGCCCTGTTCGACGAGGTCGCCGGTGAACACCACGCCGGCATCGGGCACGTGTACCGCCACGTCGTGGTCGGTGTGCCCGCGCCCGGGGTGCAGCAGCGTGACGGTGCGGCCGCCGAGGTCGAGCGTGGCCTCGGTGGTGAGCAGGTCGGTGGGCGGCGCGAGCCGCGCGTCGAGCAGGCGCTGCGCCGCGCCGGTGTTGCCTTCCTGGCGGAACTTCGCCACCCAGACCGGGCGGTCGTCGTCCATCGCGGCCGCGCAGCGCTCGTGCGCCCACACCGGGCACGGCAGGAACACGTGGGTGCCGAAATGGTGGTCGAAATGCCCGTGCGTGATCACCACCACCCAGGGCAGCGGGGTGACGTGGCGCACGGCCGCGGCGAATTCCGCGCCGTGCGCCTCGTCGCCGCCGGTGTCGACCACCAGGCACCGCTCGGTGCCGATGACCAGGCCCAGCGTGAGGTCGAGGTGGTCGTGCCGGCGGGCGAGGACTCCGTCGCCGACTTCCGTCCAGGTGGTTGCCATACCCCGTAGCTTGCCTCGTGACCTGGATGGCAGACTCTGCGCCGTGCGTGTGTATCTGGGATCCGACCATGCCGGTTTCGAGCTGAAGAACAGCCTGGTGAGCCACCTCAAGGCGCAGGGTCACGAGGTGACCGACATCGGGCCGGCCGTCTACGACGCGCAGGACGACTACCCGGCGTTCTGCATCGAGACGGCGCGGCGCGTGGTGGCCGACGAGGGCAGCCTCGGCATCGTCATCGGCGGGTCCGGCAACGGTGAGCAGATCGCGGCGAACAAGGTGCCTGGGGCGCGCGCCGCGCTGGCGTGGAAACCCGAGATCGCGCAGCTCGCCCGCGAGCACAACCACGCCCAGCTGATCGGCGTCGGTGCGCGGATGCACACCCTCGAGGAAGCCATCGCGATCGTCGAGGCGTTCCTGGCCACTCCGGTCTCGCCAGAGGAACGCCACGGACGCCGCGTGCAGCAGCTGCTCGACTACGAGCGCACCGGCACGCCGCCGCCGCTGCCCGCCTGATGCCCGAGGGGCACACCCTGCACCGGCTGGCCCGGTTGCACCAGCGTCGCTATGGCGGTGCACCGGTGCGGGCCTCGAGCCCACAGGGCAAGTTCGCCCCCGATGCATCCATTGTGGATGGACAGGTGCTGGTCAAGGCCGAGGCGTACGGCAAGCACCTGTTCCACTCCTACCCGGTCGGTACGGTGCACGTGCACCTCGGCCTGTACGGGACGTTCACCGAAGCCAAGCTGCCCGCGCTGCCGCCCGTCGGCCAGGTGCGGATGCGGATCGTCGGCAGTACACATTGGACGGACCTGCGCGGGCCGAACCGGTGTGAGCTGCTGACGCCGGACCAGGTCGACGCGATCAAGGCGCGGCTCGGGCCCGACCCGCTGCGCCGCGACGCCCGGCCGGACCGGGCCTACGAGCGGATCTCCGCATCCCGCACCTCACTTGCGGCGCTGCTGATGGACCAGTCGGTACTCGCGGGTGTCGGCAACGTGTACCGGGCCGAGGTGCTGTTCCGGCACGGGATCGCGCCCATGCTGCCAGGGCGGTCGCTCGATCCGGTGCTGTGGAAGGAAATCTGGGGCGACCTGGTGACGCTGATGCGCGCCGGGGTGCGCACCGGGCGGATCGACACGGTCGCCGGCGAGCACCTGCCGGAGGTCACCGGGCGCGCGCCGCGCCAGGACCGGCACGGCGGCGAGGTGTACGTGTACCGGCGCACCGGGCAACCCTGTCTCGTGTGCGGAACACCCGTGGCACACAAGGAACTGGCAGGCCGGAACCTCTACTGGTGCCCAACCTGCCAGCCCGCCTGATCGCTCGGTCAGAAGTCCATTCCGCCGCCGAAGTCGCCGCCTCCCCCGAAGTCGCCGCCTCCCCCGAAGTCGTCGCCTCCGTAGTCTCCGCCGCCGTCGCCGTAGTCTCCGCCGCCGTCACCGAAGTCGCCGCCGTCACCGATCGCGTCCTCCTGGCCGGCGTCGTAGCCGGACTCCCATGCCTGGGCGCTGGCGATGCCCGACATGCCGGAGAACATCGCGTCGAACAGCAGCATCGAGCCGATGCCCCACGCGCCCGCGACCAGCGCGGTCTTCCACCAGGGCGTGCTGTACCAGCCCTGCGGTACCGGCCGACCGGCCACGCGGCCGCCGGGGTAGTAGTACGGCGTGTCGGAACCCGGGTCCGGCGACGCCTGGTAGTTCTGGCCTTCGACCTCGACCTGACGGTGCTCGGTCACCTTGCCCGCGCGCTCGCGCTCCAGCTCCTCGGGGAGCTTGGGACCCGGGTCGATGCCCATGGCCGTGCGCGCCGCGCGGACGTAGTAGAGACCTTCGAGCGACGTCTCCTTGACGAGCTTGGCCTGTTCAGCGGTCTTGGCCTGGTCGAGCTGCGAGCCGGCGGCGTTGAAGCGCTCCGAGGCGTCGGCCAGCGCCTGCTGCGAGGCGATGTCGGTGCCGGTCAGGTTCAGCACCTGCCCGCCGAGACGCTCGACGAGCCGCCGCGCGTCCGCCATCGCGTCGTCCAGCTGGCGCTGCCGGGCCTGTGCCTGCGAGCGCGCGAAGTACGCGATCGCGCCGACTATGATCAGTACGAGCACGATCACGGTGATCGCGGTGCCCATCGGTCGCTCCCCACGGGTTCGGTGTGTTGAACCGGACAACGTGGACACTAGCCGCAGAGTTCCCGGGACCCTCGCCGGATCAGCCTTCGTAGGCCTTGCGCAGGGCCTCGATGTCGAGTTTGCGCATCCCGAACATCGCCTGCGTCGCGCGCGCCGCGCCGGCCGGGTCGGGGCCGGTGACGTACTCGACGAACTGGTCGGGTACGACCTGCCACGACACGCCGTACTTGTCCTTGAGCCAGCCGCACTGGCTTTCCTCGCCACCGTCGGCGGTCAGCGTGTCCCAGTAGTAGTCGACCTCGGCCTGGTCGGCGCAGTGGATCTGGAACGACACGGACTCGGTGAACTTGAACTGGGGCCCGCCGTTGAGCCCGACGAACTTCTGTCCGTTGATCTCGAACTCGACGGTCATCACCTTGCTCGGGCCGGCGGTGCCTTCCGGGTACGGCGTGATGCCGCCGACCTTCGAGTTGGCGAAGACACCGGCGTAGAAGTTGGCGGCGTCCTCGGCCTGGTCGTCGAACCAGAGGCAGGTGGTGAGCGGCTTGGTGGACATGGGCCCTCCTTCGTATTTGTCTGGATATCCATGATGACCCGCCTCCAATCCAAAACTCATCGCTGGAAAGCCACCGGCGACTCGCCGGTGCCGAGGAGCTGCTGTGGCAGGGTCGCCGCCAGCCACCATTCGACCTGATCGGGCATCCGGTCCCGGTCGTCGATCAGCTCGCGGTACAAGGCGGCCCGCGACAGTGCCCAGGCGAGATCCACCGCCGGGACCTGCACCTCCGCATCGTCATCGCGGCGCGTCGGCGGCGACAGCGAGGCCCTCGACCGCATCTGGCTGACGGAGCGACTCCGTCAGCATCACCCTTGTGTCCCGCACCACGAGGCGGGGCCGCGCGGCGACCTGCGTGGCGAGCTCCCAGGTGCGGTCCAACAGTGCGTCCCGTGGCAGGACTTCGTTGACCAGACCGAGATTCAGCATCAGGCCGGTGTCGAGCACCTGCCGCGGTTCTGCCCCATCAGCAACGGGAAGACGATGTGCACGCCGTCGCCGGGCTCGGTGTCGACCGGGAAATGGCCGGATTCCTGAATCCACGCGTCGGCGGCGAGCACGACATCGACAGCAGTGCAGCGGCCCACCGTTGGTATGTAACGACATCTGCTAATCCTTGGACGAGGTCGTCGGCCCGCTGGCCCTCGATGCCAGTGCCTGAGGGCGCTCTCAGGGTGTAGTTCAACGTCTGTGGAATTGTGGCACAGTGGGGCCCATGACCACTCAGACGCGTAAACCGCCTGCCTTTGCCCGAAACTTCAGCAAGGTCGCCGCGAAGCTCGCAGGGCACGCAGTGATGCCCCTGTGGGCCATGGTGGAGCACCGCGGACGCAAGTCGGGCAAGCCGTACCGGACGCCGATCGCGGTCGTCGGTTCCACGTCGAATGCCGCCTACATCGGGCTGCCTTGGGGTCGTCACACCGACTGGGTCCGCAACCTTCAGGCCGGCGGCGGCACACTCGCGTGGAAGGGTCGGACATTCGCCGTCGCCGAGCCGACCTTCGTCGACAAGGACGCGGTAGTGGCCGCGGCATCCGGCCTGCGCCGCGTCGTTATCCGGAGGTGGGCCCTGGACGACTACCTGCGCGTGACGTTGCAGCCGGCCGGCGAGTGACATCGTCAACCGGATCGTCGCCCGTGAGCTTCTCTCGCGGCGGCTCGGTCGCGTCCACGGATTCGACGGCCGAGGTTGGTCGGGGTAGTTGAGGCCCTTACACGCCCGACCAGGCCGTCATCGGGGCAGCCGGTCGGCCGCCGTGTCGCCCTTGCGGCTCACCGGTACGTGCTCGCCGGCAGCGGCCAAACCGAAGCGTGGCATGTTGCCGTAGATACATTCGTAGTTTCCTGCGGGGATGACGTAGGTTTCGTGCCAGAAGCCGACGTCTCCGGTGAACCCGACCTTGCGGTTGAACGCACGCCAGGCCGCCAGGTGCGGGTAGAGCGAGCTGCGGGCGAACCGCTCGAGCGACTCGGTGTCCCGCCAGTACTGCACCAGAATGGGGCCTCGCGACTGGACGGCCAGGTGGTAGCCGAGCAGTCCGAGATCCTCGCTAGCCGCGCGCCGCAGTGTTGGGGGCATCGCCCGGAATACGGGCCACCATTTGTGGATCAGCCACGGTTTGTTGATGCGCATACCGATAAGGAAAACCACGAAACCGTCGTCGAGGTGTGCGGTCATCCGTCCCGGTACCACAGGTTTGCCGAACATGGTGTCCGTCCATTCTCAGCAGGGTCAGAGTGCGGCGGCGACCGCGGCGCCGAGGAATATGATCTCCATCGCGGTTCTCGGCACCAGCGGGGTGACCGGCAGGCCGCGTCGTGCCGCCGAGACGTTCGCCGTGAACATGGGCAGCATCAACGCGGCCAGGCACCATGCCGCCAGGGATGCGGTCGGTGGAAGCAGCAACCCGACGACACCGGCCAGTTCGAGTACGCCGGTCACCGTCACGAGCAGGTCCGGGCGGGGCAGGCTCGGCGGGACCTGGTCGATCAGTCCCTGCCGCCGTTTCGTGAAGTGCGCGAACCCGGTGAGCAGGAACATCAGCGCCAGCGCGCCGCGTAGTGCGGGCTGCCAGCCATCCAGCGCCGGGATGCCCGCGAAACCGATCAGGCGCAGCACACCGAACCCGCCGAGCAGGGCGATCAAGGGGGCCATGCGGATCTCCTCGGCACTTGCAGGTCAATCTTGTCGATGTCAAGATTGACTGACGAGAGCGAACTTGTCAATGACAAGATTGGAGAGTCATGGCGTACCACCACGGCGACCTGCGCCGCACCTTGCTGGACGCGGCGGTCGAGGTGATCGCTGAGTCCGGTCCGGCCGCAGTCAGCCTGCGCGAGCTGGCGCGCCGGGCCGGCGTGTCGCACGCCGCGCCCGCGCACCATTTCGGTGACAAGGCGGGGCTGATGACCGCGCTGGCCGCTGAGGGGTTCGGGCTGCTGGCGGACGAACTGGCGGCGGCGCCCGACCTGCAGGAGTCCGGCGTCGCATACATCCGGTTCGCGACGAGGAACCGGGCGCATTTCGAGGTGATGTTCCGCGCCGAGCTGTACCACGGCGACGATCCGCGGGTCGCGGCCGCTGCGACCCGCGCGGCCGACATTCTCGCCGGGCACGTCGCGGAACAGGTGGGCGAGGCGGACCGGCACCCGGCCCGCCTCGCGGCCTGGTCGCTCGTGCACGGCTTCGCCGCATTGTGGCTGGGCGGAGCGCTCCCGTCCGACGTCGGCACCGACCCCGAAACCGCCGCCCGGCCCGTCCTGAAGCTACTGTTCGACCGCAGTTAGAGCGGCAGCGAGAAGTCCACCAGGCCGTTGGCCACGAGATCGTCGGTGACGCGGTCGAGCAGCTCCGGCCGAACGCCGGTAGCCGCCCGGCCCGCTGAGCCGTCATCGTCCGTGGCCAGACGTTCTCACCTGAGGATGTGCGCTGCGCCATGCCGGGAACGTTTCGGTCGCTGCCTTCCTCTTCCGGGTGTTCGGGTCCTGTGACAGAAGGGGTTGTGATGGACGTTCCTGATCCGCTGGCCGTTCGCCGACACGCGGTCCCTGTCGATGGCGCTGCTGGGCTGGCCGGTCCGGTTCACCCCGCCGGTGCTGATTCCCGGCTCCACGACGCGCTTCGCGGCTCGTGACCGGCGTGTCAGCTGTCCACAATGGAACAAATGGGAATCACGATGGCTGCGAAAACCGGCCGTTCCTAGCCAGGATGTGCACGTTATCCACGTGGCTAGTACTGCAACCGTAGATTGTGATCTTCATGGTTCTCGGGTCTGTTGTCGCTGGTAGTGGGCTTTCTGGGCGCGGTGTTGATGGCGTCGTCGCCACCAGGACCAGGACAGACAGTCGGTCACGTTGTCAACGCGCGCGAC
>DATFHB010000105.1:0-15934 GCA_035248845.1 Amycolatopsis sp. | reverse complement strand
CAGACGCTGCAGGTTCTGGTCCATCTGCAGCTTGGTCTCGTTCACCTTCTGGTGGGCGTCCGCGAACTGTGCCGGGTCACCGGTAAAACCGCCTGCCATCAGAGGTTACCCCCTTCGTTAGTGGTGTTGTCCGTACTGCGTCTTGCTTTACGGACCTACGACGAAGACCTTGCCATGATTGGTTCCACCTTGTCGCGTTCTGTCCGGAAACAGTTGCGAGAGTGAATGCCTGACTGTGGAACCGATCCCGAAAATACCCGTCAACCTCGGGAAACGCGGCGGATTCGCACATGCGAAAGTCGAGGCTCGATCACTCTTGTGGGGCTGCGGGTTGATGCGAATCCGATTCAGCCGCCGATCTGTAGCGTGCGCACCACCTGATCGCACGCGGCCGCGACCCGGTCGTGCTCCGCCTGCGCCGCGTACTGGCAGCCGACGTTCACCTGCACCTTGCCCTTCGCGATCACGTACCAGTCGATCGGCCCGAGATTGCCGGCCTGCCGGTAGTAGATGACCTTCCGTCCGGCGAACGTCCCATCGGGACTGAAACCGCTGTAGGCCGGACCGGCCTGCTGTGCCTGCCCGCGCAGGCTGTCCGCGAGCTGCTGCGGGTTCGCGGTGGCATCGAAGTCCAAGGCGAACTCCTGCACCGAAATCGCGTCGTTCACATCGGTCGCGTTGTCCGGCTTGATGAGCGTCTCGCGCAACTGCGAGGCACCACCGGTCTGCGTCCAGTCCTGCGGGAACGAAAACTGGTAGTGGTACTGCGCGACGACCTTGCCGCTGGGCTGCGCGTCCCCGCTGTTCAACCAGAACACGAGCCCGGCCGCGAGCGCGCCGGCCAGCACCACCGCGCCGCCGACGAGCCACGGCCACTTCCGGCGTTTGCGGAGCTTCGGCGGTTCCGCGGCGAGAAGGCCGGGCGGCCGCTGGGACGGGACCGGCCGCCCGGCGAACGGCGGGCGCGGCTGCGAGCGCTGCACCGGGGACCGCGGGCCACCGGGAGCGCGCACGAACTCGGTGCGCTGCTCGGCGACCTGCCTCGGCATCGGCGGCCGCGGCGCCGCGGGCTCCGGGCGGACCGCGAGCAGCGCGCCACGCGCCACAACGGTTTCCGGCTGGTCCAGAGTGGTCGGTACCACGCCGGCGCGCTCGTGCACCAGCCGCGAGATCATCGGGATCCGGCTCGATCCGCCGACCAGGAAGATCGCGCTGAGCTGTTGGGGGCGCAGCCCCGCCTCCTCGATCGCGGCGCACGTGAGCTCGACCGCGCGGCTCAGCGGCGCCTCGATCAGCTTCTCCAGGTCCTCCCGCGTGACGTGCGCATCGGCGAACGGCGGCGGCATCGGCACATCGGTGTACGCGTGCCGCGACAGCGTTTCCTTCGCGCCCCGCACGTCCTGCCGCAGCACGCGACGGCGGCGCCGATCCGCCAGCTCCCGGCCCTCGACCAGCTCGCGCCACGCCTCGGGATCGGCCGACGACACCGGCCCGCCGACGTGCTCCAGCAACGCCTGATCCACGTCGGCGCCACCGAAACTCGGGTCACCCCGCGTGGCGAGCACCTGGAAACCACCACGCCGCCCCGAATTCGACGGCATTCGGCTCACGACGCTCACGTCGACGGTGCCGCCACCGAGGTCGAGCACGGCGAGGGTCTCCCCCGGCCGATTGCTCACCTCGACGGTGCGGTCGCGGTTCACCTCGGCGGCCGGGAACGTGGCGGCGTGGAACACCGCGGCAGCGACCGGCTCGGGCACGAGCGTCACCGCGCGGGCCAGCCCGCCCGCGGCCTGCCGCAGCAGCCGGGTTCGCACCGCGCCCCAGTCCGCCGGATGCGTCAGCACCAGCAGGTTCACCTCGGCCCCGCCGCCGAGCCGCCGCGCCTCGGACACCGCGCGCGCCAGCACGGCGCGCACGACGTCGGTGACCCGCAGGACGGTGTCGCCCAGCAGCAGCTCACCCTCGTCGATCCGCCGTTTCGGGTTCGGCTCGTAGCGGGACGGGTCCATCGCCGCCTGCCGCTCGGCCTCCTGGCCGACGAACAGGGTGCCGTCCGCGGCTGCGTACACGGCCGAGGACATCAGCGGCTGGCCGTCGATGACCGCCACCTGCGGATCGCGCCCGTTGATCGACGCGACGACGCACGTGCTCGACGTGCCGAAGTCCACCGCGACCCGCAACGTCACCGGCGGCACTCCGGCTGCCTGCCGCTTCCCGTCACTCCGGTTGGATCCACGACACCTGCATGAGCTGCTTGCCGACCTTGCGGCTCACCAGCGTGCCCCGGCCGGGCGGCAGCGGGCCCGGCTTGACGTTGCTGAGCAGTGCGCCTTCGTCCTTGTTGCCGTTCATCACGATGCCCGGCGCCGCGATCTCCTTGAGCTTGCCGATGATCGGGTCGTACGACGCACGCGACGCACCACCGGTGCGGCGCGCGACGACGATGTGCAGACCGACGTCCTTGGCCTGGGCCAAAAACTCCGACAGCGGCTTGAGCGGGTTGGACGTCTGCGTGGCGACCAGGTCGTAGTCGTCGACGAGGACGAACAGCTCCGGCCCCTTCCACCACGACCGGTTGCGCAGCTGGTCCTGCGTGACGTCCGGGCCGGGCAGCCGCCGGGTCATCGAGCCGGCGACGTCCTTGATCATCCCGTCCAGTTGGTTGGACGAGACCGCGTACCCGAGCAGGTGCGCGCCCTCGACGAACCCGAGCATCGTGCGCCGGTAGTCGACCAGCACGATGACGGCTTCCTTGGGCGTGTACCGCTCGGTGATGCCGCGCGCGATCTGCCGCAGCAGGTTCGTCTTGCCCGACTCGCCGTCGGCGAACGCGAGGAAGTGCGGGTCGGCCTCGAAGTCCAGGTAGACCGGCGCCAGCTCGTCCTCGTTGATACCGATCGGGACGAGCTTCGTGTGCCGCTGCTTGTCCATCGACAGCACTTCGTCGTAGGTGACCGTCTCGGGTAGCAGCCGCACCTGCGGCGCGATCGGGCCCTGCCACGCCGCCTTGATCTTGGCGACCGCGTCGGCGACACCCGAGGCGAGATCCTCGGTGGTGCCGGCGCCGTCGATGCGCGGCAGACCGGTGAGCATGTGCAGCCGGTCACGGGTCAGGCCGCGGCCCGGCCGCCCCTCCGGCACGTTCACCGACACACGGCGGTCGATGTCGGACTCGCTCGGGTCACCGAGCCGCAGCTCGAACCGGGTACCCAGCATGTCCTTGATCGCCGGGCGGATGTCGGCCCAGCGGCCGGACGACACGATCACGTGCACGCCGTAGGCCAGACCGCGCTGCGCCAGCGCCGTGATCTGCGGCTCCAGCTCCTCGAAGTCGTCACGGATGGCGCGCCAGCCGTCGACGATCAGGAACGCGTCGCCGAACGGGTCCTGCTCGCGGGTGATCTCGCCACGCCGCTTGCGGTTGCGGAAGTCGGCCATCGAGTCGATGCCCAGCGCTCCGAACCGGCCTTCGCGCTCGTTGGCGAGGGTGTTGAGCTCGGCGATGATCCGGCGTGCCTTGTCAGGCTCGCGCCGGGCAACCGCGACCCCGCCGACGTGCGGTAGGTCGGCGAGCCCGGCCAGCGTGCCACCACCGAGATCGACGCAGTAGAACTGCGCTTCCTCCGGGGTGTTGGCCAGCGCCATCGACATGATCAGCGTGCGCAGCAGGGTCGACTTGCCCGACTGCGGACCACCGACCACGACACCGTGCCCGGCCGCACCGGAGAAGTCGGCCCACAGCGGGTCACGCCGCTGCTCGAACGGCCGGTCCACGATGCCGATCGGCACCTGCAGCTTGCCGTTGCCGAAGAACCCGACCGGCGACAGGCCGCGGTCCTCGGTGGGGTTGAGGTTCGGCAGCAGGGTGTCCAGCGAGTTCGGCTCGTCCAGCGGCGGCAGCCACACCTCGTGCGCGGGCGGCCCTTGGCCGATGAACCGGTCGACCATCACCTCGAGCTCGCTGGGCTCGTTGCCCTCTTCCTCTTCCTTCGGCGCCTGCGCCTTCTCGAGCTCGGGCTCCGGTTCCGGCTCGGGTGGCAGCTCGACGAAGTCGGGCACGAACAGCTGCGGCCGCTTCTCCGCGCGCACCACGTTGGTGATCGGTCCCGCGGCCTTCATGCCCGCCGGGCGGTAGGGACCGGACACGTACGCCGCCTTGAACCGCACCAGCCCCGCGCCCTGGGTGGACAGGTAGCCCGAACCTGGGATGGGCGGCAGCTCGAACGCGTCCGGCACACCGATCGCCGCCCGCGACTCGGCGGCGGAGAACGTCTTCAGACCGATCCGGTAGGACAGGAACGTGTCCAGACCACGCAGCTTGCCCTCTTCCAGCCGCTGCGAGGCGAGCAGCATGTGCATCTGCAGCGACCGGCCGACACGACCGATTTGCAGGAAGATGTCGATGAAGTCGGGCTTGGCGGTGAGCATCTCGGAGAACTCGTCGATGCAGATGAACAGCGCGGGCAGCGGGTCGAGGTCGGCGCCGTTCTCGCGGGCCTTCTCGTAGTCCCACACGTTCTTGTAGTTGCCCTTGGCCAGGACCTCCTGGCGCCGGGCGACCTCGCCGGCGATCGCGTCCTTCATCCGGTCGACCAGCGACAGGTCGCCCGCGAGGTTGGTGATCGTGGCCGCGACGTGTGGTGCGGTGTCCAGACCGAGGAACGTCGCACCACCCTTGAAGTCCACCAGGATCATGTTCAGCGCGGTGCTGGAGTGCGTGGCGAGCAGGCCGAGCACCAGCGTGCGCAGGAACTCGGACTTACCGGAACCGGTCGCACCGATGCACAGGCCGTGCGGGCCCATGCCCTCCGCCGCGGCCTCCTTGATGTCCAGCTCGACCGCCTGGCCGAACTCGCCGATGCCGAACGGGACGCGGTAGCGGTCGCGGATCGGCCGGGGCCGCCACGCCTGCTGTACGTCGAAGGTCATCGGGTCACCGGGGATGCCGAGCAGCTCCAGCAGGGTCGGGTTGGCATTCAGCGGCTCGTCGTCGCTGGCCTCCTGTGCCGCAGATCCCACCCGATACGGTGAAAGCTTGCGAGCGAGCGCCTCGACCTCGACGACGCTGAGGGTGTCGGGAGCGCCGAACCACTCGACGCCGCCGCCGCTACGCGCGCCGACGCGGTCCGGCTCCACCACGAGACGCAGGCCACGCCTTGCGGCGAGCGCACCGATCGAGTCGGACAGGTCGACCAGCGTGACGCCGACCAGGCCCTCCTCGAGGATGATCTGCTCCTCGCGGGTGACGTCGGCGTCGTCGATGATGATGACGACGTGCGGCTGGTCGGGGCTGGGCGTGGCGTTGCGCGAGAACCGCGGGCGGTCCCGCAGCTCGGCGTCCAGCCAGGACTCGATCTGCGCGAGCGAGCCGGCCATCATCCGCAGCTGGCCGATCCCGTCCGCCAGCTCGGGGTGCTGCACGTGCGGCAGCCACTTCGCCCACTCCCACTCGGACTTCGCCCGCCCGGCGGTGGCGACGGCGATGAGCACGTCGTCACAGCTGTGGAACGTGACCAGCTGGGCCAGCATCGCCCGGGTCAGGCCGCGGGTCAGCTCGCGATCGCCCTGCATGCTGACCGCGGCGAACCCGCGGAGGGTGATCTGCGTCGGCAGGTCCGGCACGATCGAGTGCGCGCGCACGAACCGGCGCAGCGCGAGCGTGGCGATCGGCTCCAGCTCGTCGACCGGGCCGGTCTGCGGCGGCACCAGGCGGGTGGCCAGCCGGTGCGAGCTGCGCCCGACCCGCAGGTGCAGGAAGTCGGCATCGTTCTGGCGGCGCTCCCACATGCGGCGGCTCGCGGCGAGCGACCACAGCGCCTGCGGGTCGGGATGCACCCATTCGAGGGCGGCCCGCTGGTCGGCCATCGCCTCCCTGGCGCGCTCCCGCATCTGGCCGAGGTAGCGCAGGTAGTCCTTGCGGTCCTCGTTCATCTCGGCCTTCTTGGCCCCGCCGCCCTTGCCGCCACCGGCGAACATGCCGCCCATCGACATGAGCATCATCAGCGGGAACATCAGCGTGAGCGGGCTGCGCGCAGCCGACCCGCCACTCTTGAACATCACCACGACCATGCCCAGCATGGCGACGATCATGACCACCGGCAGCAACTTCTGCACGACATTGCCGGGGATGGTGCGCGGCACCTCGGGCGGCGGCTCGAGGTGGACTTCGCCCCCCGGCGGGCGCGGCGCCGCCAGCCGTGGCGTTTTCTTGAACTGCAGCGTGCTCACGCGAAGGACCCCTCTTCAACTCGACGCCCGGACTGACGGCATGGTCCAGGGCCGTCCAACACGTTAGCGAATCACGAGCTGCGCGCGAGGCAAGACCGCACAAGACGGCACGTTCTCCGCCGAAACCACCCCATGGCGGCCCCAGGTTCGCTAATACTAGGGCGACCCGCCGACACTTTCGGACACTTTCGGACAAGCTCGGCAGGTGGGTAGGGATGGGCGGACGATGCCGCGGGCCCGCTGATTCGGTATAAGTAGCCCGCAGCATTCTCGTTGACTTAGGGGGCACGCAAGGTGGCAACCGGCACGACGGTATTCAGCAGGGTGACCGTGGTGGCCCCGCGGACCAGAATCGACGTGGCGCTGCCCGCCGACGTCGCGGTCGCGGACCTGCTGCCGATGCTGCTGGACATGGCGAACGAGGCGTCACCCGACGGGGGCGCCCGCCACGGCGGCTGGTCGCTGGCCAAGCTCGGCGACGCGCCGCTGGACCCCAGCCGCACGCTGGCCTCGCTCGGCGTCATCGACGGCGAGCTCCTCCAGCTGCGCCGCCGCAACGAGAACCCGCCACCGCCGCTCTACGACGACGTCGTCGACGCGATCGCCGACGCCGACCCGGACAGCTTCCGGCCGTGGACCAAGGAGACGGCCAAGCGGATCGGGCACATCGCGGGCGGCCTGGCGCTGATCGTCGCCGCGTTCGCGTTGCTCACCGGTGGTCCGCTGGGCGGCGGCAACGGCCTTATCGCCGCGCTGGCCGCGGGCGTGGCGGCGGTCGCGTGCGTCGCCGTCGGCGCCACCCTCGCGAAGGGCTACCAGGCCGAGGACACGGGCGTGGTGATCGCGGCGGCGGGCGGCCAGTCGTTCGCGTTCGTCGCCGGCTTCTACGCCGTGCCGGGGCTGACCATCCGGGCGAACCTGCTGCTGGGCAGCGGGCTTGTGGTGATCGTCGCCGCGGTCGCGATCCTGATCATGGGGTCGGGCATCACGACGTTCATCGCGGCCGCGACCGCCGGGGTCATCGGCGTGCTGGCCTTCACCGTCGCGACCGTGATCGCGGAGCCCGCTGCGGGCATCGCGGCCGGTACCGCCGCGTTCTCGCTCGCCGCGATTTCGATGCTGCCACGCGCGACGATCTGGCTTGCGAAGCTGCCGCTCCCGCACGTGCCCGGCACCGCCGAGGAGCTCAAAGAGGAAACCTCCTATCCGGACTACCGGGTGATCGAGCGCAAGACCGCGGTCGCGCACAACTACATGACCGGCCTGCTGATCGGCTGTGGCAGCGCCACGGCGATCGCCGCGATCGTCACCGCCACCGCGCCCGGCGCGTTCGGCATCATCACCGGCGTCGTCGCCACGCTCGTGCTGCTGCTGCGCGCCCGTTCCTACGCCAACGGCGCACAGGCCGTCGCGCTGCTGACCACCGGCATGGTCGCCGGGGCCGGCATCCTGATCGGCTGGCTCGTCACGCAGGGCCCGCTAGGCCGGTTGCTGTGGGTGTTCGGAGTGCTGGTCATCGTGGCCGTCGCCTCGCTCGTGGTCGGCGTGGTGTTCCCCAACCAGCGGTTCTCGCCGCCGCTGCGCCGTTCCGTGGAGATCTTCGAGGCCATCTGCATCGCGACGGTGCTGCCGCTCGCGCTGGCGGTCATGGGCCTGTACACCGTGCTGCGGCACATCTCGTTCGGCTGATGGGTCCGGAGTCGAGAAGGAGAGGGGTCGCGCACGTGCGCCACCTGGGGGTTCCGGGACGGACGGCGGTCGTCCTGCTCACCGCGGCGCTGGGCTCGCTGAGCCCGCTCACCGCGCACGCGCAGACGTCCACAAGCGACACTTCGTCCGGGTACTACGCCTTCCCGCCGCCGGTGTCCGCCAGCCCGCCGAACGACGACGGTCAGCCGGACCAGACCTACAAACAGACCACGCAGTGCGTGCAGCGGGACCTGAACAACGACGTGGTGCCGCGCGACAAGCCGTGGGGCCAGACGTACCTGCAGATCGCGGACGCACAGCGGCTGGCGGTGGCCAAGACCGGCTCGGCAGGCGGTGGGCAGAAGGTCGCCGTGATCGACACCGGCGTCACCCAGCATCCGTTCTTCCGCTTCGGAGTCGTTCCCGGCGGCGACTACGTCGACCCGGGCAAGCAGGGGCTCGAGGACTGCGACGGGCACGGCACCGAGGTCGCCGGCATCATCGCCGCGAAAACGCCGCCGGACATCGGGTTCACCGGCGTCGCGCCGGACGCCCAGATCGTGTCCATCCGGCAGACGAGCCAGAGCTACGGGCCGGCGAACGACCAAACCTCCTCGAAGACCGGCAGCGGCGGCAGCCGGGAGCAGGGCCAAGGCGCCGGGAACCTCACCACGCTGGCCAAGGCGGTGGTCGACGCCGCCAACCGGAACGTCGACGTGATCAACATGTCGGTGGACAACTGCCGGCAGTCGACCGGCACGATCAGCCCGCAGGAGCAGCAGCTGCAGGCGGCGATCCACTACGCGGTGCACGACAAGAACGTGGTCGTGGTGGCCGCGGCGGGCAACGTCTCGGACACCTGCAAGCAGAACGACCAGGCCGACCCGAACAAGCCGTCGTGGATCGTCACGCCGCCGTGGTTCTCCGACGACGTGCTGTCCGTCGCCGCGATCGACGAGTCGGGGGGCGTCGCGTCGTTCAGCGTGTGGGGGCCGTGGGTGAGCGTGGCCGCGCCGGGCACGAACATCACGTCGCTCGACCCGTCCTCGCCGACCGGCCCGAACCTGGCCAACCAGGTGGTCGAGGGTGGCAAGCAGCAGCCGATCCAGGGCACGAGCTTCGCGTCGCCCTACGTCGCCGGCGTGGTTGCCCTCGTGCGGGCACAGTTCCCGAACCTGAACGCGCAGCAGGTGATGCACCGCATCGAGGCCACCGCCCAGCACCCCGGTGCGCCCAGCGGGCGGGACAACTTCACCGGGTACGGCGTGGTCAACCCCGTCGCCGCGCTGACGGCGATCGTGCCCTCGGAGGAAGGCATCGCCCCGGCGGCCGCGAAGCAGCTGCCGTCCGGCCTTCCCCCGGCCGCGCACCGCGACTGGACGCCGATGATCGTCGCGCTCGGCGGCACCGGCGGCGGACTCGTCGTACTGATCATCACGCTGTTCGTGGTCCACACCATGCGCCGCAACCGCCCCGCCTGATCTGTCCACACACGACAACAGGGGCCCGGGACGCGCCTTCCGCGTCCCGGGCCCCTGTTGTCGTGTCAGTTGCCTGAACCACCGGCCTGTGACTGGGCTGAGGGAAAGCTGCCCGCGCTCGGAGATACGGGGACGTCGTCATAGCTCTTCAACGCGTCGTTCCGGTTGAGCGATGCGCCGGTCGGCAGCAGCGAGAGGATAGAGTCCGGCGCGGGCCTCGCACTGTCCAGGCCCAGCGACTTCGCCGTGTTGGCGTCCGGAATGCCGTAGCGCAGGCCGTTGTCGGTGACCAGGCTCAGCGGCCCCTTGAAGAACGTGTCCGCCGACGTGGCCGACTGGACGAACGCACCGTGCCCCGGCGGCATGTAGAAGTGGTCGACCTTCAGCCCGTCCGGTCCGGGCTTGCCGATGTCGATCAGCTTCGCGTCCTTGGGCGTCGGCAGCACGGAACCGACCGACACCACCGTGTGCGGCTGGTTGTCCACAATGTTCCAGCCAAGGCACATCGACGGGTACTGCACCGGATCAAGGATGGTCGGTACGGACGACGGCATCGTGCCCACGGCAAGCGCGTCGGTGTCGGTCGGCTGGATCAGCCGGACGTTGTTGATCTCGTTCGGGCTCAGCTGCGGGATGCTCCTGTTGCCCGACTGCGCGGTCCGGATCAGGTCGCCGACGGCGGGCGAGACCTTCTGGATGCCGTTCGGCAACAGCACGTAGATGTCACGCTGACCGGTCACGCTCTGCACCGCGAAGACCGAACCGTTCTTCAGCCCCTCGTCCCGCAGCGCCTGGAAGTTCGGCGTGCCGCCGAGGCTGGGCAGCGTCGGCGCCACGAGCGGCGCCACCTGCGGGATCGCGTTGAGCAGGCCGATCGAGATGTGCCGCTGCGGCGCGCCCTCGAGATGGAAGGTGTTGACCACCGCCGTCTGGGCCGGGTTGACCTCCGCACGCACCGTGTTGGCGTGCGGATCGTTGGGGTTACTCGCGATCCGGTAGATCAGGTAGTACTTGCCGTTGTCGGCCGCGGCCAGCACGGCGGTGTTGTCGGCCAGTTCGGTGCCGAGATCCCCAACGCCGGCGAACACCGTCGTCTCGGTCTTCGCCTGCTGCAGCTGGAGGCTGTCCGGCAGGTTTTTGTTGATCATCAGCTGATCGCAGACGCCCCAGTCGTCCGAGATCCGCTGACTGTCGGTCGGCAGTAGCTGCGGACCGTCCACAATGCCCGTCCGCCGGTTGTGCGGGATGCCCTTCAACGAGTCGTCGGGCACGACCGTCGGCGCCGCGACCGTGCCCCCGCCCCCGCCGTTCTGCTGTGACATGAGCAGCAGTCGCGCCGAGGCGAGGTTGAACGTCGGCGTCAGCGACTTCGGATTGCCCGAGACGACGTAGATCGTGCCGGAGTCCTTGCCGATGACGATCCCCGAGTCGGGCACCGACGCCGACGGGCTGATCAGCCCGAAGATCGCGAAGCCGACCAGCCCCAAGACGCCCAGCACGACACCGACTATGGTGGCGCGCCCATGTGAGCGCATCGGATCGTGCATCATGACCGAGTCGCGCCGGACCAGCGCTGACTGCATGCGGCGCAGCACGAACTGGTACGCCTGCACCTGAGATTTGGTTGTCGGTGTTGACGGCATTCTCGACCTACAGCTCCCCGAGTCGCGGTACGGTTCCGCAGGATAACCGTATGGGAACCGTACTGGTGCGCGTTTCGACCAACTGGAGCCGGTTCAGCCGTGCGAAGGACGTCCATTGAGGGCGGTGGCGGGCTGGCGGGCGGGTAGGGTCGGATCCTCACCAACCGGCTTTCGGTAACGCAGCACTACGAGGGGAAGAAAGCGCGGATGTCCGTCACCACGCCTCCACGACCGGGCGGGCCGCCTGGCTCGCCGCCGCCCAGGCGCCCGGCGGGTCCGCCAGTTCCGCAAGGCCGGCCGGCCGGACCTCCCGGCGGCCCGACACCGCCCCGCGGCCCCGGCGGCCCTGGGGGTCCCGGCGGTCCTGGGGGTCCCGGGGGTCCCGGCGGTTCCGGGCCTGGTGGACCTGGGGGTCCTCCGGCTCAGCCCGCGGGCGGCCCGCCGCCGGTCGCACCTCCGGCCCGCCGCCGCACGCTCGGCTCCCGGCTCGGCCCCCTCCCGGTGGTCAACCTCGTCGTGCTCGAGATCGGCCTCGCGATCGGCCTGATCCTGCTGACTGTCACCAACACCAAGGTGATGCTCTATGTGGGGATCGGCGTTCTCGCCGTGGCGTTACTGATCGCGATCCTGAGGTGGCGAGGCCAGTGGTTCACCCAATGGGTTGGACTTACGCTCCGGTACCGCTTTCGCACCCACGATCGTGTGGTCACACCGCCGCCGCCCAGCGCTGAGCCGCCCGCCGACGAGTCCGTCACGGGTCCTGAGGACGCGCGCGTCAGTCTGCTGCGCCTCGCCGTGCCGGACCTCGTTGTCGCGCACGGCACCGACCACGAGCGGCAGCGCGTCGGCATCGCGTGGCACGACGGCACGTGGACCGGGGTGCTGCTCGTCGAGCCCACGCCCGCGCTGATCACCCAGGCCGGCGGCGCACCGAGCCTACCGCTGTCGGCGCTGGCGCCGTGCCTCGAGGACCGCGGTGTGCTGCTCGACTCGATCCAAGTGATCTGGCACACCTACCCGGGCAGCGCGGCGCTGCCGTCGGAGTCGCCGGCGCTCAGCTCGTACATGGAGGTGCTCGGCCCGCTGCCCGCGGCCGCGCGCCGCACCACGTGGGTCGCGATCCGGATCGATCCGCGCCGGTGCCCCAGTGCGATCCAGGAACGTGGCGGCGGTGTCGTCGGCGCCCACCGCGCGCTGATCGGCGCGCTGTCGCGGGTCCGCAACGCACTCGAGTCGCGGGGTGTGCCTACGCGACCGCTCGACCCGGACGAGTTGCTGCGCGCCGGGATCTCGGCCGCGGAACTCACGGCGGTCGCGGGCAACAACGCGCGCGTCAGCATGCGCGAGTCGTGGACGAGTGTGACGGCGGCCGGTATCGGGCACGCGAGTTACGCCATCACCAGCTGGCCGAAGGGCAAGATCACCGCCAGCCTGAACGCGCTGACCAGCGTGCGGGCCCTGTCGGCGACGGTCGCGCTGTCGATCTCGCCCGCCGACGACGAGGGCCAGATCGGCCTGCGCGGCGTCGTCCGGATGAGCGCGCGCACCCCGCGCGAACTGGACGCGGCCGACGAGCGGCTGTCGTCGCTGGCCGACCGCGTGAACGTGTCGCTGACCCCGCTGCGCGGCCTGCAGGTCGACGGCTTCGCGGCGACCTTGCCGATGGGAGGAACGGCATGAGGACTGCTTGCAGGTCCGAATCATCGAGCACCATGCTCGCCGACGTGAAGACACTGCCGCGGCTTGCCGCGTCCGACAAGGAGGCTGCGTGAGCTTGCGGTTGCGGGATCCGGGTCAGAACAACGGTGTCGCACCGGAGTTCACGGTCGACCCGGTGCTGCTGGACGCGATCAGCCCGTCCGGTGACCGCGGCGGCATCGTCGTGGGGTCCGGACTCAAGGGTGAGCCGCTGACAATTTCCGCGCTGCGGTCGATGCCCACCAGGATCGTCCTGGTGGGCGGGCTGTACCTGGCGCGGCAGGTCGCGCTGCGCGCGATGGCGGTCGGTGCGTGGGTGGTCATCGCGACCGGGCGGCCGGCCGCGTGGCAGGTGCTGCCGCGGGCGGCCGGCAACCAGGGCGACGGGCGGCCGTCGCCGCTGGTGCAGATCCGCCGGCTGTCGCCGGTGGAACTGCCGCGGCCGTCGGAGGACGCCCCGCTGCTCGTGGTCACCGACGGCGGGCCGACGCCGCAGGACCTGTTCCCGCCGCGGTCGCCGTGGCAGACGACGGTGTACGTGCTGCCGTACCTGCACCCGCAGGCGACGACCATCGCCAACGCCGCCGACGTCGTGCTGATGCAGCGGCTGCCCATCGGGCAGGCGGAGCTGGCCGCGCGGATCTGGCGCCTGCCGCCGCAGATGATGCGGCAGCTGACCACGCTGAAGGACGACCAGGTCGTCGCCCTCGGCGCGAATCTGTGGCGCCCGCTCCGCCTGGTCACCACCCAAAAGGAACAGCAACTCCTAGGCCCCGTCCGCCGCGGCGACTAGCCAACCCGCTGCGCGAGTTGAGGTTTCCCGGCGCGCGAGTCTCACGTTCCGGTCGTGCGAGTCGCGCGCTGGGGGTGAGTTGTCCACATGACCCCTGTTATCCACAGGTCGGCGAATTGACGGGTGCGCGACGACGCCCCGGCCCTGCAGGGTCAGAGTGTGATCGCATTACCCGAAGGCCTACACGGCGCACATCTCCGAGCCGAGATTTCCCGTTGCCTCAGCCCGTATGCCTTGCGTACCGCGGTGGCCGATCGTCGCCTCACGGTGTTTTCGAAGCGCGTGCTGATCGACTCGAAGTGCGGCGCCGCATTTCATACGCGGGCGGCCGCCGCGCTCCTGTCGGCAGGTCCAGAATCTGTCCTCAGTGGACAGAGCGCGCTGGTGCTCCACGGCTGCAGTGTGGCAGCGACGGCGCCCGTACACGTTGTCCTGCCGTACTTTCGACGCACCCGACAGCCGGAGGGCGTGGTGGTCCACCATGGGTGCATCGAGCACCAGGACACCGAGGAAGTCGACGAGTTGCGCGTGCTCAAGCTCGACGTGGCGCTGGCCGAGGTGCTGTGCCGTGCCGACCGACGGTCCGCGATGGCGTGCGGCGACCAGGCCGTCGCCCTTCAGCCCGAGGCCGAGCGGGCCGAGTTCCGGGCATGGGTCGAACAGCGGATCCTGAACCGGCCGGATCCACGAGGGCGCCGGCAGGCACTCGCACTCCTCGACCTGGCCACCGGACTCGCCGAGTCTCCAATGGAGAGCTGGATGCACCTCGCCGTGGTTGACGCCGGGTTGCCGCGCCCCGTTCCCCAGTTCGGCATCACCGACGTCGACGGACGCGCCATCTATCGGCTCGACCTGGCGTGGCCGGACGCCAGGATCGCCGGCGAGTACGACGGCTACGAGGCACACGAGAACCGAAAGACGCTGGACGCCGCCCGCGTTGAGGATTTGCGCCGGCGTGGCTGGCTGGTGATCCGGGCGACCGCGGCCGACGTGAAGGATCCCAGCCGGATGATCGGCGAACTGCGGAGTGCCTTTCGCCAGCGCGGATTCAGGACCTGACGACCGGAACGGGAGACCCGCGCGACCGGAGCGTGAGACTCGCGGGCTAGCGCGGGGGCTGGCGGAGGGCGCGGGTTTGTTCGGCGCGGGTGGCCAGGTCGTCGTCAGCCGGGTAGTCGACCGCGACCAGGGTCAGGCCGTGGGCCGGGGCGACCGCACTGTCCCGCACGCGGCTGCGCAGCACCTCGGCGGGCCAGCCTACCGGGCGCCGACCGTCGCCGACCCGCAACAATGCGCCGACAAGACTTCGGACCATCGAATGGCAGAACGCGTCCGCCGACACCTGGGCCTCCACCAGGTGCTCCGACAGCCGCCGCCACGTAAAGCGCTGCAGCTCCCGGATCGTCGTGCTGCCCTCGCGCTGCTTACAGAACGCCGCGAAATCCTTCAGTCCCAATAACTCCGCCGACGCGTCGTTCATCGCGTCGACGGACAGCTCACGCGCCCACGCCAGAACATCCCGCCGCAGCAACGGATCCGCACCCCACGGTGCATCCGACACCCGATAGCGGTAGTGCCGGCGCACCGCGGAGAACCGCGCATCGAAGCCCGGCGGCGCGACCCGCGCGCCCAGCACCCGCACATCACCCGGCAGATACCCGTTCCAGCGGCGGCACATCCGCTCCAGGTCCGGGATCCCGTGCTCGTCCATCGGCATCCGTCCCGCGGGCGCCGTCAACGGGACCACGTCGACATGCACCACCTGACCTGTCGCGTGTACCCCGGCATCCGTCCGGCCCGCCACGACGACCGAACCCGACACCGAGGCGCCAGGCGGCTGCTTCGTGAGGGCGTCCTCCAGCAACGCCTGCACGGTCCGACGCCCGGGCTGCCGCGCCCACCCCGAGAAGTCCGTGCCGTCGTAGCTCACGTCGAGGCGCAGACGAATGAGCCCGCCCTCCCGAGCGGGAGAAGCGGGCTCATTCGGCAAATCGACCGTCAGGACTCGTCCTTCTTGGACTCGTCACCCTCGGCGTCCTCGGCGACCTCCGCAGCAGGAGCCTCGGCGGCCTCGTCAGCAGGAGTCTCCTCGACCTTGGTCGCCTCGACGGCGGGCGCCTCGTCCTTGGCGAACTTGGTGCCGCGCGCCTTCTCGGCCTCGGCGGTGACCGTCTTCTCGGCTACCAGTTCGATGACCGCCATCGGGGCGTTGTCGCCCTTGCGCGGCACCGTCTTGGTGATGCGGACGTAACCACCGCTGCGGTCCGCGAAGTGCGGCCCGATCTCGGCCAGCAGCTTGTGCACCACATCCTTGTCGCGGATGACCCGCTGGATCTGGCGCCGGTTGTGCAGGTCGCCGCGCTTGGCCTTGGTGATCAGCTTCTCGGCGAGCGGGCGCA
>DATFHB010000104.1:0-23493 GCA_035248845.1 Amycolatopsis sp. | reverse complement strand
GCCAGGTGCGGTAGACGGTGTCGCCGTCGCGGAGAAACACATTGACCGCGAAGCCACCACCAGGCGGGGCGCCGACATCGCTGCCGAACGGGCTGTTCGCCGTGGAATACCAGGTCATCTTGTTCCCGACACGCCGCTGGTACGCCAGCGCCTCGTCAATCGGCCCCTGCGTGACGATGACGAACCGGGCGTCGTAGAGACGCAGAAACTCCAGCCGGGTGAACTGCGACGTGAACCCGGTACAGCCCGGGCACTGCCACTCCTCACCCGGGAACCACATGTGGTTATAGACGATCAACTGCGACATGCCGCCGAACACCTCGGCCAGCGCGACCGGCCCGCTCTCACCTTCCAGCGCGTAGGCGGGCATTTCGACCATCGGCAGGCGACGGCGCTCGGCAGCGATCGCGTCGAGTTCCCGGGTGGCGGCCTTCTCCCGGACACGCAGCGCATCGAGCCGGCGCTGCCAGGTGACGGCGTCGACGACGGGCGGTAGTGCGGTGGTGGTCATAGCTACCTCACTGACGTGGTCGGACGGTGCGGTTCACCGGGATAGACCCGGCGCGCACCGAAAACTCATCGGCCGGCTCCGCGACCCCACCGTCCACGATGGATTCGCCGGCCACCGAACTGGCCGGTGTCCAGCAAATTTACGAAATATTGACGTCTTCTCCTCCACCCATCAGGGCGGGTACCACGGGTGAAAATGGGGTATGGCGTTTTCGCGCAATCACGACAATGCGCCGGCTCTGCCGGAAGAGTCGCTCGGCTATCTGCTGAAGCGAGTCCTGCTCGGACGACCCCTGATCACCAGCCGGCTGCACGCCGAGCGGTTGTCGAACCCGGTGGCACTGGGCGTGTTGTCGCCGGACGCGATTTCGTCCTCGGCGTACGGGACCGAAGAGATCCTGCTGGAATTGCTCCCCTATGCCGGATTAGCCGCATTCACGCTGGTTCTCCCGATTACCGGGGTCATCCTTTTCATTCTGATTCTGGTGGCCGCTTCCTACCGGCGTGGTGATGGCCTACACCCGCGCCGGCGGTTCGTACGTCGTCGCGCGTGAGAACTTCGGGCCGCGGTTCGCGCAGGTGGCCGCGGCGGCGCTGCTGATCGACTACGTGGTCACGGTCGCCGTGCAGACGGCCGCCGGCACCGTGGCCGTGGTCTCGGCCGTGCCGGCACTGGGTCCCTACAGCCTGGAGATCACCATCGGCGTGGTCGCGTTGCTGTTCTACGGGAACCTGCGCGGGCTCCGGGAGGCCGGCCGCCCGTTCGCGGTGCCCACGTACTTCTTCGCCGGCATGGTCGCGCTGATGATCGTGGTAGGCGTCGTGCGTGCGATCGCGGGAAACCTCGGCCGCTACGACCCCGCACAGCTGCCCGGCACCGTCGCCGTGCACCAGGGCAACGGTCTCGTCATGGGCGCGACGCTGCTCGTGGTGCTGCGCGCGTTCGCCAACGGCGGCTCGTCGCTGACCGGCGTCGAGGCGATTTCGAACACCGTCAGCGCGTTCCGCAAGCCCCAGGGCCAGAACGCGCGGCGGGTCCTGACCGTGATGGCGTCGATCCTGGGGTTCCTCGTCGCCGGGGTCTCGTTCCTGGCCTTCGTCACGCACGCGACACCCTACGAAGCGGGCTACCCGTCGGTGCTGTCCCAGGAGGCCCGGCTCGTCTTCGGGCACGGCATGGTGGGCACCGTCCTGTACGGAGCGCTACAAGCCGCCTCGGCGCTGATCCTCTACACGGGCGCCAACACCAGCTTCAACGGGTTCCCGTTCCTGGCCAGCTTCGTCGCCGAGGACCGTTTCCTGCCACGGCAGCTGACCCGACGCGGGCACCGGCTGGTGTTCTCCAACGGGATCCTGGTGCTGGCGGCGCTGTCGGTCGCGCTGCTGCTGGTGACCGGTGGTTCGGTGAACGGGCTGGTGCCCTTCTACGCGATCGGCGTGTTCACCGGGTTCGCGATCGCCGGGTTCGGCATGACACGTCACCACCTGCGGCTCCGGGAACCGGGCTGGCGCCGCCGACTCGCGATCAACCTGAGCGCCGGTGTGCTGGCCACCATCGTGGTCGGCATCTTCGCGGTCGCGAAGTTCACCGAAGGCGCGTGGTTGATCGTCGTGGTGTTCCCGGTGCTCGTGTTCGTCCTGATCCGGCTCAACCGCGAGTACCGCCTCGAGGAGGCGATCCTCGAACGCACCCGCGAGAACCCGGCGCAGACCACGAACTTCGCGCGGCACAAGGTGTTCATCCTCGTCAACACCGTCGACCTCGCCGTGCTGGAAACCGTGCGCTAGGCGCGCAACATCAGGGGCGCCGAACGGACGGCGGTGCATTTCATGCTCGACCGGCTGCATGCCGAGCGGCTGCAGCAGCGGTGGCAGCAACTCCACCTCGACCTGCCGCTGCGGATCGTGGACTGCCCGGACCGGCGGCTCACCCGCGCGGCCCAGAAGCTGGTCGCCGACGCGACCCGCGAGCGCGGCACCGGCGTCACCGTGCTGCTCCCGCGGCGCACCTACGCACCCGTGCTGGGTCGGCTGCTGCACGACCGCACCGCCGACCGGATGGCCAAGGGCATCAGCCAGCTCGAGCACGCGGCCGCGACGATCGTGCCCTACGACGTGCAGAGCCGGATCCGGCGCGCCTTCCCGCAGCTGCCTGAGGAACGGGTCACCGCGGCGGTGGAACGGCTCGCGGACCGGATCGCCGGGACGGCCACGCCTGAAGACGCGACGGAGTCATCGACAGACAGCCGACGCCGCACAGGATGAGCACCGCGAGGACGAGGCTCACCGGCCCGTCCCCGATCCCCACTCCGCCCGCGTCGGCCGGCTTGCCGAGCCAGTCCGCGACCGACGCGCCCAGCGGCCGGGTCACCACATAGGCGAACCAGAAGGAGAACACCGCAGTCCAGCGCAGGAAGCGGAAACCCGCCGCGGGGATCGCGATCACGACCGCGAACACGATGATCGACCCGAAGTAGCCGAGCCCCAGTGTGGTCGCCGCGAGATCGCCGGCGGCCGTACCGAGCGCGAAGGTGGCCACGACGGCCGCCCAGTAGAACGCCTCGCGGCGGGGAGAGTCGATGCTGTGCACCGAAAGTGTCCCCTCGCGCCGGCGCCACGCGAGGAACACGGCGGCCAGCAGCACCGCACACAGCACCGTGGCCGCGGCATAGCTGACGCCGAACCCGACATGCAGGACATCGGCCGCCATCGTGCCGAAGATGCCCACCATCACCACCGCGAACCAGTACGCCGGGGCGACATAGCGGCCGCGGGAGAACTGCCAGACCAGCGCGACGACGAAGGCGACAAATCCCAGAAGAACGGCCGGAATGGGATCAAGCACCCGCACGAGATAGTCCGAGGTCGATTCGCCCAGCGCCGTCGAAAGCGCCTTGAGAATCCAGAAGGATGCCGTGATCGCGGGGACCCGCACGACCCCTCGGGCAGCATTGACCGGCAGCGCGGCACCATTCGACATGCGCCCATTCTGACACGGCAGACCCTCGATTCGATGCCCTCCCCCATGCTCGAACAAGCGCACCAATTGTCGCAAATTAACGCACAGCAAAATGCAACACCGCGCGAGTTGAGGTTTCCCAGCCCGCGAGTTGAGGTTTCCGCGCGCTGCCCAGCGGCGCGGAAAGCCCAACTCGGCCGCACGGAAACCCCAACTCGCGGGAGGTGGGCGACAGGGAAAACCTCAACTCGGCCGCTGGGAAACCTCAACTCGCGAGGTTGGGGGCGGAGTGGGAAGGCAAGCGGATGGTAAAAACTTAGGCGACCCTCTTTGAGGTGAGGCTCACCTGAGTTAGCGTCCTTGCCCTAGCACCGACGCGTTTTCACGACTCAGGGAGCCAGTGCCCATGTCCCCCGCCCAGATCGTCCTGCTTGGCGCCATCGCCGGGTTCACCATCTACCTCGGCCTGCCCGTGGGGCGGTTGCGGGCGCCGATGCCGCGGCTGAAGGCGATGCTCAGCGCGACCGCCACCGGCATCCTGCTGTTCCTGCTGTGGGACGTGCTCGACCACGCGTGGGAGCCGATCGACTCGGCGTTGAGCCACGACGAAGCCGGCTCGGCGCTCGGCAACGGGGCCGTCCTCGCGATCACCTTCGGGGCGGGCCTGCTCGGCCTGGTCTACTTCGACCGCGCCGCGGCCGGGCGCGAGCAGCGCGCGGCCGGGCCCGGCGCGGCCTCGGCCGGCGAACTGGCTCGGGCGACCGTGCACGGGGCGGCCGGCCGGCTGGCGCTGATGATCGCCATCGGGATCGGGCTGCACAACTTCGCCGAGGGACTGGCGATCGGCAACTCGGCGGCCTCGGGTGAGCTGAGCCTCGCGGTGCTGCTCGTGATCGGGTTCGGGCTGCACAACGCGACCGAGGGCTTCGGCATCGTCGCCCCGCTGACCGGCAGGCGTCCCTCGTGGGGTTACCTCGCCCTGCTGGGCCTCATCGGCGGCGGTCCCACGTTCCTGGGCACCCTGGTCGGGCAGCGGTTCGTCAACGACACCATGTCGGTCGCGTTCCTCGGCCTGGCCGCCGGCTCCATTCTCTACGTCGTGATCGAACTTCTGGCCGTGGCCCGCAAGGCGGACCTCAAGACGATTACCACGTGGGGAACTTTCCTCGGGCTCGTTCTCGGTTTCGCCACCGACGCGATCGTCACCGCGGCCGGCGCCTGAAACGAAATCCGAATTGCCCGAAGTTAGCGCTCGGCAAACTCGCTGGAAATCGGAAAGAGCGCACGAGAAATCGCGAGTATTAATCACTGGTTAATGTCGCGTTCGCATTCCGGCGCGCCACCGGTCATTCGTTCGGCGGACGGTGTCCACGCATTTGTCCCGCGGCGTACTGCCGCAGATGCGAGGAGGAGTCCGCCCGTGGCGAGACGATGGAGGCGCGCGGCGATCGCCGGCGCGGTGGGTGTACTGGGATGCACCGCGGCCGTGACGGCGACGCAGGCGCAGGCGCAGCCCCAGGATCAGCACGTGCTGCTGTTGAGCGTCGACGGTCTGCACCAGTCGGATTTCGCGTGGTACGTGGCGCAGCATCCCGGTTCGGCGCTGGCCGCCCTGGTGCACCAGGGCACCGAGTACACGCACGCGCAGACGACCAACCCGTCGGACTCGTTCCCCGGCATGGTCGCGCAGGTGACCGGCGGCCGCCCCGCCACCACGGGTGTCTACTACGACGACACCTACAACCACGACCTGCTGCCGGCCGGCACGACGTCGTGCGCGGGTGCGAAGCCCGGCGCGGAAATCGACCTCACCGAGGACCTCGACAAGAACAAGGCCAGCATCGACGCCGGGCAGGGACTGCCGGCGCTGCCCGGTGGCGTGCTCACCATGACCGGCACCCCGCGCACCCTGATCGACCCGGCCGCGCTGCCGGTGGACCCGACGACCTGCAAGCCGGTCTACCCATACCAGTACCTGCAGGTCAACACGGTGTTCGAGGTCGCGCACCAGGCCGGCCTGCGCACCGCGTGGTCGGACAAGCACCCGGCCTACGACATCCTCAACGGCCCGTCGGGCACCGGTATCGACGACCTGTTCACCCCGGAGGTCAACAGCGACGCGCCCGCGGGCGGCGACTGGACCAAGGACAACGCCAGTACCCGCACCTATGACGGCTACAAGGTGCAGGCGGTGCTCAACGAGATCGACGGCTACGACCACAGCCGCAGCACGCACGCCGGCACCCCCGCGGTGTTCGGGATGAACTTCCAGGCCGTGTCCACCGGGCAGAAGCTGCCCAAGTCGGACGGCATGCAGGGCGGCTACCTCGCCGACGGCACGCCGGGACCGCTGGTGTCGAGTTCGCTGGACTGGGTCGACCGACAGGTCGGTGCGATGACTGCCGAGCTGCGCAAGGAAGGCTTGTACGGCAAGACGACGATCGTCCTCTCCGCCAAGCACGGCCAGTCCCCGGTCCAGCCCTCCGCGCTGACCCGGATCGACGACGGCCCGCTGCTCGACGGACTCAACTCCGCCTGGACGGCGGCGCACCCGGGCGCGGGCGACCTGGTCGCGCACGCGGTGGACGACGACGCGATGCTGGTGTGGCTGAGCGACCGCTCCGCCGCGGCCACCACGTTCGCGAAGAACTACCTGCTCGCCCAGTCGGGCACCGGTAACGACATCAACGGCGCCGCGAAGCCGTTCGTCCACTCCGGACTGCAGACCGCCTACGCCGGAGCCGACGCCGCGAACTACTTCGGTGCGGCCGCGGGCGATCCGCGGGTGCCCGACCTGGTGGGCGTCGCGCAGTACGGCGTCGTCTACACGGGCGGCAAGGGCAAGATCGCCGAGCACGGCGGCGCGGCACCGGACGACCGTGACGTGCCGCTCGTGGTCAGCGGGCCGCGGGACGCCAACACCGTGATGGACAGCAGCGTGCAGACCACCCAGATCGCGCCGACGATCCTGCAGCTGTTGGGCCTCGACCCGAACGCACTGCAGGCCGTGCACACCGACCACACCCAGGCCCTGCCCGGCACGCGGTAAAACCAGGACGTCGAAGCCCGCCGGGAGCGCCCGGCGGGCTTCGACAGTGTTGTAGATTCAAGGCGTGGTACGGCGGGTCGGCAGGCATCGGCGAGCACCGGGCGAGCTGGAGACCGAAGTCCTGGCCGTCCTGTGGGCCAATCGCACGCCCGTCACGGCCGCCGACGTGCAGGAGAGCATCGGCGGCGACCTGGCCTACACGACGGTGGTCACGATCCTCACCCGGCTGCACGACAAGGGCGCGGTGATCCGGGAGAAGCAGGGCCGGTCCTACGCCTATGCCCCCGTCGAGGACGAAGCGGGGCTGACCGCCCGCCGGATGCGCAAGGTGCTGGACGCCTACTCCGACCGCGCGCAGGTACTCGTGCGGTTCGTGTCCCACCTCTCGCGTTCGGACGAGCGAACCCTGCGCGACCTGCTGCGCGACGCCGACAAGGACTGAGTCTCGTGGACACCGCACCATCGTGCCCGGCCCCGATCCGCGCCGAGACCACCACCCGACCTTCTACAGCCATGTCGTATTTCTACAGCACTGTAGTAGCGGGATGACGACCGGGCGTGCTCCTGTGCTACCTCCGGCGTACGGCGTAACCCGCAAGGCGGACGCCGCGGCGGAGAAGATCGGCCGCGGGACGGTCGTGTCCGCGTCGGCACCGCGCCTAGCTTCGGTGCACACAGGCAAGAAGGGCGCCGAGGGATGATCGAAGCACAGGCATTGACCAAGAGATACGGCGAAAAGCTCGCCGTCGACGACCTCACCTTCACGGTGAAACCCGGTGTGGTGACGGGGTTTCTGGGGCCGAACGGGGCAGGCAAGTCAACCACCATCCGGATGGTCATGGGACTGGACGCGCCGACGTCCGGTGAGGTGCGGGTGAACGGCCGCCGGTACGCCGAGCATGCCGCGCCGCTGCGGGAGGTGGGCGCGCTGCTCGAAGCGCGCGCCGTGCATACCGGGCGTTCGGCCTACCACCACCTGCTGGCCCTGGCGGTCAGCAACGGTATCCCGCGGCGGCGGGTGGACGAGGTGATCGAACTGGTCGGCCTCGAGCGGGCCGCGCGCAAGCGGGTGGGCGGGTTCTCCCTCGGGATGGGGCAGCGGCTCGGGATCGCGGCGGCTCTGCTGGGCGATCCGGCCACGCTGGTGCTGGACGAACCCGTGAACGGCCTGGACCCGCAGGGCATCCTGTGGATCCGGAACCTGCTGCGCGGTCTCGCCGAAGAGGGCCGCACGGTGTTCGTCTCCTCGCACCTGATGAGCGAGATGGCACTGACCGCCGAGCACCTGATCGTCGTCGGCCGCGGCCGGCTGATCGCCGACACGTCGGTGCACGCCTTCACCGAGTCCGCCTCCCGCAACACCGTGCGGGTGCGCAGCCCGCAGGCGGCCCGGTTGAGGTCGCTGCTCGCCGGGCCGGAGGTGACCGTCACCAGCGCCGAGGACAACCTGCTGGAGGTGTCCGGCCTGGCCGCGACCGAGATCGGCAAGGTGGCCTGCGACCAGCAGATCCCGCTGGAGGAGCTGACCCCGGTCCGCGCCTCGCTGGAGGAGGCGTTCATGGAACTCACCGACGACGTCGTCGAGTACGGCACCGCAAGGCAGGCATCATGACCACGGCAACCACGACCGCGCCGATGCCGGGAGCGCGGGTAACGCAGATCCGGGTGCTGACCTCGGAATGGGTGAAGTTCCGGTCGCTCCGATCGTCCTATGTGGCCCTTGCCGCCGCCGTGGTGGCGCTGATCGGCTTCGGGATCATGATCTCCGCTGTGACCGCCAACCGCTGGCCCCACATGCGCGTCGCCGAGCAGGTCCGGTTCGACCCGACCGTGACCAGCCTGCGTGGGCTCTATCTGGCGCAGCTGATCGTCGGGGTGCTCGGCGTGCTCGTGGTCAGCGGCGAGTACAGCACCGGGATGATCCGGGCGAGCCTGTCCGCCGCGCCGCGCCGCCTGCCGGTGCTGTGGGCGAAACTCGCGGTGTTCGCGGTGGTGACCTTCGTGGTGGCCACAGTCGGGTCGTTCGCGGCGTTCTTCGCGGGCCAGGCAATGCTGTCCTCCCAGCACATCCAGACGACCCTCGGCGCGCCCGGCGTGCTGCGGGCCGTGCTGGGCACCGCGCTCTACCTGACCGTAATCGGCATGCTCGGCGTCGCGCTGGGCTGGATCCTCCGACACACGGCCGGGGCCATCGCGACCCTGTTCGGGCTGGTGCTGATCCTGCCCGCGCTGGTGTCGGCCCTGCCGGACAGCTGGTCCGCCCACATCGACCCGTACCTGCCCAGCACCGCCGGGCAGGCGCTGACGATGGTTCGCGGCGATCCCGGCAACCTCGCCCCGTGGACCGGGTTCGCGGTGTTCTGCGCGTATCTCGTGGCCGGGGTCGTGGTGGCGGCCGTACTGCTCCGGCGCCGGGACGCCTGATTGCGGGATGATGGCCGCATGAGGACTGCGGAGGACATGGCGGTCACGCGCCGGCCGTGCCTGGCCTGGCTGCGCGCGTGGCCGCACCGCCACCCGGTCGCCGCCGACGCGGTGCTCACGGGCGTGGCCGCCCTGTTCGTGCTGACCCGGGGCGACCGGTTCGAGCATCTCCCGGGCGAGCGGCCCTGGTGGGTGCTGCTCGCCGTGCTGCTGGTCGTTCCCCTGGTATGGCGGCGGCGCGCGCCAGTGCTGGTGTTCGCGTGGATGGCCGGGGTCGCCGCGGTGCAGTGGTTCTTCGCCCGGGCACTGGTCGCCGACGCGGCCCTGCTGATCGCGCTCTACAGCATCGCTGTCCACTGTGGACGCAGGATGGCCTTCTGCGCGCTCGCCGTGATCGAGTTCGGCATCGCCATCGCGGTACTGCGGTGGGCGCCGCCCGAAGGCATGCTCGACGCGTTCGTGTTGTTGTCCGGGCTGGCGACGGCGGCGTTCGTGCTCGGCCGCAACGTGCGCACCCGCCGCGCCTACCTCGCGTCCCTGGAGGACCGGGCGCGCCGCGCCGAGCACGAACGTGACCAGCAGGCTCAGCTCGCCGCCGCGGCCGAGCGCGCCCGGATCGCCCGCGAGATGCACGACATCGTGGCGCACAACCTGTCCGTGATGATCGCGCTGGCCGACGGCGCCGCGTTCGCCGCCCGCGGGAACCCCCGCGAGGCCGAAACCGCGGCTCGCCAGGTCTCCGACACCGGGCGACAGGCGCTGAGCGAGATGCACCGGCTGCTCGGTGTTCTGCGCGGCGACGGCCAGGAGACACCCCGCGCGCCACAGCCCGGGATCGAACAACTGGACGAGCTGGTCGCGCAGGTGCGCGCGGCGGGCCTGCCGGCGTCGCTGACCGTCACCGGCGCGCCGTTCCCGCTCTCCCCCACCGCCGGACTTGCGGTGTACCGGCTGGTGCAGGAAGCACTGACCAATGTGCTCAAGCACGCCGACTCCCCCGACAAGACCTGGGTCCGGCTGTGTTACCGCGAGCCGGTCGTCGACGTCGAAATCGGCGACGACGGGCACGGTACCCCGATCCGGTCCGCGACCGAGGGGCATGGGCTGAGCGGTATGGCCGAGCGCGCGGCGATGTTCGACGGGCACGTCGAAGCCGGCCCCCGGCCCGGTGGCGGCTGGCGGGTGCGTGCCGAACTGGCCTCGGCGCGGGTGGTCCCGGCGTGACGACGAGCGTGCTCATCGTGGACGACGAACCCTTGCTACGGCTGGGATTCCGGCTCGTGCTGGAGTCGCAGGCGGACCTTGCGGTGATCGGCGAGGCCGCCGACGGCGCCGCCGCGGTGGTCCGCACCGCGGAGCTCGACCCCGACGTGGTGCTGATGGACGTACGGATGCCCGGCACGAACGGGGTCGACGCCACCCGGGCCATCGTGCGCGACCACCCCCGGTCCAAAGTGCTCATTCTGACCACTTTCGGCCTCGACGAATACGTCTTCGCCGGGCTGAAGGCGGGGGCCAGCGGCTTCCTGCTCAAGAACGTGCCGCCCGAGGACCTCCTGTCCGCGATCCGCGCCGTTGCGGCCGGTGATGCCGTGGTCGCGCCCAGCGTGACCCGGCGCCTGCTGGACACGCTCGCCGACCATCTGCCCGACCCGGGCGGGCCCGCGCATCCTGGCCGCGACGACCAGGCGTCCAGGCTGTCGCGGTTGACCGACCGGGAGGTCGAGGTGCTGACCCAGGTCGCGGCCGGCCTGTCCAATGCCGAGATCGCGGCCGTGCTGTGCGTCTCGGAAGCCACGGTGAAGACCCACGTCGGCCGGCTGCTGGGCAAACTCGACCTGCGCGACCGGGTGCAGGCCGTCGTCTTCGCCTACGAGACCGGGCTGGTCAAACCACGCTGAGAAGCCTCAGGACTCGATCTGCTCGGCGTCGGTCGAGCTGTTCAGCCCCTTCTTCACGGAGTCGAGAATCGCCATGCCCTGGCTGACCAGACCCGAGGCGAGCTCTCCCAGCCCGTCGGCGCCGTTGAGAATGTTGACGTTCGCACCGGACAGTCCGGCGGCCGCCTCCTTGACGATCTGCGGCAGCTGGTCGATGAGCATCCGGTCGAGCGCGACCCGGTTGTAGGAGGCGGCGGCTTCGGCCTGGATGCGCATCTTCTCGGCCTCGGCGTGCGCGAGAATGCGTACCCGCTCGGCCTCCGCGTCGGCCGGCTTGACGACCTCCGCGACCAGCTGCTGCTGGCGCAGTTCCGCCGCCCGCTGGGCGAGTTCGGTCTGCATGGCGATCACCTCGCGCTGGGACTGGGCCTGCGCGAGCGGGCCGGCCTGCGACGCCTCGGCCTGCGCCCGGTCCACCTCGGCCTTGTACTGCGCCTGCACGATCGCCGTCTGCCGGGAGTATTCGGCCTGGCGCCGCTGCGATTCCTGCTCGGCCTCGGCCGACGCCTGGTTCGCCTGCGCCTGCGCGATCTGGGCCTGCCGCTGGATCGCGGCGTTGTGCGGCGCCGCCATCGCCGCGATGTAGCCGAGCTTCATGTCGTCGATGGACTGGATCTGCAGCGAGTCGACGGTGAGGCCGATCTTGCCCATCTCGGCCTTCGAGCCGTCGAGCACCTCGGTGGCCAGTTTCTGCCGTTCGGTCACGATTTCCTCGACGGTCATCGACCCCACGATCGAGCGCAGGTGCCCGGCGAAGATCCGGCCCGTCAGCACGGACATCTGGTCCTGATCGGACAGGAACCGCTGGGCGGCGTTGACGATGCTCTCCTCGTCGTTGCCCACCTTGAAGGCGATGACCGCGCGCACGTTGAGGGCGATGCCCTGTTTGGTCACGCACGCTTCGGCCACTTCGGCTTCGCACATGGCGAGCGTGAGGAACCGGACCTTCCGGAAGAGCGGCAGCACGAAACTGCCGTGGCCGGTCACTACGCGGAACGGGCTGCCCGCGCCGTTGCCGCGGCTGCCGGAGATCAGCATCGCCTGGTCGGGCGCGGGAACGTGATAGCCGAACATGGTTGGTCTCCTCGATTCAGGTAGGAAGTTCCGACCAGGGCACGACATCGACGGCCCGCGCCCCGCGGGATCCGACGATCAGCACGCACGTGCCGAGCCGTAGCGGTTGTTCGGACCAAGCCAGGAAGATCTCGGTGCCACCGCGGATCTTGACCCGCACCTCGCCAGGACCGTCCTGGCCGCGGGTGGGGTGGGTGAGCTCGCCAACCAGTCCCATCACCGAAGAGTCCCCGGACACGGCGTGAAACCTACCCGCCGCCACCGGTCGTGGTGACGGTCAGGTCCATCCCGAGGTCCTTGTGCCCGTCGACGGGGCACCACAGCTCATAGCTGCCCGCGCCGAGCGTCACGGTCAGGGTCGCCGACCGGCCGGGCGCGATGGTGCCTGGCGTGCGCTGGTCGGTGACGCCGGGTCCGTTGATCTCCAGTGCGTGCGGCGTCGAGCCCGAGTTGACCGCGGTGAACGTGTAGGTGCCGGGCGCGAACGTGGGCTGGGACAACGCTATGTGGTAGTCCGTCATCATCGCGGTGACCGCGGTTCCCGCCGCCGCCGGCGCGGTGGTGGCGGGGCTCGACGGCGAGCCACCGCCACACGCGGCGGCGACGAGTGCGAGGGCCCCGATCGCGAGGGCCGCAGCGCCGCCCCGGGGGGTGTGTCGGATGCTCATGGTCCGCCTCCCTGGACTTCGGCATGACCGGCTACCACCGAACCTACGCCGACGCCGCCACCGGGGCTATCGGATCATCCACAGTGGAGCGCCGCCGCCAGGCGGCTGGCATGCGCCTCGCCGGCGCGCCGCACACCGAACCGGGCGCCGGCGCGGTGGTGCTTGCGGTGGTTCCGACGTTCGAGGCACCCACCTCAGCACCTGGTCCGCTCCCTGGCGGCGGCGATCCCCCGGGGCTGATCGCCGTCCCCGTGGGCGCGCTCATCGTGGTGCCCGCGGTCCGGTTGTCCGGGGTTTTCCTCGCCCTGGCGACACTCGGCTTCGGACCTCGGCAGCGGCCAGGGCTACTACTGTCTGGTGCTGCTCATCCTGGCGATCACGGTCGGCGTGCTCACCGCGGCCCGTCGGTTCGGCGGCGGTCACGATGGAGTCGACGTAGCGGCATAGGGATCGGTGACGGCCCGCAGCGCGGTCAGCGTTTCCTTGAGCTGGCGCATGCGAGCCGCGCCCAGCGCGGTCTTCCAGCCCTGCTCGATCTCGCGGACCACCGGGATACTCAGCTCGACCAGCTCGTTTCCCTTGGCGGTCACGGTGACCAGGCGGGCGCGCGCGTCGGCCGGGTCGGGAATGCGCTGGACGTAACCGGCCGCCTCGAGCTGGTCGACGATCGAGCCGACCGTCTGCTTGCTGAGCTGGGCAGCCTGCGCGAGTTCGCCGAGGCGGGAGCCCTGCGCGTTGATCCGCTGGAACACGCGAGCCTGGTTCAGCGGTAGGTCGTGCCCGTGCTCCTTCAACGCGGCCAGCACCGCCGACTCCATGTGGCGGTACGGGATGAACAGCAGGAGGCCGAGGTTCAGCTCCTCGGTGCCGTCGCCAGTCGCCATGGGGACATTCTTGCAGAAGACCGAAGTTCGGACTATCATTTGGTCCGAACTTCGGACTACTTTGGAGGTCCCCATGGGGGAAGAGGAGTACTGGCAGGCAGTCCGCTCCCTGCGGCTCGGCATCGCGGACCTGCTGGAAACGCTGAGCCCGGCCGAGTGGGACGCGCCGTCGCTGTGCGCGGGCTGGCGGGTCCGCGACGTCGCCGGGCACCTGTCCCTGGTGCCCACGATCACCACGTGGGAAATGCTCGTCGCGGCGCCACGGGCCCGCTTCGACCCGAACCGCATCAACACTGCGCTGGCGATCCGGTACGGATCCCGCCCGCCGGAGGCGATCGTCGCCCGGCTCCGCGAGCACGCCGCCGACCGGCGGACCGCGAAGACCCTGGACACGCGCAACTCACTGTTCGACCTCGTGGTGCACAGCCAGGATATCGCCCGCCCGCTGAACCGCGACTTCCCCGTCCCCGCCACCTACTCCCACGCCGGCCTGGACCGGGTCTGGGCGATGGGCTGGCCGTTCCATGCCAAGCGTGACCTCGGCGGGCTCAGCCTGACGGCCACTGACACCCACTGGGCGACCGGCACCGGCCCGGAGATCACGGGACCGGCGATGTCGCTGCTGCTCCTGTCCACCGGACGCGCGTCGGCGGCCATGGAGTCGTTGCGGGGGCCGGGAATCGGTGTCCTGGAAGAGCGGGTATGAGGGCTGGGTCGGTGCTTCGGGTTGGTCCGCGCGGCACTCCCTCGACCAGCAAACCGGCCGCAGAGCTCGCCGCCGTCCGCGAGGCGGCGCTCATCGATCTGTCCAGTGTGGACGGAGCCGCCAGCGGAGCCGGCGCTGGCCGTGCCCGGTGAGCGCGGGAGCACGGCCTCGTCGCGATCGTCGTCGCGTTCCTCGTCCGCGGCAGCCGGCCCCTCAACGTCACCGCGGATCAGTAGCTGAAGGTCGTGGCGGGCTCGTCGCCGATCCACTTCCACATCGGGACCGCGCCGTTGACCTCCGCGCCGGGGATCAAGTCGTCCGCGTCGAGGTGCTTGGTGTTGAAGCACAGCGGGCAGACGTAGTAGTGGCCGCCGGCGGTTTCGAACCGCTTCAGCAGGTCCGCCAGTGCCGGGCAGCCGTCGCACGCCACCCCGGTGGCGGTGCCGCGCACGGCGAGGCGGACGGCCTCCTTGGTCAGGAAGATCAGGGTGTCGTGGCCGGTTTCGGCGGCGCCGATGGCGACCAGGAACGCGACCGTGACCTTCTCCGGGTCTTCCATGCCGGTTGCCAGACTGATGACTGCCTTGCTTGCCATGATCGTGGTCCCTTCTCGCGCTGGGTGATGGCAGCGAGGGTAGGGACGCGACGGGGCCGTGTCGTCGGGTCTTCTCCCTACAAGTCGAGCGGGTCGAGCAGCCCGTTGCGCAGCGCGAACAGCGTCGCGGTCGAGCGGGACGAGGCACCGGTCTTGGCGTAGATGCGCTCGATGTGGGTACCGGCCGTCTTGCGGGAGATCCCGAGCCGCCGGGCCACCTCGCTGGTCTGCGCGCCGTGCGCGATCAGCACGAGCACCTCGACCTCCCGCGCAGTCAGCCCGGCCGGGCCACTGACCCGTCGCCGGCCGCCGTTGCCGGCCGCGGCGAGCACCGCGTCCGCAGCGTTGGCGTCGATGCGCCCGGCCCTGGCCTCCGCCCGCAGCACCGCCGCGGCCTGCTTGCCCGTCATCGCCGGGCGGTACGCGCGGGGCTCGGTCATCGCCTTGAACGCGCAGGCCGCGGCCAGGGTCCGGCCGGTCAGCGGAAGCTGCGAACCGGATACCTCCCGGTGGTATCCGCTGCCGTCCATCCGCTCGTGAGCGACGGCGGCGATCGCGCCGAGCCGCGCCAGTGCCGCCGGCCGGGAGAGCACGCGCTCGGTGTAGTACGACGCGGCCCGCACCCGCTCCCACTCGGTCGCCGACAGCGGGCCCGGCTTGTCGAGGATCGTCGCCGGCACCCCGTGCAGCCCGACGTCGTGCACGTACCCGGCCCGACGGGTGGCGGTGACGTCCGCCGGCGCCAGCCCCAGGTTCGCGGCCGCCGCCCCGGCCAGGTCGCCGACGCCACGGGAGTGGCCGGCGCGCGACGCCGACCGCAGGTCGGTGAAGTCGGCCAGCGCCTGCAAGGCGGCCTCCAGTTCGTCCTCGGTCAGCTGGTCCATCAGCCCCGGCTCGGCTGCGATCAGGTGGTGCACGTCGTGCCCGTCCGCCTCGGACGGCAGCACCTCGGGTGCCGCGGCGCAGAACACGTCGACGAGCGCCGGGTCGAACTGCGAGCCGCGGCGGGCCCGCGCCACCGCGACGGCGGCCTCGACGCCGCCCCGCCGATGATGCACCTCGACCACGTCGGCCAGGTGGAACACCCGCATCACCAGTGCCAACTGCTCGCCGCGCACGTCCGGCGGTACCCCGCGCCCGTCCCAGCGGGCGAAGAACTGCCGCAGCGCCACCGGCACGCCCGGCTCGAGGCGCAGCTGTTCGGCCAGCGCCGACGTGCTCAGGCAGTGTGACTGGATGCCCCGCGCGACCCCGGTCCCGCCGGTCGCCACGACGGTCGCGGCGGCACGGAACCGCTTCGCCGCCGACCCGCCCGCGCCGGCGTGGCTGACGAAGAACCCCAGCGCCGCCATCCCGACCATGTCCACGTCGTAGCTGCGGGCCCGGAACGCGATGTCGTCCCCGAACGACGCCGCGACCTCGGGGGCGTCGGCGACGCAGCCGACCCAGGCGAGCATCGCGACATAGAACAGCGAAGCCCGCTGCTCGCCCGGCACCGCCACCCGATCCGCCAGCCGGGCCGCGATCCGCCACGAGCGGAGCAGATGCTCCATCGGCTGCCCCAGCCCCAGATCGGTCGCCAATGAGAAGGCCGAGAGCACCTCGGCCAGCGTTACCCCGGAGGAACCCGGACGTCCACTCGTCACAGGCAAAGCGTACGAATCCGGAACTTGCCGCGCACCCGTGGCACTCCGCGGATATATTGTTTTCGTCCCGAAGAAAGGGGTGTGCAATGGCGACTCGCGATCCGTGGCCGGTCATCCATTCCGAGCGCGGTGCGCTGGCCGACGACCTGTCGGATCTCACGGCGGCGCAATGGCAGACGGAATCCCTGTGCCAGGGCTGGTCGGTGCACGACGTGCTGGGGCACCTGACGTCCACCGCGAAAATGACGCTCCCGCAGTTCCTCCTCCGGCTCGCCGGTTCGGGATTCCGGTTCAATTCGATGGCCGACAAGAACATCGCACGGGAGACCGCCGGCGGCCCGGACGCGACACTGGCCGAGTTCCGGCGCGTGCGGTCCTCGACGTCGGCCCCACCCGGACCGGTCGACACCTGGCTCGGCGAGGCGATCGTGCATGCCGAGGACATCCGCCGTCCACTCGGGATCCGCCACACCTACCCGGCCGAGAGCATGCAGCAGGCGGCGGACTTCTACAAGGGCAGCAACCTGCTGATCGGCGCCAAGAACCGGATCGCGGGGCTGCGGCTGCACGCCAGTGACACCGACTGGACCACCGGTTCCGGGCCCGAGGTCACCGGCCCGATGCTGTCCCTGCTGCTCGCGATGACGGGCCGTACCGCCGCGATCGACGACCTCACCGGCGAGGGCACCGCGTCCCTGCGTTCCCGCAGGTGACTCCCCACCGAAGTGGTCCCGTTCCGCGAGCGGCGGACCACGCGACGTGACCGCCGGACGCAAATAGTTTCCGGAAAGCGCCCGGACCGTCGCATTTAGATCACAATCGCCCGAGAAATCTGTCGAAGACTGGTAAGTCCGGGCACCGAGGAACGAGAGTCTTTTTCGTTCGCGGGACATCCGGTTTCGCGAACCCGTCGGACAACGACGTCCTAGGCGGGGACGATGGCAGCACCGCTGGAAATTCCTGACTCGGTCGGCGAGCCCCCGCTCGGCGGCCCCGGTGAAGCCATCCAGAGCAGATCGCTCCGGCAGATCGCCTGGATGCGGCTCAAACGCGACCGCGTGGCGATAGCCGGCGGCTGCGTCGTCGCGTTCCTGATCGTGGTCGCGGTCATCGCGCCGCTGCTGGTCGCGTGGCTCGGCCATCCGCCAACCCAGTTCCAGCAGGAACTCATCGATCCCGACCTGCAGATCCCCAAGGGCGGTTTCGGCGGCATCAGCGGCGACAACCTGCTGGGCGTCGAGCCGGTCAACGGGCGCGACCTGTTCAGCCGGGTGCTCTACGGATCGCGGATCTCCCTGCTGATCGCATTCCTGGCGACGATGATGTCCGTGGTGCTCGGCACCGTTTTCGGTGTCATCGCGGGATATTTCGGCGGCTGGGTCGACGCGCTCATCAGCCGCACGATGGACGTCTTCCTCGCCTTCCCACTGCTGCTGTTCGCGATCGCGCTCGCCGGTGTGGTGCCGGACAACGCCTTCGGGTTCAGCGGGGACAGCCTGCGGATCGGATTGCTCATCTTCATCATCGGGTTCTTCAGCTGGCCCTACATCGGCCGGATCATCCGCGGCCAGACGCTGTCGCTGCGGGAACGGGAGTTCATCGACGCCGCGCGCAGCCTGGGGGCACGCGGGCCCTACATCCTGTTCCGGGAGCTCCTGCCGAACCTGGTCGCGCCGATCCTGGTGTATTCGACCCTGCTGATCCCGGCCAACGTGCTGTTCGAAGCGGCATTGTCCTTCCTCGGAGTCGGGATCAGGCCACCGACGCCGACCTGGGGCGGGATGCTCGCCGACGCCGCGCACTACTACCAGATCGACCCCGAGTTCATGCTCGTGCCCGGTTTGGCCATTTTCGTCACGGTGCTGTCGTTCAACCTTTTCGGCGACGGCTTACGTGATGCGCTCGACCCGAGAGCGCGCTGACACCGGAAAATCCCAACTCCCCACCAGGGGGTGCATGCAATGAAACACAAACGGGCAGCCACGATCTTCGCCATCGGCTCCACCGCGGTGATCCTCGCCGCGTGCGGCGGCGGTGGCGGCGGAACCGGCACCACGAACACCACCGCGGGTTTCAACGCGGGCGTGAACCAGGTGTTCAACCCGTCCACCACCAAGGGCGGGACGCTGACGGTCGCGAACGCGGGTGACTGGGACTCGCTGGACCCCGCGGATACCTACTACGGGTATTCGTGGGACTTCATCCGGCTGTACGGCAGGCCACTGGTGACGTTCGCACCCGCGCCCGGCGCGCAGGGCTCGAAGCTGGTTCCCGACCTGGCGCAGACGCTGGGTGTGCCGAGCGACAACGCCAAGACGTGGACCTACAAGCTGCGCCCCGGTGTGAAGTTCGAGGACGGTACCCCGGTCACGTCGAAGGACGTCAAGTACGCGGTGGAGCGGTCGCTGGACAAGGACACGTTCCCGAACGGCCCGACGTACTTCAACGATTTCCTGAACCTGCAGGGATACACGAGCCCGTACTCCGACCCCGACCCGAACAAGCTCGGGTTGAAGGCCATCGACACGCCGGACGACCAGACCATCGTGTTCCACCTGAACCAGACCTTCGCCGGGTTCGACTACTTCGCACAGTTGCCGGCCACGATCCCGGTGCCCGCGGCGAAGGACACCGGCACGAAGTACAAGGAACACGTCGTGTCCTCGGGCCCGTACATGTTCCAGACCAACAACCTCGGCAAGAACTTCACGCTCGTTCGCAACCCGAACTGGGACCCCGCGACCGACCCCATCCGCAAGGCGCTGCCGGACCAGATCCAGGTCCAGCTCAACGTCAACGCCGATGACATCGACAACCGGCTGCTGTCCGGCGACCTCGACGTCGATGTGGCGGGCACGGGCGTGCAGCCCGCCGCGCAGGGCCGGATCCTCGCCGATCCCACGCTGAAGGCGCGCGCCGACTCGGCGACGGTGGCCCGCCTGTGGTACGCCGCGATCAACGGTGACGTGGCTCCGCTGGACAACATCCACTGCCGCCGCGCCATCGAGTACGCCGCCGACAAGGTCGCCTACCAGAACGCCTACGGCGGGCCGACCGGTGGCCAGATCGCGACCAACCTGATGCCGCCGGTCGTTCCGGGTGCGCAGGCGAACAACGAGTACCCGCCGGGCGCCGACAACCACGGCGACGTCACGAAGGCGAAGCAGGAACTGACGGCGTGCGGTCAGCCGAACGGATTCACGACCGGACTGTCCTACCGGGCGGAGCGGCCGAAGGAGAAGGCGACCGCCGAAGCGCTGCAGCAGTCGCTGGCCAAGGCCGGCATCAACCTCACGTTGAAGCCCTACCCTGCGGGCGACTACTACAAGCTCTACGCCGGCAAGCCCGACTACGCGAAGGCCAACGACCTCGGTCTGATGGTCACCGGGTGGGGCGCGGACTGGCCCGACGGGTTCGGTTTCCTCAGCCAGATCGTCGACAGCCGGGTGATCCGGGCCTCGGGCGGCAACACCAACCTGTCCGTCAAGGACCCGGCGGTGGATGCGCTGGTGGACAAGGCACTCGCGACCACCGACACCTCGGCGCGCGAGCAGGTCTGGGCGCAGATCGACGCCAAGGTCATGGACGACGCCTACGTCCTGCCGGGGATCTGGGCCAAGGGCCTGCTGTACCGGCCGCCGAACCTGACGAACGTGTTCGTCACGGACGGCTACCAGATGTATGACTACCTCGCGCTGGGCGTGCAGAAGTAGCCGGAAGAAGGTGAAGGTCTCCGGGGACCGGGAGCGGCCGGCTCAGTTCGGGCGCTCCCGGCCACCGGGACCGGTGCGGTGATCACATTCCTGATCCGGCGGTCGATCGCGGCGGTGTTCATGCTGTTCGTGGTCAGCATCGCCACCTTCGCGATCTTCTTCTTCATCCCGCGCCTCGCGGGGGCCTCGGCCGACGATCTCGCCTCGCGTTACGTGGGCAAGAGCGCCGGCCCGGAGCAGATCCACGAGATGGCGCAGAAGCTCGGGTTCACGGATCCGCTGTACGTCCAGTACGGCCGGTTCGCGAAAGGTCTGGTGGCCGGGGCCGACTACAGCACCGGCCCGACCACCGTGCACTGCCCCGCCCCGTGCTTCGGCTACTCGTTCATCACGCAGAACCCGGTGCTGCCGGAACTGCTCGACCGGCTGCCGGTGACGCTGTCGCTCGCCATCGGCGCGGCGATCATCTGGCTGGTGTCCGGCGTGGCGACCGGGGTGATCTCGGCGCTGCGGCCCGGGAGCCTGTTCGACCGGTTCGCGATGGGCACCGCGCTCGCCGGGGTGTCGCTGCCGATCTTCTTCACCGGCCTGCTGTCGCTGTCGATTTTCGCGTACACGCTGAAGATCTTCCCCGGCGGCAGCAGCTACACCCCGTTCACGGAGAACCCGGCGCTGTGGGCCTACGACCTGATCCTGCCGTGGATCACCCTGGCGTTCCTGTATTCCGCGGGTTATGCCCGGCTGACCCGAGCCGGGATGCTCGAGACGATGAACGAGGACTTCATCCGGACCGCGCGGGCCAAGGGGCTGCCGGAACGCACGGTGGTGCTCAAGCACGGCCTGCGGTCCGCGCTGACCCCGATCCTGACCATCTTCGGGCTGGATCTGGGGCTGCTGCTGGGCGGCGCCGTGCTGACCGAGACCACCTACTCCCTGCCGGGCATCGGGCAGTACGCGGTGCAGGCCATCACCACCAACGACCTGCCCAAGGTCCTCGGGGTCACGCTCGTCGCGGCGATCTTCATCATCGTGGCCAACCTGGTGGTCGACGTCATGTACGCCGTCGTCGACCCGAGGGTGCGGTACCGGTGAGCGAGCGCTGGCACCCCGACGAGACCGCGGTGGCCTACGCCGAACCGCCGACGGCGTTCCTGGACGTGCGCGAGCTGCGCGTGCACTTCCCCACCGACGACGGGCTGGTGAAAGCCGTCGACGGGCTGTCGTTCCAGCTCGATCGCGGTGCGACGCTCGGCATCGTCGGCGAGTCCGGGTCCGGCAAGAGCGTGACCAGCCTCGCCATCATGGGGCTGCACCACGGCACGAACTCGCGCATGTCGGGCCGGATCCTGCTGGACGGGTTCGACCTGGTGCCCGCCTCCGCGGAGGAGGTCCGGCGGCTGCGCGGGCGGAAGATGGCGATGATCTTCCAGGACCCGCTGTCGTCACTGCATCCCTACTACACGGTGGGCGAGCAGATCGTCGAGGCATACCGGATCCACAACAACGTCGCCAAGTCGGCCGCCCGCACGCACGCGATCGAGATGCTGAACCGGGTCGGCATCCCGCACGCGAAGTCCAGAGTGGACGATTACCCGCACCAGTTCTCCGGTGGGATGCGGCAGCGCGTGATGATCGCGATGGCGCTGTCGTGCGACCCGGAACTGCTGATCGCCGACGAGCCGACCACCGCGCTGGACGTCACCGTGCAGGCGCAGATCCTGGACCTGATCCAGGACCTGCAGGGCGAGTTCAACTCGGCGGTCATCGTGATCACGCACGACCTCGGTGTGGTGGCGCAGATGGCCGACGACATCATGGTGATGTACGCGGGGCGGGCCGCCGAATACGGCAGCGCGCACGCGGTGTTCACCGAGCCGCAGCACCCCTACACATGGGGGTTGCTGGCCTCGATGCCGCGGCTGGACCAGGAGCGGGCCGGGCGGCTGCTGCCGATCAAGGGCACCCCGCCGAGCCTGATCAACGTGCCGGCGGGGTGCGCGTTCCATCCCCGCTGCGCCTACGCCCATCTCACCGGCAACCGCAGTTACACCGTGGTGCCGGAGATGCTGGACGTGGGTGGCGGGCACGAGGTGGCGTGCCACCTGACCGGCGAGCAGTGGAGCGCCATCTGGCACGGGGAGATCAAACCCAAGCTGCGGGGAGAACGCGATGACTAGAAGGACCACACGAAGCGACCGCGACGCAGGAGCGAGCGCGCCGGAGGACCGACTGGGTGCGGAACCCCGCAATGGCGCTGACCTGCTGGCCGTTTCGGGGCTGCGCAAGCATTTCCCGGTCCGCCGTGGCGTGCTGCAGCGCACCGTCGCCGCGGTCCGTGCGGTCGACGGGCTCGACTTTTCCGTGTCGCGCGGGGAAACGCTGTCCATCGTCGGCGAGTCCGGGTGCGGCAAGACGACCACGGGCCGGCTGCTCACCCGGCTGCTGGAGCCGAGCGAGGGCCGGATCATCTTCGACGACCGCGACATCACGCACCTGTCGATCCACCGGATGCGGCCGGTTCGCCGCGACATCCAGATGATCTTCCAGGACCCGTACTCGTCGCTGAACCCGCGGCACACCGTCGGCACCATCGTCGGCGCGCCCTTCCGGCTGCAGCACGTCGCGCCGCCGCAGGGCACCAAACGCGCGGTCCAGGAACTACTCGAACTGGTCGGCCTCAACCCCGAGCACTACAACCGTTACCCGCACGAGTTCTCCGGCGGCCAGCGCCAGCGGATCGGCATCGCCCGCACGCTCGCGCTGCACCCGAAACTGATCGTGGCCGACGAACCGGTGTCGGCGCTCGACGTCTCGATCCAGGCGCAGGTGATCAACCTGCTGGAGGACCTGCAGGACGAGTTCGACCTGACGTACGTGATGATCGCGCACGACCTGTCCGTGGTGCGGCACGTCTCCGACCGGGTGGCCGTGATGTATCTCGGCAAGATCGTCGAGCTGGCGCCGGGCCCCGACCTGTACGGGCGGCCGATGCACCCCTACACCGTGACACTGCTGTCGGCCGTCCCGGTGCCGGACCCGGCGCTCCGGTCCAGGACGTCCCGGCGCAAGCCGCGGGGCGAACCGCCGGACCCGATCAACCCCCCGCCCGCGTGCCGGTTCCATCCGCGCTGCTGGAAGGCGCAGGAGATCTGCCGCGTCGACGAACCACCGCTGGTCGAGCTCGCGGCCGGGCACCGGGTGGCGTGCCATTTCCCGGAGAACGCGCCGGGAGACGGGGAGCCGGCGGCCGGGAAGGTGAGCTGACGCGGGCCCGCGGGGTGGTAGCCTCGCGGCCCGCGTGCGCTCGACCGGATCGGAGCAGCAT
>DATFHB010000103.1:0-18162 GCA_035248845.1 Amycolatopsis sp. | reverse complement strand
GCCAGGTGCGGTAGACGGTGTCGCCGTCGCGGAGAAACACATTGACCGCGAAGCCACCACCAGGCGGGGCGCCGACATCGCTGCCGAACGGGCTGTTCGCCGTGGAATACCAGGTCATCTTGTTCCCGACACGCCGCTGGTGCAGCCCGGGCACTGCCACTCCTCGCTGGGGAACCACATGTGGTTATAGACGATCAGCTGCGACATGCCGTCGAACATCCGGCGCGCCCGCCGACCTCATGGACCGGTCTTGCGACCGAGTAGATGGAAGACGCGGCTGAGCTGGCGGTACGGGTCGCGCCTGCTGGCTTCGAGTTCGACCGCGGCAGTCGCCGCTACCTGCTCCTCGTCGCCCGGGTCCAGCTCTGCGCCGCCGAACTCGAGCCAGTCGACGAACAGCCAGACCCCGTACCAGCCCACCGGTTCGACGCCGCGCGCCCGGATGAGCTCGCTCAGTTCCTCCACCGTGTCGGCCCGGCCCGGCAGCCCCAGCACCCCGATCTCGCGCCGCGCATCGAACGCGGCCAGCGCGTCGGCCCACCGCCGTTCCATGGCCGGGCGGACGGCGCCCGCCTTGGCGTTGCCGGTCATGATCGAGACGATGCCGTCGGGTGCGGCGCACCGGCACAGCTGGTCGACCAGCGGTTCCGGCTCGTCCAGGTAGCCGAGCACGCCGTGGCACAGCACGGCCGCGTACCGCCGCCCGCCCACCGCCTCGGCGCCATCGTGCCCGTCGGCCTGCACGAATGTCACCCGCCGCTGGACTTCGGCGGGCATTCGCTCGAGTCGCTGCCGGGCCTTGTCCAGCATCGCCGGCGACGAGTCGAGAAGCGTCACCTCGTACCCGGCGTGGGCCAGGGGAAACGACTGATGGCCCGCACCGCCGCCGACGTCGAGCACGGTCGCCGGAGCCGGCGGCAGGTGATCCAGCAGGTGCCGGTGCATCACGTAGGTGCGCACACGGCCCTTCACGGAGGCATAAGCCTCGTCGGCAAAGGTGTCCGCCAGCTCGGCCCAGATGTCGTCGCTCACCGGGCCCACGATAGAAGGCTCCGTTCCCTCTGCCGTGCCGCCAAGAAACCTCCAAGGAAACCCCGAAAACATGCGCAGTGCCGATCTTCGCCTCGACCAGGAGTGTTCATGCCCGCCTTCCTCGCCGGACTACCTCTGCACGTCCTCGTAGTCCACGCAGTCGTCGTCCTCGTCCCGCTGGCCGTGCTCGCCACGATCACCATCGCCGTCTGGCCTGCCGCCCGGCGCCGGTACGGCTGGCTCACCGTCGGGATCACCGCCGTCGCGACCGCAGTCATCCCGGTGGCCACCAGCAGCGGCGAGGACCTGCGCGACAACCTGCCGACCACCGCTGCCATCCGCGAGCACGCCCACCTCGGCGACCAGCTCCTGGTGTTCGTCGCCGCGCTGTTCGTCGTCAGCACCGCGCTCGTCTGGTACGACTGGACCCAGCGCCGCGGTGGGATCGAAGCGCTGCGCCGCCTGCCCGCCCGGGCGACGACGGTCTCGCTGGTGGTCCTGACCGTGGTCCTCGCCGCCGTGTCCGTCGTCCAGGTCGTCCGTATCGGGGACTCCGGAGCGCGCGCCGCCTGGGGAAGCACGCAATACGTGTCCCAGCACTGACCCGGACACCTGAGCCGATCTGGTGGCCGCCGTCGATCTGCTGGTGCGAGCACACTCGAGCGCCGGGGCGGGCCGCCGAACGGGCTGTTCGCCGTGGAATTGTTGTGGCTGAGCGACCGCTCGGCCGCGGCGACGACGTTCGCCAAGAACTACCTGCTGGCGCAGTCCGGCACCGGTAACGACATCAACGGCAACGCCAAGCCGTTCACCCAGTCCGGGCTCCAGACCGCATACACGGGTGCCGACGCGGCGAACTACTTCGGTGCGGCCGCGGGTGCCCGACCTGGTCGGCGTCGCGCAGTACGGTGTCGAAGATCGCCGAGCACGGGGGCGCGGCTCCGGACGACCGCGACATACCGCTCGTGATAAGCGGGCCGCACAACTCGAAGACCGTGGTCAACGACAGCGTGCAGGCCACCCAGATCGCGCCGACGATCCTGCAGCTGCTGGGCCTCGACCCCAGCGCGCTGCAGGCCGTGCACATCGACCACACCCAGGTCCTGCCGGACACCAAGTAGCGATGGGCCGGCTAGCACGGACTGACGAGATGTAGAGGCCCGCCAGGGTCCCGGCGGGCCTCTACATTGTTGTAGATTCAAGGTGTGGTACGGCGGGTCGGCAGGCATCGGCGAGCACCGGGCGAGTTGGAGACGGAGGTGCTGGCCGCTTTGTGGAGCCATCGCGAGCGCCTCACCGCCGCCGAGGTCCAACAGGGCCTCGACGGCGACCTCGCGTATACGACAGTGGTCACGATCCTGACCCGGCTGCACAAGAAAGGCGCCGTGACCCGCGAAAAGCATGGCCGCTCCTACGCCTACGCCCCGGTCGAGGACGAGGCCGGACTGGCCGCCCGCCGGATGGGCAAGCTCCTCGACGCCTACCCCGATCGTGCGCGGGTGCTCGCCCGGTTCGTCTCGAACCTCTCCCGCTCCGACGAACGCACGCTGCGCACCCTGTTGCACGATGCGGACGGGGACTGACGCCCCGTGGACCCCGGTGTGTTCGTCCCGCTACTGCTCCCGGTCACCGCATGGCCGCTGGCGCGGCTGGTCACCTCGGGCTCTCGGCCCCGCACCGGCGTGTGGCTGCTGACCGTCGCCGCCCTCGCTCTCGCGGCTGGGAGCACCGCCGCGCTGTGTGTGCTCGCTTTCGCCGGGCTGTCGCTGGTGCCGGCTGTTGCCGACTACGGCGACTGGTCCGCGGCGACGTTGCGCGACATGGAGATCGCGAGCGTGCCTGTCGAAGCGCTGAGCGGCGTCGTGCTCGTCGCGATCGTGGTGTCCACTGTGGCCGGTCTGGTCCGGCACGCGAAGTGGCTGCGTGGCGTCGTGCGCACCATCGACGGGGTGCCGGCGCGGCTGGTGGTGTTGCCCGACGCCGAGCCTCTGGCGTTCGCGATCCCGTGGCGTGGCGGCCGGATTGTGGTGTCCCGGTCGATGCTGGACGCGCTGAGCCCGGCGGAGCGGCGCGCGTTGCTCACCCACGAAGGGATGCACCTGCGCGGCCGCCATCACCTGTTCCTCACCGCGGTCGCCGTGGCTGCCACGCTGAACCCGGTGCTGTGGCCGCTGCGCTCGGCCGTGATCTTCCTGGTGGAGCGGTGGGCGGACGAGGAGACCTCGCTGTATCTCGGCGACCGCAGGGTGGTGGCTTCCGCGGTGGCGAAGGCGGCGCTGGCCTCCCGGACGCCGGTGACGCTGGCTCCGGCCGCTACGGCGGGCCCGGTGCCACGGCGGGTCGAGGCGCTGCTCTATCCGGACGCGCCGCGGGTGGATTGGCGGTTGCTGGCGGGCGTCGCGGCCGCGCTGACGATCGCCATGACCGCGTGGTCAGTGCAGGCCAGCGTCGAGGCCGCGGCCGATCTACACAACGGGATCGTGGTCGCCAGCGTCGGCCACCATCACCATCACGAGCTGGGGCTCAGGGCGTGATCCGCCAGCGGTCCCACCCGCAGGCCCCGGTGCTCGCACTCGTCCAGTAACGGCCCCAGCGCGGCGAGCGCCGATCGCCACGCACCCGGGCTCGCGGCGTGGTCGGAGTCGTGCAGGAGGATCGTGCCGCCGCCGCGCAGGTCCTTCAGCACGGTCCTGAGCACCGAACGCACCGTCGCACGGCTGGTCCAGTCGAAACCCCAGCAGCTCCACAGCACAGGCGTCAGCTCCAGCCTCCGCGCGGCCACCAGTGAGGCGGTGCTGAACACCCCGTAGGGCGCGCGAATCCACTGTGGACGCGTGCCGCTCGCGCGCTCGATCGCGTCGCTCGCGCGCGCCAGCTCGTCGTAGACCCGCCGCGGCCCGTACCGCAGCAGGCACCGGTGTTCCCAGCCGTGCACGCCGATCTCGTGCCCCGCTTCGGCGATCTCCGCGGCCAGCCGCGGCGTCCGCTCGACCTGCTCGCCCAGCAGGAAGAAGGTGGCGCGCACCCCGCGGATCTCGAGCAGTCGCAGGAAATGGGGCGTGGTGAGCGGGTTCGGGCCGTCGTCGAAGGTCAGGGCGACATGGCCGGGATCGCCGATGCCGGCGAGGTTCGGCAGCAGCCGATTGCGCAGCACCGGCACGAAAGCGGCGGCCGGTGCCGCGTGCAGCAGGGCCCCGCCCGCGACGACCGTGGTGGTCAGCAGGCCGCCCCTGGCGGTGACCCCGGACCTCATGCGGCAGGCACTTCTTCCGTGCGCACGCCACCGGCGAGGCGCGCCAGGATCCGCGCCGGGTCGGCGCCCGCCGGCAGGCCGGGCGGCCGCGCCGAGCACAGCGCCTCCTTCAGCGTGTCGATGCAGCCCACCGCCTGGACCAGGCCGATCTCGTCCAGCACCAGGGCGTTGGCCTTGCCGTGTCCCGGCAGGCAGCGGTAGGTGATCACCGGCAGCCCGGTGGCCAGGCCCTCGAGCGTGCTCAGGCCGCCCGCGTTCTGGACGACGACGTCGCACGCCCGCAGCAGCGTCGGCATATCGTCGACCCACCCGAACACCCTCGGCACGCCCGCGCGCCGCAGCCGCTCACGCAGCGCGTCGTTGCGCCCGCACACCACGACCGGGAACGCGGCGCCCGTCGCCGCGACGTCGGCGGCGATCTCCTCGACCTCGCCGACACCCCAGGAGCCGGACGAGATCAGCGCGAGCCGTTCACCCTCGGCGAGCCCGAAGCGCCGGCGCGCGCGGTTCTGCTCACCCGGCTGGGCGGGCCGGAACCCGGGTGCCACGACCGGGCACGCGACCGCGACCTGTGCCGCGCCGAGCCGTCGCGTCGCGGCCGCCGCGTGCTCGTTCGGCGCGATGTGCAGGTCGCAGTGCCCGGCCACGACCAGCCGGTGCACCGAGGGGTCGGTCAGGTACGCGGCCACCGGCGCGTCCAGCTCGGCCCGCCGCCGCAGCACTCCGAGCGCCTGGCTGGCGAGCGGGTAGGTCGACACGACCACCGACGGCGCGGGCTCCAGCACGTCGCGCAGGTTCGGCAGCGCCAGGCGGGCAACCGCCCGCGCCGCCCACGACAGCGGGGGCTTCCCCAGCGCGCCGAGCAGCCAGTCCCAGCTGCTCGGCGCGATCTCGAGCTCACGGTGATACGCGTCGCACAGCCGCTGGCCCCAGCGCCCGGGCATCAGATCGAGGAAGTCGTAGCGGTCCACCGCGAACCCCAGCCCGCTCAGCCGCCGGTCCAGCTCGCCCGCGGCGCCATCGTGCCCGGCGCCGATCCGCGCGGAGATCACAACCACACGACCTTCTACAGCCATGTCGTATTTCTACACCACTGTAGTAGTCAAGTCGCGACGGGTCGGGGACCGATGTGCGACTCCGGCGTACCGGATAGACCGCAGGGTGGACGTCACCGCCCGGGAGGATCAGGCGCGGGACCGTGCTGGCCGAGGAAATGCCACAAGTTGGTGCACACCAGCCCGGGTAATGGACCGCGACCGTGGCAGGCCGCGCTCAACAGCCGCACGGCGAGCTTCTCGCCGTATCGCTTGGTCAGTGCCTGTGCTTCGATCATCCCTTGGTGCCCGCGTGAGCAGGGGCGTGTCGCGGTCGGCTGTGCCTCCTCAGGGACGCGCGCCCTCCCTGTCGTCAAACGATCGTTTGGGCGCTTTCCCAGAGGGGTGAGTGTGGGGCAGGGACTGCACGATGGCGTCACCTGCGCGGTCTCGACCCGCGGGCTCAGGCGAGGGCGGCGGCCAGCAGGGCGAAGGCGGCGATGATGATGGCGACGCGGACGTAGTGGTAGCGGTTCCAGCGGTTCATCTGCTCTTTCCAGTCCTCGGGCCGGTTCTCGACGGTCCATGTCTTGTTCCGGTTGTTGATCGGGACGAGCAGCAGCAGCGACATGATCACGCTCACGATCAGCAGCGCGGCGGCGGTGACGACGAGGCCGGTGCCGTGATGATGCCATCCGGCGATGGCCCAGACCGCGCTCAGGACGAGCGAGCCGATATACCAGAACGGCATGAGGGCGCCGAGCATCCGGCCCCCGTGGGCGCGGGCGAGCTGGCCGCTGTCGTCGGGGAGTCCGTTGAAGATCGGGTTCATGACGAAGGCGACGGAGAACTCCACCCCCACCATCAGACCAACGACCACGATGGTGAAGACCTCGAGTGCGGTGAGCACGCTGACCCTCCTGGGATCTAGTGTTGCTAGATGATGGGGCAACACTAGTACTACTTTCGCTAGATTGTCTAGCGGTGCTAGGATCGAGTCGTGTCGGTACAGGAGCGCAAGCAGCGCGAACGGGCGGAGCGCGAGCGCCTCATCGTGGCGACGGCCCGCGAACTCGCCGAGCAGCGGGGCTGGGACGCGGTCACCACCCGCCTGCTCGCCGAGCGCATCGAATACAGCCAGCCCGTCCTCTACAGCCATTTCCGCGGCAAGCGGGAGATCATCGGCGCCGTCGCCCTCGAGGGTGCCACCGCGATGGCCGCGGCAGTGCGGGCCGCGACCTCCGCCGCGGCCGCCGCCACGGACGGCCCGCGCGCCCGGGTCACCGCCCTCGCTCGCGCCTACCTCGACTTCGCCGAGCGCAACCCGGCGGTCTACGACGCCATGTTCCAGCTCGATGGCGGCCTGGCGTTCGCGCACGAGGACACCCCGGCGCCGCTCAAGGACGCCTTCGCCGCCCTGCTCGAAAGCCTCGGCGAGGTCGCAGGGGACGGCGTGCACCCCGGGCTGTTCACCGAGGTGTTCTGGGCGGCCCTGCACGGGCTGGCCACCCTGACCCGGGCCGGACGGCTGCCACCGGGGGACGCCGAGCGGCGGGTGGAGCTACTGGTGGACCGGCTCACCATGATCTGACACACCATCCCGGCGGGCGGCCGACACGGGTGCTCGGCTCCTCCCCCAGGTCACTCACCTCACGTACCGGATCACATCGTCCTAGTGTTCGATGTCGGTGAGGCCGAAGCATCGGAGAGGACTGGCCGACTTGGCTGAGGCCCTCGACGAGCGCGGCCCCGGCGCTCGAGGGCTCCGGGAAGTCCCCGAACTGATCGTGAATCGCTCTTTCCATCGCCGCTGGATCATCGCAACGTGGAGCCAGGCCGGTGCACCGTTCGAACTGCTGCTTGACGTACGCGTCGGTGGCGCGTTGCTCGCCCGGGGACGGATGGGTGACGTTGGTCCAGGTGGGATCCGCCCTTCCGGCGGACCTCGACGCGCGTCAGCCGCGCCGAGGGCCGCGGGGCGAGGTCCGCGCGAGCTTGTCGACGGCGTTGCGGAAGCGTTCGTTGCTCCGCCACAGCGCGATCATGGCGCGCACCCGGGCATTGCAGTCGGCCCCGTCGTCGACCTTCGCGAGCCCGAGCTCGCGGTAGTCGTCCGGGTGCAGGTAGAGCCCGACGCGCTTCGACTCGGCAGTCGTCGGCGTGAGCACCGTGGGCGTCCCGCTCGTCCGCTCCTGCGTGCGCGGCGGGCTCGGGTCGCCGGCAGGCGCCGCAGGCAGCGGGCCAGGCTGCCCGTCTGGGGCGGCCTCGTCAAGCCCGTCGGCGGACGCACGCGGGATGGACCCCTCGCCCGCGTCGGCCCGGGGAGCCGGAGCGGGCATGCCCCGCATGCTCCGCAGCCCCTCGGTCGCCCACGGGCCGACGACGGGGATCTCGTCGGGTTCCACCTCGCGCCGCACCACGTCGCCGCGGGCGATCGGCCCGGGCGCGCCGGTCCCACCGGAGGAATACGCAGTCGGTCGCCGGTTTGCTGTCACTGCGCCACCACCCCTTCGTCGGTGTCCAGCGACCCGACCGGACACGCTGCCGGGGCATCGGCCGGCCCACCCGTCCGGTCGGGAGCAGCCACATCGTCGGCCAGCAGGCCTGCCCAGCACCAGCGCGTCGACGCGAGAACGCTGAGATGGCCGCCGCTCACCAGTGCACGACCTGATCCATCACGGAGCCGTACCGGGCCGCGGCCTCGGACACGTAGTCCTGCATGTGCTCGGCCATCGCGGACTCGGCCGTGCGCACATCGCCCTCGATAATCGCTCGCCCGACACGTTCGTGGACCTCGAGGACGGACGCTCGTCGCCGCTCAGCCGGATAGAGATGCCGGCTCGTCTGCGTCTCCACGACGTCCGTGCAACTGCGGGTCATCAGACCGAGTACCCGGTTCTGCGCGATGTCGGACACGAGGATGTGGAAGCCGTGGCCGACCGCTTTGAATGCACCGTCGTCGGACGGGTCCGCGACACTCGCCGCGGCAAGGTGCTCCCGCATCCGCTCCGCATCCTCGGGTGTGCAGCGCGCGGCGGCGAGTGTCGCCGTCGCGGACTCGATGACGCGACGGGCCTCGAGCAGCTCGAAGTAGGTGGCGCTGATCCGCTGGTAGTAGAGCGTCGCGATCGCGGAGAACTGGCTCACGTCGGGTTTCAGCACCACCGGGCCGCCGCGTGGCCCGGGCTTCAGGTGGATGAATCCCAGTGCCTCCAGAATCCGGAGGCTCTCGCGGAGCGATCCGCGGCTCACGTCGTAGCGCCGCATCATGTCGGCCTCCGCCTCCAGCACCTCCCCCGGGCGGACCTTGGCGTCCACGACATCGGAGACGATGTCGCGAGCCAGGGCGTACACGATTCTCTCTGCCCGAATAGCCATCGCTCAGGAGACCTCATCTCTGGTCGTCGGGGTACCAGGATGGCATCGCGACACGTGCCGGGGCCGGTGTCGCATCAGACGATCCGCGCGATCTGCCCGAGTGTCACGAGGGCCTGGAACCTCTGGATGTCCGAGGTCAGGGCGACCGGGCCGCCCGGCTGGACGCCGCCAGGCTCGAGAAAGCCGATCTCCCGCAGGATCCTCAGACTCGCCGCGAGCGATCGCGGGCTCGCGGCATCGCGACCGGTGCTCGCCGCCCATGGATCCACCCGGTCACCCGGGCCCAGCCCCGCGTCGATGACGTGGAAGACGATGCGGCGGGCGAGGGCGTAGGGCTCCTCGCCGTCTCCCGCCGCGGTGTCGTGCCCGGTCACGAGAGCGCCGATCCGCCCGGCAGCGCCGCCCTCGAGCCCCGGGTCCGCCGTGGCCGAGCTGAGAGCACAGCACCCTTGGTCTCCTTGACGAAGAAGCACGCGATGAGGCTGATCGCGGCGCACAGCACGAAGTACCCGCCGGGCGCGAGCGTGTTCCCGGTCGCCCCGACGAGGTAGGTCGCGATGAACGGGGCGCTCCCGCCGAGGATCATGTTCGTCGTGTTGCTGGCCAGCGCGAGGCCGCTGTAGCGGACCTCGGTGGTGAACATCTCCGAGTAGCAGGCGAACGAGACGCCGTTGAAGAACGACACGCAGGCGAACAGGACCACCGGGCCGATCGCGGCCGCGAACGCGGGGCCGTGGGCCATCAGGTAGAACATCGGGAAGCCGAGGACGAGCCCCGCGATCGAGCCCGCGAAGAGCACCGGCCTGCGGCCGATCCGGTCGCCGAGGTATCCCGCGGCGATCATCACGACGATGCCGACGGCGAGCGCCACGCTCGCGGCGACGAACGCGAACTGCGGGGACCGACCGCCCACCGACTGCAGGTAGGACGCGGAGTACACCGAGGCGATGTAGTAGCCGCCGGTCATCAGCGCGTTGAGGCCCATGACGACCAGCACCCGGCGCCACGATGTCCGTAGCACCGCGACGACCGGCACCCGCTCGGTCCGCTCCCTGCTCCGCAGCTCCGCGAACTGTGGAGGCTCCTCGAGGCGGGCCCGGATCCAGAAGCCGACCACGCCCAGCACCAAGCTCAGCAGGAACGGCAGTCGCCACGCCCACGCGTCGACCGCCTCCTTGCCGAGAGCGCTGGTGAGGATCAGCGCGATCAGAGAGGAGAGCAGCGCACCCACGCAGGTGCCCGCGTTCACCGTCGAGGTGTGGAACGCCCGCCACCGCGGTGGCGCGTGCTCGGCGACGAAGATGTTGCCACCGCTGTTCTCGCCGCCGGCCGACAGTCCCTGCAGGCAGCGCGAGAGGGTCAGCAGCACCGCGGCCCAGATGCCGGCCGTCGCGTAGGTCGGCAGGACCCCCATCAGCCCGGTGGCGACCGTCATCAGCATGATGGTCCAGGTCAGGGCGCGCTTGCGGCCGAACCTGTCGCCGATGTGCCCGAACAGCACACCGCCGGGCACGCGGAGGAAGAACGCGACGGCGAAGGCCGCGAACGTGCCGAGCAGGGCAGCGTTGTCATCGGACCCGACGAAGAAGTTGTGGCTGATGGCCACGGCCATGTAGCCGTAGACGCCGAAGTCGTAGAACTCCACGATGCTGCCCAGCAGCCCGCCGCGGATGACCTTGGACTGGGCGCTGCTTGGCAGCGCTCGCTCTGCGTCATGTGTCGGGGACTCGGACTGGGACGTGCTCATTGTCGCCGTTCCTCCTCGGTCGGTGCTGCGGTTGGAGCCGTCGTCGGCCTTGCACCCCCCAGGGGCGTGGAACCTCCGTTCCGGGTCAGCGGTCCTGATCCAGCACGAGCTGCGCGGCGCGCCAGGCCAGCGCCAGCACCGGGCCGTTGGTGTTGCCTGACACCAGGCCGGGCATCACCGAGCAGTCGACGACGCGCAAACCATCGACGCCGCGGACCCGCAAGTCGCCGTCCACGACGGCGGTGTCGTCCCGTCCCATCCCGCAGGTGCCGACCGCGTGGAACCCGCTCGTGCAGTAGCGCCGCATCGCCGCGAGCAGCTCGTCGTCGGTCGCGGCGGCCGGGCCCGGGCGCAGCTCCGCACCGGTGTGCGCCACGAGCGGCGACTGGCGCACGTACGTCCGGACGTACCTGATGAGCTGCACGGCCAGCCGCTGGTCGGTGGGCGAGCAGAGCCATGGCATCCGCACGACCGGGTTCGCCTCCGGATCGGCGGCGACGACCGTCACGGTGCCGCGGCTGAGCGGCTGCAACAAGGTGCCGCGGACGGTGAACCCCGGCTCGCGCTCGGTGCGGTAAGTCTCCCCCACCCTGGTGTAGCCGGACATGAGCAACTGCACGTCGGGGCGGCTGCCCCGGTCTCCGACCGAGGCGAACGCGCCGACCTCGTACGGTCCGGTCGTGATGGGACCGCGGCGCGACAGCACGTAGCGCAGCAGGTCCGGGACGAGGCCGAGGCCGCGGAAGCGCCGGTTCAGCCCCGGGTCGCCCAGCAGCCGGAAGCGCATCTCGATCGCCGCGTGCTCGCGCAGGTTGCGCCCGACCTCGGGAATGTCCCGAACCACCGCGATGCCGGCGCCGCGCAACTGCTCCGCGGGCCCGATCCCCGATCGCTGCAGGATCGTCGGCGAGCCGACGGTGCCCGCGCAGAGGATCACCGAACGACGTGCCGCGACGGTGGTGACAGTCCGACCGATACGCACCTCGACGCCGACTGCGCGCCCGCCTGCCACGACGACGCGCCGAACGCTGGCGTGCACACGTACGGTGAGATTGCGCCGGCGCCTCGCCGGACCCAGGAACGCGCGGGCGGCGCTCCACCGCGCACCCCTTCTGATGGTGTGGCAGTAGTAGCCGACACCGGTCAGGTCGGGATGGTTGAGGTCGTCGCGCCGGGGCAGGCCCAGCGCCTCACCGGCCGCGATCATCGCCTCCGCGAGCGGATAGCGGAACGTGCCGGTGCTGACGTGCAGTGGGCCGCCGTTGCCGCGCCACTCGTTCGCCCCGAGCTCGTGGTTCTCGAGCGCGACGAACGCGTGCTTCATGTCGGCCCATCCCCAGCCGGGGCCCGCTGCCTTCTCCCACGCGTCGTAGTCGAGCGGGTGACCGCGCGAGTAGATCATGCCGTTGACGGTGCTCGACCCACCCAGGACACGACCACTGATCCAGGTCTCGCGGGCGTCCCCGCCATCCGGCGCTGGAACGATCACCTCGGTCTCGCGGACGTGGCGCGACCCGGGCCGCAGCTTCGCGATGCCCTTCGGCATGGCCACCAGCGGGTCGTAGCGGTCGGAGCCGCCCTCCTCCAGGAGAAGGACGGAGTTCCGACCGCTCGCCGACAGCCGCTCGGCCAGCACGCAGCCGGCCGAGCCTGCGCCCACGATCACGTAGTCGAACCGGTCGTCGTGCCCGACGGGTCGCACGGTGGGTACTCCCCTCTAAGCAGGAGCGGTCCGCGATGTCACGGACCGCGTGGGCTACCGGGCGAGCTGGTTCTTCAGCGCGCGCTCGAGGCTCTCCAGCAGCCGAGCGATGTCGCCCTCCGTGTGCGCCGTCGACATGCAGGCCCGGCCCTTGCTGCCGAGGTAGATCCCGTCCTCGAGCAGCATGTTCTGGATGTGCGCCAGGATGTCGTCGGAGCAGGCGTAGTGGTCGCGCCAGTCGGTGATCCGCTCGGGACCCCAGTGGAAGTAGAAGAGGTGGTTCGCCGTCGTGATCGTCAGCGGGGCGTCGTAGCGGGCGGCGAGCTCCTGCGTCCCCGCCGCCAACCTATCGGCCAGCGAGGTCATGTAGGCGTATTGCTCGGCGCCAAGGAGGTCGAGCTGCGCCAGGCCGGCCGCGGCGGCCACGGGGTGGCCCGCGTAGGTCATGGAGATCGGTACCGGGGGCAACCCCGAGCTCGGGTCACAGAGGCTCATGACCTCCGCCGACGCACCCACCGCAGCGATGGGCATCCCGCCACCCATCGACTTGCCGACGACCGTGATGTCGGGCAGCACACCCAGCACCTGCTGAGCGCCGCCGGGGCTCATGCCGCAGGTGACGGCCTCGTCATAGACGAGCAGCGCGCCGACCTCGGTGCAGTGCTCGCGCAGGGCTTGCAGGTAACCCTCCGCCGGCGGGATGATCCCGTCGCCGAGAACCGGCTCGACGATGATGCCGGCGAGCCGGTCACCGACGCCGCGCAGCACCTCCAGCGTCTCCTCGATGCGGTTCCACTGCAGCAGGACGAGCTCCTCGGCGACGCGCTCCGAGACGCCGCGCATTGTGCCCACCGGGCGGTCGCCGGGCCCATCGCCATACAGCTTCTGCAGGCCGTACCAGAGCGTGTCGACGGTGCCGTGGTAGCCGCCCTGGATCTTCGCGATCATCTGGCGGTTCGTCGCGGCCCGCGCGAGCTTCACGGCATAGCTGGTGGCCCGCGTGTTCGAATCAGTGAACACCAGCTTCTCGATGGACGGGAAACGCTCCTGCAAGCGTTCGGCGAGTTCGACCTGCACTTGCGTCGCCAGTCCGAAGTTCGAACCGCGCGCGATCTGGCGCTCGACGGCCTCGCGGACCGCCGGGTGGTTATGCCCCACGAGGAGGGCCGAATGGCTCGGCCAGAAGTCGATAAACCGGTTGCCGTCGACGTCGTAGAGATATGCACCGTCGGCCCGGTCGATGTAGAGCGGGCCACCGACGGCCGGGAGCAGGTAGTTGAGGCTGTTGATCGCACCGGGGAACACCTTGCTCCCGCGCTGGGCGAGTTTCGCCGACATATCGAACTGAATGGTCACGGTCGTCCTTTCAGTGGGAGGTCTCCGCCGTCGGTACTGACGAGAAGCAGGTGTGCGAGCGTTTCTAGGGCACGGCGGAGAGCCCACCGTTTCCGGCGGAAAAGAAAACGAGCACCAAGGGTGTGCGGGAGGAGAAGCACCCTCCGGCGATGTCACCTCAAGCGGCAGCGGAGCAAAACCCTGTCGACTCCGGGACTGCCCGTTGTTCAGGAACCGGGCCAGCACCCGGCCGAGGCGTCCGATCGACGGTGGACCCGTGCTCGCGAGCGGCCGACAGTCTGGATCGGAATGTTCATGTTCCACCTCACTACGCTGCGAGTGGCCGGTGACTCAGTTCCTGCTAATGATTAGAGCGCAGCTGTTTCCGGCAGTCAAGGGGTAAGCAATATTCATTCTGCGATAACGTTTTAACGTTAAATGGTGTTCCTGATCAGGCTTCAATTCCAAGCGTTCCAACGTAGATCGCTCATGCACTATTTCACGTTTTAACGTTAAAACGACGCGAAGCCCGATCGACGCGGCTGCCGTCGCCGGACGTCATGACGCTAAAAGACCCCGCGCGAGCTGGAACGGAAGCGCTCGCGATCGACAGGCCGCGGCGCCTACTCGCCGGAGGCCTCTGTCGCGCGCCGCCGGTGCGACACATGAGCACTCCTGCGCAGCAGGAATGCTTGGGGTTCCCCCTCGGACACCGGTTTTTGGCGAACTTTCACCAACGTCGCACCTGGACGCGGATGAGCGCTGCGCGGAACAGGACGCCCCTACGCGAGCCTCAGAAACAGTTGATCGGCGCGCTCGTGCCCGCCTTTGCCGAGCGTCATGCCGAACCGGCCCGTCTGCCTGACCTTCCCCCACCCAGACCGGCCGAACGTTCCGGGTTGGCCCCGTGGTCGGCATGGCGCGCGTCGACCGCACCGGTCGTGTCCGGGAGCGGTCCGTGTTCGACGCCCTGTGCTGGCGGCCGGGCCGGCGGCTGAGACTGGAGACCTTCGACGAGGTGATCGTTTTCGTCGCCGATCCTGTCGGACATCATCATTGGGTCGACAAGCGGGGTGCCGTCACGCTGCCAGCAGCCGCGCGCCAGATGTGCGGCATCGGGGTCAGTCCCCGATGAGCCGGAGGGCCAACTCAAGTTCCATCCGATGCACCGACAATGGCACGCCCCGGCGCCGTTCCGCCTTCCGCAGCCGATAGTTGACCGTGTTCTTGTGCGTGTTCAGGAGTTCCGCCGCGCGAGTAATGTTGAAACCTGCCTCGCAGAACACGGCGACGGTTCGACGCAGTCGACGAGCTTCGTCATCATCCGCGGCCAGTCCACCGAGTTCGGCGCCGATGAAAGCTCGTGCCTGCATAGGATCGGTGACCAGGGCGATCGCCGCGACATCGGCGTGCAGCGTTACCCGCGTCGGTGATGCCTGCTGTCGCGCAGCTCGGTCCGCCCAGCGCGCCTCCCGATGACTCCTCCTGAAGCCTTCCAGGCCCGACGCCGGACCGCCCACCGCCAACCGGCTCTGTTGCGCGCGAAGTTCGGTGTCGAGCCCGAAGAGACGCGAGATATCGGGCGCGGAGCTCGTGCCGATCCACGCAGACATCTCCGCGGGCCCGGTGGCCACCACGAGAACGGATGCACTTTGCAGCAGGCTGGCCGCCCGGTGGATCAGTCGGGCGCCCACCCCAAGTCGATTCCCGGCCAACGACGACTGCTCCAGGACGAGCACCATGGCGGTCTGCACCAGTCCGAGGTCGTGGTCGAGGCTCTGCCCGGCGGCCCGCATGTCGTCGGTCGATGTCGCACCGTCGAGTAGCTGGCGAACGATCGACGCCTTGTGCGCGTTGGTGCTGTGCTGTTCGTAGAAATTCTCCGAATCGTATGCGGAGACCGATTCGTCGAGCGACGCATTGACGAATTCGATCAAACGGTGCCACGACAACGCCAGAACCTCGTGCAATGTGTCGCTATTACAGCAACCCCGAAGCAGCTCCTCCAGCATCACGCCATACGTAACCGACGTCCCGTGCCGATGTAGTTCCACCACGCTTTCGCGTGACGCATGCCGTCGGGCATAGACGCATCCCATCTCCGCGGCCTGCCTCGGAACGTGCTCCGACAGTCGGGCTTCCGGCACGCCCAGCAGTTCACCGAACACCCGCAGATTGTTCTCACACATCTTGTTGAAAGCCTCGAGCACGGTATCGTCATCGAAGGCGAGCACGGTCGTAGAGGCAGTAGTCACGACCCGGTCGAAGATCTCATCGGTGCGGGCACTCACAGCCCGCGCGATACTACCCGCAGCTTTGGCAGTCGCGGGCGAACATGGAGCCAGCGGCGCCCGAGCCGGTGGCACCGTCAAATTGGGCAACCGTCGGTTGTCCACGAGCCCTCCCGCCATTGGGTGCCCAACTGGCGGATGACTGTACCACGTAGGAGAAATGAGCAGGAAGCGCTCGAATCACCGGCTGCCGATCCGATGGACCGCGACGATCGCGCCCACCCACACGCCCCCGCCGGTTCGGGCATCACCGCATCGGCCGCAAGCGCCCGCAGCCGCCGGGTGAACACCAGCCGGACCAGTTCAGATCAGCCCAAGCCCGGCGTTTGGCGGGCATGGGCTGTCTCGGGCCGGTCGAAGGTTGCCCCGGATGCCTCGACGGATACGTCCATCCTGGTTCGGCGTCGGCCCTGGTTCAGGTCGGTACAGGGCGGTCATGCTGCCGGTCATTGACCGCAGGCCCCTTTTTTGGCCGTATCACACAACGAAATTTGTGCTCATGAACATAGCCTGTGTCGATGTCGCGCCATAACATGTCGCTGGTCAGCCAGTGCGTTATGACCCAGGTGAGCGCGGTGCGTTGCACGTTCCGCTTCATCGAATTTAGTAGGAGATTTTCAAGAATGTTCCCAAAGATGCGAACAATCCGTCCGCTGTGCTTCATGCGCGGCACCGGTCGCAACAGGAAAAAACAGATGTACCTGGTCGGCGGGGTCGCCGTGGCGCTCACGGCAGCGATCGTCGTCTACCCGGTGAGCACGGCTGAGGCCACCGAATCGATCTGCCATGACGTCAGTGTTCCGGTCACGATCGCGCCAGGCGTTTCCGGTCCCATCGCCGGTACCCTGTGTAACCCACCGGGCGCCGAGACTCTTCAGGTCGTCGTTCATGGCTACAGCTACAACCGGTCGTACTGGGATGCGGGTGGATACGAACCCGATACGTATTCTTACCCGCTGGCCGCGAACAAGCGCGGTTACGCGACACTGACGATCGATCGGTTGGGCGACGGAAAGTCGTTCCGGCCGCTGAGTGCCCTGGTCAATTATGAGACCAACGTTTCCGCGGTAGAGCAGGTCATCACGGTCGCCAAGCGGGGCGATCTCGGTACCCCTCCCTACCAGAAGATCGTTCTGGTCGGCCACAGCTACGGTTCGCTGACCAGCTACGCCGTCGCTGCGCAGGACAAGGACGTCAACGCCCTGGTGGCCACCGGGTCGGCGCACACCGTCAACCACCTGTTCCTAGTCGAGAATTTCGCGCCCTACTTGCGGCCGGCGCTGCTGGACCCGCAGTTCACGAGCATGGGCCTCGATCCCGGATACCTAGCGTCTGCGCCGGGTAACCGCGACCAGGTGTTCGTCAACCCGTCCGACACCGATCCGGAAATTTTGCGCCTGAACGAGACGGCACCCCTCAAGGACACCGGAACGGCCGCGGAACTCGCCTCCCTGTGGCCAGCGTTCTTCACCAACCTGACGTTGTTGAACGAGTCGAAGAATATCAACATCCCTGTCCTGGCCATCAACGGCCAGCTTGATCCCTGGTTCTGCGGTGGAATTGCCGCGGACTGCAAGTCAGGTCAAACATTGGCGGCCTCTGAAAAGCCGTTCTTTGGGCCGAACGCGACAGTTGAAGGGTATGTCGTCCCGAATACCGGTCACGACACCACCCTGGAGCGTACGGCCCCGCAGTCGAACGGGGCGATTTTCGACTTCATCGACAGGTATGTTGGCGCTCACCAGACCAGTTGACGCGGCAGCACAGCACGGAAACATCGCAGGCCGCCGGGTGTGTCGGCACCTGGCGGCCTCGCGCTACCCGCCCGTCATCTTCACCCGGCGGACGCAGCTACACCCCGACCACATCGACCAGCTTCTCCTCGAAGCGCGGATCGTTGCTGATCTTGAACGTGTCCACCTTCCACGGTTTGAGGCGTGATCAGCCCAGATCCGGGCCACCGAGTCCTTGCCGATCCCGATCCGGGCAGCCATCGTGTGGTCTAGTGGTCCGTCTGGGTTTTGATCTGGTGGAGGGTGGTGCGGCCGCGTTGGACCTTTGCGATGATGTTTTGGGCGGTGGCCTTCCACACGAAAGGCTTCGGGTCGGTGTTCCAGTGCTGTGCCCATACCGTGATGGCCTGTTTGAGGTCCTCAACGCTGGTGAACACGCCGCGCCGGAGTCGTTTGTCGGTCAACTCCTTAAACCATCGCTCCACCACGTTCGGCCGACACCCGCAACACCGGTCCCGGTGAACCGGCACCGCCAGCGGCGCACCGCATCAGAGTCCACGCCGGACCTGCGGGCGATCTCCTCGTTAGCCACCCCATCCGCCGCCCACAACAACGCTCGCGCCTGCACCACCTGCCGATGCGGCAACCTCGACGAGG
>DATFHB010000102.1:0-90770 GCA_035248845.1 Amycolatopsis sp. | reverse complement strand
GCGCGCTTGCCGGCAGCGGCGCGCCCGCCAGCTGCTCGACCACCGACAAAACGTCGTCGGGGGTGGGGGCCGCCCGCATCCGGGCACCGACGCCGTGCCACGACGGCAGGAACCGGCCCAGTGCGGCGGGCTCGACCGGCTCGACCTCGGCGCGCAGTCGCGCCAGCGACGCGCGCCGCAACCTGCGCAACACCGCGGCGTCGCAGTACTCCACACCCACGCCGTGTGAATCCGGATGTCCCACCGGACTCAGCTCACCGCGGACCAGCCTGCCCTCGGCGGTCAGCCGGTCCAGCACCCCCGACACGACCGCCATGCCCAGCCCGAACCGCTCGGCGGCGTGTCGGGCCGGGAACGGACCGTGGGTTCGCGCATAGCGGGAGAGCAGATCGCCGAGGGGATCGTCGACCGGTTCGGTGAACGCCTCGGGCACCCCGATGGGCAACGCCACACCGAGGGCGTCCCGTACCCGGCCCGCGTCCTCGATCGAGAGATTGCGCTCCTCACCGGCGACTCGCACCCGGATCACCCGCCGCTGACCGACCAGATCGGACAGCCACTCCGGCTGGATCCCGCGCGCGGCGGCCTCCTCATCGGACAGATCCCCGAGGAAGCGCAACAGGTCGGCCGCGTCCTCGGCCCCGCGCGCGTGCCGGTCCGGTTCGATCCGTTGCAGTGAGCGCTGGACCTCGGCCACGACCTCGGGATCGAGCAGCTCACGGATCGCTTCCGTGCCAAGGAGTTCCGCCAGCAGTGCGGAATCCAGTGACAGTGCCGCCGCCCGCCGTTCGGCCAGTGGCGCGTCGGTCTCGTAGAGGAACATCCCGACGTAGCCGAACATGAGGCTGCGCGCGAACGGCGACGCCGACTGCGTCTCGACCTCAACCACACGCACCCGCCGCGCGCGCACGTCCGTCATGAGCTCACGCAGGCCACCCACGTCGTAGACGTCCTGCAGGCATTCCCGCATCGCTTCCAGCACAACGGGAAACCGCTCGTACTTCGATGCGACCGCGAGCAGCTGCGACGCTCGCTGCCGTTGCTGCCACAGTGGAGTACGGCGTCGCGGATCGCGGCGCGGCAGCAGCAGCGACCGGGCCGCGCACTCCCGGAACCGTGCCGCGAACAGGGCCGAGCCACCGACCTCCGCGACGATCATCTGCTCGACCTCCTCGGGATCGATCAGCACGTCGTCGGAGGTGATCGTCATGTCGGAGCCGTCGACGTCGAGCGCGTCCGGCAGGCGCAACACGATCCCGTCGTCGGAGTGCATCACCTGGGCGTCGACCCCGCGGTTCTCACGCAGCCGGGCCGCGATCGCGAGCGCCCAGGGCGCGTTGACCTGGGCACCGAACTGCGAGTGCAGCACGATCCGCCAGTCACCCAGCTCGTCGCGGAACCGTTCGAGCAGGATCGTGCGGTCGTTCGGAACGTGCCGCGTCGCCGCGCGCTGCTCCTCGAGGTAGGTCAGCAGGTTCTCACGAGCGCGTTCGTCGAGGCCGGCCTGCTCGGCCCGCGCCCGCGCGGCCTCGGAGTCCGATGTGGACAACTCGCGCACGAACGAGCCGAGCGCACGTCCCAGCTCCAGCGGCCGTCCCGGTGCGTCGCCCTTCCAGAACGGCATGCGCGCCGGCTCACCCGGCGCCGGTACCACGATCACCCTGTCGTGCGTGATGTCGGTGATGCGCCAGGAGGACGTGCCCAGCAGGATGGTGTCCCCGACCCGGGACTCGTAGACCATCTCCTCGTCCAGCTCACCGACACGAGACCCGGCCTGTCCTTCACTGCCGGGCGTCATCACGGTGAACAGGCCGCGGTCCGGGATGGTGCCGCCCGACGTGACCGCCAGCCGCTGCGATCCCGGCCGCCCGCGCAGCTCCCCGGTGACCCGGTCCCACGTGATGCGCGGCCGCAGCTCGCCGAACTCCTCGCTCGGGTACCGGCCGGACAGCATGTCCAGCACCGCGAGCAGGGCGTCGTCGGGCAGGGCGGCGAACGGCGCCGCCCGCCGCACGGTGCCGCCCAGCTCCTCGACGGTCCACGGTTCGAGCGCGACCATCGACACGACGTGCTGCGCCAGCACGTCGAGCGGATTGCGCGGATAGCGAACGGCTTCGATCGCGCCCGCGCTCATCCGTTCGGACACGACCGCGCACGACACGAGATCGCCCCGGAACTTCGGGAACATCACGCCCGTGGACACCGCGCCGACGTGGTGCCCCGCGCGACCGACGCGCTGCAGCCCCGACGCGACGGTGGGCGGCGCCTCGATCTGCACCACGAGATCGACCGCGCCCATGTCGATGCCCAGCTCGAGCGACGACGTGGCGACCACGCACGGCAGCTGCCCGCTCTTGAGCTCCTCCTCGACGCGGGTGCGCTGTTCCCGCGACATGGAACCGTGGTGTGCCTTGGCGATCGTGGCCGCCGCGCCGGTAGTCAGCCCGGACTGCCCGATAGCCTCGGCCGGATACTCCTGTTCCGCCTGGAGTTCCGGTTGCTCCGCCGCGAGGTCGTTGAGCCGCGCGGTGAGCCTTTCGGTGAGCCGCCGCGAGTTGGCGAACACGATCGTGGACCGGTGCTCGCGGATCAGTTCGAGCACCCGTTCCTCGACCGCCGGCCAGATCGACGGCCGCCGCACTGCCGCTCCCGAAATCTCCTCCTGCGTGCCGATCCCACCCTGGGAAGGCAGAGCGGGTAGGTCAGATTCGGACGGCCCGGCCGGCCCGGCCGGCCCGTCCAGGTTCGCCATGTCCTCGACCGGAACCTCGACCCGGACCTCGATCGTCTTCGCCGGTTTCGGTTGCACCACCCGCACCGGGCGGCCGCCGCCGAGGAACGCGCTCACCTCGTCGACCGGCCGGACCGTCGCGGACAGGCCCACCCGCTGCGCCGGGCGTGCCAGCAACCGGTCGAGACGCTCCAGCGACAGGGCCAGGTGCGCCCCGCGTTTGGTGCCCGCCACCGCGTGCACCTCGTCCACGATCACCGTTTCCACGCCCCGCAACGACTCGCGCGCCGACGACGTGAGGATGAGGAACAGCGATTCGGGTGTGGTGACCAGGATGTCGGGCGGGGTGCGGCCGAACGAGCGCCGTTCCGCCGCGGGCGTGTCCCCGGTGCGCATACCGACGGTGATCTCCGGCGGGGTGGTGCCGAGCCTGCGGGCGGCCTGCGAGATACCCGCCAGCGGTGCCCGCAGGTTCTTCTGCACGTCCACCGCCAGCGCCTTCAGCGGGGATACGTAAAGGATGCGGCAGCGCCGGGCCGGGCTTTCGGGCGGCGGCCCGACGGCGAGCCGGTCCAGCGCCCACAGGAATGCCGCGAGGGTCTTGCCCGAGCCGGTGGGCGCGACCACGAGCGCGTGCTCGCCCGCCTGCGCCGCACGCCACGCACCGGCCTGCGCGTCCGTGGGCGCGGCGAAGGCCCCCGCGAACCAGTCCCTGGTGGCGGGGGAGAACGAACCGAGCGCGTCATCCACGTCATCCATCATGACCGGACCCACCGACAATTTCCGACGGGTCCGGCACGCACGGCATGCGCGAGCATGGCAGCATCACGTGCCGAGCTGGGCAGATACCTCATAGGGGGAACGGGTGCGGATCCTGTCGGTGGATCTTGGGACGTCCAACACCGTGGCCGTGCTGTCCGCGCACGGGATGCCACCGCGGGTGGTGGAAGTGGACGGGTCCGCCACAATGCCCTCCGCGGTGTTCGCGGCTGAGGACGGCACACTGATGGTCGGCCGCGACGCCGAGCGCCGTGCCCGCCTGGACCCCACCCGGTTCGAGCCGAACCCCAAGCGCCGTGTCGACGAACAGACCTTATTGCTGGGCCAGGACATTGTGCCGGTGAACGAGGCACTCGCCGCGGTGCTGCGGCGCGTGCTCGACGAGACCACCCGGCAGCTCGGCGGCAATCCGCCCGACGAAGTCCGGCTCACCCACCCTGCCCAGTGGGGCCCGGTGCGGCGCAACGTCCTGCTGTCGGCGGCCAGACTGGCGGGCATCCGCGGCACGATCCACCTGGTGCCCGAGCCCGTCGCCGCGGCCGCGCACTTCGCGTCCTACCCCGGCCGCATCCTCTCGCCGGGGCAGGCGCTCGCCGTGTACGACCTGGGCGCCGGCACGTTCGACGTCGCCGTCGTCGGCGCGACCCAGAACGGGTTCACCGTGCTCGCCGAGGACGGCCTGCCCAACCTCGGCGGCCTCGACGTCGACCAGGCGCTGATGGTGCACGTCGGGCGCGAGGTGTCGCACCGCGATCCGCAGCGCTGGCAGCGGTTGCTGCGTCCCGAGTCCACGGCCGACCGCCGCACGCGCCGCGCGTTGCAGGAGGACGTCAAGGCCGCCAAGGAGGCGCTGTCCCGCCATCCGCAGACCGAGGTGCCGATGCCCGAGCCGTTCGCGGACGTGCTGGTTACCCGGGGCGAGCTGGAGGCGCTGGTGCGGCCGTCGATGCTGCGCAGCGTCGAACTGCTGGGCCGCACCGTGGCCGCGGCGGGGCTGTCACCGGACCGGCTGGTGGGCATCTATCTTGTCGGCGGTTCGAGCCGGCTTCCGCTGGTGGGGTCGATGATCGCCGAGAAGCTGGGCGTGGTGCCCGCCAGCCTCGACCAGCCGGAGACGGCGGTCGCGCTCGGTGTGCACCACGTCGACGGCGACGGGATCAGCCTGCGTACCCAGAACGTGGAGGGGCAAGTGGCGGCGAGTGGGCGGCCGTCGTATCCGCCGCCGCGGCCGGTCGCGCCGATTCCCGGCGGGTACCACGGCGGCAATTCCTATCCGGCGTCCTATCCGGCGCCGTCGAACTTCCCCGGCTTCCCGGTCGGCAAGCCGAAGAAGAGCAGGAAGAAGCTGGTCGTCGGGGCCGCCGCGGTTATCGTGCTGCTGCTCGCGGCGGGGCTGGCCGTCCTGCTGTGGCCGTCCAGCTCGTCGGCCACGACCTACACCGCGCAGGACTGTGCACAGCCCGGTCAGCCGGACGGCAAGGGCTTCACCGGTTGCCTGCGCCAGCTCGCGGGGAAGATCGCCGACACCAGCCAGTGCGCGACCGGCGCGGGCAGCGGCGACATCGCGCCCCCGGCGGGGCAGAACCTGGGCGTGCTGACCACATGTTCGGCGCCCGCGCTGGCCGGCGCCCAGATCACCTACGTCCACGGCACGTCCGCCGCCACGATCAAGTCCTACACCGACCGGCTGCTCGGCTCGGTGGGCGGCGACCAGGTGCAGGCGCAGTGGAAGGGCAACGGGCTGACCGGCAGCTACGCCTCCGCGGCCGGGCAGACGTCGGCGGTGCTGGTGTTCACCGTGACCGACCGGCCGCTGGCGGGCGTGATCTACCAGAAGACCGGCAGCGGGCAGGCCCCGTTCACCCCGTCGAAGCTCGCGGACTACTTCGAGCAGACGGTCCAGCCCGGCACCTGATCACTTGCGGTTGCGCAGGTTCCAGAGTGCGCGCAGGGCGACGACCAGTGCGGACACCAGGACCGCGATGGAGGCGACGATCAGCGCGGCCGACTCCCAGGCGGGGACGTCCATGCTTCCCACGGTAACGCTAATCTTGGCCGCAATGCGTATCACGGTTTTCCGAAGGTTGATGGCCGACGAGTTCGGCCCTGGCCGCGCCGATGTCCTGGCGAAGGACCACGTGTTGAGCTCGCTGGGCGGCCGCACCGTGGACGAGGCGCTGGCGGCCGGCGTCCCGGCCAAGGAGATCTGGCGCGAGGTCTGCGCGGCGTTCGACGTGCCCGCCGAGCGGCGCTGAGGGCCACCGCCGCAAAAAATCCACCCCCAGGGCGTGTCACTCCTTGCGTCGAACACGTGTTCGGCTATCGTGTTGTCCACAACGGGGTCGGCCATCCACAGATCGGCCGCGACGACCGGGAATTGTCGGCCCCCGCCCGTAGTGTCGGGCCCAACAGCTCAAAACACGTGAAAGCAAGCCCACAGGCTCCGACCAGCGAGGTGGAACTCATGCCCGCAGCAGCACCCGACAAGGACAAGGCGCTCGAGCTCGCGCTCGCGCAGATCGACAAGCAGTACGGCAAGGGCTCCCTGATGCGCCTCGGCGACAAGGGGCACGTGCCGATCTCGGTGATCCCGACCGGGGCGATCGCGCTGGACATCGCGCTCGGGATCGGCGGACTGCCCCGCGGCCGGGTCGTCGAGATCTACGGTCCGGAGTCCTCCGGTAAGACCACGGTCGCACTGCACGCGGTGGCCAACGCGCAGAAGGCGGGCGGCATCGCGGCCTTCATCGACGCCGAGCACGCGCTCGACCCGGAGTACGCCAAGGCCCTCGGCGTCGACACCGACGCGCTGCTGGTCTCCCAGCCGGACACCGGTGAGCAGGCGCTGGAGATCGCGGACATGCTGATCCGCTCCGGCGCGCTGGACATCCTGGTGATCGACTCGGTGGCCGCGCTGGTGCCCCGCGCCGAGATCGAGGGCGAGATGGGTGACTCGCACGTGGGTCTGCAGGCCCGCCTGATGAGCCAGGCGCTGCGGAAGATCACCGGTGCGCTGGCCACCTCCGGCACCACCGCGATCTTCATCAACCAGCTGCGGGAGAAGGTCGGCGTTATGTTCGGCTCCCCGGAGACCACCACCGGTGGCAAGGCGCTGAAGTTCTACGCGTCGGTCCGGCTCGACGTCCGCCGCATCGAGACGCTGAAGGACAGCGGGGATGCGGTCGGCAACCGCACCCGCGTCAAGGTCGTGAAGAACAAGGTCGCCCCGCCGTTCAAGCAGGCCGAGTTCGACATCCTCTACGGCCAGGGCATCTCGCGCGAGGGCTCGCTCATCGACATGGGTGTGGACCAGGGCATCCTGCGCAAGTCCGGTGCCTGGTACACCTACGAGGGCGACCAGCTCGGCCAGGGCAAGGAGAACGCGCGCAAGTTCCTGCGCGAGAACCCCGACATCGCCAACGAGATCGAGAAGCGCATCAAGGAGAAGCTCGGTATCGGCCCGCAGCTCGACGCCGAGGACGCCGCACCCGCACCGGTCGATTTCTAGGCGGATCGGTTGGGGGAGGTGTGCTCACGGACCGCGCTCGCCGGAGCCGCTTCGCGATAGCTTCTGGGGGGGCGAACCCAGGGGCGAACCCCAGACTCCCACGGCGCGAGCTCCCTGCCTTGGTAGGCGCTGGGCGCGTCGGGTGGTGACCAGCACACGTTGCGCCGGTTGAGTACCGGCGTCCCGTGTTGATCCGGCGTCAGCCGTGCTCGGTTGTTTGGAGGGGTATGGCGAAGGTTGATCCGGCGGAGTTGTCGCCGGAGGAGGCGTGGAAGAAGGCCAAGGAGGTCTGCTTCGACCTGCTGGCCGCCCGGCCGCGCACGCGCGACGAGCTGCGGCAGGCGTTGCGCCGCAAGGGATTCGACGAGGAGCTTCGCGAACGGCTACTCGGCAAGCTGGACGCGTCCGGCCTGATCGACGACGCCGCGCTCGCGGAGCAGTGGGTGCGTTCTCGCCACGCCTACCAGGGTTTGGCGCGGAGCGCGCTGGTGGCCGAGCTCAAGCGCAAGGGCATCGACGGTGAGGTGGCGGCGCAGGCGGCGGGCCAGATCGACCGCGAGTCCGAGGAACAGCGCGCCCGCGAGCTGGTCCGCAAACGTCTCCGCGGCATGACCAACGTCGACGAGCAGGCCGCCACCCGCCGCCTGCTCGGCACTCTGGCGCGCAAGGGCTACCCCCAGGGCCTGGCCTACGCGGTGGTCCGCGACGAGCTGAAGAACGCGGGCGCCGAGTCCACCCTCCTGGACGACGCCGTCTCCGACTGACGGCGTCTCCCCGGCAGGTTCGGGCGAAGACCGTTAGCCTCTTCTGGTGGATCTGCTGCCGTTCGACGAGTACGTGCGGTCGCTCGACCGCAAGCGCATGTCGGCCGGTGCGCTGTTCCGCGACGGCGACGATCGGGTCCTGCTCGTCGAGCCTTCCTACAAGGCGCAGTGGGACATCCCTGGCGGCGCGGTCGACGCCGGGGAGGCGCCATGGGCGGCCGCGCGGCGGGAGGTCCGCGAGGAACTCGGCCTGGATCGGGTGTTCTCGCGGCTGCTGGTGATCGACCACGTCCACGACGACGGCCCCCTCCCCGAAGGGATCGCCTTCATCTTCGACGGCGGATCGATCACCGCCCGGGAGGTCGACGCGTTCGACATCACCGATCCCGAGATCATCTCGGTGGCGCTCCTGCCCTTGAACGACGCGGCGTCGCTCCTCAAACCCTCGCTGACGGCGAGGCTCACCGCCGCCCTCCGCGCCTGCCATACGGGCGAACTGGCCCTGTGCGACAACGGCGCTCCCGTCACCTAGCCACGCCGCGGTGTGGACACCGCCGGCGCGACCACTTTGGACGGTGCCGAGCGCGCTTGAACGCCGTGAGAGTGCCCACAGCCGATGCCCGCGTCTGCCAGGACAAAATCGGTCAAGATGATCGTTAAGGTGACCTCGATCACGCTAACAACCTGGTGTGTGCTACTTGTCACATTGCACGTAGAACGGCAGAGTCGCTAGCGACGGCTCGGCCGCCGGACTGACTCGGAGGTATGCGATGACCACCACCGAACTCTCGGAACTCCGTCGCACGATCGGACAGCTGCGACAGTGCGTAGGAGCCCTGCGGTCGCGCTACGGCGACGCCGCGCCGGTACGCAGGCTGGCCAACGACCTGGAACGGCTCGACATCGATGTCAGCGACTTCGAGTCGCCCATCCCGGCGCAGCCGAAGGCCGTCGACCCGGCACAGGTCGTGAAGGTTCCCGACACTCCGTACGACCCCTCCCTGTGGCATGGGGCGGACGACGAAGGTGTTGGCGGCTACCACCGTGACCAGCGGTGAGCGCGCCTGCTGACAGCGCGGTCGGCACGGGCGTACGGGCTCCGCGGCGGGCCCGCATCCCCGCGAGCACGCTGCGCACGGACCGCTGGTGGCTGCCGCCGCTGCTCACCACCCTCGGTCTCGCGACGTTCATCATCTACGCGACGATCCGCGCGTTCGCGCGCACCGCGTACTACGTCCCCCAGTACCACTACCTGACGCCGTTCTACTCGCCGTGCGTCTCGACGTCGTGCGTGCCGGGCGCGAGCCATTTCGGGCACTGGTTCGGCGACTTCCCGAGCTGGATCCCGCTCGGCGCCCTCGTCCTGCCGTTCCTGCTCGGCTTCCGGCTGACCTGCTACTACTACCGCAAGGCCTACTACCGGTCGGTGTGGTTCTCGCCGCCGGCGTGCGCCGTGGCCGAACCGCACGCGCGCTACACGGGCGAGACTCGACTGCCGCTGATCGTGCAGAACGTGCACCGCTACTTCTTCTACGTCGCGGTGATCGTGTCGTTGGTCAACACCTACGACGCGGTGGAGTCGTTCCACGGCAAGAACGGGGGGGCCGGGTTCGGGCTCGGCAACATCATCATCGTGGGCAACGTCGTGCTGCTGTGGGCGTACACGGTGTCCTGCCATTCCTGCCGGCACATCGCCGGCGGGCGGCTCAAGCACTTCTCGAAACATCCGGTGCGGTACTGGGTGTGGACTCAGGTTTCGAAGTTGAACACCCGGCACATGCAGCTCGCGTGGACCACGCTCGGCACCCTCGTGCTGACCGATCTCTACGTGATGCTCGTGGCCAGCGGCGTGTTCTCCGATCCCCGTTTCGTGAACTGAAGGTGGCACTTTTCTCATGACAGAGGTGGAACGGCTCTCCTACGACGTGGTGGTGATCGGCGCGGGTGGCGCCGGTTTGCGGGCCGTGATCGAAGCCAGGCAGCGTGGGCTGTCCGTCGCGGTGGTGTGCAAGTCGCTGTTCGGCAAGGCGCACACGGTGATGGCCGAGGGCGGCTGTGCCGCGTCGATGGGCAACGCGAACTCCAACGACAACTGGCAGGTGCACTTCCGCGACACGATGCGTGGCGGCAAGTTCCTGAACAACTGGCGGATGGCCGAGCTGCACGCCAGGGAAGCGCCGGACCGGGTGTGGGAGCTGGAGACCTACGGTGCGCTGTTCGACCGCACCGCGGACGGGCGGATCAGCCAGCGCAACTTCGGCGGGCACACCTACCCGCGGCTCGCGCACGTCGGCGACCGCACCGGGCTCGAGCTGATCCGCACCATGCAGCAGAAGATCGTCTCGCTGCAGCAGGAGGACCACAAGCAGTACGGCGACTACGAGGCCAGGGTCAAGGTCTTCGCCGAGTGCACGATCACCGAGCTGCTCAAGGAGGACGGCCGGATCTCCGGCGCGTTCGGCTACTGGCGCGAGAGCGGCCGGTTCGTGTTGTTCGAGGCGCCCGCCGTCGTGCTCGCGACCGGGGGCATCGGCAAGTCGTTCAAGGTCACCTCGAACTCGTGGGAGTACACCGGCGACGGGCACGCCCTGGCGCTGCGGGCGGGCGCGACACTGATCAACATGGAGTTCGTGCAGTTCCACCCCACCGGGATGGTCTGGCCGCCCAGCGTCAAGGGCATCCTCGTCACCGAGGGCGTGCGCGGGGACGGCGGCGTCCTGAAGAACTCCGAGGACAAGCGGTTCATGTTCGAATACGTGCCCGACGTGTTCAAGGGTCAGTACGCGGAAAGCGAGGACGAGGCCGACCGCTGGTACACGGACCAGGAGAACAACCGCCGCACACCGGACCTGCTGCCTCGCGACGAGGTGGCGCGGGCGATCAACTCCGAGGTCAAGGCGGGCCGCGGGTCCCCGCACGGCGGCGTGTTCCTCGACATCGCGAGCCGGCTCACGCCCGAGGAGATCACGAAACGCCTGCCGTCGATGTACCACCAGTTCAAGGAACTGGCCGACGTCGACATCACCGCCGAACCGATGGAGGTCGGGCCGACCTGCCACTACGTGATGGGTGGCGTCGAGGTCGATCCGGACACCGGGTCCTCGACGGTGCCGGGGCTGTTCGCGGCAGGGGAGTGCTCGGGCGGGATGCACGGGTCGAACCGGCTGGGCGGCAACTCCCTGTCGGACCTACTGGTCTTCGGCCGCCGGGCCGGGCTGGGCGCGGCGTCCTATGTGGAGTCTCTGGCCGAGCGGCCCGCCGTTGCACAGTCCGATGTGGACGCAGCGGCGCGCACCGCACTGGTGCCGTTCGATCCGCCGGGGTCCGGGGTCGAGGAGAACCCGTACACGTTGCACAGTGAGATGCAGCAGTCGATGAACGACCTGGTCGGCATCATCCGCAAGGCGGGAGAGATCGAGCAGGCGCTGACCAAGCTGGACGAGATCAAGTCGCGCATCGGCAACGTCACCGTCGAGGGGCACCGGCAGTTCAACCCCGGCTGGCACCTCGCGCTCGACCTGCGAAACATGTTGCTGGTCAGCGAATGCGTCGCCAAGGCCGCGCTGCTGCGTACCGAGAGCCGGGGCGGGCACACGCGCGACGACCATCCGCAGATGGATTCGCACTGGCGCAACAAGCTGCTGGTGTGTTCGGCCTCCGGCGAGGACCCGATGGCGCTGACGGTGGACGTCACGTCGAAGGACCAGGAGCCGATGCGGCAGGACCTGCTGGAGCTGTTCGAGCTTCCCGAACTCGAGAAGTACTACACAGAAGACGAATTGGTGGAACACCCGGGGAGGCAGGCGTGAGCTACAAGGCGAGCTTCCGGGTATGGCGCGGTGACGCGAACGCCGGGGAACTGCAGGACTTCACGGTCGAGGTCAACGAGGGCGAGGTCGTGCTCGACATCATCCACCGGCTGCAGGCCACGCAGGCCTCAGACCTGGCGGTGCGGTGGAACTGCAAGGCAGGCAAGTGTGGGTCGTGCTCGGCCGAGGTCAACGGGCGGCCCCGGCTGCTCTGCATGACCCGGATGTCGATCTTCGACGAGAGCGAGGTCATCACGGTCACGCCGATGCGCACGTTCCCGGTGATTCGGGACCTGGTGACCGACGTGTCGTTCAACTACACGAAGGCGCGTGAGATCCCGTCGTTCACGCCGCCGCCGGAGCTGAAGCCGGGCGAGTACCGGATGCAGCAGGTGGACGTGGAGCGGTCGCAGGAGTTCCGCAAGTGCATCGAGTGCTACCTGTGCCAGAACACCTGCCACGTCGTGCGCGACCACGAGGAGAACAAGGAGAACTTCGCGGGGCCGCGGTACCTGATGCGGATCGCCGAACTCGAGATGCACCCGCTCGACGTCGCCGACCGGCGAGAGGCGGCGCAGAGCGAGCACGGGCTCGGGTTCTGCAACATCACCAAGTGCTGCACCGAGGTGTGCCCGGAAGGCATCCACATCACCGACAACGCGCTGATCCCGATGAAGGAGCGCGTGGCGGACCACAAGTACGACCCGCTCGTCTGGCTGGGCACCAACCTGTTCCGCCGCAAGAAATAGCTACGATCCCTCGGTGAACTCGGCGAGCCACACCATGGGCTCGCTGGGATCCGTCGTGACGCCGCGCAGGGCCCGGCCGCGGGATCCCGCGCGAGCGCGCTGTCGAGCCGGTGCGGCAGGCCCCGGAAACGGACTACGCCGGCACGAGCGCGTCGACCGCGGCCGGCGACAGCATCTCGTCCGCGACGAGACCCGCCAGCCCCGCGAGCGTGGTGTTCGCGCCGAGGACACACGCCTGCACGCTCAGGCCCTGCAGCGCGGTGGTGTGCGCGTTCGCCAGCACCGCCGAGCGCAGGCCGTCCAGGAACGGGGGCAGCACGCCGATCGCGCCGCCCACCCGGACGTACCGCGGGTTCACGATCGTCACCACCGTCGCGAGCACCGTGCCCACCAGCCGGCCCGCGGCCGACACGGTGCGGGTCGCCCCGGGATCGCCGGCCCGGACGCGCCGCACGACGTCCTCGGCCGTGCGCACCCCTCCCGGCCGCAGCTGCCGGACCACGGCCCGCCCGCTCGCGATCGCGGACACGCAGCCCCGCCGGCCGCAGTCGCACCGCTCGTCGTTGCCCTCGATCCGGATGTGCCCGATCTCGCCGGCCGACGACGTCTCGCCGCGATGCGTGTGCCCCGAGATCACCAGCCCCGCGCCGATCCCGGTGCCGACCTTCACCGCGGCCAGCGTCGCGTCCGGACGCCCCAGGTCGCAGTAGGCGCCGAAGGCCAGCGCGTTTGCGTCGTTCTCGAGGAACACCGGCACGGACAGCGCGTCGCCGAACCGCTCGCGCAGCGCCACGCCCTGCCACTCCGGCATGGTGGCCGGCGCGATCGTGGTGCCGGCGTCGTGGTCGATCTGCCCGGGCACGCTCAGCCCGACGGCGGACAGGCTGCCCCCGCGACCCGTCTCCGCCAGCAGCTCGCGGCCCGCGGCCAGCAGGAACGGCAATGTTTCGTGCGGGGAGTGCCCGGCAGGCAGCGGGCGATCGAGCTGGGCGAACACTGTCCCGCGCAGGTCGGCGACGGCGATTGTGGCGTGCCGCTGCCCGATGTCGGCGACCAGGGCGGTGCGGCCGACGTCGTCGGCGGCGAGCATTTCGGCCGGGCGGCCGCCGCTGGAGGCGCGGTGCCCGGTCTGGCGCAGCAACTCGAGCCGCTGCAGCACTTCGAGCCGCTCGACCATCGTCGCTCGCGAGAGGCCGATGCGATCCTGCAGCTCCTGCCGGGTGAGCGGGCCCTCGGCGCGCAGCACGGCCAAGATGTGGCCGGGTGACGTCGGCGGCATGGTGACTGGGCTCCCTGGACACTTATGTAGAATGATCTGACAGAAGTCTAGCCGCAGCTTCTGCTGGAGGCGAAGGATGACGGTGGACGCCACGAGTACGGGGGAGCGCGCCGCCGGCGAACCGACTCTTGCCGCCCGCGCGGCGCAGGTGCTGCGGGACAACGACACGGGTTCGGTCGTCACGGCCGCACCCCGCTTGTACCCGCACATGTGGAGCTGGGACGCGGCGTTCATCTCGATCGGGCTGGCGCACCTGGACGTGGGGCGCGCGATCGCGGAGCTGGAGACCCTGTTCCGGGCGCAATGGCGCAACGGCATGGTGCCGCACATCGTGTTCACAGAGGCCGACGCCTATTTCCCCGGCCCGGACCGGTGGGGAACCGAGCGCGCGCAGGACGGGCCGGAGAACGTCCGCACGTCGGGCATCTGTCAGCCGCCGGTGCACGCGATCGCGGTGCAGCGCGTGCTGGAGATCGCGCGCCGATCCGCGCCGCGCCAGTGGGCCGGTGCCGAGCGGTTCGTGGCGCGGATCTGGCCGAAGCTGTACGCCTGGCACCGCTGGCTCGTGCAGTACCGCACACCGGGATCGAGCGGCCTGGTCGCGATCGTGCACGGCTGGGAGTCCGGAATGGACAACTCGCCGCGCTGGGACGTGCCCTATGACGCGGTGCAGCCCGGCGCCGCGCTGCCGCCGTACGTGCGCAAGGACGTCGGGCATGTCGGTGACCCGGGGCAGCGGCCCACCGACCGCGAATACGACCGGTACCTGTGGCTGATCGAGGAGATGCGCCGGGCTGGGTACGACCAGCGCAAGGTGGTCGAGCATTCGAGTTTTCTCGTCGGCGACGTGTTCATCACCGCGCTGTTCGCGGTGGCGTGCGACGTGCTGGTCAAGTTGGGCAAGGAGTTCGACCAGCCGCCGGCGCTGCTCGACGAAGTGGCCGAGTGGGCGGAGAACGCGCGCCGGGCCGTGGCGGGCAGCTGCCACCGTGTGTCCGGTATGGCGCGCGACCGGGACGTCCGGGACGGCCGCTGGCTCGATACCCGGACCATCGCCGGGTTCGCGCCGCTGTTGTGCGGCGGCGCCCCCGACGACGTACAGCTGCGCCTGCTGTCCCTTTTGGACAGTGAGTGGTGGTGCGGGCACCCGGACCTGATCGCACCCGTGCCGCCGTCGGTGTCGCCGCTGCGACCGGGGTTCAACCCGCGGCAGTACTGGCGTGGTCCACAGTGGCCGGTGATCGTCTGGCTCTTCGGCTGGGCCTTCGACCGGCGCGGGTGGCACGACCGCGCCCGCCACCTGCGCGACGGCGGCCTGCGGCTCACCGGTGACGGCAGTTTCGGCGAGTACTACCAGCCCTTCACCGGCGAGCCGCTCGGCAGCACCGACCAGTCCTGGACGGCGGCCGTCGTGCTGGACTGGCTCTGCGCGGACTGAGCCTCACAGCACCGGCTCGACAGCGGGCTCGTCGGCCTTCTGGGCGGGTGGCAGGTGCTTCTTGCTGCGGCGCTGGCGTTTCTCCAGGTAGGTGGCCAGTGCGGTGAGCAGCAGGCAGAGCGTGATGTAGATGGCCGCGACCACGATGGTCGACGGCACGCTCGGCCGGCCGAACACGCCCTGCGTGGAAACGGACCTCGCGTAGTACAGCAGTTCCGGATACGTGACCAGGAAGCCCAGCGCGGTGTCCTTCAACAGGACGACCAGCTGGCTGACGATCGTCGGCAGCATCGAGCGGACGGCCTGCGGGATCAGCACCGAGACCATCACCTGGGTCTTGCGCATGCCCAGGGCATAGGCAGCCTCGCTCTGACCCTTGGGCAGTGCCAGGATGCCGGCCCGGAACACCTCGGCCAGCACCGAGCCGTTGTAGAGCGTCAGCCCGAGGACCACCGCGAGATACGGGGTCATCTTCACGCCCAGCGCGGGCAGACCGTAGTAGAACAGGAACATCAGGACCAGCAACGGGATCGCACGGAAGAGCTCGACGACGGCAACCGAGATTCCGCGTATCCAGGCACGGTCGGACAGCCGCCCGGCTGCGAAGACCGCGCCGAAGATCAGCGCGAGCACCGCGCCGGCTGCGAACGCCCGCAGCGTGGCCAGCACGGCGCTGACGAGGTCCTCCTGCACCTGCTTGAACTGCAGCCACTCCCATTTGCGGGGAGCGAACTGGCCGCTGTCGTAGAAGCGCCAGACGATGTAGGCGAGGATCGCGGTGATGATCAGGGCCCCGAGAACCGCGAGGCCGCGGTACCGGGTCCGCGCCTTCGGCCCGGGAGTGTCGAAAAGGATGGTGCTCATCGGGCGACGCTCCAACGCTTCTCGAGGGTCCGCTGGATGACCGACAGGATCGCGACCAGGATGATGAAGCCGACCGCGACCCAGAGCAGGCCGATCAACTGGTTGTCACCACGTTCGGACAGATACTGCCGGATCGCGCCGGCCTCGGCGACCGAGAACCCGGCCGCGATCGTGGTGTTCTTCAGCAGCGCGATCAGCGTGCTCATCAGCGGCGGCACCACCGAGCGCACCGCCTGCGGCAGCACGATCTGGTTGAGCACCTGGGTGAAGGTGAGCCCGAGCGCCCGCGCGGCCTCGGCCTGGCCCACCGGCACCGTGTTGATACCGGACCGGACGACCTCGCAGATGAACGCCGACGTGTACACCGTCAGCGCGATCACCGCGTAGGTGAAGTACTCGAACGTCTTGATCTCCAGGAACGGGTACGCGAACACGAAGAACACGAACACCAGCGTCAACGGGGTGTTGCGCACGATGGTCACGTACAGCGTGCCGACCCCGCGGAACACGGGGACCGGGCTCACCCGCAGCATGGCCACGAAGGTGCCGAAGACGAGGCTGGCCGCGCCGGCGATCAGGAAGAGCTTGACCGTGGTGAGAAAGAACGGACCATAGAGGTCCAGGTTGTCGAGCAGGACGTCCATCGGGCCTTCCCGGTGCCGGATGCTGTGGTGAGCCGGTAGGCGCGACCAGCGCGCCCACCGGCTTCAGGCCAGCGGAATCAGTATCGCTGGATGGTGGGCGCAGTCGCGGTCGCGCCGGACTTGCCCAGGGTCGCGTCGTAGATCTTCTGCCACGTGCCGCTGGCGATCGCGGCCGCCAGCAGGTCGTTGATCTTGGCGCGCAGTGCCGAGTCGTCCTTGTTCATGCCGATGCCATACGGCTCCTGCGAGAACGGCTTGCCGACGACCTTGAGGGTGTCCGGGTCCTGCGCGGCGAAGCCCTTGAGGATCGCGTCGTCGGTGGTGACCGCGTCGACCTCCTTGGTGCCCAGCTTCTCGACGCACTGCGAGTACTTCTGGAACTCGACGATGTTCTGCGGCTCGGTGAGCTGCTGGTCACGCACGCGCTGGATCGGCGTGGACCCGGTGACCGAGCAGACCTTCTTGCCCTTGAGGGTGTCCTTGCCGGTGATCGAGTTGTCGTCCTTGCGCACCAGGAGGTCCTGGCCGGCCTGGAAGTACGGGCCCGCGAACGAGACCTGCTGCTTGCGCTTGTCGGTGATCGTGTAGGTGCCGACGTAGTAGTCGACATCGCCATTGGCGATGGCGGCCTCGCGCGCGCTCGAGTCGACGGTCTTGTACGTGATCTTGCTTTCGTCGACGCCCAGCCCCGCCGCGACCATCTTGGCGATCTCGATGTCGAAGCCGGAGTACTTGCCGGTCGTCAGGTCCTTCTGGCCGAGGCCGGGCTGGTCGTCCTTCACCCCGATGGTGACGCCGCCCTTGCTCTTGATCTTGGCGAAGGTGGCCGAGCCGGCTACGTCGACGCCCGACGCGACGGTGTAGCTCGGGGGTGTCGCACCGCCCGTGCCCCCGGTGCCACCAGAGGGCGTGCCCTCCTTACCGCATGCGGTCAGCGCGAGCGCGCCGACCAGCAGCCCTGCAGCCAGGGTGCGGATCTTCATTCGAACTCCCTGCTTTCTCCGGTGAGGCGGCGCCCGGGCGCCGCCGGTTACTAATGGGTGAGGATCTTGCCCAGAAAGTCCTTCGCGCGCTCGGATTTCGGCTTTGTGAAGAAGTCGTCCGGCGTGGCGTCCTCGACGATCTCCCCGTCCGACATGAACACGACCCGGTTCGCGGCGCGGCGGGCGAAGCCCATCTCGTGGGTCACGACGAGCATCGTCATGCCTTCGGAGGCGAGGCCGATCATGGTGTCGAGGACTTCCTGCACCATCTCCGGGTCGAGCGCCGAGGTTGGCTCGTCGAACAGCATCACCTTCGGCTTCATCGCCAGCGCGCGGGCGATCGCGGCGCGCTGCTGCTGGCCACCGGACAGCTGCGCCGGGTACTTCTCCGCCTGGTTGGCGATACCGACCCGGTCCAGCAGTTCCATCGCCCGCTTGCGTGCCTCCGCCGAGGAGACCTTGCGGACCTTCACCGGCGCGAGCATCACGTTCTCGCCGATGGTCTTGTGCGCGAACAGGTTGAACGACTGGAAGACCATTCCGACGTCCGCGCGCAGCGCCGCCAGTGCCTTGCCCTCGGCGGGCAGCGGCTTGCCGTCGAGGGCGATCTCGCCTGAATTGATCGGCTCCAGCCGGTTGATCGCCCGGCACAGCGTGGACTTGCCCGAACCCGACGGCCCCAGCACCACGACGACCTGGCCGCGAGGCACCTCGATGTTGATGTCCTTCAGCACGTGCAGGTCGCCGAAGAACTTGTTCACGCCCGCCGCCCGGATCATCGGCGGCGCCGGCCTCGCTGTCGTCATACGTCCTCCAAAGCCTGGCTCACCTCGCGATCTAATCACCGAGGCGTCGGTCGGCGCGCGCAAAGCGGATTAAACGCAACCTAGGCGTCATCTGCGACACCGGATGTCGCTCACTGTAGTCACCGAGTATCGCCCGCGCCGGGTGACGTAGCGGCAGCCGGCCGATGTGCCGTGGCGAGACGGGGCCGTGCGTGCGTCCGGGCTGTCACTCGGCCGACTCGGCCCGGGTTTACCCTGGTAGCCGATGACCACGGCAGACGTTTCGAAAACGTACCAAATCCGCACGTTCGGATGTCAAATGAACGTGCACGACTCCGAGCGCCTCGCGGGGCAGCTGGAGGAAGCCGGGTACGTGCCGGCACCGGCGGGCGGCGCGCCGGATCTCGTCGTGTTCAACACCTGCGCCGTCCGCGAGAACGCCGACAACAAGCTCTACGGCACGCTCGGCCACCTGCGCCCGGCCAAGGACGCCAACCCGGCGATGCAGATCGCCGTCGGCGGCTGCCTCGCGCAGAAGGACCGCGGCGAGATCGTCCAACGTGCGCCGTGGGTCGACGTCGTGTTCGGCACCCACAACCTCGGGTCGCTGCCGGTGCTGCTCGAACGCGCCCGGCACAACGCCGAGGCCGAGGTGGAGATCCTCGAGTCGCTCGAGACGTTCCCGTCGACGCTGCCCGCACGCCGCGACTCGGCGTACTCGGGCTGGGTGTCGATCTCGGTGGGCTGCAACAACACGTGCACCTTCTGCATCGTCCCGTCACTGCGCGGGCGGGAGCGCGACCGCCGGCCCGGGGAGATCCTCGCCGAGGTCGAAGCGCTCGTCGCGGAAGGCGTACTCGAGGTGACGCTGCTGGGGCAGAACGTGAACTCCTACGGCGTCGAATTCGGCGACCGACAGGCGTTCTCCAAGCTGTTGCGCGCCTGCGGATCGGTCGACGGCCTGGAGCGCGTCCGGTTCACCTCGCCGCATCCCGCCGCGTTCACCGACGACGTGATCGATGCGATGGCCGAGACCCCGAACATGTGCCACCAGCTGCACATGCCGCTGCAGTCCGGTGCCGACCGCGTGCTCAGGGAAATGCGCCGTTCGTACCGCTCGGCCCGTTACCTGTCCATTTTGGACAAGGTGCGCGCGGCGATGCCGGACGCGGCGATCACCACCGACATCATCGTCGGATTCCCCGGTGAGACCGAAGAGGACTTCCAGGCGACGCTGGAGGTCGTGCGGCAGGCCCGGTTCTCCAGCGCCTTCACGTTCCAGTACTCCAAGCGCCCCGGCACGCCGGCGGCGGAGATGACCGGGCAGCTGTCGAAGGCGATCGTGCAGGAACGGTACGACCGGCTTGTCGAACTGCAGAACGAGATCGCCTGGCAGGAGAACAAGAACCTGGTGGGGCGCAAGGTCGAGCTGCTGGTCGCGACCGGCGAGGGCCGCAAGGACGCCGAGACGCACCGGATGAGCGGGCGCGCCCGTGACGGGCGGCTGGTGCACTTCACGCCGACCGGCGCCGCCGTCGACCGCGAGATCCGGGCCGGCGACATCGTCCAGACCGTGATCACCTACGGCGCCCCGCACCACCTCGTCGCCGACGGGGACGTCGTGACACACCGGCGCACGAGCGCCGGCGACAACGTGGAGGCCGGGCTGCGGCCGAAGACCGACGGCGTCAGCCTCGGACTGCCGTCCTTCGGTCAACCGGCGGCGATGACGGGCGGGTGTGGAGCGTGACGAACGAAATGCCGAACGGCAACGACACCGAACTGGACCAGTTGGCCGACGACGTCGACACCGTCGTGTCCAAGGCCGCGCGCACCGTCGAGCTGGGGCGGCGCGGATTCTGGATCTCGCTCCTGGTCTTCGTACTGCTCGTCGGCCAGCTCCTGCCGTGGGTCGGCGACCACGTCGGCTGGCAGGTACTGCTCGGCGAGGGCGACGCGATCCCGCGCCTGTTCGCGACCACGTCAACGCTCATCGGCGTGGTGTGCTCGGTCGTCGCGCTGGCGACGCGGCGCTGGTGGATGACGTGGGTGTGCGCGATGGGCGGCTGGTTCGCCTCCGTCGACGGCCTGCTCGCCATCTGGTCGCAGCAGTCCGCGGGCGCCAACAACACCAGCAGCGGCGGCCCCGGCATCGGCATGGTCATCGCCCTGGTCGCGATGATCTTCCTGGCAGGCAACTGGATGCGCGCCGCCTGGTCCCGCACCTGACCTTCACGGATGGTCGGGGAATGGGCGGCCACCGTGGTCACGAGGTTGCGGAACAAGCGCACTGACGGACTACGGTCGCCGTGCCCCAGCAGGGCGCTCGTGTGCTCGGTGAACGTCAGCGGTTCGAGCAGCAGGTTCGTTCCCGGGCTGGCCAGGCGGAAAGCCGCCCAGCGGGGGTGAGGGCGATCGGGTTACGGTGGAACAGGTCGGGCCATCGCCGTTCGGGAATCGTGAACGCCCGTCCACCGGCGACCTTATCCGGATAGAACCATGACCATGAGGGTTTCGCAGGAGCACCGTCCGGCTGTGCGGCTCGGCTGGCTGCGCGCCGCGCTGCTGATCACCGCCGCCGCGTGGGGCGCGAACCAGTTCTCGCCGCTGCTCGGCGCCTACCGGTCGCAGCTCGGGTTGTCGACCGCGACCGTGACCGGGCTGTTCGCGATCTACGTGGCCGGCATGATCCCGGGGCTGCTGCTCGGCGGGCCCGGCGCCGACGCGGCGGGGCGGCGGCCGGTCGTGCTGGGTGCGGCCGCGCTGTCGCTGTTCGCGACAGTGGTGCTGATGGCGGACCAGACCGTGCTGCTGGGCCTCGGCCGCTTCGGTTCCGGAGTCGCGATGGGAGCGGTGCTCGCCGCGGGCAGTGCGTGGGTCAAGGAGCTGTCCCGTCCGCCGTACGACCCGCACGCGCTGCCTGCCGCCGGTGCGCGGCGTGTCAGCCTGCTGCTCACGGCAGGGTTCGGTCTCGGCGGTGTAATGGCAGCGATGCTCGGGCAGTGGGGGTCGCTGGTCGCCGCGTACGTTCCGCATGTGGTGCTGTCGGCCGCGGTGCTGGTGCTGGCCTGGCGGTTGCCCGAGACGAGGCCGGACCGCACCGAGTCCGGGCCGACCGGCGTGCGCGATCCACGCTTCCGGCGTCTCGTCGTGCCGGTCGCGGTGTGGGTGTTCGCCGCGCCCAGCACCGGGTTCGCAGTGCTGCCGGGCCTGGTGGAGAAGAGCCTGGCCGGGTACGAGACCGCGTTCGCGGGGTTGGCGATCGCGGTGGTGCTCGGCGCGGGCCTGCTGATCCAGCCGGTGGGGCGGCGGTTGGCGGAGCGCGGTGTGCTCGCCGTCGCGCTGACCGGTCTCGGCGCGGTGGCCGCGGGCATGCTCACCGGTGCCATCGCGGCGTGGTCGGCGCAGCCGCTCGTCGCATTGGGCGCGGATGTACTGCTGGGCGCGGGGTACGGGCTGTGCGTCACGTTCGGACTGACCGAGATCGGCAACATCGCCCCACCGCACGGACTCGCGCGGCTCGCGTCGATCTTCTGGGCGCTGACCTACGTAGGGTTCTGCGCGCCGTATGTGTTCGCGCTGCTCGGTCATGTCGCCGGCGCGCCGGCGATCCTGGCCTGTGCCGCCGGGCTCGCGGTGCTGACCGCGCTGGTGGTGCTCCTCCGGCACCGCTGACCCGGTCCACTGTGGATTCTCAGCGGTCGGCGACCGCGCGTTCCGCCGCGTGCATCCACTCCCGCCACTGGGCGGCCTGCTCCTCGGCCTTCTTGGCGCGGCGCTCGTCGCCCGCGGCGCGGGCCTTCTCCGCCTGCGACTCGAACTGCGCGACCCGCTCGCGGAACTGGTCCACCCGAGCCTGCACCTCCGGGTCGGTACGCCGCCACCTGCTGTCCTCGACGTCGCGGATGCGGTCCTGCACCGCCTTGAGCCGGCCGTCCAGCTCGCGGATCCGTTCCCGCGGCACCTTGCCGATCTCGTCCCACTGCTCCTGCAGCCGCCGCAGATGCGCCTTCGCCGCGTCGAGGTTGGCCGACGGGTCGAGCTTCTCCGCGTCCGCGAGCAGCTCTTCCTTCTGTGTCGCGTTGTGCGCGAACTCGGCGTCCCGCTCGTTGAACACCGCGGAGCGGTGCGCGAAGAACTGGTCCTGCGCGGTGCGGAACCGTTGCCACAGCGCGTCGTCGGTCTCCTTCGGCGCGCGCCCGGCGGCCTTCCACTCCGACATGAGCTCCTTGTAGCGGCCCGCCGTCGGCCCCCACTCGGTGGAGTCGACCAGCGCCTCGGCTTCCGCGATCAGCTCCTCCTTGCGGACCTTCGCCGCCGCGCGCTGCTTGTCCAGCTCGGCGAAGTGGGACCCGCGCCGCCGGTTGAACGACTCGCGTGCCTTCGAAAACCGCTTCCACAGCTCGTCGTCGGTCCGGCGGTCGACGCCCTTGATCGTCTTCCACTCGTCGAGGATGGCGCGCAGCCGGTCCCCGGCCGCCTTCCACTGAGTGGACTCGGCCGCGATCCGCTCCGCCTCGTCGGCGAGCGACTGCTTGCGCGCGATCGCCGCCGACCGCGCCTCCTCGCGTTCCTGCTTGGCGCTGGCCAGCGCGTTCTCGGCGTGCGACAGGATCTGGGTCAGCCGGGACTCCAGCGCGACCACGTCGCCCACGACGGCGGCGTCGGCCAGGCTGTCCCGCAGCTGCGTGGCGGTGGCGAGCGCGTGCTTCGGATCGCCCGCGCCGGAGGTCAGCCGCGTCTCCAGCAGCTCGACCTCGGTGCGCAGGTCGTCGAACCGCCGGGCGTAGTGGAGCAGCCCCTCCTCGGCCGTGCCCGCCTGCCAGACCCCCACCGTGCGCTCGCCGTCCGCGGTCCGGACGTAGACGTTGCCCTCGTCGTCGACCCGGCCCCATCGCGAAGGGTGGGCTTCGGCCGGGGGCACCGGTTGCGCGGCCGGTGCGTGCGCGTGCGGCATCTGGTGTGGCGCCGGGGTGCCGGTCTGTGTCTCGTCGGCCATCGCAGGCTCCTTATGCCTGTCGGCCCGCCGTGGCGGGCGCCCCACCGGGGGTGGGGCCGGGTGGTGCGGGTCGAACTCGTCGGGGTGTTCCGACCCCCTCGCCGCATTCAAGCAGTTCAGCACGGCTTGTGGTACTCGGTGCGGTGGTCGGAGCGGGTGATTCTACTGCGGAGGACTGTAGGAGCACTGTGATCACCTGCGCCCGGTAACCTCGACCAGTGTGATCACGCATGTCGCCGTCGTGCCGCAGCCCCCGCTGTTGCTGCCCGAGCTCTCGCCGGGGCCCGCTCCGGAACTCGCCGGGCTCCGGGAGGCGTGCCTGACCGCGGTCCGTCGTCTCGGTGACCGCTGGATCGCGGTAGGTGCCCACACCGAGGACCTGGTCGTGGGTCCCGGTGTGGCCGGGTCGTTCCGCGGTTTCGGGGTGGACGTGCAGGTCAGCCTCGCGGAAGGCAGCCACGGTGAGCGGGTACTACCGTTGCCGGCGCTGGTCGCGGGCTGGTTGCGGGAGCAGGCGGGCGCCTCGAAGGCCGAGGTGTACCTCGTCGCCGACAGCACCCCGCCCCAGGACTGTGCCGCCCTCGGCGAGTGGTTGTCCGATCACGGTGCGAACGGCCTGCTCGTGCTCGGTGACGGGTCGAACCGGCACGGGCCGAAATCGCCGGGCAGCGAGGACGAGCGGGCCCCCGGTTTCGACGACATCGTCGCCAAAGCCCTCGCGAAGGCCGACACGGAAGCGCTCCTCGCGCTCGACCCCGCGCTGGCCGCCGAGCTCGGCGCGAGCGGCCGCGTGCCGTGGCAGGTGCTGGCAGGCACCGGCAGCGGCTGGCGTGCGGACCTGCTCTTTTCCGCGGCGCCGTTCGGAGTCGGCTACCACGTTGCCGTTTGGGAGCGTGCATGACGGCGATCGCCGTCGTCGGCCCCACGGCCACCGGCAAGTCCGAACTCGCCGTGCGGCTGGCACTCGAGCTGGGCGGTGAGGTGGTCAATGCCGACGCCATGCAGCTCTACCGCGGCATGGACGTCGGCACCGCGAAGGTCACTCCCGAGGAACGGCGCGGAGTGCCGCATCACCTGCTCGACGTGCTGGACGTGACCGAGACGGCGTCGGTCGCCGCCTACCAGCGCGATGCCCGCGCCGTCGTCGAACGCCTGCTCGCGCACGGGAAAGTGCCGGTGCTGACCGGGGGCTCGGGCCTGTACGTCCAGGCCGTGCTGGACGACCTGCGGTTCCCGGGCACCGACCCCGTGGTGCGGGCGCGGCTGGATGCCGAGGCGGGCGAAGTCGGCGCCCCGGCGATGCACGAACGGCTCACCGGGCTGGACCCGGTGGCGGCCGAGGCGATCCTGCCGTCGAACACCCGCCGGATCGTGCGCGCGCTGGAGGTCATCGAGATCACGGGCGAGCCGTTTTCCGCATCGATGCCCAAACCGGGTCCGGCTCGGTACGAAACCGTGATGATCGGGATCGACTGGGACACCGCGGAACTCGACGAGCGGGTCGACACACGCGTGGACCGGATGTTCGCCGGGGGACTCGTGGACGAGGTACGCGCGCTGCTCGGCCGTGGTTTACGGGAAGGGAAGACGGCGTCGCGGGCCCTGGGCTACCACCAGGTCCTCGAGGCACTGGACTCCGATGGGGACTTCGGTGCCGCCGCCGCGGCGACGAAACAGGCCACCCGCCGATTCGTGCGCAGGCAACGATCCTGGTTCCGGCGGGACACCAGGATCCGCTGGTTCTCCGGCCACGATCAGGATGTGGCCGAGCGGGTGCTGTCGGTGGTCGCCCAGTAGTCTGGATCGCGTGGCAATCGAGTTCCTCAAAGGGCATGGCACACAGAACGACTTCGTGCTGCTGCCCGACCCGTCGGCGCGTCTGGAACTGACGCCGGCGCGGGTCGCCGCACTGTGCGACCGGCAGCGCGGGCTCGGCGCCGACGGTGTGCTGCGGGTGGCCCGCGCCGAGGCGCTGGGACTGCCCTCGGCAGGCGAGTGGTTCATGGACTACTTCAACGCGGACGGGTCCGTCGCGGAGATGTGCGGCAACGGGATGCGCGTGTTCGCGCGGTACCTGGCCGACGTGGGGCTGGCCGAGGGGCCGGAGTTCCTGGTGGGCAGCCGCGCCGGCGACAGGCCCGTGATCGTGCACCCGGACGGCTCGGTCACGGTGCACATGGGGCCGGCCACGGTCACCGGCTCGTCGGTCGCCATCGTGGACGGCCGCAACTTCTCCGGCGTCGCCGTGAATGTCGGCAACCCGCACCTCGTGTCCATTGTGGATGACGAGGTGGCCGGTCTGGATCTGTCGTCGGAACCCCGGTACGACAGGGACTTCTTTCCGGACGGGGTGAACCTGGAGTTCGTCAACGCGCTCGGCGAGGGCGCGTTGCGGATGCGCGTGTACGAGCGCGGGGTGGGGGAGACGCGCTCGTGCGGCACCGGCACGGTGGCGGCCGTGGCGGCCGCGCTGCACCTCGCGGGAACCGACACCGGCGACTCCACTGTGGACGTTCCGGGCGGCCGGGTCACGGTGGCGATGAAGCGCGGCGACTCGACGCTGACCGGCCCCGCGGAGTTCGTCGCGAAGGGCGAACTGCTCGACAAGTGGTGGGCCGCTCACGCGTGAGCGGCCGCCAGCACGTCGCGCACGTCCTTAGCGGCGAGAACACCAGCAACGCCAAGGGAAACAGCATCAACAGGCACGCGCATCACAGCGTGCCCCGCACCCCCAGCCACGCGCCGAGCGCGCCACCGATCAGGCCGCCGATCGGCATCGTGCCCCACACCACGAACCGCATCGTCGCACTCATCCGGCCGAGCAGGTGATCCGGGCAGATCGCCTGGCGGTAACTGACCTGGGCGACGTTGTAGACGATCACGCCGAAGCTCATCACCGTCATGCCGGCCGCGACGAGCGCGACCCGCCAGCCCGGGACAGCCACGATCGCGCCCAGCACCCCGCCGACGCCGGACGCCGTCATGGGCCGCAAGGTCGGATTGCCGAACACGAACCGCAGGTCCTGCGCGATCCGGGTGCGCAGCGGTCTGCCGTCGTGCGGCCGTGGCTCCGGCTCGACGGTCCTGATCCGCAGGAGGAACAGGCCGGAGGCGAGGTAGCCGAGCCCGGTCGCGAGCACGGTGTTGGCCGCACCGGCCAGCTGGGCGAGCCCGCCGCCGATGCCCGGCCCGACCACCTGCGCGGTCGACTGGCTGGCCTGCAGCTTCGCGTTGCCCTCCACCAGGTACGCACCGCGCTGAGCAAGGCGGCGCGCGCACGCCCGCGGGCAGCAGGGAGTCTCTGCGCACCCGGCCCAGGGTGCCGGAACTCGCCGAGCGGTGAGGGCGGAATACCCGAGCCGGTTATGCGTTCGGCTTATCAGGCGAACCGTGGGACCATAGAAGGACGATGACAGAACTGACACACACAGACTTCCGCGACGACCCGTCGATCGGTGAGCTGGAGCTGGAGGATCGCGCCTCGCTCCGCAGGGTCGCGGGCCTGTCCACCGAGCTTTCGGACATCACCGAGGTCGAGTACCGCCAGCTCCGCCTGGAGCGTGTGGTGCTGGTCGGCGTGTGGACCGAGGGCACCGCCGCACAGTCCGAGGGCTCGCTGGCGGAGCTGGCCAGACTCGCCGAGACGGCCGGTTCCGACGTGCTGGAGGGCCTCGTACAGCGCCGCGCCAAGCCGGATCCGGCCACCTACGTCGGCTCGGGCAAGGTGCGCGAGCTGTTCGACGTCGTCGTGGCCACCGGCGCCGACACGGTGATCTGCGACGGTGAGCTGTCCCCGGGCCAGCTGCGCAACCTGGAGCAGCGGCTCAAGGTCAAGGTGATCGACCGGACGGCCCTGATCCTGGACATCTTCGCGCAGCATGCCCGTTCCAAGGAGGGCAAGGCGCAGGTCGAGCTGGCCCAGCTGCAGTACCTGATCCCGCGGCTGCGGGGCTGGGGTGAGTCGCTGTCCCGGCAGGCCGGTGGCCGTGCCGGTGGCGCCAACGGCGGCGTCGGCCTGCGTGGTCCCGGTGAGACGAAGCTCGAGACCGACCGCAGGCGCATCAGCAAGCGGGTGGCCAAGCTGCGCCGCGAGATCGCCGCGATGGACACCATCCGCGACACCAAGCGGGGCCGCCGGATCGCCAACGAGGTGCCCAGCGTCGCGATCGTGGGCTACACCAACGCCGGCAAGTCGAGCCTGCTCAACGCCATCACCGGGGCCGGTGTCCTGGTGGAGAACGCGCTGTTCGCCACCCTCGACCCGACGACCCGGCGCACCACCACGCCCGACGGCCGGACGTTCACGCTGACCGACACCGTGGGCTTCGTGCGGCACCTGCCGCACCAGCTGGTCGACGCGTTCCGGTCCACGCTGGACGAGGCGGCCGGCGCGCACTTGCTCGTGCACGTCGTGGACGGGTCGGATCCGGCGCCGGAGGAGCAGGTCAACGCGGTGCGCGAGGTGCTCGCCGAGATCACGCAGCGGCGCTCGGAACCGCTGCCGCCCGAGCTGATCGTGATCAACAAGTCGGACGCGGCCGACGAGCTGTCCCTGGTGCGGTTGCGGCACCTGCTGCCCGACGCGGTGGTGGTTTCGGCCAGAACCGGCGCCGGCGTAACCGCGCTGGTGGAGACGCTCTCCGAGCGGCTGCCGCGGCCGGAGTTGACGGTCGAGGCGCTCGTGCCGTACACGCGGGGCGAGCTGGTCGCGCGCGTGCACGCCGACGGCGAGGTACTCGCCGAGGAACACCTGGCGGAGGGCACGCGCCTGCACGCCCGGGTGCGGCCGGACCTGGCCTCGGCGCTGGAGGCGTACGCCGTGGACGGGTCGCTCGCCTGACTCTCGGTAACCTCGGGGCGTGATCCTCCGCCGCTGCGCGCTACTCGCCGTGATCCTGCTGAGCGTCGTGTTGTGCGCGGCCCCGGCTTCGGCGGCGGCGGAGGCGCCCACCACGGTGTGCTCGGTGACCGACAAGCGGATCACGGAGCTGTCCGGCCTGGTCAGTGACGGGCAGCACTGGTATGCGATCAACGACGGCGGCACCAAGGTGCAGGTCTTCGTGCTCGGCCGGGACTGCGCCGTACAGCGCGTCATCAGCAACTCCACCGACCCCTACGACGTCGAGGACCTGGCGCGCGCGGCGGACGGCACGCTGTGGCTGTCCGACACCGGCGACAACGACAAGAAGCGCGACACCGTGGCGCTGCTGGCCGTCACCCCGCAGGGCAGGACCACGGTGTGCCGGATGACCTACCCCGACGGCGCGCACGACGTCGAGGCGCTGCTGCTCGACCGCAACGGCACGCCGTACCTGGTGACCAAGAACCCGTTCGGTGACACCGGCGTCTACCGTCCGACGGCCGCGCTCTCCAGCCCCGGTCCCACCGGCCTGGAGCGGGTGCGCACCCTGATGTTCACGCCCACCGGCACGCACGGCGGCCCGGTGGGCACCTTTGGCTCGGTGCTCGTCACCGGGGGTGCTACCAGCGCGGACGGGACCGTGGTCGCGCTGCGGACCTACACCGACGTCTACCTGTACCCGGCGCCCGACGGCGACGTGCTCGCCGCGCTGGGGCGCGAGCCGGTGCGCCTCCCGCTGCCGGACGAGCAGCAGGGGGAAGCCCTCGCGTTCGAGCCGGACGGCACGCTGCTGTCCGGGGGAGAGGGCATCGGACAGCCGGTCCGCGCCGTCCACGGGGCGACCTCGCTGGTCACGCCCGCGACCACCGGTGTCGCGCCGGTCGCCAGCGGCGAGGCGGCCGGCAGCTCCGGCAGCGGCGGCGGCATGGACTTCCTGCCGGGCCTGCTCCTGGCACTCGGCCTGGCCGGCGCAGGCGCCTACGTCTGGACCAAGCTCCGCCGCCGGCGCTCCTAAAGGCGTCGTAAGACCGCCACGACCTTGCCGAGGACCGTGGCCTCGTCGCCGGGGATCGGCTCGTAGGACGGGTTGTGCGGCAGCAGCCACACGTGCCCGCTGCGACGCTTGAACGTCTTGACGGTGGCCTCGCCCTCGATCATCGCGGCGACGATCTCGCCGTTGTTCGCGGTGGGCTGCGACCGCACCACGACCCAGTCCCCGTCCGCGATCGCGGCTTCGATCATCGAGTCGCCGGCGACCTTGAGCAGGAACACCTCGCCCTCGCCGACGAGGTCCTTGGGCAGCGGGAAGACGTCCTCGACGGACTGCTCGGCGAGCACCGGGGCGCCGGCGGCGATCCGCCCGACGACCGGCACGTACGCGGGCTTGGGCATCTGGCTCTCGGTGCGCCCGATACGAGCCGCGTGCTCCGCCTCGGCGGTGAGCACCCCGACCGCGCGCGGCCGGTTCGCGTCGCGCCGCAGGTAACCCTTGCGCTGCAGCGTGCGCAACTGGTGCGAGACCGACGACGTGGACGTGAGCCCCACGGCCTCACCGATCTCCCGCACGCTGGGCGGGTAGCCGAACCGGTCGACCCAGGCGCGGATGACTTCGAGGACCTGCTGCTGGCGCGGGCTGAGCCCCTCCTCGACGTCCTCGGGATCGGGGAGTGGGTGCACGTCACCGAAGCGGCCGCCCGGCCTGCGTGGGATCTCGGCCGTGTCGTCGGTGTCTGTCATCTCCTGCTGCCTCCCAGCTGTCCGTGAAACCCGTCTGCGCGGGGCCGCAGCCCTGCGTGATCGGCGCGTTTCGCCCCGTCCTGGTCACCCACGGTAGTCCACCGGACCCCGAACATCAAACAACTGTTCGAGCGACACGCCGGTCGGGTCTCGATTTTGTCGGACCCTGGTGGTACACATTCGCTCGGAGGTTCGATAGAACGAGTGTTCGACCTGGTGGCCCGCGTCTGCCCAGGTCAGACCGCGAGGAGGTCAGGATGACGGTACTACTGGACAGCAGGCCCGGCGAGCGGGACGAGGTGCGCACGCCCCTGCGGACCCGCCGGCCGGTCGGCGAGATCCGGCGCCCGCCGACCAGAGCCCCCCGGGTTGCGGGCCGGCCGCGGCTCATCGTGGCGTCGTGCCGCCCGCGGCGGGTGCTGCCGCGGTGGCCGTGGCTCGCCGCCGCGGGTCTCGTGGTCGCGCTGCTTGTCACCGGACTGGGTGTTTTCGCCGACGGGATGCCGGGCGCCGCGGTGCCGGAGCGTACGGCCACCGTGACGGTCGGCAGCGGGCGCTCGTTGTGGGATCTCGCGCGCGAGTACGCGCCCGGGGCCGACGCCGACGCGGTCGTGACCCGCATCCGGCAGCTGAACGGCCTTGGCGACGCGGCCGTCGTGTCCGGGTTGCCGCTCACTGTTCCCATCGCAGCGCAGCTGCCCGGCGACGGTTCGTGACCGCCTGCCGAACCGGGCTCCCGGCACGTGCTCGTCACCCCTCCGGGTTGCTTGCGCCCACTCGGCGTGCGGCATACTCTGAACCGCTATATGTAGTAGTTACATGGCTGTAGTTGGTCCACAAGTTGGGGTAGACTAGAAGCGAGTTGTCCACAGCTGGACGGTGTTCGCTCACCGGATATCCACAAGTTGATCACCAGATCAGCGTGTTCGCGGCCGTTGCGTGGCGGCCCGGCGTGGGTAGCCGGGGGACAGACGTGAAGGGAAGGTGCTCGGTCATGCGGTGCCCGTTCTGCCGCCATACCGACTCCCGGGTCGTCGACTCCCGTGAGGTGGACGAGGGGCAGGCGATCCGCCGCCGCAGGTCGTGCTCGGCATGCGGTCGCCGGTTCACCACCTCGGAGACGATGGTGCTCGCCGTCGTCAAGCGGTCCGGGGTCACCGAGCAGTTCAGCAGGGACAAGGTCGTCCGGGGCGTCGCGCGGGCCTGCCAGGGCAGGCCGGTCGACGACGACGCCCTGCAGCAACTCGCCCAGCGGGTCGAGGAATCGATCCGCTCAACCGGTGTCGCGGAGATCCCGAGTCACGAGGTCGGGCTGGCCATCCTGGGCCCGCTTCGCGAGCTCGACGAGGTCGCGTATCTCCGGTTCGCCAGTGTCTACCGCTCGTTCTCCTCCGTCGAAGACTTCGAGAAGGAGATCGCGGACCTGCGCCAGGCCATGGCGGACAAGGCAGCGGACGGCGAGTGATTCGTCGCATGCGCGGGAGAGGGAGATCAATGACGGAGACCGTCGAGACCGGCAGCAAGGGCGCGAAGAGGGGCAAGCGCGGGCTGACCGTCGAGCGTGTGTTCACCACGGAGGGCGTGCACCCCTACGACGAGGTGAACTGGGAAAAGCGCGACGTCGTGATGACCAACTGGCGCGACGGCTCGATCAACTTCGAGCAGCGCGGCGTCGAGTTCCCCGAGTTCTGGTCGGTCAACGCCACCAATATCGTCACCAGCAAGTATTTCCGCGGCGCGGTCGGCAGCCCGCAGCGCGAGAGCAGCCTCAAGCAGCTCATCGACCGGGTCGTCAGGACCTACGTCAGGGCCGGCACCGACCACGGCTACTTCGCCGAGACCGCTGACGCGGAGATCTTCGAACATGAGCTGACCTGGATGCTGCTGCACCAGGTGTTCAGCTTCAACTCCCCGGTCTGGTTCAACGTCGGCACCACTTCCAAGCAGCAGGTCAGCGCCTGCTTCATTCTCGCGGTCGACGACAATATGGACTCGATCCTCAACTGGTACAAGGAAGAGGGCCTGATCTTCAAGGGCGGTTCCGGCGCGGGCCTGAACCTGTCCCGCATCCGCTCGTCCAAGGAGCTGCTGTCCTCGGGCGGCACGGCCTCCGGCCCGGTGTCGTTCATGCGGGGTGCCGACGCCTCCGCGGGCACGATCAAGTCCGGTGGCGCCACCCGCCGCGCCGCCAAGATGGTCGTCCTCGACGTCGACCACCCCGACGTCGAAGAGTTCATCGCCACCAAGGCGCGCGAGGAAGAGAAGATCAAGGTTCTCCGCGACGCCGGGTTCGACATGGACCTCTCCGGCGCCGACATCCACTCGGTGCAATACCAGAACGCCAACAACTCCGTGCGCGTCAACGACGAGTTCATGCGGTCGGTGGAGTCCGGTGACGAGTTCGGCCTGCGTGCGCGACTGACCGGCGAAGTGATCGAGACCGTTGACGCGAAGAAACTGTTCCGCTCGATGGCGCATGCCGCGTGGGAGTGCGCCGACCCGGGCGTGCAGTACGACAGCACGATCAACGACTGGCACACCTGCCCCGAGTCGGGCCGCATCACCGCGTCCAACCCGTGCAGCGAGTACATGCACCTGGACAACTCCAGCTGCAACCTCGCGTCGCTGAACCTGCTGAAGTTCGTTAAGGACGACGGCATGTTCGACGCGCGGCTGTTCGTCAAGGCCGTCGAGTTCGTCATCACCGCGATGGACATCTCGATCTGCTTCGCGGAATTCCCGACCGAGGCCATCGGCGACACCACCCGCAAGTTCCGCCAGCTGGGCATCGGGTACGCGAACCTCGGCGCGCTGCTGATGGCCACCGGCCACGCGTACGACTCCGACGGGGGGCGCGCCCTTGCGGCGGCCATCACGTCGCTGATGACGGGTACCTCGTACCGCCGCTCGGCCGAACTGGCCGGTGTGGTCGGTGCCTACGAGGGTTACGCGCGCAACGCCGAGGCGCACCAGCGCGTCATGCGCAAGCACGCGGCGGCCAACGACGCGATCCGGACGATGCATGCCAACGACGTCACGATCCGCGATCTGGCCACCCGCGAGTGGCAGCACGGCATCGAGATCGGCGGCCGCAACGGCTGGCGCAATGCGCAGGCCAGCGTGCTCGCGCCCACCGGCACCATCGGCTTCATGATGGACTGCGACACCACCGGCATCGAGCCGGACTTCTCGCTGGTCAAGTTCAAGAAGCTGGTCGGCGGCGGGTCGATGCAGATCGTCAACCAGACGGTGCCGCGCGCGCTGAAGGCGCTGGGGTACCAGGACGAGCAGATCGAGGCGATCGTCGAGTACATCGCTCAGCACGGCCACGTTGTCGACGCGCCGGGCCTGCGCCCGGAGCACTACGAGGTGTTCGACTGCGCCGTCGGTGACCGCTCCATCAAGCCCATGGGTCACGTACGGATGATGGCCGCGGTTCAGCCGTTCATCTCGGGCGCGATCTCCAAGACCGTGAACATGCCCGAGTCGGCCACCGTCGAGGAAGTCGAGGAGATCTACTTCCAGGGCTGGAAGCTGGGCCTGAAGGCGCTCGCGATCTATCGCGACAACTGCAAGGTCGGCCAGCCGCTGTCCACGGCCAAGAAGGAGACCAACACAGCGGCCTCCGAGACCCCGGCGCCGGAGCCGGTCGTGGAGTACAAGCCGATCCGCAAGCGGTTGCCGAAGAAGCGCCCGAGCCAGACCCTGTCGTTCACCGTCGGCGGTGCCGAGGGCTACCTGCACGCCGGCTCGTACCCGGACGACGGTCTCGGCGAGATCTTCGTGAAGCTGGGCAAGCAGGGTTCGACCCTGGCCGGTGTGATGGACGCGTTCTCGATGTCGATCTCGGTGGGCCTGCAGTACGGAATCCCGCTGGAGTTCTACGTCTCGAAGTTCTCGAACCTGCGCTTCGAGCCCGCCGGCATGACCGACGACCCGGACATCCGGATCGCCACGAGCGTCCTGGACTACCTGTTCCGCCGGCTCGCGCTGGACTACCTGCCGTATGAGAAGCGTGCGCAGCTGGGCATCTTCACCGCGGCGGAGCGCACCGCGCAGGTCGAGTCGGGCTACGGCTCGGCACCGGAGACCGACGGTGTCGACTTGGAGCTGCTGCGCACCACCGTCGAGTCCACGGCGCGACCTGCCGAGCAGCCCGTCGAGGCGGCGCACAGCACGGCGGAGCTGATGGACCTGCACCTGGGCAAGGCGGCCGACGCGCCGCTGTGCATGACCTGCGGCACGAAGATGCGCCCGGCGGGTTCGTGCTACGTCTGCGAAGGCTGTGGTGCTACGTCCGGCTGCAGCTGATCTTTCGGCGGTGAGAACGGGGGCGTCCGGTTCAGCTTCACCTGGACGCCCCCGTTTCACAGGTCCGCGATCGCGTGCCCGGCGGCCGCAAGCGAGGCGGCCGCGGCGTCTCGGAACTCGTTCAGATGCGGAATGTCGTCGGCGCGGGTGAGTTCTGCGGCGACGAAACGAAGATCGGTGACGCCCAGTGCGCCGAAATGCGTGCGGAGGTAGGGCGTTTGGAAGTCGTAGCCTTCGCGTGGCGATCCCGGGCTGTAGGCGCCACCGCGGGCCAGCACAGCGATGACTTTCGTGTCGCGCAGCACGCTTTCACCGGTGTTCGGGTCGGTGAACGCGCCCGGGAAGCAGACTCGATCGATCCACGCCTTGAACGCCGCCGGCACGCCGAAGTTGTACATGGGCACGCCCAGCAGCAGGACGTCCGCGTCGCGCAGTTCGGTGACCAACGGCTCGGTCAGCGCCCACTCACGTTCCTCCGCGAGGTTTTCCGCCATCGCGGGCACCTTGTCGAGGGGGAGGACACCGTGCCGTTCGATGCGTGTGCCGAGCGCGACGTAGGCGGGCCCGATGAGCGGCACCGGGTCCTCGACGAGATCACGACGGATGTACGCGCCGGTCCAGCGCTGAGCGTAGCGTGCGGTCAGCTGCCTGGTCACCGAGTGGCTGATCGGGCTGGCGCTGGAGTCGAGGTGTAGCAGCCGGGATATCACGGGCGGTTCTCCTGTCACCTTGGTCGCGTGGGATACGTCAACAACGAGGCGACGGATCGCGTGTGGGAGGGGTGACCGGATGCAGGAACTGGCGGAGCGGTTCGAGACGCAGCGGGCATACCTGCGGGGTGTCGCGTACCGGATGCTGGGGTCGTTGCCCGAGGCAGAGGACGCGGTGCAGGAGACGTGGTTCCGCCTCAGCGGTGCCCGTCCCGAGGCTATCGACAACTTGTTGGGCTGGCTGACAACGGTGGTGTCGCGGGTGTGCCTGGACATGCTGCGCAGGCGGAAATCCCGGCGGGAGGACCTCGTCGGTGAGGTGGCAGACCGCGTCGACGACGGTGACGGGCCCGAAGCGGAGGCGCTGTTGCTCGAGTCGGTCGGCCGGGCACTGCTCGTCGTGCTCGATACCCTCGGCCCGGCCGAGCGGGTCGCGTTCGTGCTGCACGACCTGTTCGCCGTGCCGTTCGACCTGATTGGGCCGATCGTGGAGCGCACGCCGGTCGCGGCGAAGAAACTCGCGAGCCGGGCGCGACGGCGAGTTCGCGGCGCGCCCGCCGTGCCGCGGCCCGAGCTGGAGCGGCACCGGCACATCGTCGAGGCCTTCCTGGCGGCCGCGCGAGACGGGGATTTCGAGGCGTTGCTTCAGGTTCTCGCGCCGGATGCGGTGCGCACGGCGGACGCCGCCGCGTTGGGGCCCGGCACGCCGCCGCAGGCGCGCGGCGCCCACACCGTGGCGAAGCAGACGGTCGGCTTCGCGGCCCGTTCACGGTTCGCGGAGCCCGCGCTCGTCGATGGTGCGGTCGGCGTCGTGGTCGCGCCGCGCGGTCGCCTGCTGTTCGCGCTCAAGGTGGAGTTCGCCGGTGACAGGATCGCCGGCTACGACGTGGTCGCCGACCCGGCTCGCCTGGCGCGGCTCGAGCTGGCCCTGCTCGGCGAGGCGGAGCGTGTGTGAAGGTCCTGGTCACGCCAGCTGTTCCCACAGAAACTCGAAGAGCAGCGCCCACTTCTGCGCCATCTGCTCGTTGTCCGCGGCCCCGCCGTGACCGCCCTCGATGTTCTCGTAGTAGCGCACCGGGTAGCCCTGATCGCGCATCCTGGCGACCATCTTGCGAGCGTGCGCCGGGTGCACCCGGTCGTCCCTTGTGGACGTGGTGAACAGCGTCGGGGGATAGTTCTGTCCACTCTGGACGTTCTGGTACGGCGAGTACTCGCCGATGTGGTCCCATTCCGCCGGGTCGTCGGGGTCGCCGTATTCCGCCATCCACGAGGCGCCCGCGAGCAGGAGGTGGTAGCGGCGCATGTCCAGCAGCGGCACCTGGCACACTATCGCGCCGAACAGGGACGGGTACCGCGTGAGCATGACGCCCATCAGCAGGCCGCCGTTGCTGCCGCCCTGGATGCCGAGCCGCTCGGGCGTGGTGATCCCGCGTGTCACGAGATCCGTTGCCACGGCGGCGAAATCCTCGTACGCGAGGTAGCGGTTCTCCTTGATGGCCTGGGTGTGCCACTCCGGCCCGTACTCGCCGCCGCCGCGGATGTTCGCCACCACATACGTGCCGCCGCGCGCGAGCCACCCGCGGCCGATCACGCCGCTGTAGCCGGGTAGCCGGGATACCTCGAAGCCGCCGTATCCCGTCAGCAACGTCGGCCCGCCTTCCGCGGCCGGGCGCACCACGAAGTACGGGATCTTCGTGCCGTCGGGCGAGGCGGCGAAGTACTGGTCCACCGAAGTGCCCTCGGCGTCGAACCGTTCTGGTGACCGCTTGAGGATTTCCGGCTCGGCACCGACATGGCTGTACCGCAGTGTCGGCGGCTCGGTGAACCCGCTCGTGCTCAGCAGGTACTCGTCGCTCTCGTCCGGGTCGGTGTCGAGGATCTCGGCAGTGCCCAGCCGCAGACCTTCCACCAGCGGCGATCGTCGCCAGTTCTCGTCCGGCGCGAGCACGTGCAGTTCGGTCCGGACGTCGGACAGCGTGGTGAGGATCAGGTGGTTGCGCGTCCAGTCGTAGGACTCGAGCGACGTGTGCGCGTCGGGCTCGAACAGGACGGTCAGGCCGCGTGAGCCGGCGACGTAGTCGTCGAACGGCGCCGCGAGGAGCGTGCCGGCCGGGTACTCCCGTGGCCCGACCGTCCACGGCGAGCGGACTCGGATGAGCAACCACTCGCGGTGCACCGTTGTCTGTGCGTCCTCAGGCACGTCGATGCGGGCGAGTCGGTCCCCTGTGCGGAGGTACTTCTCCGACCGGTAGAAGTCGAGGGACCGGCCGACGAAGTCGCGTTCGAAGCCCGGCGTCGACAGGTGGTAGGCGAACACCGACACGTCGTCCGGCTTGCCCTCATACACCGTCGTCGCGTCCGTCAGCGGCTTGCCGCGGCGCCATTCTTTGATCACGCGGGGGTATCCGGACGACGTCAGCGAACCCTCGCCGAAGTCGGTTCCGACGTAGATCAGGTTTTCGCTGATCCAGCCGACGCGGCTCTTGGCCTCGGGCAGCTGGAAACCGTCGTCGACGAAGGCACGCTGGTCCAGGTCGAACTCGCGCACGACCGTCGCGTCGGCGCCGCCGCGGGACAGCTCGACCAAGCCGCGCCGGTAGTCCGGACGGCGCACGGTCGCGCCTTGCCAGACCCAGTTCTCGCCTTCGGCCTCGGCCAGCGCGTCGACGTCGAGCAGGATCTCCCACTCCGGCAGCGGCGTGCGGTAGCTGTCCAGGGTGGTCCGGCGCCACAGCCCGCGCGGGTGTGCCGCGTCCTGCCAGAAGTTGTAGAAGTACTCGCCCCGGCGGCGGATGTAGGGGATGCGGTCGTCGGCGTCGAGGACCTCGCGGGTCTGCGCGCGCAGGGTCTCGAATCGCTCGCCCACGGCGAGCTCGCCGAGCGTTTCGGCGTTGCGCGCGCGAACCCAGTCGAGCGCCGCGTCGCCGGTCACGTCCTCGAGCCACAGGAACGGGTCTTCGTCCGCCATGTCGTCCAGTCTGCCAGGTGGTCAGGGTCTTCAGTCGAGGTCGCGACTGCTCTACGAGGCCCGCGGGAACGGTCGGCTGCGTCAGTGTCCGGGCAGCAACAGTGGCGTGGCGGTTTCGCCCGGAGCAGTACTTTCGCACCCGGTCGCGGAGCCCTAACCTGGTGTGAACCAGATCACTACCTGGAGGTACCGGATGCGGATCGCGGACGTGTTGCGGAACAAGGGCACCGCGGTGGCGACGTTGGCTCCCGACGCCACGGTCGAGCAGCTGCTCGCCGGGTTGGCCGAGCACAACATCGGCGCGATGGTCGTGTTCGGACCCGAGGGCGTCGCGGGCATCGTGTCCGAGCGCGACGTGGTGCGCAAATTGCACGAACGGGGTGCGGACCTGCTGTCACGGCCGGTTTCGGAGATCATGACCACCGTCGTAGCAACCTGTACACCCCGCGATTCGGTCGACGACCTCAGCGTGCTGATGACCCAGCGACGCGTCCGCCACGTGCCCGTTCTCGACGAGGGCCGGCTGGCGGGCATCGTCAGCATCGGTGACGTGGTCAAGACCCGGATGGAAGAACTCGAGACCAACCAGGAACAACTCCAGGCCTACATCGCGCGCGGTTAGGTGCCCCGGCCTCGGCGGAGGCCGTGAGGCCGGCGTGCTCGGCATACCGCATGTGCCAGGCGGGAATGCGCACGGATCATGACCAGGTGGCCAGGACCTGGTCGATCGTCGCGCGGATGCGGTCCCGGGCTTCCGCGCGCGGTAGGCCCGACATCAGCAAGGAGTCGTACTCGGTGTCGATGTGCCGCACCGATGCGACCACGGCCAGCCGCACCGCCTCCTCGTCGAGCGCGCGCCCGGCAGCGCTGCGGCCGACGCGCCCGCTGCCGCGGGTGCCGGCGTGTTCGGCGATCGCCTGAGCCCGCTCCGCCGGACAGCCAGGGTAGAGGCGCCGGATCTCCACGGCCATCGCAGCCTGGAACTCGACATCCTGCCGGGCCCGCCGCTCGGTGTCGCGTTCTCGGCGCCGAGCACGCACATCCTCGTCGGCCAGGCACTGGTCCTCGGCCCGTTCGAGCGCGGCCTGCTCGACCAGAATCCCTTGCCGCTCATAGCGTTTCCGGCGCTTGTTGAACCGCATCACCGGCGCTGACAGGGTGCTTTCCTGCTTCGCCCGCCGCGACAATGCGGCGTTGCCGGCGGGGAGGAAGACGAGATGATCGAAATCGGCGCACGTCAGGCACAGGGGTTCCGCTTCCGGCAGCAGCCACTCGCCCGCCTCCGCCCGAGTTCCGCAGCCGTCGCAGGTCCAGTTGTCGAGCGGGGAGATCACCACAAGGTCGGGCGCCTTGTTCCGTCGCGCTGTGAGCCTTTCTCGTTGTTTGTCGGACATGTCCGCGGACATCCAGTGTGTTCGGAACACCCGGTCGGCGGCCTCGTCGCCGGCGAACACCAACGGCCGCCGATCGCGCGTCGCCGCAACATACGTGGTCTCGCTGGGGTGGAGGCCACGGGCCTTGGCCCATGCGACCAGGTATTCGAACGCGGTCGACACCTTCGTGCCGTCCACCGGCAGTTCGTCCAAGAGCCGGTGCGGCCTGCCCTGACGCCACGCCTCGACGGTGGCCCGTCGCGTCCATCCGAGCTGCATGAGAATGTCCACCGGCGCGACATAGTTCTGGAGCCGGAGCACGTCCTCGGCGGCGGAGATGACCCGGCGTTGCAGCTTCGGTAGCTCGACCATCGGTCGGAAGCTTAAACCAACCCGGTGCGACACGGGCGGTCGATCTCCTGCGGCGCGATACCGGCATGGCCCTGCTCGACCCGGTGAGCTCTGGCTGCGTGCGCCAGTGCGCTACCCGCACCCGGCAGTCGTACGATCGGGCGAACCCCGGGCGGCCGGACGTCGTGGTTCTGCAGCACCGATAGCCAGCCGACCCGCACTGTGCAGCACCACCGTGGTTTGTTTCGCTTGTATGGTCGATGAGGTGCTAAGGGCTGTTTGGCTCGCGAGGATCGTGTGTCAAGTGGACTCCGGTGTCTGGTGGATTCCTGCCGTAGATGCCAGACCGACCCTTGTGTTGCAGGGATGTCTGTACCTTCCTAGCAATGGTCCAGTCCTTTCGGTTGCGTAAATATCGGCCTCACGACCATAGCGCGAGTTGTAGCGGGAAGCGACCACGAAGCTGGAGTTGTCCACAATGAATAAGTTGTCCACAGTTTTGGAATTTCTTCACCACGCCCTCCCGCGGTGCGCCAGAGTGGATTCATGACCACCACGACGAAATGGCACGACGGCCGAACCAGAGTAGAGATCAGCGATCCATCGCACCTGATCGCGGCCATTCCTTGCTTGCTCGGGTTCCGGCCCGCGAACGCGATCGTCCTGATCAGCCTGGGCGGCAACAGCCGGCACCAGATCTCGGCACTGATGCGGCTGGACCTGCCTGAGCCTGAAGCTGAGCCGGATGTGGCCGACGCGGTGACGACCGCTCTCACCGGCAGTCCTGGAGATACGGTGCTGATCGTCGTGATCGGACGACATGCCGACCACCAGCCCGCCCACGGCCCGCCGCACGTGAGCCTCGTCGAGCGGCTCGCCGCGTCGGTGCGCAGGCTCGGCAGGGTGGCCGATTTCGCTGCCTGGGTGCCCGAGATCCGCGCAGGAGCACGCTGGCACTCCTACTGGGATTCCGCTGATCCCGGCGAGGGCGTGCTCCCGGACGAGTCGACGACGGTGATGGCGGCGGTCAGCGCCGTCGAGGGACACGTGACGTTCGACAGCCGGGAGGAGATGGAGCGTCAGCTACGACCGGACGAGCCCGCCGCGCTGGAGCGGCGCGCCGAGCTGTTGCGAGCGGCGGTCGACGCGCTGACGCCGGGGCTGCCCGCGGACCAGACGTTCCCGGCGTACGCGCGTATCGTCCGCGCGGCAATCGACCAGGTTCGTCGTGGCGAGGTCGCGTTCACCGACGATCAGGTGGTGCGCTTGACGATGGCACTGTGCGAGCCGGAGATTCGCGATGCGTGCCTGCGCCTCGCCTTGCCGCCCGCCCGGGACCTGAGCCGGCATGCGCAACGCCTCTGGCTGGAACTGGTTCGGCTGGTGCCCGCGCCCGAACGTGCAGAGCCCGCCGCCTTGCTGGGCTATTCCGCCTACGTGCGCGGCGAAGGCCCCCTCGCGCTGATGGCATTCGACAACGCACTGAAGGCGAATCCCGGTCATTACCTGACCAGGCTGCTGCGCGCCGGACTCGAACGAGGTTTGCCTCCCAAGGCGTTGCGCCGTCTTGGGGACTGCGCCCAGGATCTCTACCGGCCGCCGTCGCTCGGCGTCGAGTTGTTCAGCCCGAAGGATCCCTGAGGTCCGGCTGACCGTTGACGGACACCGGGCCCCGCGACGCGATGCTCAGGCACGGTCCTGTGTGAAGCGCCAGGCGTCGGACACGATGCCGTGAAGATCATGACGCTCAGGCTTCCAGCCCAGCTCTTCGCGGGCGCGGTCGCTGGCGGCCACAAGGATCGCGGGATCGCCTGCCCGCCGGGGCGCCACCGCGGCGGGGATCGGGTGGCCGGTGACGGTCCGGCATGCGTCGATCACCTGCCGGACCGAGAACCCGGTGCCATTACCCAGGTTGTAGATGCGGTGCGCGCCGGCCTCGGCGTGCTCGAGTGCGAGCAGGTGTGCGTCGGCCAGATCGGCGACATGGATGTAGTCGCGGATGGCGGTGCCGTCCTCGGTCGGGTAGTCATCGCCGAAGATCTGGACCTGCTCTCGCTGACCGGTCGCGACCTGCAGCACGATCGGGATCAGGTGGGTCTCGACAGTGTGCCGCTCGCCGTAGCGGTGGTAGGCGCCGGCGACGTTGAAGTAGCGGAGGCTCACTGCCGCGAGACCATGGGCTCGCGCATAGCTGGTGATGGCGTGGTCGATCGCCAGCTTCGTGGCGCCATAGGTGTTCGTCGGCCGGGTCGGTGCGGTCTCGGGGACCGGCGAGCTTTCGGGTTCCCCATAGGTGGCGGCCGTGGAGGAGAACACGAGGCGCGGCGTGCCGTGCTCCAGCATGGCGTCCAACAGGCGGACGGCGGTCAGCACGTTACCGCTCCAGTACTTCCCCGGGTCCTGCATGGACTCGCCGACGAGGGACTTGGCCGCGAAATGCAGCACGCCGTCGAAGCCGTCACCGAGCAGCGTGGCAGTGGCGTCGGCCGCGTCGCCCTCGACGAACCGTGCGCCGTCGGGAACTGCGTCGGCGTGGCCGGTGGACAGGTCATCCACGACCACCACCTCGTGGCCGGCTTCCAGAAGCCGTGCGGCGCAGACGCTGCCGACATACCCGGCGCCGCCGGTGACGATCAGTTTGAGGGCCTTACGGTCGCTAGCCATGGAATCTGGGAAGCCTTTCTCACTGGAGATCGAAGGAGGTGGTGGCGCCCAGTGTGGACCACCGAGCTGTGAGCCCTTCACAGCATGCCCCGGTATACGTCGAGCGGGCCGCGGCGCACCGGCTGCCGGCAGTCGGTGCGAGCGGACTCAGATGTCGCGCCGCGCGCCCGCTGACGGGACCGCCACGAAAGTCCGTGGAGCGCGCCACCCGCGCCTGTCGTAGGCGGCCGCGACGGTCGCCTCGACCTCGGCGAGTGCCGCGTCCGGGACCAGGGCGATCGCGGAGCCGCCGAAGCCGCCGCCCGTCATGCGCGCACCGAGGGCGCCGCCTTCGCGGGCGGCTTCCACCGCGACATCCAGCTCAGGAGTCGAGATCCGGTAGTCGTCCCGCATGCTGGCGTGCGAAGCGTCGAGGAACGGCCCGATGTCGGCGAGGCGCTGTGTGCGGAGCAGCTCGACGACATCGAGTACGCGCTGGTTCTCGGTGACGACGTGCCGGGCCAGGGGCACCAGGTCGCCGGGGAGCCGGCGGAGCGCGGCGTCGAGTCCGCTGAACGGCACGTCGCGCAGTGCCTTGAGACCGAGCAGATCCGCCGCGTGCTCGGTGCCGCGGCGCCGGTCGGCGTATCCGGATTCGCTGTGCGAATGCTTCGTCCGGGTATCGATGACCAGCACCCGCTGGCCGGCGGAGGTGGTGTCGAACGGGACCTGCTCCATCTCGCCCGAACGGACATCGAGGAACAGCACGCGGGATGGGGTGCAACACAGCGAAGCGGTCTGGTCCAGCAGGCCCGTCGGAGCGCCGACGAAGTCGTTCTCGGCGCGCTGCACCCACCGGGCGATCTCTTGGCGGTCCGGCGTGCCGGGTGCGTCCAGCTCCTGGCCGGCCAGGCCCAGGAGCGCCAATGAGACAGCGCATTCGAGCGCGTGAGAGGAGGAGAGCCCGGCCCCGGTCGGCACGTCACCGGCCAGCACCAGGTCGGCGCCGCGGCCGATGCCGTGTCCGGCCAGCACCCAGGCGACACCCGCCGGGTAAGCCGCCCAGCCCTCGACCGTGCCTGGGCTGAGGCCGATGATCTCGACGGGGGCGGCCTGCTGGATCCTGCCGTCGGAGCCCAAGGTGGCCACGGTCAGGAGCTGGTCGTCGCGAGAAGCCGCGGCCGCCGCAAGACGGTGCGGAAGGGCGAAGGGGAGGACGAAACCGTCGTTGTAGTCGGTGTGCTCGCCGATCAAGTTCACCCGGCCGGGTGCGGACCAGACGCCGTGCGGCGCACGGTTGTGCACGGCACGGAACGCCTCCTCGGCCTTCTCGTGCGTCCGGAAACCCGTGGGCTCGTCTCGCTGGCCGTTCAAGCCTCAACCCCCATCCCTGCTCGGCTCGGTCGCCGGGCCCAGCCCAGCGGCCCGTACCGCCGGCGGCACGCTGTCCGGCCACGCCGCCACCGCCGGCGCGGCATTGGTCCCACCCTAAAGCCGGTGCGGCGGGAGTTGGCGCAATCGCGCGTGGCGAGCACGACGGCAGAGTCGGCCGTCGCGGAAGGGGAAGGCGCTCGCCCCGGACTTGGGGCGCCGGCGGGGCACAGTCGGAGCTCGGCCCGCGTGGGTCCTACCGGGCCTGGGCCAGCACCGCGTGCATCACCGCCATCGGCACGTGCAGGCTCGACAGCTCGCCGGTGACCTCGACCGTGCCACTGCCCGAGGCGCGGGCCACCTTGACCGTGCTGCCAGGGACGACACCGGCCGACTTCAGGTCCACCATCAGCTTTTCGTCCAGTTGGACGTGCTCGGCGATCCGCCGGATCTCGACCTTGCCGCCGCCGGCGCGGGCGAACTCGTCGAGGCGGATCAGGTCCGCTTCGATCGGCGGCGCGGGCTGGCCACCGTCTCCGAGCTTGTCCAGGCCGGGAATGGGGTTGCCGTAAGGCGACGTCGTGGGGCGGTTGAGCAGCCGCACGAGCTTGCGCTCCACCGCCTCGCTCATCACGTGCTCCCAATGGCAAGCCTCGGTGTGAACCTGCTCCCAGTCCAGCCCGATGATGTCGAGTAGGAGCCGCTCGGCCAGCCGGTGCTTGCGCATCACGGCGGTGGCCAGCTCACGCCCGTGGTCGGTCAGCTGCAGGTGCCGGTCGTCGGCGACGCGGACCAGCCCGTCTCGCTCCATCCGGGCCACGGTCTGGCTGACCGTGGGCCCGCTCTGCTGCAGCCGCTCGGCGATGCGGGCACGCAGCGGCACGACACCTTCCTCTTCGAGCTCGAAGATGGTCTTCAAGTACATCTCTGTGGTGTCGATGAGATCGTTCACGATATCCCCTTCGTCCGCAGACATCCATGGTAGTCGTTGACACCGACGGTCAGCCCAGGTGATCGGGTACCGAAAACCCGGCTCACGGCGACTACCATCGGGCTTCATGCAGCCGCCCGCAGTCGTCTGGGATCCCGCACTGCTCGGTTACGACCTCGGCGGTGACCATCCGTTCAATCCGGTACGGCTGCAGCTGACCATCCAGCTCGCCACCGAACTGGGCGTCCTCGACGGGGTGCCGCTGCTCGTCCCTGAGCCGGCCGGCGACGACGAATTGTGCCGGGTCCATGCTGAGGAATACCTGAACGCGGTCAAACAGGCACCGACGGTGGGCTGGGATGTCGGTCACGGGCTGGGCACGGACGACAACCCCGTGTTCACCGACATGCACGAGTCCACCGCCCTGGTCGTCGGTTCCACGCTCCTCGCCGCGCGCAAGATCGCCACGGGCGGGGCCGCGCGCGCGGTGAACATCGCCGGGGGCCTGCACCACGCGATGCGCGACCACGCCGCCGGTTTCTGCGTATACAACGACGTCGCCATCGCCATCTCGTGGCTACTGGACCATGGCTTCGACCGCATCGCCTACGTCGACACCGACGTGCATCACGGCGACGGCGTCCAGGCGGCCTTCTACGACGACCCTCGCGTCCTCACCGTCTCGCTGCACCAGCACCCGTTCACGCTCTGGCCGGGCACCGGCTACTCCTCCGAGGCGGGCACGGGCGCCGGGGCCGGCGCCGCCGTCAACATCCCGTTGCCGCCGCGCACAGCCGACCCGGGATGGCTGCGCGCGTTCCACGCCGTGGTCCCGTCGCTGCTGGCGGAATTCCGGCCACAGTTGCTCGTCACGCAGTGCGGGGTCGACTCGCACGACGAGGACCCGCTGGCCGACCTTTCGCTCACCGTGGACGGTCATCGGACGATCTACACGACGCTGCGCACCCTGGCCGAGCAGTATGCGGGCGGCAAGTGGCTCGCGGTCGGCGGCGGCGGGTACCAGCTGATCCGGGTCGTGCCCCGCTCCTGGACGCACCTCATCGCCACCGTGCTCGACCGCGACGTCGACCCCGACACGAAGGTGCCACCCGGCTGGCTGGAGCTGGTACGCCACGCCGCGCCGTGTGCGGAGTTGCCGCTGGAGATGACCGACGGCGCCGATACGACCTACCGGCCGTGGGGCGACGGCGACGACGACCCGGTGGACGCGGCGGTCCGCGACACGCGGCGGGCCGTGTTCCCGCTGTACGGCCTGGATCCGGACGACCCCAGAGACTGATGAGCATGACGACCGGCGACAACAGGCCCAACGGCCAGGGTGCGCACGACCCCTTCGACTACCCGCGCAGGTGGGAAGCCGACGTGCTGCTGTCCGACGGGGGCACCGTCCACTTGCGACCGATCGTGCCGAGCGACGCCGACGCGATCGTCGCCTTCCACGCGAAGTTGTCCGAGCGCACCCGGTACCTTCGCTATTTCGGGGCCTATCCGCGCATTCCGCAGCGCGATCTCGAACGCTTCTCCGTGGTGGACCACCACGATCGGGTCGCTTTCGCAGCCCTGCTGGGTGACGACATTGTGGCTGTGGGGCGGTACGAGCGGCTGTCGGAAGGGCCGTCGGCGGAGGTGGCTTTCGTCGTCGACGACGCGCACCAGGGGCGTGGGCTGGGTTCCATCCTGCTCGAACATCTCGCCGCCGCCGCGTCCGAATGCGGGCTGCGCCGGTTCGTCGCCGAGGTGCTGGCCGAGAACTCCGCCATGGTGCGCGTCTTCCGCGACGCCGGCTATCAGGTCAGCCGGGCCCTCGAGGAAGGCGTGCTGCACCTCGAGTTCGACATCGACCCGACCGAGGAGTCGCTGGCCGTCGCCCGCGCCCGCGAACAGGCCGCCGAGGCGCGCAGCGTGCACAACCTGCTGCACCCGCGCTCCGTTGCCGTCATCGGGGCATCGGCCGACCCGATGAAAATCGGCTACGTCGCCCTGGCCAACCTGTTGACGGCCGACTTCGCGGGCACCGTCTACCCGGTCAATCCCGAGCACCGCTCCGTCCGCGGCGTGCGCGCCTACAAGTCCGTCCTGGAGATCCCGGACCCGATCGACCTCGCCGTCGTCGCGGTGCCGGCCGACCAGGTCGAGTCCGTCCTCGACGGCGCGCTCGCCAAGGGCGTGAAGACCCTCCTCATCGTCAGCGCCGGGTTCGCCGAGGCGGGCCCGCACGGCCTGCACGCCGAGTTGCGGCTGGTCGGCGAGGCACGCGCGCACGGCATGCGTGTCGTCGGCCCGAACGCGCTCGGCGTGCTCAACACCGATCCCGCCGTGCGCCTCAACGCGACCCTCGCGCCCCGGCTGCCCGCTCGCGGTCGGGCCGGGTTCTTCTGCCAGTCCGGTGCCCTGGGCACGGCGATCCTGGCCGACGCCGAGGCGCGGGGACTCGGCCTGTCGACCTTCGTCTCCGCCGGGAACCGCGCCGACGTGTCGGGCAATGACATGCTGCAGTACTGGGAGACCGATCCCGACACCGATCTTGTGCTGCTGTACCTGGAGTCCTTCGGTAACCCGCGCAAGTTCGCGCGGCTGGCGCGGCGACTGGGCCGTACCAAGCCGATCGTGGCCGTGAAGTCCGGTCGGCACGCGGTGCGCCCGCAACTCGCCGCGACCTCCACCGAGGTCGACGAGGCCAGCGTGCAGGCGCTGTTCGAGCAGGCGGGTGTGGTGCGGGTGGAGAGCCTGGCCCAGCTGTTCGACACCGCACTCGTCTTCGCCCACCAGCCCCTGCCGGCGGGGCCGCGCGTGGGTATCGTCGGCAACTCCAGCGCGATCGGGCTGCTCGCCGCCGACACCGCGCGGGCACAGGGGCTGAAGGTGGCGTTCGATCCGGTCGACATCGGTGCGCAGGCCGGGCCGGAGGAGTTCGCGTCCGCTGTTCGCGAGGCACTGAACTCGCCGGAAACCGACGCGCTCGTCGTGGTGTTCGTGCCGCCCATCGTGATCCCGGGGACTGCTTACGCGCGGGCGTTGAAAGAGGCCGCGCAGGACCTGGACCAGCGCAAACCCATCGTTTCGACGTTTCTCGCGGCCGAAGGCGTCCCCGCTGAGCTGGCCGTTTCGCAGGACGGCGCCCCGGGCCGAGGGTCGATCCCGTCGTTCCCGAGCCCGGAGCGTGCGGTCGCCGCACTCGCCAAGGTCGTCCGGTACGCCGCGTGGCGGCAGCGGCCGCAGGGGAACCTGGTCCGGCCGAGCGGGCTGCACACCGAGGCCGCGCAGCAGGTGGTCCGCGAGCTGGTGGCCGGGGACAAGAACACGGTGCTCGAGGACGACGACGTTGTGCGTCTGCTCGGCTCCTACGGCATCGACGTGGTGCCGTTCCGGGTGGTCGGAAGCGAGGCCGAGGCCGTGGCCGCCGCGAGCGAGCTCGGTTATCCGGTGACGGTCAAGGCCGTGGACGAGCGGCTGCGCGGGCGGCCCGACCTGGCCGGGGTGCGGTTGGACCTGGGGTCCGAGGACGCCGTGCGGCGCGGTTACCAGGACCTGCGCGAGGTGTCGGGCGAGGACGAGATGTACGTGCAGCGGATGGCGCCCAAGGGAATCTCCTGCCTCGTCGGGCTGCAGGACGACCCGTCGTTCGGCACGCTCGTGTCGTTCGGGCTGTCCGGCCTGGTGAGCACGCTGCTCGGCGACCGGTCCTACCGCGCGGTGCCCCTGACCGATGTCGACGCGGCTACCCTGATCCGCGAACCGAAGAGCGCGCCTCTGCTGACCGGCTACCGTGGTGACGAGCCCGCGGACCTGGCGGCGTTGCAGGACATGGTGTTGCGGGTCGCGGCGCTGGCCGAGGACAACCCGGAGGTACGGGGGCTGACGCTCGACCCGGTGATGGCCTCGCCCCAGGGCGCGTTCGTGGCGAACGCCCGCATCGTGCTGGGCCCGCCGCCGGCGCGTCCTGACACGGGACCACGCCGGCTGCGGGCGATCAACGCACCCGATTAGCGCCGCTGCTTCAGAATTTCGTGGGGTCGACGGCGACCACGGCGCGGTGGTAGCCGTAGGTGAAGATCCCGCCCGCGTGCACCGTCACCGGGGGCGGCCGGGTTCCCGTGGTCCACAAAGGACACCCGGGCTCCCTTGTCGGTGCCGGAGCCGGCGTACTACCGGCTCGCGAAAAGCGCGGTGCGGCCGTCGCTGGAGCCGGCCGGTTGTCGGTTCATGGCGTTCCGGTGGCCGGAAAACACCGCGCGGAGCATTCTGTCGTCGTCAATCCGCGAGCGGGTTATGCACGGAGACAGCCGATGCGAATCGCCCGAAGTCGCGGTCGGCCGACCACAGCTCGCGGACACCATGCACGCCGCAGAGAGCGGCGATACGCGCATCGTGCACCAGCGGGCCGGCCACCTTGCCGCCGGCGAGCAGTTCGCGGAGGTGATCCCAATAGCCGGGCGGTTCACCGAGCATGGTCAGCGTCGGCGAGGCGAGCCACGCCTCCACCTGACGGATTGCCTCCTTCCGGCTGCTCGGGGGATCGTAAATCCTCGGGTGCGTGGCGATGGCGAAGAATTCATGCACACACGGCCACGGAATCGCCCACGCCGCCCGCCCTTCGGCGAGTTCCGCGATCCGCGCGGCCGCGGCGGAGTGGAACTCGTTGTCGCGCCGGTGGGCGTAGACGAGGATGTTCGTATCGACGGCGATCATGCCGGCTGCTCGTAGATCGCGTCCCGAATCTGGTCCCATCGCGCGCCACGGAACTCCGCCTGGAGACCCCGGCCGTCGACGCTGGCGTCCTCCAGCTGGAAGGACGATTCACCGGTGCGCTGCCGGACCACGGTGCGCAAGCCGGTCTCGATCAGCTCTTTCAGCGTGGTCCCCTCGCGCCGAGCCAGCTGCTGCGCCTCGCGCAGCAGCTCGTCGGGAAGGTTCACCGTGGTCTTCATATTGCCGACTGTACCACTCGAGCCATACGGCCATACCGGTCGCGAGCTACTTCTGGTACAGCTTTTCGATCGTCTCGGCGTAGTTCTTGCTCACCACGTTGCGCTTGACCTTCAGGCTCGGGGTGATCTCGCCGGATGCCTCGGTGAAGTCGTTGCCCAGGATGAAGAACTTCTTGATCGCCTCGGCGTGCGACACCTGCTTGTTCGCCTCGTCGATCGCGTCCTGCACGGCGGCGCGCAGGTCGGCGTCGCCCGCCAGGTCGGACACCGTCGCGTCGGCGGGCTTGCCGTGTTGGGACTTCCACGCCGGGAAGTACTCCTCGTCGATGGTCACCAGCACGCCGATGAACGGCCGCCGGTCGCCGACGATCATCGCCTGGCTGATCACCGGGCTCGCGCGCAGCGTGTCCTCGAGGCCGGACGGGGCGACGTTCTTGCCGCCCGCCGTCACGATGATCTCCTTCTTGCGCCCGGTGATCTTCAGGAACCCGTCGGCGTCGAGTTCGCCGACATCGCCGGTGTGGAACCAGCCGTCCTCCAGGGCTTCCTTGGTGGCGTCCTCGTTGTTGAAGTAGGCGTTGAACACCACGTCGCCCTTGAGTAGCACCTCGCCGTCGTCGGCGATGCGCACCGACGTGCCCGCCACGGGCCGCCCGACGGTGCCGACCCGGAACGCCGACTGCGTATTGACGTTCGCCGCCGCGGTGGTCTCGGTGAGTCCGTAGCCCTCGAACACCGGAACGCCGATCCCGCGGAAGAAGTGCGCGAGCCGCGCGCCCAGCGGCGCCCCGCCCGAGACGGCCGCCACGCACCGGCCGCCGAGCGCGGCTCGCAGCTTGCCGTAGACGAGCCGGTCGAACAGGAAGTGCTGCACCTTCAACGCCAGCGAGGCGCCGCCGGAGTCCCGCGCCTCGGAGTGGGCGACCGCAACTGCCTCGGCCTTGTCGAAGATCGCGCCCTTGCCGTCGCCGTGCGCCTTCTGTTTCGCGGTGTTGTAGACCTTTTCGAACACACGCGGCACGGCCACCACGAAGGTGGGCCGGAACGTGCCCAGGTCGGCCACCAGGTTCTTGACGTCCGGCGTGTGGCCCAGGGTCACCCGCGCGGCGATCGCGGTGAGCGCGATCGCGCGGGCCAGTATGTGCGCCAGCGGCAGGAACAGCAGCAGCGAGTTGCCCTGTTCCATCAGCTGCGGGAACGCGTCGATGTCGGCGCGGACCTCGGCCAGCAGGTTGCGGTGGCTCAGTTCCACGCCCTTGGGGCGGCCCGTGGTGCCCGAGGTGTACACGATCGTGGCGAGCTCGTCGGCCCGGACCAACCGGCTGCGCTCGCGCACCGTGTCGTCGCCGACCTTCGCGCCCAGCGCTGCCAGCTCCTCGACGGCCGGGTTGGTGTGCGTGCTCTCGATCTGCCACACGAACTGCAGCGCGCCCAGCCGGTCCCGTACCGCGTCGACTTCCGCGCGGTGCTCGTCGGTCTCGACGAACACGGCCTTGGCGCCGGAGTCGGACAGGATCCAGTGGACCTGCTCGTCCGAGGAGGTCTCGTAGATCGGCACGGTCGCCGCACCCGCGGCCCAGATCGCGAAGTCGAGCAGTGTCCACTCGTAGCGGGTCTTGGCCATCAGCGCGACGCGGTCGCCGCGCTCGATGCCCGCCTCGATCAGGCCCTTGGCCACGGCGATCACCTGCGCCGCGAACTCGCGTGCGGTCACGTCCAGCCAGGAGCCTTCGACCTGGCGCCGGAAGCTGATCGCGTCGCCGAACCGTTCGGCGTTGGCCCACAGGATGTCGCCGACGTTCTCGTCGTCGGCAACCGGCTTGGCGGCCGGAGCGCTGTACTCCCGCACTGGAACCTCCGCGTCGATGAAGTTACTGGCCAGTCAACTTGGCGTCGGCACCACTCTAGGGCCAACCGGTGTACCTCATGCCATTCTGACACTCGTGAGCACGCTCGCGATCGACCTCGTCGACGAGACCTTCCTGGCCGTGCCGCCGGCCACGGTCGCAGCCGCCTTCGCCGACCCCGCGGCCTGGCGGCGCTACTGGCCCGACCTGGAGCTGGCCGTCTACACCGACCGCGGCGACGAGGGTCTGCGCTGGACAGTCCAGGGCGCGCTGGTCGGCACGATGGAGGTGTGGCTCGAGCCGAAGCTCGACGGCACCCTGCTGCACTACTTCCTCCGCGCGATCCCGGCCACCCCGCCGAAAGGCCCCCGCGACCTGCTGCGCGAACACGACCGCCGGGCGCGCGCAGCGAAAGCCGTCGCGCTCGAGCTGAAGGAGATCCTGGAGGACGGCCGGGAGCCGGGTGTCCCGCCCCACTAACCTGGGTACATGCGGGTACATGTCGTCTCGGACGTGCACGGCAACACCGAGGCGCTCGCGAGGGCTGGGGACGGGGCCGACGTACTGGTGGTTCTCGGCGACCTCCTGGACTTCGTCGACTACCACGAGCACGGCAAGGGCATCCTCGGCGGGCTGTTCGGGCCGGAGAAGGTCTCGACGTTCGCCCGCCTGCGGCGCGAAGGCTCCCGCGAGGAGACGATCGCGTTCTCCCGGAGTCTGTGGTCGAGCCTCGACGATCCCGGTGCCGCCGTCGAGGAGGCCGTCCGCGAGCAGTACGCCGAGCTGTTCGCCGCGATGAGCGCCCCCACCTACGCCACGCCCGGCAACGTCGACTCGCCGCACCTGTGGTCGGAGTTCGCGGGCGACGGCGTGACGATCGTGGACGGTGGCGTCGCCGAGATCGGCGGGCTGCGCTTCGGTTTCCTCGGTGGCGTCGTGCTGCCCGACGGGGTGGTGCCGCGGCGCACGAACCCGGTGTGGCGGCCCTACCTGCGCACGGGCCAGGAGTTCCACGAGGCCGCCGGCAAGCTCACCGACATCGACGTGATGTGCACGCACGTGCCGCCCGCCTACCCCGAGCTGACCTACGACGTGATCGCCCGCCGGCACGAGCTGGGCGCACAAGCGCTCACCACGCTGATCGCCGAGCAGCAGCCTCGCTGGGCGGTGTTCGGGCATGTCCACCAGCCGCTCTCGCCGCGGCTGCGGGTCGGCCGCACCGAATGCCGCAACGTCGGGCACTTCAAGGTCACGGAACGCCCGTACGTGCTGCGCTGGTGAGCTGCGCCGGACCTGTAACCTCTCCGGCATGGCCGACCAGTCCACGCAGTCCATCGAGGTCGACGCGCCACCCGAGCGGGTCATGGCCGTGATCGCGGACTTCGCGTCGTACCCCGAATGGGCCAAGCAGGTCCGCGAGACCGAGGTGCTCGCCACCGATGACGCGGGCAACCCCAAGCAGGTCCGGCTGACGCTCGACGCCGGGCCCATCAAGGACGTCTACACGCTGGAGTACGACTGGGCGCCCGACAGGCGCACCGTCAGCTGGCACCTGCTCAAGGGCCAGATGCAGAAGGCGCAGGACGGCCGCTACGAACTCGAGGAGATGGGCGCCAACCGCACTCGCGTGACCTACACCCTCTCCGTCGAGCTGGTGCTCCCGATGATCGGGCTGCTGCGGCGCAAGGCGGAGAAGATGGTGATGGACACCGCGCTCAAGGAACTCAAGCGCCGGGTCGAAGGCGCCTGATGCAGCGGCTGCTGCTGTTCACCGGGAAGGGGGGCGTCGGCAAGACGACCCTCGCCGCGGCGACGGCGGCAGCGCTCGCGGCGCGCGGGCGCAAGACGCTGGTCGTGTCCACCGATCCCGCGCACTCGCTGGGCGACGCGTTCGCGCAGCACCTCGGCGGCGAGCCGGCCGAAGTGGACCACTGCCTGCACGCCGGGCAGGTCGACTCGCGCGGGCTGGTCGACGACGTGTGGCAGGAACTGCGGGGCAAGCTCACCTCCGCCCTCGCGGGCGCCGGCCTCGACGCGCTCGACGCCGAGGAGCTGACCGTGCTGCCGGGCGTGGACGAACTGCTGGCGCTCACCGAGGTGCAGCGGCTGGCCGAGTCCGGCCGGTGGCACACCGTCGTCGTGGACTGCGGCCCGACCGCGGAAACGTTGCGGCTGCTCGCGCTCCCCGAGGCCGTTTCCGGGTACCTGAACCGGATGTGGCAGTTGAAGTTCACCGGCGCGCGCGGCACGGCCGACGCGATCGCCCGGCTGGCGGCGCACCTGGAGTCGCTGCGCGCGCTGATCACCGACCCGGACACCACCGGGGTGCGGCTCGTGCTCACGCCGGAGCGGGTCGTGGTGGCCGAGGCGCGGCGGACGCTCAGTTCGCTGGAGCTGCGCGGGATCCGCATCGACGGCGTGATCGTGAACCGGCTGATGCCGGCTCCCGGGGTGTGGCGGGGCGCGGCGGCGTCGTGGTTGCGCACTCGGCGCAGGCAGCAGGACGCGGTGCTCGCCGAACTGGCCGACTCGGGGCTGGCGAATTTCGCCCGCGTCGAGCACCGGGCCGTGGAGCCGGTCGGGCTGCCCGCGCTGCTGGAGATCGCGAACGAGCTGTACGGCGAGACGGATCCGTTGTCCGGCAACGGGAACGGTCTCGCGCCGTTGCTCGAGGTATCCGAAGTGGACGGCGGGTTCCGGCTGCGGGTGGCGATGCCGCTGTTGCGGGACGCGGACGTGGAACTGGCGCGGGTCGACGACGATCTGGCGATCACGGTGGACGGGTTCCGCTGGCTCGTCGCCCTGCCGGAAGCCCTGCGCCCATGCCGTGTCACCGGCGCGGAATCCGACGTCCGGGGACTCGTGGTGTCGCTCGGGAGGGACTCATGACCGAGGCGGACGGGAAGAGTCTCGCGGACGAACTCCGGATGCTCGTCGACATGGTGATCGAGCGTGCCGCGCCGTGGCTGGAGGGCGTCGTCGGCGCCGGGCACGGGGCCGCCGAGGGGGAGAACCCGGACTGCGGCTGGTGCCCGCTGTGCGCGATTGTCGCGCTGGTGCGCGGCGAGCGGCCCGAACTGGTGGCGCGGCTGGCCGAACAGCTCGCCCAGCTGGTGGCGCTGCTGCGTGCGGTGCTGGCCGACCGGTGGTCGCCCGACGAGGGCTTCCACATGCCGGGTTTCCAGCCCCGGCCCAAGCCCGAACAGCAGTCCGGCCGGGTGCAGCACATCCCCGTGCAGTGGCGGGGCGAGGAGCCATGAGTGCACGCGATCGGCCTTGACGTCGGTGGGACGAGTGTGCGTGCGGCCGTCGTGGACTCGCACGGGTCCATTCTGGACACCGCGCGAGTGGGCACCCCGAGCGACGAAAATGCCCTGGAAGACGCCATTTCCGGGGTGATCGACGAGCTGCGTAACCGGCACGATGGCGTCGCCGGGGTCGGGCTCGCGGTCGCCGGGTTCGTCACCAGCGACCGGCGCACGGTGATGTTCGCGCCGCACCTGGCGTGGCGGGCCGCGCCGGTGGCCGACCGGATCGCCAAGCGGGTCGGGCTGCCGGTGACCCTCGAACACGACGCGAACGCCGCCGCGCTCGGCGAGCACCGGTTCGGGGCCGCCCGCGGCGCGCGGATCACGGCGCTCGTCGCGATCGGCACCGGGATCGGCGCGGGCCTGCTGCTCGACGGGGAGATCTACCGCGGCGCGCATGGCGTCGCGCCGGAACTGGGGCACCTGACGGTCGTGCCGGGCGGCCGGTCGTGCCCGTGTGGCAAGTACGGCTGCTGGGAGCGCTACTGCAGTGGCACGGCGCTGGCCGCGACGGCGGTCGAGCTGATGGCGCGCTACCCGGGTGGTTCGACCGTGCTCGCGCGCGAGATGTCGGAGGATCCGGGGTCGGTCACGGGCCGCCGGGTCGCGGGTGCGGCGCGCGACGGGGACCCGATCGCACAGCGTGCGGTCGCGGAGCTGGCGAAGTGGCTCGGCGAGGGGCTCGCGCTGGTCGCGGACGTGTTCGACCCGGAGATCGTGGTGATCGCGGGCGGTGTGTCGGGGTCGGCGCCACTGTTCCTGGACGAGGCGCGGGAGCACTACGCGGCGGGGGTCACGGGGGCACGGCACCGGCCGCTGGCCCGGATCCGCACCGCTCACCTCGGGGACGACGCGGCGATGGTCGGCGCGGCCGCGCTGGCGCTCGAGGCCAGGCAGAGGCGTTGACGACTGCCGACCACTACTGTGTCGTTCCTTACCAATCCGACCACAGCCACGGCTGGACGGCTTGCGAGGCAGCGGTTACGTGCTGCTCGGGGGTCTGCATGCTTTTGGTCGGACTGGTCAGCCGCGTCGATTCCTGTGCGAAGGTAGAAGGGTGGCCAGCCCCTCTCCCACCACCACCGTCGACGGAGGCACGTCGTGCCGTTGAATTCTTTTGCGCGTGAGGACGGTGACGGGTTCGTGCACTGCCTCGGTGGGCACCGGCATTGGGGCCTGTTCGGCGCGGCGGGGCTGCTGCTCACCGATCCGCAACGGGGTGTGCTGCTGCAGCGCCGGGCGTGGTGGACGCATCAGGGCGGTACCTGGGCGCTGCCCGGCGGCGCGATGCGCTCGACGGAGACGCCATGGGAGGCCGCGACCCGGGAGGCCGAGGAGGAGACCGCGATCCCGGCGGCCTCGGTGCGCCCGATCGCTTCCTCGGTCGCCGATCACGGCGGCTGGAGCTACACGACGGTGCTCGCGACCGTCCGGCACGAGGTGACCGAACGGGTCACCAACGCCGAGAGCGAGGAGCTGCGCTGGGTGCGGCCCGACGAGGTCGAACACTTCGCACTGCACAAGGACTTCGCGAAGGCCTGGCCGTCGCTGCGCGTGAAGCTGGGGCGTGAGCTGGTGCTCGTGGTCGACGGGGCGAACGTGGTCGGGTCGCGGCCGGACGGCTGGTGGCGGGACCGGGCCGGTGCCGCGGCGGGGCTGCGGGACCGGCTGGCGCGGCTCGTTCGCCGCGGCGTGCCCGGCGAGGAGTTCACCGTCGGCGGGGACTGGTCCTGGTGGCCGCGGGTGGTGCTCGTGGTGGAAGGGCAGGCGCGCGACGTCGAGCCGATCGAGGACATCGAGGTCGTGTCCTCGCCGCGCGACGGGGACTCGGCGATCGTGGACGCGGTGCGTGGCGTGCGGGCCGAGCGGCCCGACGATCACGTCGCGGTGGTCACCGCGGACCGGGGGCTGCGTGGCCAGGTGGCCGCCGAAGGAGCCTCGACAGTGGGACCCGCGACACTGCTGGAGCACCTCGACGCAGTGTGATCTCCGTTACATCGGACTCTTCTCGCAGTACTCTTCCGGGATGGGCTTACCACGAGTCTGGGTGCGCACCTTCAGCGACGGCCTGGTCCGTGCGGACCACGTCATCGGCATCGAAGCACATCCGACGCCCTCGCTGCCGGGCAAGTCGGCGCACTGGTTGCTCGACGTCACGCTGGCCGTCTCGGTGGGCAGCGGCAACAACGCCGACGGCTGGGCGGTCGCGGCGCTGCACCGCACGCTGATCCAGACGCGGGCCGAACCCTCCGGCGCGCCCGAGGCGTTCGCGCAGCTGCTGGCCGCGCTGCACGGCACCGACGCGGCAGGGGTGGTCGCCGCAGTCGAGCCGGACCACGACGGGCTCGTCCGGTTCACGTTCACGCCGTTCGATCGCGCGGACATCACGGACACCACCGAGCACGTCAGGTCCACGCATCGATGATGCGGACCTGTTCGGACGCTCGCGCGGTGCCCGCCGAGGTCAGCTCCGCCGCGGGGAAACCGGCCGCGCGCAGCGCGGATTCGGCCTGCGCCTCGTCCGGGAAATGGAGCGTGACCCGGCATCGGACCACCGCGGACAGCAGGCCGGCGCCCACCCGTGTCACCAGCGATTCGCCCTCGGGGCGCAGGATCAAGTCCGCGAAGTAGGCCCCGGTCGGGAAACCGCGGAGCACCGACGCGAACCGTCGCCACAGGGCGTCGACGGTGGCGCGGTCGAAGTAGTTGAGCAGCCCCTCGGTGACGATCGCGGTGCCGACGCCGGGGTCGAGGGTCCCGGCGAGCGCGGCGAGACTGCCCGGGCCGTCCTGGCGCAGGGCGTCCAGCGGGACCACACGCGGGGCGGGACCCGGAAGCCGCGCGAGCAGCTGTGCCTTCCGGGCGGCCATCCCGGGAAGGTCGGCCTCGACGTAGGTCAGCGCGTCGCCGTAGCGGTGCAGGAACCGCCAGCCGCGGGCGGAAAGCCCGGCCGCGATCTCGATCACCTGGCCGATCTCGCCACGCTCGATCGCCGCGGCCAGCAGCGTGTCCAGCACCCGGTGGCGGGCCACGAGGAGGTCCTCGATCGTCGGTCCGCCGAGCAGCCGGCTGACCGTCATCGCGGGCTCGGCGGCGTGGTAGAGCAGCCGGCCTTCGGGGGTGGCGAGTGCGCTGGGTGCCAGCCCGTTGCGGACCCAGACGTACCCGGTGTAGTGGCCGGTCGGGCTGATCGCTTCGGAGCCCCGGGATAGCAGCACACCGGGGATGGTAAGGCAGGTCAGCCGAGTGCGGCGGACAGTTCCCGCACGCCGGCCGCCAGCAGCTCGACGAGATCGGAGCCGGGCACCCGCAGCCACTGTTCGTAGGAGGCCAGCGCGACGCCGAGGACGGCGTAGGAAATCGTTTGCGGGGCCAGCGAATCCGCGTCCACGCCGAGCCGCCCGGCGACGAACTCGGCGAGCACCTGGCGCCAGGCGGTGTAGCGCAGCGCGGAATGTGCCTGCAGCGCCGGGGTGGTCAGGATCAGCTCCATCCGCCGCCGGTGCCACGGCGCCTCGTCGGGGTCGATGCGGTTGAAGTCGACCAGCGCCTCCCGCATCACGTCCACGAGCGGCATGTCGGGTGGGAACTCGGCGAGGAGCTTGCGCATCTGGCGCAGCTGGCCGTCGAAGTCGCCCCAGGCGATGTCGTTCTTGGACGGGAAGTAGCGGAAGAACGTGCGCCGCCCGATGCCCGCGGCCTGCGCGATGTCGTCGACGGTGGTGCGTTCGAAACCCTGGTGTGCGAACAGCTCGAACGCGGCGTGCTCGACCTCGGCCCGCGACGTGATCGGCCGGCGTCCCGCGCGTGACGTCACCGGATCGGTCATTGCCTCTTCCATTCGGCACTCGGTGCCATTATTGTCGGTGGGGCCGGCCGCGCGCTGGAGCGGCCAGACGAAAGGAGCATCGCATGTCCGAGGTCGCTCAGGTCACCGAGACGCACGAAGAGCCGCTCGTGGAGGAGGACCTGCTCGTCGAGGAGGTCTCGATCGACGGCATGTGCGGCGTCTACTGACCGTCGTGTTCGAGCCTGACCTCGCCTACCGGTGCTCCCCGCGAGTCGCGCTGCGGCCCGAGCCGTTCGGCGCGCTCGCGTATGACTTCGGCACCCGCAGGCTCTCGTTTCTGAAGACGACGAAGCTGGTCGAGGTGGTACGCACGCTCGGGGACCAACCCGACGTGCACACGACCCTCGACGCGGCCGGCGTGTCCGACGCGGAGCGGGACAGCTACCTCTCCGCGCTCGCCGGTCTCGCCGACGCCGGCACGATCGAACGCCGCTGAGGCACCAACTTCACGAAAAGGACGGCCGATGAAGCTCGTCGAGCATTTCAAGGAAGGGCTCAACTCGCCCATCTGCCTGACGTGGGAACTCACCTACGCCTGCAACCTCTCCTGCGTGCACTGCCTGTCGTCGTCGGGCCGCCGTGACCCGCGCGAGCTGAGCACCGAGGAGTGCAAGGCAGTCATCGACGAGCTGCAGCGCATGCAGGTGTTCTACGTGAACATCGGCGGCGGCGAACCCACTGTGCGCTCCGACTTCTGGGAACTGGTCGAATACGCCGTCGCGCACCAGGTCGGGGTCAAGTTCTCCACCAACGGCGTCAAGCTCACCCCGGAGCGCGCGCGCTGGCTCGCCGCGACCGACTACGTCGACGTGCAGATCTCCCTCGACGGCGCCACCGCCGAGGTCAACGACGCCGTCCGCGGGCCGGGGTCGTACGACACGGCGATCCGCGCGATGACCAACCTGCGCGACGCCGGGTTCGGTGACTTCAAGCTCAGCGTCGTGATGACCAGGCAGAACGTCGGCCAGCTCGACCAGTTCGCGGAGATCGCCGACACCTACGGCGCGCAGCTGCGCATCACCCGCCTGCGCCCCTCCGGTCGCGGCGCCGACGTCTGGGACGAGCTGCACCCCACCGCCGAGCAGCAGCTGGAGCTCTACGACTGGCTCGTGGGGCACGGCGAGAAGGTGCTCACCGGCGACTCGTTCTTCCACCTGAACGCGCTCGGCTCGGACCCGCTGCCCGGGCTGAACCTGTGCGGCGCCGGGCGCGTGGTGTGCCTGATCGACCCGGTCGGCGACGTCTACGCGTGCCCGTTCGCCATCCACCAGGAGTTCCTGGCGGGCAACGTCCGCGACGCGGGCGGATTCCAGGGTGTCTGGACGGAATCGGAGCTGTTCACGAGCCTGCGCGGGCCGCAGACCGGCGGCGCGTGCACGTCGTGCTCGGCCTACGACGCCTGCCAGGGCGGGTGCATGGCGGCGAAGTTCTTCACCGGCCTGCCGCTGGACGGCCCCGATCCGGAGTGCGTGAAGGGCCACGGTGAGCTGGCGCTGCAGCGCGTCGGCGCGGCGCCACGGTCCGATGTGGACCACTCGCACCGCACGGAACGGCGCAGCCGCAAGGTTCCGGTCGAGATCGGTTTCGGCCCGCCCGCCGGTGCCCGCCCCGACCGCGCCTGCGACACGAGTCCGCTCGCCGGCCTGAGGTGATCGCGCTCGGCAGGCCCGTCGCCGTGGCGGGGCTGCGCGCGCCGAGCCGGGTGCTGTTCGGGCCGCACGAGACCAACCTCGCCCATGGCCGGGCCCTCTCCGAGCGGCATGCCGCGTACTACGCGCGCCGCGCGGGGGGCGGTGCGGGCGTGGTGGTGACCGAGACCGCGAGTGTGCACGACTCGGACTGGCCCTACGAACGCGCCCCGCTGGCGTTCGAATGCGGCCCCGGCTGGCGGTCGACTGTGGACGCGTGCCGGCCTGCGCTCGTCCTGGCGGGCCTGGGGCACGCCGGGTCGCAGGGCTCGTCGGCGTACTCGCAGTCCGCGCTGTGGGCGCCCTCGCGCGTGCCGGATGTCGCGAGCCGTGAGCTGCCGATGGAAATGGACCACGGCCAGATCGCCGAGGTCGTCGCCGGGTTCCGGGACGCGGCCGCGCTCGCGGCGGAGTCCGGAATGGACGGTGTCGAGATCGACGCCGGCCAGTACTCGCTGCTGCGGCAGTTCCTGTCGGGACTGACGAACCTCCGTGACGACGCCTATGGCCGGGACCGCACCCGGCTGCTCCGCGAAGTCCTCGACGCCGTGCGCGGGCAGGTCAGGATCGTCGGGCTGCGGCTGTCGTGCGACGAGCTGGCGCCGTGGGCGGGCATCACACCGGAGCAAGGTGTGGCGATCGCGCGCGCGGTGGCCGTCGACTACCTGGTGCCGGTGCGCGGATCGGCGATGAGCGCCTCGGCGACCCGGCCCGACCAGCACGCCGAGCCGGGGTTCAACGCCGGCTTGTGCCGGACGATCTGGGAGGCTGTCGGGACGCTGGTTGTGTTGCAGGGCAGCGTGGTCGACCCGGCACAGGCGAGCCGGGCACTCGACGACGGGGTGGCGGACCTCGTGGAGATGACGCGTGCGCAGATCGCCGACCCCGCCCTGGTCGCGAAGGTGAGAGCCGGCGCGGCACCCAGGCCATGCGTGCTGTCGAACCAGAAGTGCCGCGTGCGCGATGTGCGCAACCCGATCGTCAGCTGTGTCGGCGAACCCCGCAGCGGCCACGAGACCGAAGATCCGGCGCCGGAAGGCACCGGCGTGCCGCGCGACGTCCTGATCGCGGGCGGCGGTCCCGCCGGGCTCGAAGCGGCGCGGGTACTCGGGCTGCGCGGGCATCACGTCGAACTCGCCGAGCGCTCGCCCCGGCTCGGTGGCATGCTTCGTGTGGCCGCGAAACTCAACGGCCGGTTCGAGTTGCTCGCCGACTGGCTCGAGGCGGAAGTCCGTCGCCTCGGGGTGCGGATCTCGACCGGCGTCGAGGTCAGCGGTGCGGACATCGTGGCCACGGGATCGCTGCCCGGGCCACCCAACTACCGGGTGGCCTCCGGCACGGTCGTGGACGTGGCGGAGCTGCTGTCCGGAACGAGACTGCCCGCCGGGCCGGTGGTAGTGGCCGACCCGGTGGGTGACCACGTGGGCGCCGGGGTCGCGGAACTGCTTGCCGCGCAAGGGAAACGGGTCACGATCGTGAGTCAGGACCCGGTGATCGGCAAGCAGCTTTCGCTGACCGGTGACCTCGCCGACGCCAACACCCGCCTGCACCGCGCCGGGGTGCGCCTCGCCAAGCGGACCCTGGTGCGCGAGGTGCATGAGGGTCACGTCGTGGTCGAGGACGTGCACACCGGCGAGCGGCGGGAGATCGAGTGCGCCACCGTGGTCCACTGTGGGCACCGGCTGCCGGCCGAGAGCACGCCGGGCCGGCGGGTGGGAGACTGTGTCGCGCCGCGCACCGCGCACGAGGCGATCCTGGAAGGCCGCCGCGCGGCGCTGGCCCTGTGCCGGGAAAGCGCTTTCGCATGAGCCGGCTGTTCTCCCCGCTGCGACTGGGCCCGTGGGAACTGGCCAACCGCATCGTGTTCTCCGCGCACCTCACCAACCAGGCCCGCGACGGCCTGCCCACCGACCAGCACGCCGAGTACTACGCGGCGCGGGCCGCCGGGGGAGCCGGGCTCATCATCACCGAGGAGCACACGGTCCACCCGGGCGACCAGCCCTACGAGAAGCTGATCCACGGCTTCGACCCCGCGGTGATTCCGGGCTACCGGCGCATCACCGACACCGTGCACGCACAGGGAACCCCGATCCTGGCGCAGCTCAACCACAACGGTGGCCAGTCCTCGTCGATGTACACGCGGGAACCGGTCTGGGCGCCCTCGCCCCTGCCGGACCCGCTGTTCCGCGAGGTGCCGATGGCGATCGGCGAGAGCGAGATCGCCGAGGTCGTCGCCGGGTTCGGCACGGTGGCAGGGCACTGCGTACAGGGCGGGTTCGACGGCGTCGAAATCCAGTGTTCGCAGTCCTCCATCGTGCGCGGCTTCCTGTCCCGCGCCACGAACCGGCGTACCGACCGCTACGGCGGCACGCTGGAGAACCGGGCCCGGATCCTGCTGCGGATCATCGACACCGTGCGCGATGCGCTCGGGCCGGACCGGGTGCTCGGTGTGCGGATCTGCGGCGACGAGCGCATCGAGGACGGCGTCACCCTCGACGAGGGTGTCGCGCTCGCGAAGCTGGTGGAGGGCACCGGGAAGGTCGACTACCTCAACACCGCGATCGGCGTGGCCACCGCGAGCCTGTACCTGATCGAGGCGTCGATGGCGATCCCGCGCGGGTACGCGCTGCACATCTCCCGCGCGATCGGCGAGGCCGTGCGGCTGCCCGTGGTGGGCGTCGGCCGGATCAAGAACGCCGCGGACGCCGAGCGCGCCCTCGCCGACGGGCACTGCGATCTGGTCGGGGTCGTGCGGGGGCAGATCGCCGACCCCGATTTCGCCGCGAAGGCCAAGGCCGGGCACGACGGCGAGATCCGGGCTTGCCTGTCGTGCAACCAGGAATGCGTCGGGCGGGTCGGACTCAACCGGTGGCTGGGTTGTGTGGAGAACCCGCGCGCCGGCCGGGAAAACGTTCGGCTGCCGCCACCGGGGCCGCGGCCGAAACGGGTGCTCGTCGCCGGGGGCGGGCCGGGCGGGCTGCAGGCCGCGGCCAGCGCCGCGCAGCGCGGGCACCACGTGACCCTGTTCGAGCGGCAGGACCAGACCGGCGGGCAGGTCGCGGTCGCGGCACGGGCCGCCGGCCGGGCCGAATTCCTCGACGTGGTCACCAACCTGCTCGCCGAGTGTCGCCGGTACGGCGTCGACGTCAAGACCGGCGCCGAGGCCACGCCGGAGATGCTGCGGGCCGAGCATCCGGACGTGGTCGTGCTCGCGACCGGTGCGCGGCCGAACCTGCCTCACTGGGCGTGCGCGCGCGTCGTCGACGTGCGGGACGTGCTCGAAGAACGGGCCGCGCCCACCGGGGACGTCGTGGTGATCGACGATCTGGGCTTCCACCAGGCCACGTCGGTCGCCGAACTGCTGGCCGAGCGGGGCTGCCGGGTGCGCATGTCGACCCCGGCGATGGTCGTCGGCCAGGACCTGGGCGTCACGCTGGACATGGAGAACTTCCAGCGGCGCGCGCACGCCAACGGCATCACCCAGCACACCGACGAGGTCGTGCTCGGTGTGTCCGAAGTGGACGGACGGCTCGTGCTGCGGCTGCTGGAACACCCCACGGGCGAGACCACAGAGGTGCGCTGCGACTGGGTCGTGTGCGCGACGCACCAGGAGCCCCAGGACGGGCTGTGGCACGCGCTGCGGGACGCGCCGTTCGCCGTGCATCGCGTCGGGGACTGCCTGACGCCACGCCGCGCGCACGCCGCGGTGATCGAGGGACACCGGGTAGGAGCAGGACTGTGACGCGTGTTGCGGTGGTGACGGGTGCGGCGCGGGGGATCGAGTTCTCCCAGCACCGGCTCACCGAACGGTTGCTCGCGCCCGAGGAGGTCGCGCCCGCCGTCGTCTGGCTGTGCGGCGAGCCGGCGTCGGCGGTCGCCGGCACCGTCGTGCGTGCCGACGGGGGATTCACGGTATGAAGCTGTGGCTGCGTATCGACCCGGCGACCCGGTGCCACGGGCACGCGGTCGTCGGCGGCTCCCCGCTGCGAGCGTTGCGGCTGACCGCGGCCGGGGCACGGCGCCTGCAGGAGTGGCGCGAGGGTGCCGAGGTCGGCGAAAGCAAGGCCGAACGTGCGCTCGCGGACAAGCTGATCGACGCAGGCATCGCGCACCCCGACTACGGGCAGGCGCACCTGTCGGCCGCGGACGTGACGATCGTGGTGCCCAGCCGCGACCACCCGGTGTCGGTGCCCGGCGCGATCGTCGTCGACGACGGGTCCCGGATTCCCATCCCTGGCGCGGCAGTCCGGCATCCCGTCGCGCGCGGACCAGCCGCCGCCCGCAACGCCGGCTGGCGCCGGGTCAGCACCGAACTCGTCGCGTTCCTCGACGCGGACACGGTCCCGCAGCCCGGCTGGCTCGAGCCGCTGCTGCCGCACTTCGAGGACCCCGCGGTGCTCGCCGCGGCGCCCCGGATCCGCAGCATGCCAGGCGAAAGCGTGCTCGAACGCTACGAGCGGGAACGGTCCGCACTGGACCTTGGCGACGCGCCCGCACTGGTGCGGCCGGGCGGCCGGATCACCTACGTGCCGACCGCGGCGCTGGTCGTGCGCACCGCCGCGCTGCGGGAGTTCGGCGGGTTCGACGAGGCACTGCGCTTCGGCGAGGACGTCGACTTCGTGTGGCGGCTCGTCCAGAACGGCGGCCGGGTCCGGTACGAACCGCGGTCGCAGGTCCTGCACGCGCCGCGCACCACCTGGCGCAAGTGGCTGAAACAGCGTTTCGACTACGGCACTTCCGCCGCGCCACTGTCCACACGGCACGGTCACCGGACGATAGCTCCGGTGCGCCTGTCGGGCGGCACCGCGCTCGCGTGGGGGCTCGCCGCACTCGGGCGGCCGCGGCTCGGGATCGCGGTCGCGCTCTGCTCGGCCGCGCTACTGCCGCGCAAGCTCGCGGTCGTCGGGGTCCCGCCGAAGGAGTCCGTGCTGCTGGCGCTGCGGGGCCATGCCGGCGCCGCGCACTACCTGTCCGAGGCGCTGATCCGCACGTGGGGCCCGGCGGCGATCCCGTTGCTGCTGGCCGGGGGGCGCCGCGGCCGGCGGGTGCTCGCTGTCGCGCTGCTGCGGTATCCGCGCGACTGGACCAAAGACCGGCCGTCCGTCGACCCCGCCCGCTGGATGCTCGCCCGCGCCGCCAACGACCTGGCCTACGCCGCCGGCGTGTGGCGGGGCTGCGCGCGGGCACGCACCCTCGCGCCCCTGGTGCCGGACCTGACGGGGACCAATGCCGCGGCTCGCTGACCTGACCTGGCCCGAACTGCTGGAGCGGCAGATCCTGTTGATCCCGCTCGGTGCCCTCGAGCAGCACGGCCCGCACCTGCCCTACACGGTGGACACCGAGATCGCGGCCGCGCTGTGCGAGCGGGCCCTGCGGCGGCGGCCGGACCTGATCGTCGCGCCGCCGTTGCCGTTCGGCTCCAGCGGTGAGCACGCCGGCTTCCCCGGCACGCTGTCGATCGGCCAGGGCGCCACCGAGACCGTGCTGGTCGAGCTGGGCCGGTCGGCCGACGCGTTCGCCGGGGTGCTGTTCGTGTGCGGGCACGGCGGCAACCTCGAACCGCTGCGCCGCGCGGTGAGAACCCTGCGCTACGAACGTCGCAACGTCCACGCGTGGGGCCCGTCCGGCCCGGCCGACGACACGCACGCGGGCCGGCTCGAGACGTCAGTGATGCTCGCGCTGCGGCCCGAAGCTGTTCGCCTCGACCGGCTCGAACCCGGTGCGACGGAGCCGCTGCCGGAGTTGATCGACGGTCTGCGCTGCGGTGGTGTCCGCACGGTCAGCCCGAACGGCGTCCTCGGCGACCCCACGGGTGCGAGCGCACACGAAGGGGAGCGGACGCTGGCGGAGTGGACGAAAGCTCTCCTTGACGCTGCCGACGGGTTGGCTCGGGTGTCATGATGGAGCGGTCCGAGCCTGCGACCCACGTCACAAAGAGGTGATCTGGCAGTGAAGACGAAAGCCGCTGTCCTGCACGACGTGCACAAGCCGTTCGAGATCGAGGAACTCGAACTCGACGGCCCGCGCGAAGGCGAAGTTCTCATCAAGTACACCGCAGCCGGGCTCTGCCATTCCGACCTGCACCTGATCGACAACGACCTGGTACCGCGGTTCCCGATCATCGGCGGACACGAGGGCGCCGGCGTGATCGAGGACATCGGGCCCGGCGTCACCAAGGTCAAGCCCGGCGACCACGTGGTGTGCAGCTTCATCCCCAACTGCGGGCACTGCCGCTACTGTGCCACCGGCCGCTCCAACCTGTGCGACCTGGGCGCCACGATCCTCGAGGGCGCGCTGCCCGACGGCACCTTCCGCAACCACCGCGGCGGTGCCGACTACGGCGGGATGTGCATGCTCGGCACGTTCTCCGAGCGCGCCACGATTTCCGAGCACTCGGTAGTCAAGGTGGACGACTCGCTGCCGCTGGAGACGGCCGTCCTGGTCGGCTGCGGCGTGCCCACCGGCTGGGGCACCGCCAACTACGCGGGCGGTGTCCGCGCGGGCGACACGGTGGTCGTCTACGGCATCGGCGGCATCGGCATCAACGCGGTGCAGGGCGCCGCGCACGCCGGCGCGGCCAACGTGATCGTCGTGGACCCGGTCGTGTTCAAGCGGGATACGGCGCTGAAGCTGGGTGCGACGCACGCGTTCGCCCGGGCCGACGAAGCCGCCGCGAAGATCGCCGAGCTGACCTACGGGCAGATGGCCGACCAGGCGCTGATCACCGTCGGCACCGTCGAGGAACAGGTCGTCACCGATGCGTTCAACGCGGTCGGCAAGGGCGGCGTCGTGGTCATCACCGGCCTGGCCAACCCCGCGAAGCTGACCGTGCACCTGTCCGGCGGCGTGATGACGCTGTTCGAGAAGACGGTCAAGGGCACGCTGTTCGGGTCGGCCAACCCGCAATACGACATCGTGCGCCTGCTGCGGCTCTACCAGGCCGGGCACCTGAAGCTCGACGAACTGGTCACCCGGCGCTACACCCTGGAGCAGGTCAACGAGGGCTACCAGGATCTGCGCGACGGCAAGAACATCCGTGGCGTGCTCCTGCACAGCACCTGAGCGGCCGTTGTGTGAAACGGGGTGAGGCGGTAGGTTGGCGCGACGTTTCGGGCGGGTCGGCCGCCTGTGTTCCATGACAGGATTCACTGGTGGTCACGGGTAAGGTCGTTCGTTTCGACGAGATGCGTGGGTACGGGTTCGTGACGCCTGATGGCGGCGGTGAGGACGTGTTCGTCCACGTCAACGATCTGGAGAGCGACAAGCGCCTGATGGGTCCCGGTGCGGTCGTCGAGTTCACGGTGGAGGACGGCGAGCGCGGCCCGAAGGCGTCGAACGTGCGAGTGGTGCGCAACGCGCGCCCTGGCGACGACTTCTTCGCGCCCGCGCTCGAGTTCCGCGAGGAGTTGACCGAAGCGCTGCTCACCGGCGTCCCCACGCTGACCGCGGAACAGCTCGTGCGCGTCCGCAAGATCGTGCTGGAACTGGTCGGCGACCACGGCTGGCACGACGACGAATAACAAGTCGGGCAGTTCGCAAGGCGCCGCGGGTACTGGCGCTGTCGGTCCTATTGTCTTGGTTTGCCGGACAGCGGGAAAAAGCGTCGACGGGGTCAGTAGCTCCGGCCCTTCCAGCTCGCTCCGCGACCCCGCCAGTGCCGCCGGGCGGAGTCGACCGTCATCGCCGTGTAGAGAAAACCCGTGACCGGTAAGAGAAAGCCCGCGGCCGGCCATTGCCGGTAGTACCGCGCCATCGGGACGAACGTGGCCGCCATCAGCAGCCACGCCGCCGCCGCGGGCCACGACAGCGCCGCGATCGCGAGCACCGGAGGAGCGAGGAACACCACGGCCATCCCCGCCACGGTCCCGGCCAATAGCCACGGTGAATGGCGCAGCTGGGTGTAGGCGCTGCGCGCGATCATGTGCCACAGATCGGAAAACCGCGCATACGACCGTACACTGTGGACGGTTTCGGCGAGGCCGAGCCAGATTCGCCCGCCGGCGGACTGCACCAGCCGCGCCAGAGCTACGTCATCGATGACCGCGCCCCGGATCGCAGCTACGCCACCGGCTTCTTCGAGGACGGACCGTCGCACCAGGACACAGCCGCCCGCGGCCGCCGCCGTGCGCACCCGTGGGTTGTTGACGCGGCGGAACGGGTACAGCATCGCGAAGTAGTACACGAAAGCGGGCACGATCAGCCGTTCCCACCGCGTTTCCGTGCGCAGCACGGCCATCTGCGACACCAGATCGCGCCCGCCCTCGGCCGCCATCACGAGCTTTTCCAGTGTCCCCGGCCCGTGCGCGATGTCCGCGTCGGTGAGCAGCAGAAAGTCCGCGTTGCCCGCCTGCTCGACGCCGTGCGCGACCGCCCACAACTTGCCGGTCCACCCCGGCGCCGGTTCGCCGGGGCCGGTCACCGTCAGAGGCAGCCCCTCTCCGGCGAACCCGCGGGCCAGGTCGCCGGTGCCGTCGGTGCTGTTGTCGTCGACGAGGATCACCCGCGCCCGCCCCGGATAAGGTTGCGCCAGCAGGGTCGGCAGCGTCGAGGGCAACACCTCCACCTCATCCCGGGCGGGCACCACGATCGCGACCGACGGCCAGTGCCGGGGCAGCGCCAGCTGCGGTAGTCGCTGATCCGTGCGCCAGAACCCGCCGTGGCACAAGGCAAGTCCGGCCCACACGCCGAGCGTGATCCACCCCGCAACCGTCACGTGATCAGCATGTCAATCCGTGACGTTCGCCCGCATCCGGGTCAGCAGTTTCTCCAGGGTCTCCACGTCGTCGTCGCTGAAACCGGCCCGGAGGCGCTCGTCGTGCGCGTGTGCCGCGCCGGCCAGGCGCAGGAAGAGCTTCTCGCCGTCGTCGGTGAGGCGCACTTGGTGCACGCGCCGGTTCTCGGGGTCGCGGCTGCGCGTGATCAGCCCGTCGGACTCCATCGCGTTGAGGTGGTGGCTCAGCGTTGCGCCCTGCACTCCCACCGCCGCCGCGAGCTCGCGCTGACTGGCCCGCGGCTGTGTCTTCAGCGCGATCAGGATCAGCCACGCCGGGGCGGACCCGCCGGCCGAGGTCAGTGTGTCGTCGAAGGCGCGGTTGAGGGCCTTCGCGGTGTTCGCGAGCAGCAGGCCGATCGGCGGTCGCGTGGGTTTCTGCACGTCAGCATCATACATCATCTAAGGATTTGACATAGAACGGTTAGATATCTAACGTTGGTCGGGTTCCAGCAGACCCAGGAGGAGACATGAACACCACGCGGGAGCAGATCCTCGACCTCGGCCGGCGCTGGGCGGACGCCGAAAAGCGCGGTGACACGGCCACCCTCGACGCGCTCACCACGGAGGACTTCACGCTCGTCGGGCCACTCGGTTTCGTGCTGCGCAAACCGGAATGGCTCGTCCGCTACGAGACCGGCGGGCTCGTGACGCATTCGCTCGTCTGGGAGGAGACCACGGTGCGCGAATACGGGGACACCGCCGTCGTCGTCGGGCGGCACACGCAGCGCGCGGAGTACCGCGGCACACCCGCCGACGGCAGTTTCCGCGCCACGCACATCCTGGTGCGACAGGCAGGCGACTGGCGGCTGGCCGGCATCCAGCTGAGCCCGATCGCGCCGCCCGTGCCCAAGACCGAGCTCAACCACACCATCGTGCAAGCCGCCGACAAGGCCGCGTCCGCGCGGTTCCTTGCCGGCATCCTCGGCGTCGAGGTCGGCGCGCCGACCGGGCCGTTCGTGCCGGTCGTGCTCAGCAACGGCGTCACGCTCGACTTCATGGACTCCGGCACCGTGCCCAGCCAGCACTACGCGTTCCTCATCGAGGAGCGCGACTTCGACGCCGCCTTCGCGCGTGTCAAGAAGTCCGGCGCGCGGTACTGGGCCGACCCGCACCACCAGCAGCCGGGCGAGATCAACCACCGTGGCGGCGGGCGCGGCGTGTACTTCGCCGACCCCGACGGCCACAACATGGAACTGCTCACGAGGGCGTGATCGGGATGAAGGTCAGCATCACCGTCACCGACTACTCCTGGCCCGGCCTGACCGTCCACCTGGGACGGATCGCGGAGGTGGCCGACTCCTCCGGTGTGGACACTCTGTGGGTCGCCGACCACCTGCTGCAGGCCGACCCGCACCGCACGATCGACGGCGAGATGCTGGAAGCCTATACAGCGCTGGGTTTTCTGGCTGCCCGTACCCGGCGGATCCGGCTCGGCGCGATGGTCACCGGCGCCACGTTCCGGCCGCCGGCGATCACCGTCAAGGCCGTCACGACCCTCGACGTGCTCTCGAACGGACGCGCCTGGTTCGGTGTCGGCGCCGGTCATCACGAGGGCGAGGCACGGGCGATGGACCTCCCGTTCCCGGCCACGGCGGAGCGGTTCGAGCGGATGGAGGAGATCGTGCGCCTCGCGCTGCACATGTGGTCCGGTGCGGGCGAGCCGTTCGAGGGCAGGCACTACCACCTGGAAAACCCGGTCAGCAGCCCGCAACCGGTGCGGCGGCCACCGATCCTGATCGGCGGCACGGGGGAGCGCAAGACGCTGCGGATGGTCGCGCGCTACGCCGACGCGTGCAACGTGTTCGACATTCCCGACGGCGGGCGCACGATCAAGCACAAGCTCGACGTGCTTGCCCGGCACTGTGCGGAAATCGGCCGTCCCTACGACGAGATCGTCAAGACCGTCTCCACCCGGCTGCCGCCGGGGGAGACGGCGGACGAGTTCGCCGAACGGTGTGCCGGGCTCGGCGAACTTGGTCTGGACCACGTCGTGGTACTCAGCGCCGAGCCGTGGACCGAGGAAGCCGTCGCGACAGTCGCCGCGGCGGCCTCCTGACGAAGCTAGCTGAGCGCGTCACGCATCCTGTCGATCAGGCCCATGCCCGGGTCGAGGATGAGGTTGGCCGGCGGGCGGTCCGGAGCCCCCGGGTGCGGCCGCGTCGGCGCGAACCGCTTGGCGCGCTCCACTTTTTCGCCCAGATCGCGCAGTTCCTCCGGCGTGCAGGCGCGCTGCAGCTTCGACAGCAGAACCGCCTCCTCGTCCTCGACGTGGTGCCGGATCGCGTTCATCAGCTTGCCCAGGAGCTGCTGGAACCGCGGATCGGTCGCCGGGACGTCCTCGAGCTGTTTCATCAGCTGCTCGGCCTCGGCGTGCTCCTGGATCTCGTGGTCGGCGAGCTCGTCGCCGCCCGGCAGACGGCGCCGCGCCGCCGGGTACATGAACTGCTCCTCGGCGACGGAGTGCCGGACCAGCTCGGTGATGATGTGGTCGGCGAGCTCCCGGCGGTGCTCGGGCGAGCCGTGCCCGGACTCCAGCTGGATGAAGACCTGCTCCACCGCCCGGTGGTCGGAGATGATGACGGAAATCAGATCCGCCTGCTGCGTGGTGGACAAGGCAACTCCGTTCGGGTGTTGTCGGATTCTCGTTGACGCGGTACCCGATGCACGCGCGCTTACACATCGGTATCGTGAGTTGCGGCCGTGACTGGCGCCTGAGGTGGAGCACCACCGGGGAGCGGCCGAACAGCATGCCGCGCGCCTGGGCGGTCCGACCGCCCGAAGGAGCGCCCATGGCCCTGATGTCCGCCACCGCATTCGCCCGCGAGATCGTCGACCGCGCCGCAACGCGAGCGCGAGAACTGGCCCGCAAACCCTGCCTGGCGACCGTGCTCGTCGGGGACGACCCGGCGTCGGTGACCTACGTGCGTATGAAGCAGAAGCGCTGCGCCGCCGCGGGGATCGACTCGCGGCACGTCGCGTTGCCTGCGTCGATCACCACTGCCGAGCTCGTCGCCGCGATCACCGCCCTGTCGGAGGACGCGGGCGTCGACGGGGTCCTGGTGCAGCATCCCGTTCCCGGCCACCTCGACGAGCGCGCGGCCTTCGAGGCCATCGCACCCGGCAAGGACGTCGACGGCGTCACGATGCACTCGTTCGCCGCAATGGCGTTCGGGCTGCCCGGTTTCGTCTCGTGCACGCCGGGCGGCATCGTCCGGTTGCTCGACGCCTACGACGTGGACCTCACGGGCACGCACGCCGTCGTCCTCGGCCGCAGCCCCATCCTCGGCAAACCCGCCGCGATGTTGCTGCTGGCCCGGGACGCGACCGTGACGATCTGCCATTCCCGCACCGCCGACCTGCCCGCCCTGGTGCGTCAGGCCGATGTCGTCGTCGCCGCGGTCGGCAAGCCCGAGTTCGTGCGCGGTGACTGGATCAAACCGGGTGCGGTCGTCGTCGACGCCGGCTACAACCCCGGCAACGTCGGCGATGTCGCGTTCGACGAAATCGAGCCGAGGGCGTCACTCATCACACCGGTGCCGGGCGGCGTCGGCCCGATGACGATCGCGCTCCTGCTGGAGCAGACCGTCGCGGCGGCGGTCCGCGGGTAGCGGTCGCGGGTACCCTGCGCAGGTGCCCGACCTCGGCGAGTACCGGCGGAAGCGGGATCCCCGGCGGACCCCGGAACCGGTGCCCGCGCGCGGACCCCTCCCGCGCGGCGACGACAACGTGTTCGTGATCCAGGAGCACCACGCGCGGCGGCTGCACTGGGACGTGCGGTTCGAGCGCGACGGCGTACTCGTGTCGTGGGCCGTGCCGAAGGGCCTGCCGCCGACCCCGGGACCCACCCGCCTGGCCGTGCACACCGAGGACCATCCGCTGGAGTACGCGAGTTTCGAGGGCGAGATCCCGGCCGCCGAGTACGGCGGCGGCACGATGACCATCTGGGACCGCGGCACGTACGAGACGAAACACTGGAACGACCACAAGGTCGAGGTGCGGCTCAACGGGTCGAAGATCCGTGGCAGGTACGTGTTCGTGAACCGGCACGCCGATCAGGGCAACCGCGACTGGATCGTGCGCCGCGTCGACCCGCCGCAGCGCGCGGACTTCGCCGAGCTGCCCGAGTTCGTCGAGCCGATGCTGCCGGGCAAGCGGGGCCTGCCCGCCGACGATTCCGGCTGGGCGTACGAGTTCCTGTGGAACGGGCAGCGGGCGCAGGCTCGCGTGGAAGGCGGGCGGGCCGTGCTGCGCGACTCCGACGGCGACGAGATCACCGGCGCATACCCGGAGCTGCGGGGGCTCGGCGAGCAGCTCGGTGCGACGGAGGTGCTGCTCGACGGTGAGCTGATCGCGATGGACGGCGGCCGGCCGAGCCAGGAGGCGCTCCGGGAACGGGCATCGGCGCCGGATGTGCGGGGAGCCAAGCGGCTGGCCGCCCGGATTCCGGTGCTGTACCTGCCGTTCGACGTGCTGCACCTCGACGGCCGGTCGTGCCTGGCGGAACCGTACGAGCGCCGCCGACGGCGCCTGCAGCGGTTGAAGCTGGAAGGCGACTCGTGGCGGGTCCCTCGGCACTACGTCGGCGGCGGCGCGGACGTCCTGGACGCCGCGCTGGCCAACGGCCTGCCCGGCATCGCCGGGAAGCGCCTCGACTCGCCGTACACCCCGGGCCGCCGCAACGACGGCTGGCGCGTGATCACCCGCAAACCCCGCTAGCGAAACCGGCGAAATAACCGCGGGCGGGGTGTGGTTGTGCTCACCATGAGCACCGACGGGCAAGTCCAGATCGAACAAGGCGCCAAGCGCGTGCGGGCGGTGTTCGGCGGCAAGGTCATCGCCGACACCACGCGGCCGCTGCTGGTCTGGGAAATCCCCTACTACCCGGCCTACTACCTGCCCCGCGAGGACGTCGTCGCCGACGTCCTCGTCGAGACACCGGACACCAAGGACTCGCGCCGTCTCGGCAAGGCACGGTTGTACACCGTGCGTGTCGACGGCCGCGAGGCGCCGGGCGCCGCCGCGATCCACGAGGAGTTGCGCGACCACGTGCGGCTCGACTTCGCCGCGATGGACATGTGGTTCGAGGAAGACGAGGAGATCTTCGTGCACCCCCGTGACCCGCACAAACGCGTCGACATCCTGGCCAGCTCCCGGCACGTGCGGGTGGAGGTGGACGGCGTGACCGTCGCCGACTCGCACAGCCCACGCCTGCTGTTCGAGACGGGCCTGCCCACCCGTTACTACCTGCCCAAGACCGACGTGCGGCTCGACCTGCTCGAGCCCAGCGACACGTGCACCCGCTGCCCGTACAAGGGCGAGGCCGAGTACTACTCGGTTCGTGCCGGCGACACGCTGCACCGGGATCTGGCCTGGTACTACCGGATGCCGGTGCCCGAGAGCCAGAAGGTGCAGGGCCTCGTGTGCTTCTACGACGAGAAGGTGGACGTGTTCGTCGACGGTGTGAAGCAGGAGCGCCCGACGACGCCGTTCAGCTGAGGCTCGTGCGAGCGCGGCAAGCCGGGTCAGGCTGCGGCGGTCGTGGTCTGATCTAGGTCATGACCGCCAACTGGGAGAACGGTTCGCTGGATCCGGCGCGCGAGATGCTGGCCGACCCGTGGTTCCTGCCCGGGCTGTCGGACGGCGGCACTCCGCCGGTACCGCGATGGTCACCGGGCGGCGCGTCGAGGTGACCAACGGGACACCCCTCGGCGCCGAGCGATCGTATTAGGCACTATCAAGCAGCGAAAGGGAAATCACGTGAAGCTGGACCGTGGCGCCGCGCCCGGCGAGGCCGACGTCCGCGAGGACGCGGCCGCCGCCGAGCGCGACGGATTCGACGGGTTCTGGACCGCCGAGGTCAAGCGCGACCCGTTCCTGGGCCTCGCGCTCGCCGCCACCGCGACCGAGCGGATACAGCTGGGCACCGGCATCGCACTGGCCTTCGCCCGGAATCCGATGACCACGGCCGCGACCGCCAACGAGTTACAGGCCCTGTCGCGGGGCCGGTTCCTGCTCGGCCTGGGCACGCAGGTGAAGGCGCACATCACCCGCCGGTTCTCGATGCCGTGGTCCCGCCCGGCGGCGCGCATGCGGGAGTACGTGCTGGCGCTGCGGGCCATCTGGAGCACCTGGCACACCGGTGCTGCGCTGGACTTCCAGGGCGAGTTCTACACGCACACGCTGATGACGCCGATGTTCGTCCCGCCGGAACACGGTTTCGGTGCGCCGCCGGTGGTGCTTGCCGGGGTCGGCGAGACGATGACGGAGGTCGCCGGCGAAGTCGCCGACGGCTTCCTCGCGCACGGCTTCACCACCGAGCGCTACCTGCGCGAGGTCACCGTTCCCGCGCTCGAGCGGGGCCGCGCCAAGACGGGTGGGTCGCTGGACGGTTTCATCCTGAAGGGCGCGCCGATGATCGCGGTCGGCCGCACTGACGAGGAACTCGCGAAGGCGAAGGCCGGGGTGCGCTCGCAGATCGCCTTCTACGGCTCGACTCCGGCCTACCGCGCGGTGCTCGCGCTGCACGGGTGGGACGAGCCGGGCGAGCGGCTGCACCAGCTGTCCCGCGAGGGCAAGTGGGCGGAGATGGGCACGCTGATCGACGACGAGATGCTAGCGGCGTTCGCCGTCGTCGGCAGCCCCGAGCAGGCCGGTCGCGAGCTGGTGCGGCGCTATGGTGATGTGTTCGACCGGGCCAGCCTCTACACCCCGTACGAGGTCGACCCCACCCTCGTCACGCATACGGCCGCTGCCATCCGCGCAGCCGCGGGGACGGTGTGCTGACCACTGCGCCCTAGGACCAGACGGAGGCGATCGCCGCGTTCCGCGAAAAGCGCCGTCCCGTCTACCGCGACCGGTGGGTGGGTAGGCTTCCAGGTATGACGGACCGCCTGTATTTCCGCCAGCTGCTCTCCGGTCGTGACTTCGCGGTCGGCGACCCGATCGCCACCCAGATGGTCAACTTCGCTTACCTGATCGGGGATCGCGAGACGCGCGAGGCGGTGATCGTCGACCCGGCCTACGCCGTCGGTGACCTGCTCGACGTGCTCGCGGCGGACGACATGCGGCTCACCGGTGTGCTCGCCACGCACCACCACCCCGACCACGTGGGCGGCAGCATGATGGGCTACACCCTGGCCGGGCTCGCGGAACTGCTGGCACGGCAACCGGTGCCGGTGCACGTGAACCGCAACGAGAGCGAGTTCGTCCAGCGCGTCACCGGCCTGTCCGGGACGGAACTGACCGGGCACGACCACGACGACATCGTCCGGGTCGGCGAGGTCCCGATCCGGCTGCTGCACACTCCGGGCCACACGCCGGGCAGCCAGTGTTTCCTGGTCGACGGCCGGCTCGTCGCGGGTGACACCCTGTTCCTCGAAGGGTGCGGCCGCACGGACTTCCCGGGCGGCGACCCCGAGGCCATGTACCACAGCCTGCGCGCGCTGGCCGGTCTCGACGGCGACCCCGTCGTCTACCCGGGCCACCAGTACTCGGCCGCACCGTCGGCGCCGCTGTCCTCGGTGCGGGACAACAACTACGTCTACCGTCCGCGCTCCTTGGACGAGTGGAAGATGATGTTCGGCTACTGAGCCGTTCGTTACCAATCCGACCACAGTCACGGCTGCCCGGCTTGCGTAGCGACAGTTGCGTGCTGCTCAGGCTGCCTACTTTTGGTCGGATTGGTAAAGGCGTTCGGCGGCGACCTTGACCGCCAGCTGCTCCAGCAGCTCGGCCGTCTGTGTCATGCAGCGGTGCACGTCGGGTTCCATGCCGGTGAGCCCGTACGCGCCGGAAAACCCGTGCTGCGCAAGGACTTCCGGGGCCAGTGCGAGGTGCCCGGTGATCGCCACGACGGGGATCCCGCGGGCCCGTGCGGCGGTGGCGATGCCGGCCGGGCCCTTGCCGCGCAGGGTCTGCTCGTCGAACGAGCCTTCGCCGGTCACCACCAGATCCGCGCCGCGCAGCATGTCCTGGAACCCGGTCATCTCCAGCACGACGTCGATGCCCGGCCGGAACCGCGCCCCGAGAACCACCAGCGCGGCGTACCCCGTGCCGCCCGCGGCACCCGCGCCGGGCAGCGCCGCCGCGCGGGGATCGACGACGTCCGCGAAATGTGCAAGGGCCGACTCCAGCATGCCGACCTGGTCGGCGTCCGCGCCCTTCTGCGGGCCGTAGACCGCCGCGGCCCCGTGCTCGCCGAGCAGCGGGTTGTCCACGTCGCTGGCCACCACGACCTCCGCCGCCCGCACCCGCGGGTCCAGCCCCGACAGATCGACCCGCGCCAGGGTCGGTAGCGCCTTCCCTCCCGGCGGCAGGTCACGTCCCTCGGAGTCCAGCAGCCGGACACCCAGCGCCTGCAGCATCCCCGCGCCACCGTCGGTGCTCGCGCTGCCGCCGAGCCCCAGCACGATCCGCGTGCACCCGTCCGCGAGCGCGTGCCCGACCAGCTCCCCGACACCGATCGTGGTCGCCGTCAGCGGAGCCGGTGTGCCGCCGGGCAGCAGGCTGAGTCCCGACACGGCCGCGAGTTCCACGACCGCCGTGTCGCCGTGACGGGCGTACCCGGACGCGACCCGCTCCCCGGTCGGCCCGGTCGCCGCCACGGCGACATGCGTGAACCCGGCCGCGACCGCCGCCGCGACGGTGCCGTCGCCGCCGTCCGCGATCGGGCATTCCAGGGTCTCGACGCCCGGCACCGCGCGCCGGAACCCGGCCGCGATCGCGTCCGCGACCTCCTTGGCCGGCAGCGTTCCCTTGAACTTGTCGGGGGCGATCACCACGCGCATTCAGACCTGCGCACCGTCACCGTCGTGCGGGTTCTGCTTGACGCGCAGCAGCAGCAACGCGATCGCGGTGGCCAGCGACAGGATCCCCAGCGGGGTACCGACGTCCGCGGACAGCCCGATCAGGTTCGGCGCGATCAGCAGGAACAGCCCGACCAGGAAGAACAGCAGGACCACGATCGCGCCCTTGCCCGGGCGGGGCAGCGGCGGCGGCTCCGGCGGCACGTAGTGCGCGGTGTCGGCGGCCGGGTCGTCGGCGAGCACCACGTCGTCCCAGTCCGCCCCGCCGGCGCGCCACGCGGCCGACTCCGGTTCGGGCGGCGCCTTGGCGGGCTTCTCGGGCGGCGGGTCCGTGGCCTCGGCCGCTTCTGCGGTGGCTTCGGCGAAGACCCCTTCCGCACGCAGATCGGCGACGATGGCCGCGAATGTCGCGTCCACGTCGTCCGGATCCGTGCCCTTCGCATTCATCGCGATCCCACCCGCTCGGCTACGAACTCGACGCTGCGCTGAAAGATCGCCGGTGCGTCGTTATCCAGTGTCGCGACGTGGAAACTGTTGTCCAGGACCACTTCGGTGGCGTCGTCGCTACGCACTCCGTCGAGCACGATACGCGCGTTGACCGGTTCCACGACATGGTCGACAGCCGAACGGAACAACACCAGCGGCTGGGTCACCTTCGCGAGGTCGGCCCGCACCAGCCGCCACAGCTGCGCGAGGCTCGCCGCGGCGCGCACCGGGGTGCGGGCGTAGGCCAGCTCCGTCACGCCCGGCTTCTTGATGTCGCTCGCGATACCGGGCACCGACGGCAACACCCGGGACAGCACCGGCAGCAGCTTGGCGTCCTTGCGCAACGTCGTCACCGACGGGTTGACCAGCGCGAGCCCGGCGATCTGCTCGCCGAAGTCCTGCGCCAGCCGCAGCGCGAGCGTGCCGCCCATCGACAGCCCGAACACGAACACCGACTCGCACGTCTCGATCAGCTGCCCCAGTTCGGTGCGCACGCAGCCGTACCAGTCCTGCCAGCCGGTGCCGTTGCAGTCCTGCCACGTGGTGCCGTGGCCGGGGAGCAGGGGGCAGCGGACCGTGTAACCACGCTCGGCCAGGTGGTCACCCCACGGCCGCATGCTCTGTGGCGTCCCGGTGAACCCGTGGCAGAGCAGCACCCCGGCGTCGGCTGATCCGGTGTGCGAGAACGGTTCCGCACCGGCGAGCACGGGCATACTCGACCGCCCTTCTCTCGTCCCGACCGTCCCCATCGTCCCACGCGGGGCCCGGCGGGCACATGCCCGGATCGCCTGTGAGATCCCGCGCAACCCGGCGCTTGGCGTTGTGCGGGGCCGGTCACGGTTCGTACCCTGAGTGCGGGCAGGCTGGTTTCGGCACGTAGGAGGGCATGTCGAAGTGCTGTATCGGTTGCTGAAATACGTGCTCCTCGGTCCACTGCTCCGCCTGCTGTGGCCCACGAAGGTCACCGGCGCCGAGAACATCCCCGCGGAGGGGGGCGCCATCCTCGCCGGTAACCACCTGGCCGTGGCCGACTCGTTCTTCATGCCGGTGCGGGTGAGCAGGCAGGTGACGTTCCCGGCCAAGTCCGAGTACTTCACCGAGCCCGGCATCAAGGGCAAGCTCAAGAAGTGGTTCTTCACCGGCGCCGGGCAGATCCCGATCGACCGTTCGGGCGGCGGCGCCGCGCAGGCCGCGCTCGACACCGCCATCCGGCTCCTGCGCGAGGGCAGGCTGCTCGGCATCTACCCGGAGGGCACCCGCTCGCCCGACGGCCGCCTCTACAAGGGCAAGACCGGCGTCGCGCGGATCACGCTCGAGGCCGGGGTGCCGGTGATCCCGGTCGCGATGATCGGCACCGACAAGGTCAATCCCATCGGGTCGAAGATGTGGATCCCGCGGCGCCTGGAGATCCGCTTCGGCAAGCCGCTGGACTTCTCCCGCTACGAGGGGCTTTCCGGGGACCGCTTCGTGGAGCGGTCGATCACCGACGAGATCATGTACGCGCTGATGGAGCTGTCCGGCCAGGAGTACGTCGACATCTACGCGGCGCGCGCGAAGGAACTGCTGGCCGCCGAGGCCGCCGGGGTCACCGCCGACGTCCCGCCGCAGCCGTCGGCCGCCGACGCCGACCGGGTACCGGAGACGAAGGCCGGTTAGTCAGCACATAGGGTGTTTCGGTGCGGTTTTTCTACGACACCGAGTTCATCGAGGACGGCGTGACGATCGATCTCGTGTCGATCGGTGTCGTGGACGAGCGGGGCCGCGAGTTCTACGCGGTATCGACCGATTTCGATCCGGCCAAGGCCGGCCACTGGGTGCGCGAGAACGTCCTGCCGAAACTGCCGTCCCCGGCCGACCCGGCGTGGCGCAGCCGCAAGCAGATCCGCGAGGACCTGCTGGAGTTTCTGGGCAAGCCGCCGGGCGGGATCGAGCTGTGGGCGTGGTACGCGGCCTACGACCACGTGGCACTGGCGCAGCTGTGGGGCCCCATGCCCGAGCTGCCCCGCCAGCTGCCGCGCTTCACCCGTGACCTGCGGCAACGGTGGGAGGACGCGGGCAAGCCGAAGCTGCCCGCCCCGCCCACCGATGCCCACGACGCCCTCGCCGACGCCCGCCACAACCTCGAACGCTGGCGCGTCCTCGGCCGTCTGCCCCTCCGCTCTCGGCCCTGACCTGGACCGCCAATCCGCTGACGCGCTTCGCGCGCGTCAGCGGCGGGCGGTGACGGCGGTGGCTAGGTCGTCGAGGAGGGTGGCGGTGGTGGGCCAGTCGAGGCAGGCGTCGGTGATCGACTGGCCGTAGGTCAGCTCCGACGCGCGGCCCAGCACCAGGTCCTGGCGCCCCGCCGCCAGGAAGCTCTCCACCATCACGCCGATGATCCCGCGTTCGCCGGCACCGATCCGTGCCGCCAGCTCGCGCACGACCTCGGCCTGCCGCACTGGGTCCTTGCCGCTGTTGCCGTGGCTCGCGTCGATGATGAGCCGTTCGGGCAGGCCCGCCTTCTCCAGCCGCATCAGCGTGTCCCGCACCGTGCCCTCGTCGTGGTTGGGGCCGGCCGCGCTGCCGCGCAGGATCACGTGACAGTCCGGGTTGCCCACCGTCGTGACCAGCGCCGCGAGCCCGTCGGCGTTGATGCCCGGGAACACGTGCGACGCGCCGGCCGCGCGCGTGGCGTCCACCGCGACCTGCACGTCACCTTCGGTCGAGTTCTTGATCCCGACCGGCATCGACAGCGCGCTGCACAGCTGCCGGTGCACCTGACTGGCGGCGGTGCGCGCGCCGATCGAGCCCCAGCTGACCGTGTCGGCGATGAACTGCGGCGTGATCGGGTCGAGGAACTCGCAGCCGACCGGCAGGCCGAGCGCCGAGATGTCCAGCAGCAGCTTGCGGGCCAGCCGCAGGCCCTGGTTGACCGAGAACGTGCCGTCCAGCGCCGGGTCGTTGATCAGGCCCTTCCAGCCCAGCGTCGTGCGCGGCTTCTCGAAGTACACGCGCATGATGACGTGCAGTTCCCCGCGCAGCCGCTCGGCCTTCTCGGCGAGCCGGATCGCGTAGTCCATCGCGGCTTCCGGGTCGTGCACCGAGCACGGGCCGACCACGACGATCAGCCGGTCGTCGGCGCCGGTGAGCACGTCGACTGCCTGGGCCCGCCCATGCGCGACCGTCTCGGCGACGGCGTCACTCATCGGGAACTCCTCGCGGAGCAGGGCAGGGGAGATCAGCGGGCTCATGCTGGTGGTCCGCTGGTTGTCCAGCGCCGCGGAGGTGGTCGACATGGCGGGGGCTTCCTTTCGCGACCGGCCCGCCGTCGTCCCACGGAGCCGGTCTTCGTCATCCGGCTCGAGGGTGGAGGTTCAGCGCGCGGCAGGCTCGCCGGCTGGCCCACCCAGGGCCGGCCCGCCAAACCAGAAATACCGCTGCATGTCGGCGACCTTAGCAGAAGGTCCGGACCCCTTTACCGATCAAGGTGTCCTAGGGCTACGCTGGCGGGCGGAAATGTGATCCACGACAACTTTTTCGAAAGGGCTGATCAGATGCGCGTGGGGGTGCTGACCGGCGGTGGCGACTGCCCTGGTCTCAACGCGGTGATCCGGGCGGTCGTCCGCAAGGGCATCGAGACCCACGGCTGGGAGGTCGTCGGTTTCCGCAGCGGCTGGCGTGGGCCGATGACCGGCGAAAGCCGTCCGCTCGGGTTGAGCGACGTCGAGGAGATCCTCACCCGCGGCGGCACCATCCTCGGCTCGTCCCGCACCAACCCCTACAGCGAAGAAGGCGGGGTCGAGCGGATCAAGACGGTGCTGGCCGAGCAGCACATCGACGCGCTCATCGCGATCGGCGGTGAGGACACGCTCGGCGTCGCGAAGCAGCTCACCGACGACGGGATCGGCGTCGTCGGCGTGCCCAAGACGATCGACAACGACCTCGCCGCCACCGACTACACCTTCGGTTTCGACACCGCGGTGCACATCGCGACCGAGGCGATCGACCGGCTGCGCACCACCGCCGAGTCGCACTTCCGCGCGCTCGTCGTCGAGGTCATGGGCCGGCACGCGGGCTGGATCGCGCTGCACTCGGGCCTGGCCGGCGGCGCGAACGTCATCCTCGTGCCGGAGCGGCCGTTCTCGGTGGAGCAGGTCGTGGAGTGGGTCGAGCGGCGGTTCGAGCGGATGTACGCGCCGATCATCGTGGTCGCCGAGGGCGCGCTTCCCGAGGGCGGTGCCGAGGTGCTGGCCAGCGGGGAGAAGGACGCGTTCGGGCACGTCCGGCTCGGCGGCGTGGGCACCTGGCTGGCCGACGAGATCGCCGCGCGCACCGGCAAGGAGTCCCGCGCCGTGGTGCTCGGGCACGTCCAGCGCGGCGGCACGCCGACCGCGTACGACCGGGTGCTCGCGACGCGCTTCGGCCTGCACGCCGTGGACGCGGTCGTGGACAGCGACTTCGGCGTGATGGTCGCGTTGCACGGCACCGACATCGTGCGCGTCAAGCTCGCGGAAGCCACCGCCGAGCTGAAAACCGTGCCGGCGGAGCGCTACGAAGAGGCCGAGGTCTTCTTCGGCTGAGCCGGCGGGCTCCCGGGGGCGCGATCCGGCCCCCGGGAGACGACGTCACGCCGGTGGCGGCTGCTCGCCCGGGTGCCTGCCGTACTCCTTCGCCTTCTCGGCGATCTTGTCGATCTGGTCGCCGTGCTCGCCCCACCGGGACTTGGCCGCGTCGGCAGCCTTGTCGATGCCCTGGTCCGCCTTGTCGGGGTTCTTGCCCAGCGCTTCCTTGGCCTTGTCGAACAGGTTCATCGCGACTCCCGTGGTGGTTGTTCGTGGGCTTCCGAGTCGTTCCCGGCGCCCCGCGCGGGCAAACCGGACGTCCCTCGTCCCGGTGACCACGGATATCGTGCGAGGAGTGAAGTTCACCGGGTTCGGCGAGCACGCCGTCGAGTTCTACGACGGCCTGCTCGCCGACAACTCCAAGCCCTACTGGGAAGACCACCTCGAGACCTACCGCGAGGACGTGCGGGCCCCGATGGAGGCGCTGCTCGCCGAGCTGGTGCCGGAGTTCGGCCCGGACTTCGGCGAGGGCAAGGTGTTCCGGCCCTACCGCGACGTGCGCTTCGCCGCCGACAAGACCCCGTACAAGACGCACTGCGGCGCCGTGATCGAACGCGGTCGCGGCGGGGGCGCGTACTACGTGGAGGTCTCCCCTGACGGGCTGCGGGTCGGCGGTGGCTGCGTCCACCTGCAGTCCGACCAGCTGGCCCGGTTCCGCCAGGCGGTCGACAGCGATGTCCACGGCGGCGCGCTGGAGCGAATTCTCGCGAAACTCCGCAAGTCAGGCTGGGAGATCGCCGGTGACAGGCTGCGGACGAAGCCGCGCGGGTTCCCCGAGGACCACCCCCGCCTGGAGTTGCTCAAGCACCGCTCGCTGTACGTGTCCCGCGCCTGGGAACCCGACGACACGCTGCACGAACGTGCCTGCCTGGACCGGGTACGCAGGGCGTGGCGCCAGGTCCGTGACTTCAACGAGTGGGCCCGCGACCACGTCGGCGTCAGCGACAAGCCACGCCGCTGACTCGATTCAGGGATCGGTACAGACGCCAGGCCGTCGAGCGGCTACCCTTCATACACGTGAGCCGACGCGCGAAGATCGTTTGTACCATGGGCCCTGCCACCGCGACCGCGGAGAAGGTGCGGGCGCTCGTCGACGCCGGAATGGACGTCGCGAGGATGAACTTCAGCCACGGCAGCCACGGCGACCACAAGCAGGTCTACGACCTCGTGCGCGATGCCGCGGCTGCGACGGGCCGCGCGGTCGGCATTCTCGCCGACCTGCAGGGCCCCAAGATCCGTCTCGGCACGTTCGCCGGCGGCCCCGTCGAGTGGCGCACCGGTGACGTCGTGCGCATCACCGTCGAGGACGTGGCGGGCACCCACGACCGGGTCTCCACCACCTACCGCGGCCTGGCCAAGGACGCGAAGCCCGGCGACCGGCTGCTGGTCGATGACGGCAAGGTCGGCCTGGTCGTGCGGGACGTCGAGGGCCCCGACGTGGTCTGCGAGGTCACCGAGGGCGGGCCCGTCAGCAACAACAAGGGTGTCTCGCTGCCGGGCATGGACGTGTCCGTGCCCGCGCTGTCGGACAAGGACATCGAAGACCTCGAGTTCGCGCTCGAGCTGGGCGTGGACTTCATCGCGCTGTCCTTCGTGCGCTCGCCCGCCGACATCGACCTCGTGCACCAGGTGATGGACCGGGTCGGCAAGGGCCGGCTGCCGGTCGTCGCCAAGCTGGAGAAGCCCGAGGCGGTCTACAACCTCGAGGCGATCGTCCTCGCGTTCGACGGCATCATGGTCGCCCGCGGTGACCTCGGCGTCGAGCTGCCGCTGGAGCAGGTTCCGCTGGTGCAGAAGCGCGCCATCCAGATCGCGCGCGAGAACGCCAAGCCGGTCATCGTGGCCACCCAGATGCTCGACTCGATGATCAACAACTCGCGCCCGACCCGCGCCGAGGCCTCCGACGTGGCCAACGCGGTGCTGGACGGCACCGACGCCGTCATGCTCTCCGGCGAGACCAGCGTGGGCCGCTACCCGATCGAGACGGTCCAGACGATGGGCCGGATCGTCGAGGCCGTCGAGACCGATTCGCCGACCGTGCCGCCGTTGTCGCACGTGCCGCGCACCAAACGCGGCGTCATCTCCTACGCGGCGCGCGACATCGGCGAGCGGCTCAACGCGAAGGCGCTGGTCGCGTTCACGCAGTCCGGGGACACGGTGCGCCGCCTGGCCCGGCTGCACACGCGGCTGCCGCTGCTGGCGTTCACACCGGAGGAGAGTGTGCGCAGCCAGCTGGCGATGACGTGGGGCACCACGACGCACATCGTGCCGAAGGTCGGCTCGACCGACCAGATGATCCAGCAGGTCGACCATTCGATGCTGGCGATGGGCCGCTACCAGCCCGGTGATCTCGTCGTCATCGTGGCCGGGTCGCCGCCCGGCACCGTCGGTACCACCAACCTCATCCGTGTGCACCGGCTCGGCGAGGACGATCACGCCTGAGGTCGCTGGATAGTCTCCCGGTATGACTGAGTTGGCGAGGGGCGCGGCCGAGGGGCTGGACACCTCGGCGGGCGCGGGTGGCCAGGTGGTGCTCGACCACCTGGTCGCGCTGCTGGATCTGGAGACGATCGACGAGAACATCTTCCGCGGGGTGAGCCCGCCGCATTCGACGGTGCGCGTGTTCGGCGGGCAGGTGGCCGGGCAGGCGCTGGTCGCCGCCGGGCGCACCGTGCCGCCCGAGCGCAAGGTGCACTCGCTGCACGCGTATTTCATCCGTGGCGGCGATCCGCGGAGCCCGATCGTGTACGAGGTCGACCGGATCCGCGACGGCCGCTCGTTCACGACGCGGCGCGTCGTGGCGGTGCAGCACGGCAAGGCGATCTTCTCGTTGTCGGCGTCGTTCCAGATCCGGGAGACCGGCCTCGAGCACGCGGACCCGATGCCCGACGTGCCGAACCCGGAGACCCTGCCCACGATCGTCGAGCGGGTCGGGGACTACCCCGAGATCGCCGAGCTTCGGCAGCGGCCACGGCCCATCGATATCCGCTACGTGAACGACCCGCCCTGGGTGACGCGGAAGACGGGCGAGGTGACCTCGCACAACCGCGTGTGGATGCGGGCGGACGGCCGGCTGCCGGACGAGGATCTGCTGCACGTGTGCGTGCTGACCTACGCCTCGGACATCACGCTGCTCGACTCGCCGCTGGCCCGGCACGGGGTGTACTGGGACGTCGATCCCGTGGTCGGTGCCAGCCTCGATCACGCGCTGTGGTTCCACCGGCCGTTTCGTGCCGACGAATGGTTCCTCTACGACACGGCCACGCCGTCGGCCTCCGGCGGCCGCGGCCTGGCGACCGGCCGCTTCTTCGCCCAGGACGGCACCCTCATCGCGACCGTCGTCCAGGAGGGCCTGCTGCGGATCGCCACCGGCTAACCCACCGGGCGGAGGTGGGCGCGGTGCCGGTGCGGGCACCGGGGAATCGCTGATTCCAGCGTGCCAAGACGAAGTTGCACGGCGAGGTAGATCCGGCAGGGCAGGCGGCCGCGGCGGAACAGGGGTCGCGAGCGGTGCTCGCGGCACAGCGGGCACCGGCCGCGGGCGTCGGGCTCGTGGGTCGCCAGCACCGAGCGCAGGGCCTGCACGAGCAACGGAATTTCCCGTCGCGCCAGGTCGGCCGCTTGATCGTCATCGGCGACATCAGCCGAACGGGTGAGGTTATCCAGTCGTTGGTGCACCGAGGGTCTGCAGTGGCCGACGCTGATGTCGTGTTCGGCCACGGCCGCCTCTCAGGCGCTACCTCGAATCGGTGACAGCTACCGGCGGGGACCCCCAGTGCGGTGCGTCAGCCTACAGACGCATTCTGCAAATTGCAGCCGCCGACGGCGGAAACTAACCCATTCGGGTAGGTCGGGCACCGGCTGAACACGGGACCTGCTGGTTAGATAGAGCGCATCGTTGACAAGCTACGCCGGGGGGCAGGGGCGCGGAGCGAACGCGGAGGTGCGACACGTGAAACGGGGTCAGGGGCCCACCATTCGCCGGCGCCGGCTCGCGAGCGAGTTGCGCAGACTCCGCGAAGCCGCGGATCTGACGATCGACGAGGTGGGCGAGAAACTCGAATGCTCGGCGTCGAAGATCAGCCGGGTCGAGACGGGCCACGTCGGCGTCACTCCGCGTGACGCCCGGGACATGCTCGAGCTCTACGGCCTGGCCGGCGACGAACGCGAAGCGCTCGTCCAGCTCGCCCGCGAGGCGCGCAAGCCCGGCTGGTGGCATGCGTACAAGGAAGTCTTCACCGGCACGTTCGTGGGACTCGAAGCCGATGCCAGCTCGCTGCGCGCGTTCCAGGCGCTGCTGGTGCCGGGCTTGCTGCAGACGGAGACCTACGCCCGCGCGGTGATCCGCGCGATGCGGCCGGATGCCGACGAATCCGACATCCAGCGCCGGGTCGCCGCCCGCACGGCGCGCCAGGAACTGCTGGTCGATCCCAGTCCGCCGCAGTACTGGGCGGTCATCGACGAAGCCGTGCTGTACCGCGAGGTCGGCGGCCCCGAGGTGATGGCCAAACAGTCGGCCCGGCTGCTCGAACTCGCGCAACTGACACACGTCACCATTCAGGTGGTGCCGTTCGCGGCCGGCGCGCACCCGGGAATGGAGGGGCCGTTCCTCATTCTCGGTTTCCCGGAGCCCGCTGATCCGGACGTCGTCTACGTCGACAACACTTCCGGCGGCTTCTTCCTGGAACTGCCCCCCGACGTCGAGCGCTACTCACTGATGTTCGATCATCTCCGTGCCGCGGCCCTGAAGCCCGACGACTCGCTGGGTGTCATCGCGGCGGCCGCGGAAAGGTATTCCCGCTGATCGCGGGAACACGACCTGAGCAAGTGCCGGCCGGGAAAGGGTAAGGAGCGGGGAGAATGGCGACGATGGAATCGCCCCGGGGCGTGTGGCGGAAGAGCAGCTATAGCGGTGGCGGCAACGATTGTGTCGAGGTGGCGCCGTTCGCCCGGCACGTCGGTGTGCGCGACTCGAAGAACCCGGGCGCGGGGGCACTGCGCGTGTCGCCGCAGGGCTGGCAGGGCCTGCTGAGCGTCCTGGGCCGCGACTGAGTGGTCTCGCGAAGGCCCCTTACTCCCGTCCACTCAGGCAGCGGCGGGAGTAAGGGGCCTTCGCGCGTCCGCACCGGCGCGATCGTCCGATGCCGGGAGCGCCCCCTCAGGACGAACCTGAGGTTCGCAGCGATGCGAGCACAGGAAACAGAGGGGAACTCGATGCGCAACGACTGGATCTTCGAAGCCGTGCAGGCCGAGGTGGCCTACCGGCAGGAGAAGCTGTACAAGGCCGGGCGCGGAACCCGGCCGATCCGGCGGCGCCGGTGGCTGGGCGGCCGGAAGCAGGCGGAGGTCACGATCCCGGAACAGCGGCGGCCCAGCGATGACGCCGCCGGTTAAAACAGTGACGGAAGTGTCGGTGGGGTAGGCCAGAATGCGTCTTGTGCCCCGTCTAGGTTCCGGAATCCCGTTGGTCGCGCGTGTCGACGAGATGCGCAGGCTCCGCGCGGGCTGCACCCGCGCCGAGCGGGGCGAGGCCGGCGCGGTGCTGCTGTCCGGGGATGCGGGGGTCGGCAAGACCAGGCTGCTGGCCGAGCTGGCGGATTTCGCGGCGGCGCGTGGCGCGCTGGTGCTGACCGGCCGGTGCCTCGATGTGCGCGAGGGCGGCCTGCCGTACCTCCCGTTCGCCGAGGCGCTGGGCCCGCTGGCCACGGCCGAGGACCCGGTGATCGCCGAAGCGGTGCGCGTGCGGCCCGCGCTCGCGCGCATGCTGCCGCTCGCGCAGACGGGGCCGCTGTCCAGTTCGGAGTACCTGCCGGTCAGCTCCGAGCGCGAAGCGCCGCAGCGCGCCCGCCCCGAGCAGGACCTCGGGCAGCTGCAGCTCTTCGACGCGGTGCTCGCGGTGCTCACCGAGATCGCGGAGCACCAGCCCGTGGTGCTGGTGCTGGAGGACTTGCACTGGGCCGACGGGTCCACCCGGAACCTGGTGTCGTTCCTGCTGTCGCGATTGCGGGCGCAGCGGCTGTACGTGGTGGCCAGCTATCGCGACGAGGACGTGTACCGGCGGCATCCGCTGCGCAGGCTGCTCGTCGAGCTGGTGCGGCTGCCCGTTGTCACCCAGATCGAGCTGCACCCGCTCAAGCACGCGGACGCGCGCGCCTTCGTGCAGGCGCTGGCCGACGGCCCGCTGTCGCCGGAGGTCGTCGCGAGTGTCGTGGAGCGGTCCGAAGGCAACCCCTTCTTCGCCGAGGAGCTGCTGGCCTCGTGCGCGGAGGGCGACGACCTGCCCGCGGGCCTCGCCGAAGTACTGCTCGCGCGGCTGGAACGGCTCTCGTCCGACGCGCGCCGCGTGCTGCGGGTCATTTCGGTGGCGGGGGAGTCGGTGTCGCACGCGGCGCTGGCCGAGGTGTCCGCGCTCGGCGACGACGAACTGGACGAGGCGCTGCGCGAGGCCGTCCAGCATCACGTGCTGGTGGTGGAGAAGGGCGCGTACACGTTCCGCCACGCGCTGCTGCAGGAAGCGGTGTACGGCGACCTGCTGCCCGGCGAGCGCACCCGGATGCACGCGGCGTACGCGGCCCGGATCGGGCGCACGCCGCAAGGCCGCGGGCATGACGCGAAGCTCGCGTACCACAGCCTGCAGAGCAAGGACCTGGCCACGGCGCTGCCCGCGCTACTGCGCGCCGCCGACGAGGCCGAGCGGCTCGGCGCGCCCGGCGCCGCGCTCCGCCACGTCGAGCACGCGCTGGAGATCTGGGACGCCGTGCCCGCCGCGGCGCGGCCCGCCGACTTCGACGAGCTGCGGCTGCTGCACGAGGCGTCCTACTTCGCCGGCACATCGGGGGAACCGGAGCGCGCCATCGCCTACGCGCGGTCCGCGGTGCAGGCGCTGGGGCCGGACGTCGATCCGGTGCGCGCGGCCCAGAAGTGGCGGCGGCTCGCCGAGGCGCTGATGAACGTCGAGGGCACCATCGACCAGGCGGTGGAAGCCATCGGGCGGGCGTGGGACCTGGTGGCCGAGGCCGAGGTGAGCCGGACCAGGGCCTGGGTGCTGGCCACCAGGGCCGCGATCCTGCGCGGCATCGGGCGCCTCGAGGACGCGTTGTGGAGCGCGCGCACAGCGGTCCCCGACGCGCGTGCGTGCGGCAGCGCCGGCGCCGAGGCCGCCGCACTCATCACGCTCGGCGCGCTCGCCGACAACGCGGGCGACTTCGGTGAGGCGCGGGCGCGGCTGCGCGAGGCCGAATGCAAGGCGTGCGAGGCGGACTCGCCCAACGTGGAGCTGCGGGCGGTGTGCTTCCTCGGGTTCAGCTACGAGGACCAGGCCGAGTTCGCCAGCGCGATCGAGGTGTTCGAGCGCGGGATCGAACGCGCGGAGCAGACCGGACTGACCTGGAGCACCTACGGTCTCGAGCTGCGGGCCCGGCACCTGTCGCTCCGGTACGCCAGCGGCGACTGGCCCGCCGACCCGGGCGCGGGTGCGCCCGCGCGGGGCGTGTCGAGCGCGCTCGCGGCCAGGATGACTGCGTCGTCGGTGCCGATCGTGGTGGCACGCGGCCGGTTCGCCGAGGCCGCGCGACTGCTGGCGGAACTGCGCCCGCACTGGCGTGCCGAACCGCTGACGGCACTCGCGTCCGGTGCGGCGGGCGCGGAAATCGCGTACTGGCAAGGGGATTACGCCACCGCGATCAAGCGGCAGGCGGAGGCGTTCGAGTTCCTGCACGCGCTCGACGAGGCATACCTGCTGGCCGGCATCCGGCTCGGCGCGCTCGGTATCGCGGCCGCCGCGGCGCAGGCCAGGGCGGCGCGGCTGCGGGGCGACGGCCAGGTGGCGGCCGGCAGCGCCGAGTCGGGGGAGGCGATGCTCGAGCAGGTCCGGCA
>DATFHB010000101.1:0-7942 GCA_035248845.1 Amycolatopsis sp. | reverse complement strand
CCGTCCTCAACACCAGCCACCTCGGCCGCCGAGTCGGCCGCCCTGTCCTTGTCCGTCAACCTCGATCCCTTCCAACCGGAGCACCCGCCCCAGCATGGTCAAGATCACCCACCACCCACAAGATCACGGACAGTCCCTGCGTCGGGAATGCGTTGGTTAATTGTAAGATCGGCGGATGGCAGGTAGGGGTCGGCCGGTGGCCGCCGTGGTGTTGACCGACGAGGAACGCGAGACGCTTCAGCGGTGGGCGCGGCGGGCGAGGTCGTCGCAGGCGTTGGCGCAGCGGTGTCGGATCGTGCTGGGTTGCGCGGACGGCGGGTCCAACCAGGACGTCGCCGCCGAGTTGGGGATCTGGCCGCAGACGGTGGGCAAGTGGCGGCGCCGGTTTCTGGACCGGCGCCTGGAGGGTTTGGTGGACGAGCCACGTCCGGGCGCCCCGCGTAAGATCACCGACGAGCAGGTCGAGGAGGTGCTGGTGGCCACGCTGGAACGGACGCCGGCCGATGCCACGCACTGGTCGCGGTCGTCGATGGCGGCCGAGAGCGGGTTGTCCAAGTCGACGGTCGGGCGGATCTGGAAGGCGTTCAACCTCAAGCCCCACCAGGTCGACACCTTCAAACTCAGCAACGATCCGCAGTTCATCGACAAGGTCCGTGATGTCGTCGGGCTCTACCTGAACCCTCCGGACAAGGCGCTGGTGCTCTGTGTCGATGAGAAGTCGCAGATCCAGGCGCTGGACCGGTCGGCGCCGGTGCTGCCGATGATGCCGGGCATGCCTGAACGTCGGACCCACGACTACATCCGGCACGGCATCACCACCCTGTTCGCCGCGCTGGATGTGGCCACCGGTGAGGTGATCGGCTCCATCCACCGACGTCACCGCGCGGTGGAGTTCAAGAAGTTCCTGACCAAGCTGGACAACGAAGTGCCCGCCGACCTGGACGTGCACCTGATCTGCGACACCCACAAGCACCCCACGATCCAGAAGTGGCTGGCCGGGCATCCCCGCTTCCACATGCATTTCACCCCGACCTATTCCTCCTGGCTCAACCAGGTGGAGCGGTGGTTCGGTCTATTGACCGACAAGCGACTGCGTCGGGCTGCGCACAAGTCCTTGCGGGCCTTGGAGAACGACATCCGGGACTGGATCACAACCTGGAACGAGGATCCCACCCCGTTCGTGTGGACCAAGGACGCTGACGAGATCCTCGACCGCCTCGCCTCATATCTTGACCGGATTCCCGGCGCAGGACAGACACTAGGTGGGCGTCGGGGGCCGGGGCGGCCCGGGTGGCCGGGCGGTCTTCGAGGTGGAGGCGGAGCATTGCGGCGCGGGACCACGACGGTGGGCGGCCGCGGTAGGACACGGCGATCATCACCGCGAACGCCAGCGGGACCGCCCACGGCGCGGGCCGCGCGGCGAGGACGCCGGGCCAGCCGGGGGACCGAACAGTGACAGCAGGATCGACGCCGACACCGTCGCCAGGCCGGTCACCACACCGGCGATCGCGCCCGGCGCGGTCAGCCGCGGCCACCAGATGCCCAGCACCAGCAGCGGGCAGAACGTCGCCGCCGCGACGGTGAACGCCCAGGTCACCAGGACCTCGGCGTCCAGAGGAACGCCGCGAACGCCCCGGCGGTGAGCAGCGCGGTGAACGTCGTGCCCACCACGCCGGTGTCGACCTGGCTCGACAGCGCGACCACGGCGGTATCCGTCGCACCGGTCAAATACAGTTGCGGCACGAGGACTTTCCCTAGTACGCCGTAGATCCCGGGCACGAGATAGAACACGCTCAGCAGGCACACGGTGATCGCCGCGGTGCGCCGGGCGGCGCGGCCGTCGGGGCTGGTGTGAAACCTCATGATGAGGTGGGGCGGCGGCGCCGACAACATGGGCAAGATCGGCGGCTGGCTGGGCCTGGTGACCGCCGTGGTCGCCTGGTACGCGTCGTTCGCCAGCGTCGTCAACAGCACTTTCAAGCGGACGATCATGCCCGTGGTGCCCTTGACCGCCCGCTGACATCTCGCTTGCCGTGAGGGGGTCCCTCACGCATCAAGCGGGTAGGTAGACGAGGCCGGCCAGCGTGGAGCGGTGGCGGCCCGGGGTGCCCAGAGCCAGCTCGTCGCTCTTGGCGCGCTTGAGATACAGGTGCGCAGTGTGTTCCCACGTCATACCGATCCCCCCGTGCAGCTGGACGGCCTCCTCGGCGAGGTGCACCGCCGTGGCCGAGCAGGCCGACTGCGCCAGCGCCACCGCGACCGGCACGTCCGTGTCGTCCGAGGCGAGCGTGTCCGCCGCGTACCGGGCCGCCGCGCGGGCCGTGACCACCTCCAGGTACGCATCCGCCAGGCGGTGCTTGAGCGCCTGGAACGACCCGATCGGGCGCCCGAACTGATAGCGCCCCTTCACATAGGCGACCGTCTCGTCGAGACACCGCTGGGCGATCCCGACCTGCTCCGACGCGAGCAGGCCCGCACCGGTGGTCAGCGCGGTCTCCAGCGCCCCCACCGCTGCGTCGCCCGAGGCGAGCAACCGGCCGGACGCCTTGTCCAGCACCACATCCGCCAGCCGGCGGGTCAGGTCGAGCGACGTCACCTCGGTCGCGGTGAAGTCCTCCACGGCATACAACACCGGGCCGTCCGGACCCGTCGCCGGCACCACCAGCACATCCGCGACCGACGCGTCAGCCACCACGCCGATTCCTCCACTGAGGACATCACCGGCCACGGAGACCCCGGTGGGGAACGGCGAAGTCGGCCAGGTGGTCAGCGGAACCGCGAGCGCGCCGATCGCCGCGCCGGTGGCGAGGCGCCGGACCAGGCCGGCGGCTTCGCCCGTGCCGCAGGCAAGCAGCGCCGACGTGGCCAGCACCGCACTGCCCAGGAACGGTACCGGAGCGACCGCGCGGCCCAGCTCCTCCAGCACGACCGCCAGCTCGCGGGTGGACGCGCCCTGCCCGTCGAGTTCCTCGGGCACGTGCAGCCCGGTCAGGCCGAGCTCCACGGCGACCGTGCGCCACAGTTTCAGGTCGTAAGGCTCGTCGCTCTCGGTCCGTGCGAGCACCGACGCGGCGGATGCCTTGTCGGCGAACAGATCGCGCACGCTGGCGCGGAGGTCTTCCTCGACATCGGAATACAGTAGATCGGTCACCGCGGCAGGTCCTTCCACGCGACGTCCTTGTCCACCCGCGGTTCCGCGGGCAGCCCGAGCACACGCTCGGCGATGATGTTGCGCAGCACCTCTGACGTGCCGCCTTCGATCGAATTGCCCCGCGCCCGCAGGTACCGGTAGCCCGGCCCGCGGCCGATCATGTCGAAGTGCTCCGGCCGCCGCATCGTCCAGTCGTCGTAGCGCAGCCCGTCCTCGGCGGCCAGTTCCACCTCGAGCCCGGACAGCGCCTGTTGCAGCCGCGCGAATGCCAGCTTCATGGCCGAGCCCTCGGGGCCGGGATGGCCCGCGGCCAGCTGCTGCCGCAACCGCGTGCCGGCCAGCCGGGTGGCCTCGGCGTCGGCCCACAACCGCACCAGCCGCTGGTGCAACTCCGGCGTGCGCAGCTCCGGGTGCGTGCGCCAGGTGTCGGCGATGACGCCGATCAGTCCGCCCTCGCGTGGTATCGCGTGGCCCCCGATCGCGACCCGCTCGTTCATCAGCGTGGTGGTCGCCACCCGCCAGCCCTCGCCGATCGCGCCGAGCCGGTTGGCGTCGGGGATGCGCACGCCGGCGAGGAAGACCTCGTTGAATTCGGCCTCGCCGGTGATCTGCCGCAGCGGTCGCACGTCGACGCCCGGATCGGCCATGTCGCAGATGAAGTACGTCATCCCACGGTGCTTGGGAACGTCCGGGTCCGTGCGCGTCACCAGGATCCCGAACCGGGCGATGTGCGCGACCGAGGTCCACACCTTCTGCCCATCCACCACCCAGGTGTCGCCGTCGCGGACTGCGCGGGTGCCCAGGGCGGCCAGGTCCGATCCCGCGCCGGGCTCGGAGAACAGCTGGCACCACACTTCCTCCCCCGTCCACAGTGGACGGAGGTAGCGCCGCTTCTGCTCGTCGGTGCCGAACGCGAGGATCGTCGGCGCCGCCATGCCGAGCCCGATCACGATGCGACGCGGGTCGTTGTCCGGGGCGCCGTTGTGGGCGAACGCGTCGTCCACAACGGACTGCAGCTCGCGTGGCGCGTCCATGCCGCCGAGGCAGGCGGGGTAGTGCACCCATGCCAGTCCCGCGTCGAAGCGGGCTCGGAGAAACTCCAGCCGCTCGGTGGTCTCCGGGGGGTGTGCGGCGAGAAAATCGCCGACCTTCGCGCGTAGTTCGTCTGCTGTGGTCACCGGTACTTCCTCAGCTCTCGATGGGCCAGGGATCGTTTGTGCACCTCGTCGGGGCCGTCGGCGAACCGCAGCGCGCGCATGCCCGCCCACATCTCGGCGAGCGGGAAGTCCTGGGACAGCCCGCCGGCGCCGTGTGCCTGAATCGCCTTGTCCAGGATCCACTCGACCGTGCGCGGCGTGGCGATCTTGATTGCCTGGATCTCGGTGTGCGCGCCGCGGTTGCCGACCGTGTCCATCAGCCAGGCGGTCTTGAGTGTCAGCAGCCGCAGCTGTTCCACCTTCACCCGCGACTCGGCGATCCAGTCCTGGACGACGCCTTGCTCGGCGATGGGCCTGCCGAACGCGCTGCGGGACAGCGTGCGGCGGCACATCATCTCGATCGCCCGCTCGGCCAGCCCGACGGCGCGCATGCAGTGGTGGATGCGGCCCGGCCCGAGCCGCGCCTGCGCGATCGCGAACCCGTCGCCTTCCCCGGCGAGCAGGTTTTCGGCGGGTACGCGCGCGTTGTCGAACACGACCTCGGCGTGGCCGCCGTGCGAGCTGTCGTCGTAGCCGAACACCTTCATGCCGCGTTTCACCGTCAAGCCCGGAGTGTCGCGTGGGACGAGGATCTGGCTCTGTTGCCGGTGTGGCTCGGCATCGGGGTCCGTCTTGCCCATCACGATGAAGATCCGGCAGTTCGGGTTCATCGCACCGGTGATGTACCACTTGCGCCCGGTGATGACGTAACTGTCGCCGTCGCGTTTGATGGTGGTGGCGATGTTGCGCGCGTCGGAGGAGGCCACGTCGGGTTCGGTCATCGCGAAGGCCGACCGGATTTCCCCGTCCAGCAACGGTTGTAGCCACAGCTTGCGCTGCTGTTCGGTGCCGAACAGCGACAGCGCTTCCATGTTGCCGGTGTCCGGGGCGGCGCAGTTGAGCGCGATCGGCGCCAGGTGGGGGCTGCGGCCGGTGATCTCCGCCAGTGGCGCGTACTGCAGGTTGGTCAGGCCCGCGCCTTGGTCCCCGGGCAGGAAGAAGTTCCACAGGCCGCGCTTGCGCGCCTCGGTCTTGAGTTCGTCGACGACGGGCGGGGCACCCCACGGATGCGCGCGTTCTTCGAGTTGACGCTCGAAAACCGGTTCCGCCGGGCAGATGCGCGAGTCCATGAACTCCAGCAACGTGCCCCGGAGTTCCTCGGTCCTGGCGTCGTAGGCGAAGTCCATCACGGCTCCTTGAGGGTTTCGTTGCCGAGCCGGACGAGCGGGACGACCGTGGCGCCGATCTGCTCGAAACCGGCGCCGACGGTCTGGCCGTGACTGAAGCGGTAGTAGATGCCTTCCAGGATCACCGCGAGCTTGAGGAAGGCCAGGCCCACATACCAGTTGAGCGCGGAGATGTCGCGCGACGACCGCTCCGCGTAGCGCGCGACGACCTCGTCGGAACCCGGATAGCCGGGCGCCGAACTGACGTTGGAGATCACTTCGAGGTCGATCCGCTCGCGCTCGGTGTAGGCCACCATGAGCGCCAGGTCGGTCAGCGGATCGCCCAAAGTGGACATTTCCCAGTCGAGTACCGCGGTGATCCGGTCGTCCTCGTCGACGAGGACGTTGTCGAGCCGGTAGTCGCCGTGCACGATTGCGGCGGGACCCGAGGCGGGCACGGCGGCGGCGAGCCGGTCGTGCAACCGGTCGATACCCTCGAGGTCCCGGCTTCGCGAAGCATCCAGCTGCTTCTTCCAGCGGCGCAGCTGACGCTCCAGAAACCCTTCCGGGCGCCCGAAATCGGCGAGCCCGGCCGCCGCCGGATCCACCGCGTGCAGGTCGACGAGCGTGTCGGTCAGCGCGTCGCCGACAGCCCGAGTCCGCTCCGGGCCGAGCGGTTCGAGTTGCTCCGCGTGCCGGTAGGCCTTGCCGGGCACGAACTCCATCACGTAGAACGGCGCACCCAGCACCTCGGCGTCCTGGCACAGCGCGACCGTGGCGGGCACCGGCACCCGGGTCGGCCGCAGCGCGCTGATCACGCGGTGCTCGCGGGCCATGTCGTGCGCGGTGGGCAGCACGTGGCCCAGCGGCGGGCGGCGCACCACCCACCGCGACATGCCGTCGCCGAGGAGGTAGGTCAGGTTCGACCGGCCGCCCTGCACGGTCTCCGCGGTGAGTGGGCCCTTGACGAGTCCGGGCGACTGCTCGTCGAGGTAGGCGCGCAGCCTGCCCAGATCCAGGCCCGGTGGGTCCTGTTCGGTCACGACGGCCTCCTCCGGGTCAGACGAGCATGCGAATCACGTTTTCCGCTATACAGGCCGGTTTTTCGACGCCGTCGATCTCGACGGTCCAGCGGGTGACGAACTGCTTGCCGCCCGGCACGTCGCTGGCCTCGGCCAGTTCGACCCGGCCGCGGATCTTGGAGCCGACCTTGACCGGCTGCGGGAAGCGGACCTTGTTGAGGCCGTAGTTGATGCCCAGCCTGGGGCCGTCGACCCGGAAGGTCTGCGCGCCGAAGAACGGCAGCAGCGACAGGGTCAGGTACCCGTGCGCGATCGGCGCGCCGAAGGGGCCCTGCGCCGCCTTCTCCACGTCCACATGGATCCACTGGTGGTCGCCGGTGGCGTCGGCGAACGTGTCGACCTGCTCCTGGGTGACCGTGTGCCAGGGGCTGACGCCGATTTCCTGGCCGGTCACCGCGGCGAAGTCCTCGATACTGTCGAATACGCGGATCCCGGTCATGCCTTCGGCCCGCCGGCGACGTAGATGACCTGACCGGAAACGAATCCCGCGCCCTCGCTGACCAGGAACGAAACGGTGTTGGCGATGTCCTCGGGGGTGCCGACGCGCTGCACCGGGATCTCCTTGGCCGCGGCCGCCTTGAAGTCCTCGAACGGCACGCCGAGGCGCTCGGCCGTCGCGGCGGTCATGTCGGTGGCGATGAAGCCGGGCGCGATCGCGTTCGCGGTGACGCCGAACCGGCCCAGTTCGATGGCGAGGGTCTTGGTGAAGCCCTGCATGCCGGCCTTGGCGGCCGCGTAGTTGACCTGACCGCGGTTGCCCAGCGCGGACGTGCTGGACAGGTTGACGATGCGGCCCCACTTCTGCTCGGTCATGTACTTCTGGGTCGCGCGCGTCATCAGGAACGAGCCGCGCAGGTGCACGGCGAGCACCGAGTCCCAGTCCTGGTCGGTCATCTTGAAGATCAGGTTGTCGCGGGTGATGCCCGCGTTGTTGACCAGCACCGCCGGCGCGCCCAGTTCCCCGGCGACGCGGGACACGGCGGCCTCGACCTGCTCGGTGTCCGACACGTCCAGCGCCACGCCGATGGCCTGGCCACCCGCGGCGACGATGGCCTTCGCGCCCTGGCTGACGGCGGCCTCGTCCAGGTCGAGCAGCCCCACGGCGAACCCGTCGCCGGCGAGCTTGCGCGCGACCGCGGCGCCGATGCCGCGGCCGGCACCCGTGACGATCGCGACGCGGGAGTGGGATTCGGTCACGCTTTCCTCCTCAACGGTGAGAGCACTAAGCAAGCGCTTAGGAAGCTACCGCCACAGCTTACCGCGCGGCAGTGTGATGTAGCTCATGTCACTTCGGTCATCCCGGCGAGCGTAGTAGCGGGATCGCGAGCGTCGCGACCGTGTGCGCTG
>DATFHB010000100.1:0-17599 GCA_035248845.1 Amycolatopsis sp. | reverse complement strand
CGGTGTCACGGGCAACGGCGGTCATGTCGAGTCGACCCTGCTCGGGACCGCCGCCGGCCTGATGATGCACCATATCGCCTCGGTGACACTCGCCGACCACGTTCCCGAACGCGCAGGTACGGCCCAGCACAACACGGCGCCCTACGAGGCGATCTTCGCGAAGGACGCGCCGGTCATGATCGGGGTGACGAACCAGTCGCTGTGGGAACGTGTCTGCGCGGCGCTGAACTGTCCGGAACTGGTCGAGGACTCGCGTTTTCGCACCAATGCCGATCGGGTGGTCAACCGCACCGAGCTGGTCACCCTCCTCAGCGCGGGAATCGCAGACCTGACGGCAGAGCAGGTCGCGGCGAAGCTACGCGCGGTCGGCGTCCCGTCGTCCAAGATCCGCACGATCGCGGACCTCGTGGTGGATGAACAGGCCGATGTCATGGAGCTCATCCAGAGCACCGCGGACGGCGAACGACTCGCCGTGTCACCGGTGATGTTCGAGGGCCGGCCGACGTCGTTGCATGACGCGACCGTGCCGGACCTCGGCGCGTCCACCGAGGGCGTGCTGCGCGAGGTGGGCTACGACGACGAGGCGCTCGCAGCGCTGCGACGGGGTGGTGCGATCCGGTGACAGCCAGATCGTCTCCCTCCCACTCGCCCGCCGCGGACATGATCGTCGGTCTGGTGGCCGATGCTTCCCCGAAGCACGTGCCGGAGGAGGTGCTGGCGCGGGCGAAGGCCTCGCTGCTCGACACCATCGGAGTCGCGCTCGCGGGGGCGGTCGAGGGTGCCGCGCACGCCGTGCGACAGGTGTACACGGCGGCGCCGTCGGGGCGCCACCGGGGAGTCGCCGTCCTGGGCACCGGCGAGCGGCGCGCGCTTCTCGACGGCGTGGTGTGCAATGCCTTCGCCGCACACGCGCTCGACTTCGACGACACGGTCCAGGGCGCGACCACCCATCCGAGCTGCCACCTCGTGCCCGCACTGCTTGCAGTGGCCGAGGACCGTCGTCCCGACACGACCGTCCTGGAGTTGCTGGTCGCGCACATCGTCGGCATCGAGGTGGAAACGGCCATCGCCAAGGCGGTGAACCCGGCACTGGCCCGACGTGGATGGCACACGACCGGAGTGCTGGGCGCGATCGCCACCGCGGCCGCGGTGGCGTGCCTGCTCGGGTTGCCTCCTGACGACGTGCGCGGCGCGATCGCGATCGCCTGCTCGTCAGCGTCCGGACTGCGGGCGAACTTCGGCTCGCCCGTGAAGCCGCTGCACGCAGCGCTTGCCGCCCGGTCCGGCGTCGAGGCCGCGCTCCTGGCCCAGGCCGGGTTGCACGGTGCACACGACCCGTTCGACCACCGGTTCGGATTCTTCCCGGCCTACGTCGGCGACTCCGCGGCAGTCGATCGGTCCTGGCTCCGTCCGGCGGACGAATCCGACTGGCAAGCGGCGCTCGAGATCACGTTGAAGCCGTTCCCCTGCTGTGGTGAGGCGACCGCCCTCGTCCAGGGAGCGGTCGACTTGTCCACGTGGCTCGGTGGCCGCGGGATTGACCGGATCCAGCTCGGGCTCACCCCGTTCGCACGGGAGATTCTCGAGTTCGACGACCCGCGCAGCCCCGACGAGGCACGTTTCAGTGGCCAGTACTGCGTGGCGGTCGCCTTGAAGCGCGGCGGGCTCTCGATCGGTGACTTCGACGCCGACGCTCTCGGTGACGCCGAGGTCCGCGCGCTCGTGGCCCGCACCGTTGCGGTCGTGGATCCGCAGGTGACCGGGCATGGGGGATCGGTGACGGTGACCGCCGCGGACGGGGCGACGTCGACCGCGCACGTGAGGGTGCCGGTCGGGCATGCCTCGGTCGGGATGCGTGCGGAGACGGCGGCGGCGAAGTTCGTCGATTGTGCGCGGGGTGCGCTGGGTTCCTCCGGTGCGGAGCGGATGTACGCCCGGATCGCCGGAGCCGACCTGGAATCCAGGGCGATGGACCTGCTCACGCGCGACTGAGGGTGGCGCGGGCCCGCTGTCCTGCGCTCGGCCACCAGCCGTGGCGACGGCCCGCGGCGTCAGTGCATGGACCAGCCGCCGTCGACCGCGAGCGTGGCGCCGGTGATGTAGGCGCCCGCGTCGGACACCAAGAGCAGCATCGGCCCGATCATCTCCTCCGCCTCGCCGAGCCTGCCCATGGGTGTGCGGTCGGTGAGCCGCCGCAGCCCGCCCGGCGACTCCCTCAGATCCTTGGTGAAGTCGGTTGCGACGTAGCCCGGCGCCATCGCATTGACCCGGATTCGGTGCCGCCCGCTCCACTGGGCCGCGAGGCTTCGCGTCATACCGATCAGGCCGGCCTTCGAGGCGCTGTACGCCGTGGTCGGCAGCCCGGTCGGGGCGAGCCCCAGTATGGACGAGATGTTGAGGATGGCACCCGGCGCGTCGTTGTCCATCAACCAGCCGCCGACCACGCGCGCCATCTGGTACGCGCCGGTGAGATTGGTCTGCAGCAAGTCGGCGAATGCTTCCGGCCGGTCTTTGGCGGGTGCGGCGGCGTAGGTTACGCCGGCGTTGTTCACCAGCACGTCGACCCGGCCGAATTCGGTGGTGGCGACGTCGAGGACCGCTTCGCATTCCTCCGGCGAGCGGACGTCGGCGACGGCGGTCGCGACTTGTGCCCCGCAGGAGCGAAGGCTCGCGCAGACCGCGCCGAGGCGCTCGCTGTTGCGGCCGGTGATCACGACGGCGGCGCCCGCCTCGGCGAGGCCGTGCGCGAAGGCCGCACCCAGACCCGCCGAGGCGCCGGTGACGACCGCGACCTTCCCGTCGAGCCGGAAGCGGTCGAGGACGGTGCCGGCGGCCACGCCTGGGGTGTCCGTCTCGGCCGTCATAGCGCCACCGCCGTCGAGCGGACCAGCTTCTTGAGGTCGACGTCGGAGTCGGCGAGGGCGTCCGGTGACACCACGGCCCGTGCCGCGAGCAGTTTCGCGACGTGCTTGATCTGCGTACCGGTGTTCATCGACAACGCGCCGACGAGGCGGTGCCCGTCGAGGTAGAACCGCGTGAAGCGCAGGTCGTCGAGCGAGCCGCGGTCCACGGTCCGCAGGCCGGGGCGGCCCGCCAGACCGACGCCCTGGAGCCGATGGTCGTATTGGTCGCTCCAGAACCAGTGCGGGTCGGCGAAGGCGACGGGCGGGCCGAGGATGTTCGCGGCCACGGCGGCGCCCTGGCTGAGCGCGTTGTCGTGGTGCTCGACGCGCAGTGCCGTCTCGAAGAGCGGGTGCTCGTGCCGGGCGACGTCGCCCGCCGCCCACACATCGGGGGCGGAGGTCGCGCAGAACGGGTCCACGAAGATCCCGCTGTCGCAAGCGATGCCCGCGTCCCGGGCCAGTTCGTCGTGCGGGACGATCCCAATCCCGACGACCAGGTCGTCGCACTCCAGCGCCGTGCCGTCGGTCAGCGTCAGCACCAGACCGTCGCCGGATACGCGGCCGGACTCGACCGACACGCCCGTCCGCACGGCCACCCCGTGCGCTCGGTGCAACTCGGTGTATCGCCTGCCCACGTCGTCACCGACGACACGTCCGAGCGGCACCGGCAACAGCTCGACCATCGTGACCTCGGCGCCCACCGCGCGGGCGGAGGCGGCGAGTTCCCCGCCGATGAAACCGGCTCCGACGATCACCAGGTGCCTGCCCGAAGCCAGGCGCTCGCGCAGTGCCATCGCGTCGGGCACCGAGCGCAGGTAGCGCACCCGTTCCGGCGGAACACCGGGCACCGCGAGTGTGCGAGGCGAGCCACCGGTGGCCAGGACGAGCGAGGTGTAGGCGACCGGCGCGCCCCCGCCGACATCGACCGTGCGTGCGCCGGGGTCGAGCCGCCGGGCACGCACGCCGAGACGCAGTTCGACCTCGTTCTCGGCGTACCAGTTCTCGGGCAGCACGCGCAGCGCGGCCGGCTCGCGGTCGCCCGTGATCACTTGCTTCGACAGCGGCGGGCGCTCGTAGGGAGCCTGCTTCTCGGCCGAGAGGATCGTCACCGCGCCGGCAAACCCCGCGCGCCGCAGGTTGGCTGCGACCGACGCAGCGGCCGTGCCGCCGCCGACGATCACCACGGACCGGTTCTCGGTCATCTAGTGACCCATCCCGGGGCCCGATGCGGAGTCCGCGGGCGCGTCGACGTCCACATACACGCCGCCTTCGCGAACCGACACCCCGTACGTGGGCACCGGATCCACGGCGGGGAGCTGATCGGGCTTGCCGGTCAGCAGGCTGAACCGCGACGCATGCAGCGGGCACTCGACATCGGCCCCCCACACGTCGCCCTCGCTGAGCGAGTAGGCCTCGTGCGAACAGGTGTCACCGATCGCATACCACGTCCCGTCTTCGGCGCGGGCCAGGCAGATCGGACGGTCACCGACCCGAACCTGCGTGAGCTCACCAGGCTCGAGGTCGTCCTCGGATGCGACACGTTCGTGCATGGTCTCAACCTCGTTCGTTGACTGGTTCTTTAAATATCCAATATTAATCGCGAACGTAGCAATGTCCGCCTCCGGCAAGCAAGGCTGAGCCGTTGCCTCCGGGTGTGTACGGCCAAGGTTGGCGTAACTATACTACAAGAAACTGTTGAACTGTAGGACTGATGTGGTTAGTCTCGGTCGCACCTGAGCGTTACGAGGGGAGAGTCCGTGGCGGACCACGCTGAGACCCGTCGAATCCTCTCGACCGCATGGGATGCCCTCGGCGGACCCGCTGAGCTGCTGGACCATGTCGCGTTCACGCAACCCGGCGCACTCGACTGCCACTTCGCGGTGGCCGACCTGGCGGCGGGGTTGATGGGCGCCGCCGGGCTCGCTGTCGCCGAACTCGTCACCGAACTCGGCGGTCCGTCGCCCGACGTCACCGTGCACCGGGCCAGGGCGATCGCGTGGTTCCACACCGCGATCGAGCCGGAGGGCTGGGAGATTCCCCCCTTCTGGCACCCGCTGTGTGCCGACTACCGCGCGGCGGACGGGTGGATCCGCCTGCACACGAACATCCCCTCTCACGCGCGTGCCGTCCTCGAGGTCCTCGACGTGCCGTCGGACCCCGCCCGGGTGACGGCGGCCGTCGTCCGCTGGACCGCCGACGACCTCGAGGCGGCGGTGCTCGCCGCGGGTGGCGCGGCAGCCCGGCTGCGTTCGCGCGCGGAGTGGCTCGCGCACGAACAGGGTCGCGCCGTGGGAGGACAGGCGTTGGCCGCGCACAGCGAGCGCACGCGCACCGGGTCGATCCGGACGCCGGCCGGCGGGGCACGTCCGCTCGGTGGCATCCGGGTGCTGGACCTCACGCGTGGGGTCGCGGGCCCCGTCGCCTCGCGTTGCCTCGCGGCGTTCGGCGCCGACGTCCTGCGGATCGACCCGGTCGACTGGGAGGAGCCCGCCGTCGTGCCCGACGTGGCGCTCGGCAAGCGCCGCGGGCGCATCGACCTGCGCGCCGAGCGCGGGCGCGCGGCGCTGCGGGCGCTCGTCTCCCGGGCCGATGTCGTCGTGCACGGGTACCGGCCCGGTGCGTTGGCGTGGCTTGCCTTGGCGGATGAGGACCACGATTTCGTTCCCCCGGGTCTCGTGGACGTCACGCTCAACGCGTACGGCTGGGCGGGGCCCTGGGTGGGCAGGCGCGGCTTCGACAGCCTGGTGCAGATGAGCTGTGGCATGGCGGAGGAGGCGATGCGGGCCGCGGGCTCGGACACACCGGTTCACCTGCCGATGCAGGCGCTCGACCAGGGCACGGGCTACCTGATGGCGGCCGCCGCCGTTCGGGCGCTCACCGAGCGCGTGCGCACGGGACGAGGCCGGCGGGTCCACTGCTCCCTCGCCCGCACGGCGGAGGTGCTGATCGAAGGGCCCCGCCGGCCCGACGACGGTCGCCTCGAGGACCGGCAGAGCCTGTTCGCCGCCGGTGAGGTCGTCCCGACCCACTGGGGCGCGGCTCGCCGGCTGCCGATGCCGATCGAGGTGGCCGGATCGCCGATGCGGTGGGACGTGCCCGCCGGGCCACTGGGCAGCCACAGTCCGACGTGGGACGAACAACCTTGAGCCGTCGGCCCGGGTTCTGAACGTCGTCGCAGTCGTCACAGTCGTCACAAAAGGAGCGCGCGAGATGTTGCACGAGCAGGTCGCTCTCGTAACGGGTGGAGCAGCGGGAATCGGGAAGGCGACGGTGCGGCGCCTTGCCGCCGAAGGTGCCGCGGTCGTGGTCGCCGACATCGACGAGGCGCGCGCCAAGGAGGTCGTCGCGGAGGTCCAGGCCGACGGGCTCGCCGTGTCGTACGTGCGGATGGACATGACCGACATCGGGTCGATCCGCGGGGCGGTCGCGAACACGCTCGCCGCCCACGCGCGGATCGATGTTCTGGTGAACAACGCGGGAATCGCGATCCGAGGCCACGTACTCGACCAGTCCGCGCACGCCTGGGGCCGCATCATGGCCGTCAACGCCCGCGGCCTCTTCTTCTGCCTGCAGGCCGTCGCCGCGCACATGGTCGAGCGCGGCAGCGGCCGGATCGTGAACGTCTCCTCCATCGGGGGCAAGGGCAGCCGCGGCTCGTCCAGCCCGGCGTACGCGACCGCGAAGGCGGGCGTCATCGGGCTGACCCGGATGGCCGCGATCGAGCTCGGCCCGCACGGCATCACCGTCAACGCGGTGTGCCCCGGGGCCACGGCCGGCACCGGCGTCTACGAGGGCCTGATGCAGCAGGACAGTGTGACGATGACGGCGCTGCGGGGGGCGTCGGCCATGAACCGGATCAACCGGGCCGAGGACCTCGCGAACGCCATCTTCTTTCTCGCCTCACCCCTGGCCGCGACGATCACCGGGCAGTCGCTCAACGTCGACAACGGCACGATCTGGGACTAGTGCGCGATGACCCCGACGCATGCCCAAGGTTGGCTGAGTATCGACATCGGTGGCACCTTCACCGACGTGATCGCGGCGCAGGACACGCGCCGCTGGGTCGAGAAGGTGCTCTCGACGCCGTCCGACCCGTGCGTGGCCGTCGGCCACGCACTCGAGCGGCTGGCCGCGCGGGGCGTGGCGCTTGCCCGAATCGGCGTGGTCGTGCACGCGTCGACCGTCGCCACCAATGCGATACTGGAAGGCCGCGGCCCTGCGACGGCGCTGCTCACGACGGCGGGCTTCCGCGACGTACTGGAGATCGGCCGGCTGCGCATGCCCGCGGCGCTGGACTTCTCCTGGCAGAAGCCAGCGCCGCTGGTGCCGCGCTGGGCAAGGATCGAGATCACCGAACGGATTTCGGGGCGGGGCGCCGTGCTCACGCCGCTGGCCGCGGACGAAGTCGCCGCCGCCGCCGAGCGGCTGCGCGCCGAGGGCGTCGCGTCGCTCGCGATCTGCTTCCTCAACTCCTACCTGAACCCGGTGCACGAGCAGCGCGCCGCCGAGATCGTGCACGCCACCGTCGGCAGTGCGTTGTCGATCTCCTGTTCGGTCGACGTGCTGCGTGAGGTCCGCGAGTACGAGCGGACCAGCACCACGGTGGTCAACGCCTACGTCAAACCCGTCATCGACGCCTATCTGTCCCGCTTGGCGGCCGTGCTGGCCGGCCGTGAGATCCGCTGCCCGGTGCACATCATGCAGTCGCACGGCGGGGTCACCACGCTGCGCGGCGCACGCCGGCTCCCGGTGACGCTCATCGAGTCCGGCCCGTGCGCCGGGGTGCTCGGCGCCGCCGGCGCCGCGAAGGAGCGGAACCTGCGGCGAGTGATCAGCTTCGACATGGGCGGCACGACCGCGAAGGCAGCCCTGATCGACGACGGCGAGCCGTCGATGGCCTCGTCCTACGAGGTCGGCGGTGGCATCAACACCGCGGTGAGTGCCCTGCTCACCGGACAAGGGTTCCCGATCGCGGTGAGCAGCATCGACGTCTCCGAGGTCGGCGCCGGCGGGGGCAGCATCGCGTGGGTCGACGAACAGGGCGTGCTGCGGGTCGGTCCGCGCAGCGCGGGCGCCGACCCGGGGCCCGCCTGCTACGGGCGCGGCGGCACGGATGCCACCGTCACCGATGCCGACGTGGTGCTCGGGCTGCTCGACCCGACCCGTCTGTCCGACCGGCGCGCCGGTGCTGCCCAGGGCCCACGGTTGGCCCGCGCGGCAGTGGCCGAGGTCGGGGATGCGGTCGGGCTGACTCCCGAGGCCGCGGCCCGCGCGATCGTCGATCTTGCCCATGTGCAGATGCTCGTGGCATTGCGGAGCGTCACCGTGCACAAGGGCATCGACCCACACGACTGCGCCGTTGTCGCGTTCGGCGGCGCGGGCCCACTGCATGGGTGCGGGATCGCCGAGCTGCTCAAGGTCTCCACTGTCGTGGTCCCTCCGACGCCGGGCCTGTACAGCGCGGTCGGCCTCACCCACGCCACCTTGCACACGGTGGCCACCCAGTCGACATCCGTGAGCCTCGACGACCCGACCGCACCGGATCAGGTTCGTAGCGCGGTCGACGCGGTGGTGGCCCGCGCCGCTCGCGAGGCCGACAGCGAGGATGCGCCCACCACGGACGACGTCCGTATTGACGTGCGCCTGCGCGGCCAGGCACACGCGATCTCCTTGCCGGTCACCGAGTTGGCGCACGCGACAGCCGAAGCCCTGCGGGTGCAGTTCGCGAAGCGCTACCAGGATACCTACGGCTACGACGTCACCGGCCGGGCCGCCGAGGTGACACGGGTCGTCGTACGCGTGGCGACGGGGGAGGAGATCGCCGGAAGGTCGGGCCGGACATGGCAGCCGCCCGCCACACCGGAGACCGGCCTGGTGCCGGGCTGGCGGGATGTGCGCTGGACCCCAGGGCAGCCCTGCGCCACGCCGGTGCTCGGGCGATCCGACGACCGGCTTGCCGCGGGCCTCGACGGTCCGGTGCTGATCGAGGAGTACGACACCGTCGTCGCGGTACCACCGCGGTGGCGCGCACAGCGCGACGAGACCGGAACAGTCGTGCTCACCCGGGATGGGATCGCATGACCGACACCGTGACGGACTTCGCGCCCGACCTCGAGATCTTCCGCTTCGCGCTGGAACAGGTCGCAGGCGAGATGGTCGTCAACATCATCCGCACGGCGCGCAGTGTCGCCGCGATCGACTCGCTGGACTTCTCCACCGCCGTCCTGGACAGCTCGGGCCGTCTGGTGGCCCAGGGGCCGTGCTCCCCGTTTCACCTCGCGGCGCTGTCCACGGCCTGGCGTGGGATGCGGTCGGTGGTCAACGGGTTCGCGCCGGGCGACATCTACCTGTTCAACGACCCCTACCTCGGCGGGATGCACCTGCCCGACCTGATCATGTTCGCGCCGGTGTTCGCCTGCGGCGACCTGCAGGCCGTCGCAGCCGTCCTCATGCATCAGACCGACATCGGCGGCCGGGTGCCGGGCGGGGTGGCCGCGGACTCGCGCACGATCTTCGAGGAGGGGCTGCGGCTGCCGCCGGTCAGGTTGGCCCGAAAAGGAGTGCTCGACCAGGACATCCTCGCGATCATCGGCGCGAACGTCCGGGTGCCCGACCATGTCGTCGGCGACATCCAGGCGATGGCGGCCGGATGTCGGGCGGCGACGGTGCTGCTCCGGGAGCTGGTCGAGGAACGCGGTGCCGCGTGGTTCGGCGATCGCTGCGAGCAGCTGATCGCGTACTCGCGGGCCATCACGGTGGCCGCGGTGCGTGCGCTCCCACCCGGCCCGTTCTCGTTCGAGGACGCGCTCGACGACGACGGGGTGAGCGACCGTCCGGTACGCATCGCGGCGACCGTCTCGTTCGACACCGAGCGTGGGCGGATGCGCGTGGACCTGAGGGAGTCCTCGGAGCAGCGGCCGTGTGCGCTCAACGCCACCGAGGCTGTCGTCCGCTCCTGTTGCGTGCTCGCACTGGCCTCGTCGATGGGGCGCGAGGTGCCACTCACCGAGGGCGTGCTCGACCAGATCGACCTGGTCACGCGCCCGGGCTCGGTGCTCTCCCCGCTGTTCCCCGCGGCCGTCGGCGGACGCGGCATCACCGCTTTCCGGCTGATCGACGTGCTGTTCGGCGCGATGGCGCAGGCCCGCCCGGAGGCCGTGCGCGCGGCAGGGGACGGCGGCGCGGCGATCCTCACCATCGGCGGCGTGCACGAGGGCGCGCCGTTCGTCTATTTCGACGTCATGTCGGGGTCGTGGGGTGGCGGACCGCGCGGCGACGGCGTCGACGGGATCAGCACTCCGGGCGTCAATATGCAGAACACGCCGATCGAGGTCGTCGAGGCCGAGTACCCCATACGGATCGCCCGCTACGAGTTCCTGCCCGGCACCGGTGGGCGCGGTCGCTACCGCGGCGGCCTCGCGCTGGCACGGGAGATCGTGTACGAAGGCTCGTCCACCGCGGTGCTGCAGGTGCGGTCGGATCGGACCAGGACCCGGCCATACGGGCTGCACGGTGGCACGCCCGGGGCGCCTGGGCGGGTGCTCTTCCGCCGCAACGGTACCGACACCTGGGAGACGCTCCCGAGCAAGATCACCAGAGACATCGAACCGGGCGACACCGTGCGGGTGGAAACCGCAGGCGGCGGCGGGTGGGGAAACGAATCGGACCGCGACCTGCAGGACCGGTGCGAACCCGCCCGGTGACCCGGCGGCGTCGCCGACTTCAGACGTCAAAATGTTGGACAGATTATAAGTGCTACTGCTACGTTTTCTGTGATCGCCGCGAAGAGTCGACCCGAAAGGGGTGCCATGACCCAGGTTCCGACTTCCGTCCTCGACGGCCCGGGCAAGGCCACGTCCGGCGTTGGCCGCCGGACGATCGACACCGATGTGCACTGGTATATCCACGGCGGAATGCCCGCGCTGCTGCCCTATATGCCTTCGAGCTGGCGCCGCGTGTTCGAGATGCGCGGCACGCCGTTCGGCGGGGAGGCCCCGCCACCGTCCAAATTCGACTTTCCCAGCGGTAGCAGGCTTCGGCGCGACGCGATGCCACCGCGTGGTGGCCTGCCCGGCTCGGACGCCGAGTTCGCCCGGGCCGACCTGCTCGACCGCTTCGACATGGGTGCCGTCATCCTGTCCTCACTGGAGGCGCGGCAGCAGGGCCAGGGCTACTGCGGCACGGATGCGAGCCCCGTGCTGTGCGCCGCCCTCAACGACTACGCGATCGAGCACTGGCTCGACGTCGACTCTCGCTACCGCCTGGCGATGTGTGTGTCGTCGGTCGACCCGGACGCCGCGGCCGCGGAGATCCGCCCCATCGGGCAGCACGACGGCATCGCGGCGGTGTACGTCCCGGTGCTGAACATCCCGCTGGGCAACCGGCACTACCGCCCGATCTTCGCCGCCGCGCAGGACGCGCAGCTGCCGATCTTCCTGCACATCACGGCGCTGGAGTTCAGCTACCAGGGCACGCCGCAGTATTCCGTCGGGTGGGTGGACAACTTCAGCGAGCGTCGCGTCGCATACGGCCTGCTCGGCCCTGCGATCCTGAACAGCCTCGTGTTCAGCGGTGTCTTCGAACGTTTCCCCCACCTGAACTTCACGTTCGCCGAGTTCGGCTTCACCTGGGCGCCGTCGGTCATGTGGCGGATGGACGCGACGTGGCGCTACGCCCGCGCGGGCACCCCCTGGGTCCGCAAGCCGCCGAGCGAGTACGTGCGGGAGCGGGTGAAATTCGGGACCCAGCCCGTCGACGACCCGAACGACGTCGAGCAGCTCAACCAGATCATCGCCATGCTGGGGCCGGAGTGCCTGATGTTCAGCACGGACTACCCGCACTGGGACGGCGACACCCCGGGGACGGTGTTGACCACCCTGCCCGAGGCCACCAAGAAGCTGGTCTTCCACGACAACGCGGAGGGGATGTTCCGTTGGTGACTACGGCACGCGAGCATCGCAAAGGGGCTTTCGTCATGCCGCCCAACTACCCGGGCGACGTGCTGCGCATCGAACGATACGCAGACGCAGTCGAGATCCTGCGCGACACCGACTTCGGCGTCGAGCCCCTCGGGCGCGAAGCGCCGCTCCGCGAGGGCACGCTGATCAAGATCGACGGGCGTGACCATGTCCGGCGGCGCAAGGCGGGCAACCGGCTGGTGCGCAAGGAGTGGCACGAGAACTACCGGCGCAACGTGCTCACACCGACTGTGCTGCGCAGGCTGCGCGACTTGGTCCCCGCCGCTGGTCCGGACGGCCTCGTGCACATCGACCTGGTCCACTTCAGCCGAGCCCTGTTCGTCGACATGGCGGCCGCGGTGACCGGCGTCGACCTCGACGGGTCCGACGAGCAACTGGAGCTGCTGACCGGCCTGATCGAGCCGATGCACAGCGGCAGCATCGTCAAGTGGTTCGCCGATCACGAGCGGGTGATGCGCGAGGCGCTCGAGGCGATGGAGACGTTCCGGCGAACGTTCTACGAACCGTCGATGCGCAGGCACGTCGAGATCGCCGAGGCCGTCGAGCGCGGACACGCCGACAAGTCCGACCTGCCGCTGGACCTCATGACCTTGATCGCGACCGGCGCGGAGCCGGCCTGGGCCGACGACGACGCGCTGGCCCTGCGCACGGTGATCTTCTACCTGGGCGGCGCGTCCAACACGCACGTCCGCCCGCTGGGCTTCGCGATCGACGAGTTGACCACCTGGTTCCGGCGGCGACCCGCCGACCGCGCGCTGCTGCGCGATCCGCAGTTCCTCGGCGGTGCCATCAACGAGACGCTTCGGTTGTACGGCAACACGCCCGCCGTCTTCCGACACAGCTCGCGCGACAAGACCCTGCCCAGCGGGCGCACCGTGGCCGCTGGCCAGTACGTCGCGATCGACACGCGGCTGACCGGCCGTGACGTCGACGCGTTCGGTCCCGATGCCGACGTCTTCGACCCGCATCGAGTCGTCCCCGAGGGGATCAACCCGTTCGGTATGGCCTTCGGCGGCGGCAGGCACATGTGCCAGGGGTTGCCGATCGTGCTGGGTTCCGAAGGCATCAACGGGACCCTGCTGCACGTCGTGCAGAAGCTTTTCGATGCCGACATCGCGCCGGATCCGGCGCGGGAGCCGGTCAAGGTTCCCGAACGCGACACCTACGAGGTCTATCCGGTGACGCTGGACGCCACGGCGATCGCGGGCCTCACGTGACGGCGGCCGATGCCGCGCCAGCGCAGTGCCGGCAGTGAACCGCGCGCGGTCGATCTCGGCGCGATAACAGGACCTTGACCCCTCGTCGGGCTCGATCGTAGAGTCTGACAAGCTGTCCAACATTAAATGGATTGCGAGAAGTCATACAATGGGTTTCCCTTCACGTCAAGCAGTGATCGCCGGGGTCTACCTGACCCGCCAGGCTCGCAAGCTGGATAAGACGCCGATCGAGCTGGAGATCGAGTCGCTGAAGGGCGCGCTCGACGACGCGGGCCTCACGCTGGCCGATGTCGATGGTTTCGCCACGATGGACGCGCACTCGCCGGTCGGTGGTGCCGACGATCCGCTGTACTTCTGGGCCGAGCAGCTGGGCCAGAAGCCGATCGGCCTGATGGAGATCGGCCAGGCGTCGGGCGCCTTGGCCAAGATGGCCGTCGCGATCGCCGCGGGGATGTGTGAGACGGCGGTGGTCGTCGCGGGCGGGTATATCCCGCCGGGCGCGACCACCGACTTCGCCACGGGCGGGCTGCTCAACCCGTCGAAAGCCCCCGTGCCCGAGTCCGCGCCTGTAGTGGGGGAGTGGGACTACAACATCTTCGGCGGCTCACGGGCAGCCTTCTACGCTGCGTGGGCGCGCCGCTACATGCACGAGTTCAAGGCGACGCCGGAGGACCTGGCGCAGGTCGCCGTCACGTTCCGGCACCACGCCACGCTGACGGGGAGCTCCGTCATGGGGTCGCGCGGCGAGCTGACTGTCGACGAGGTGGTGAACTCCCGCATGATCGCCTCGCCGCTGCACCTCTACGACTGCGCACTCCAGACCGAGGGCGGCTGGGGCATCGTGATGACGACCGCCGAGCGGGCCAAGGATCTGCGCAAGAAGCCGGTCTACGTGCTCGGTGGCGCCGAAGGGGCCTACATCGACCGCTACAACAACATCCCCAACCCGTGGTTCCCCTCGGCGGGTGGCGCAATCCGGCGCTGCGCCGACCGCGCGTTCGCCATGGCCGGCGTCACCCGCGACGACATCGATGTCGCGGGTCTGTACGACTGCTTCACCATCACCGTTCTGCGCGATCTCGAGGAGTGCGGGTTCTGCGAGATCGGCGACGCCCCCGCCTACGTCAGGGAGGGCAACATCGCGCTCGGCGGGCGGATGCCCGTGAACACGCACGGCGGGTTGCTCTCGCACAGCCATCAAGGCAGGCCCGACGGCTTCCACACGATCGACGTCGTGCAGCAGTTGCGCGGTGAGGTCGAGCCGGAGCGACAGGTTCCCCGCGCGAAGATCGGGCTGTCGCTGTCACAGGGAATTTCGACGCACGGCGGTGGCGGCGTGCTGATCATGGGAGTGGACTGATGACCGCGACGACACCGTACCTGCGCCCGCTGCCGGCGATCTCCGCCGCCAACAAGCCGTTCTGGGACGCGCTGCGCGAGCACCGGTTCGTCGTGCCCAAGTGCGGCGACTGCGGCGACTACAACTGGTCGCCGTACCCGGCCTGCCGATCGTGCCTGTCGACCGACCAGCGCTGGACGCAGGTCAGTGGCCGCGGCACGGTCTATACGTTCACCGCCGTCTTCAAGGGCCTGCCCACGTTCGACGTCCCGCACATCTGGGCGCATATCGAGCTGGAGGAGCGTCCGCGGGTGATGACGGTGTTGAGCAACATCGTCGACTGCGACCCGGACGACTGCTATATCGGCATGCCGGTCGAGGTCGTGTACGAGCCGGTACCCGGCCACGACATCACCCTCTACAAGTTCCGGCCGAGGAAGGGCTGAGCCGTGGGAAGCGCTGTCGACGAGGTCGGCGCGAACGAGCGGGAGTCACGGCTGCGGCCGGTGCCGGAGGCCGTCGCGCGGCTGGTCGGCGTGGTGGGGCCGCGGCGCACCGCCGCCTACCCCGTCGACCGGTCGGCGATCGGCTACTTCCGGGAGTTCTGTGAGTACGCCGACCCGCGCAGCGACCCCGCGCGCACCGGGCCGATCGAGGCGCCCGCGAGCTTCGTGCTCACCGCGATCCGCAGCCCGAGCTGGGCCGCCGACGGCGGTCACCGCCGCCACCAGTTCGTCACGGTGTCCCTGCCGCTTGGCACGACGAAGCTGGTCAACCTCGGCGTCGCGCACGCGTTCATTCGGCGCCTGCGCGAAGGCGAACGCGTCAGCTTCGCCAACACGATCGTCGACGTGGTGCCCAAGGCGAACCGGCTGGGACCGGGCTTCCTGGTGGTGGAGCGCATCGACGTGTACGGCGGTGCCGACGATCTCGTCGCGCGCAGCACCACCACCAACTTCGCTTACGGGTGGCCCGGCGACGAGGAGTCCCGATGAGTGAAACCACGACACTCACGTGGTCGGCGGTCAAGGTGGGCGACCCGATTCCGCGGATCGAGCTGGAGATTACCCGGCAGCGGCTCGTCGTCGCCGCGGGTGGCGAGCGGGACTTCAACCCGTTGCATTTCGACGACGAGCGGGCGCGCGCCGCGGGTTTCGAGGCGGCGTTCGCGAACGGGTTCTTCCTGCAGGCCGTCGCCGACCGCGCGGTCATGGAGTTTCTCGGCGCCGCGGGCGAGCTGCGGCGGATGAGCATGCGGATCTTCCGCCCGGTCTATGTCGGGCGGCAGCTGAGCCTCACCGGCTCGGTCACCGGCCGTCACGAGGATGCCGGGTGGGGTGTCGTGGCCGCGACGCTCGACCTGTGCACCAAGGACGGCCGGTGCGCGTCGGTGGAGGTCGAGGGGGCGGTACCGACCGTCTCCTCGGCGATCGAGACGTCCGGGCCGGACGTTTCGTCCGCGGCGACATCACAAGAGGTGGAGCCGCACTGAAATAGCGAATGACACGCGCCACATCGGCACCACACCATTCAACGGGGAATGGCTGAGCGACACATCGGGCGACCCCTGAGCGGTTCGGAGCCGGTTCCAACTCGGAGGTAACCACAGTGCACAGAACACGACTAGCGTTGGTCGCGGTCGCGATGGCCCTGGTCATCGGCCCGGTCACCGCGTGCGCCGGGTCGGGGGGATCGGAGAACGCGGGCGCCAACGGCGCGTTGATCAAGGTGAACTACGAGCCGGGGGGCGAGAGCTTCATCTTCCTGCCCACCATGATCGCGGTCACGCAGAACTACTTCAGGGACGCCGGCGTCGACCTGAATTACCAGCCGCTCCTGGCGACGGCGGCGCTGCAGGTCAACGCCGTGGTGTCCGGCCAGTCCGACATCGCGGCAACCGGCACCACCGGCCTGCTCAGTGCCCGCCAGCAGAACCAGCCGCTCGTCGGGATCGGGTATCAGTCGGCCCCGCCAGACCAGTTCATGGTTCTGACCAAACGAGGCCAGCAGAAGCTGGCCTCGACCGGCATCACGCAGTCCTCGCCGATCGGAGACCGCGTCCGCGCGCTCAAGGGCCTGCAGATCGCGGGTCTCGGCGCGGGATCCAGCTCGAACCTGCTGCTGGCCGCGCTGCTCAACGAAAACGGGCTCAAGCTCTCCGATGTCACGCTGCGCGGTGTCAACGGTCTGTCCGACATCTACAACATCGGCAAGGCCGACCAGGTCGACGCGATCTGGAACAGCGACCCCTTCGCAACGCAGGCGGTCAACGAGGGGTGGGGAAAGATCCTCATCTCCTACCCGGCAGGCGACGTCCCGTCGGCGCAGGGAGTGCCGTGGACGGTCTACGTCGCGTCGACCAAGTTCGTCAACCAGAACCCCGAGGGGCTCAAGCGCTTCCTGACGGCGATCTGGCGGGCCGTCGGCGACCTGCAGACGCGGGGCGACGACCCAGCGATCACGGCCGCGGTCAAGGCCAAGTATTTCCCGACGATCTCGGACGCGACCTACAAGGACGCGTGGCACCGCTCCCTGGACATCTACAAGGCGGTCCCGATCCCGACCGAGCAGATCTACAACAAGGAGCTCGCGCTCTGGAACTCGGTGTCGGACACGAAATACACGTTGCCCTTCGACCAGGTCTACAACATCAAGCCGGTGACGAATGCCAAACCGACGCAGTGAGGCACGTTTTCTGACCGGATAGCACGAACCACGCGCGGTACGCGCCGGCGGTCTCGGTTCCCGATCGCTGCCACCGGTGCGTGCGCGGTGTGCCCGATCGTCGACGAGAAAGCAGGACGGCACATGAGATTCGATCTCGACGACCGCGAGACCGCCTGGCGCGACGAGGTCCGCCGGTTCGTCCGGGAGGCTGCGGACCCGGCGTGGATGAACCGGTGGGCCACCAACTACGAGCGCAGCGGCACCCCGGAGGGAGTCGCGTGGCGCAAGGCGCTGGGCGCGCGCAACTGGCTGTGTCTGGGCTGGCCGCCCGAGTACGGCGGGCTCGGCCGCTCGTTCATGGACCAGTGGATCCTGCACGACGAGGTGAGCCGCACCGGGCTGCCCAAGCTCGGCATCGGCGTGAACATGATCGCGCACACCCTGATGCGGGTGGCCGACGACGCCATGAAGGCCGAATGGCTGCCGCGCATCGCC
>DATFHB010000099.1:0-60207 GCA_035248845.1 Amycolatopsis sp. | reverse complement strand
CGTACAGGCCTTGCACACGTCGAGGCCGCAGCCGTATTTCGGGCCGTGGACGCCGAGGACATCCCGCAGCACCCAGAGAAGGCGGACGTCGTTCGGGACGTCGACGTGGACGCGCTTGCCGTTGAGCTTGAAGGTGTGTCGTGGCATAACGGCCTCACTCGCCCTTCTCGTGAAGGCCGTCCTTGGGCGACGGCGGGATGGAGGGCTCGGTCGGGAACGGTGTGAACGGAAGCGGGTCGAGATGGTTGATCGGGAAGTACGACGGCGACTTCCCCGTTGCGCGCGCCAGTGCGCAGGCAACTGCGCTCTTGGTGACCGCGATCGGGAACTCGCCTACGCCGCCGGGTGAGTCGGAGCTCGGTGGCATGACGATGACGTTGACGTCGAACGGGACGTTCCACTGCCGGGTGTAGTAGTAGTCGTCCCAGCTGCCTTCGAGGAAGTAGCCGTCCTTGAGATGCAGGCTCTCGGTCAGGATCTGACCGATCGCGTCCATTGCGCCGCCCATCATCTGCGCCTCGATGCCGCGCGGGTTGATGACCAGGCCGGCGTCGAGGGCGATGACCGCCTTCGTCACGCGCGGGCCGCCGACGCCGTCGCGGATCTTGCGGTTGACAGTCTCCGGGCGGTAGTCGATCTCCACCAGGCAGGCGCTCGCGCCCTTGTACTCCTTGTGGATCGCGATGCCCTGCGCGGTGCCCGGGGCCATCTTCTTGCCCCAGCCGCCGACCTCGGCGACCTTGCGCAGCACGCCCTTCACCTTGTCGCTCTTGAGGAATTCGAGCCGGAAGGCCAGCGGGTCCTTGCCCATCGACTGGGCGAGGATGTCCACCATCAACTCGTTGGCGCAGCCGACGTCGGGCGAGTACACGTTGCGCATCGACCCGGTGTTGAACCGCTGGTCGGTCTCGGTGAGCGTCTGGTCGACGGCGCCGAAGTTGTACGGCATTTCCTGGCTCAGCACGAAAACCGCCTCGGCCACGCCGAGGTTGCCCAGCCCGGTCGGGAGTTTCGTGCCGACCGAGGTCAGCATTTCGCCGAGGCCGTGCCGGAACGAGGTCTCCACCGAGGTGTGCCGCTGCTCGAAGGTGAGCACGTTGCCGGCGAGCACAGTGGCCCGCATCCGCGACGTGGCCATCGGGTGCAGCCGGCCCTGGCGCGGCTCGTCGGCGCGGTGCCACATCAGCCGCACCGGCTTGCCGAACGCCTTCGACGCCTGCGCGGCCTCGATCGCGTGGTTGCCGAACAGTTTGTGCCCGAACGAACCGCCGCCGGTGATGACGTGCACCTTCACCTTGCCCTGCGGCAGCCCGACCGCCTGCGCGACCTCGCCCTGGGTGACGATCGGCGACTTGAGCCCGGCCCAGATCTCCGCGCTGCCGTCCCGGACGTCGGCCACCGCGCAGTACGGCTCGAGCGCGGCGCTGGACCGGAACATGAACTCGAAGTCCGCTTCGATCGTCTTCGCCAGGATCGGAACCTTAGGCACGGCAAGGGGAAGCTCGGCGCGGCGCAGGTTCGCCAGCACCGTTTCATCGTTCTCGCCTTCGACGCTGCCCGGGCCCCAGTCGACCTGGAGCGCGCGCACGCCGTCGATGCACTGGCCGAACGTTTCCGCGCGGACCGCGACGCCGGTCGGGATGATCGCGACGTCGGTGACGCCGGGCAGCTTCAGCACGTCCGCCTTGTTGCGGATGGCTTTCGGCGTGCCGTTGAGCCTCGGCGGGCGGCAGAGCATGGTCGGCAGCGCGCCCGGGATGTCCAGGTCCATCGCGAACTGCTTCCTGCCGGTGACGATGTCGTGCGCGTCGAGCCGGTTCTGCGGCTTGCCGAGGACCTTGAAGTCGTTGGCGCTCTTGAGTTTGCTCGGGTCGAGCGTGACCTGCTTGGTGGTGCTGGACGCGGCCTTCGTCGCCAGCTCGCCGTAGGTGACGGACTTCCCGCTCGGCGCGGTGATGACGCCGCCCTTGACGATGAATCGCTCCGCGGTGCCGCCGAGCAGTATCACCGCCGCCTGAAGCAGCTGCTGCCTGGCGATCGCGGCGGCCACGCGGATCGGCGTGTAGGTCGACACCGTGGTGTTCGAACCGCCGGTCAGCTGGTTGAACAGCAGTTCCGGGCGCGCCGGGGCGAGCGTGACGTGCACCTTCTCCGCCGGCAGGTCCAGCTCCTCGGCGATGATCATCGCGGTGGAGGTGGTGATGCCCTGGCCGACTTCGGAGCGGGGGATCTCGAACGACGCGGAGCCGTCCTTGTTGATGGTGACGGTGATCAGCTGCGACGTCGGCAGTCCGGCGTCGGTGAGCGCGTCGTTGAGGTCGTACAGCTCGGGCGGTTGCGGAAGCGACGGCAGGGCGGCCGCGGCGACGCCGGCGGCGGAGGCGGAGGTGGTGAGCCCGACGTCCGCGGCCACGACCAGGGTCCCGGCCGCGACGACGTAGCCGAGGAACCCGCGCCGGGAAACGCCCGAGCGCTCCTGCCCGGTGTCCGGCTCGGAGTGACTGAGAGTCACGCTGCTTCCCCTTTCGAGGTAAGGACCGCGTGCCGGATCGCATCACGGACACGCGGGTGTGGTGGGACACCACCTTGCCGGGTGATTCGGGCGCCGAGTGTTCAAGTTCTGTACAGCGTCAGCGGAGAGCGACGGTTATCCTGCTGCGCGTCACCAACGAAGGTGGAGATCCGCGTGAGCTCGATGACGTCCTCGCGCAGCGTGGCGCTGCGGGAACCGATCGCCCAGTCCTGGCGCCGCGCCTCGCTCGCCGGGCTGCAGCCGGCCACCGCGCTGCTCGACTTGCGGGCCGCGGAGGTCGACCCGGCCAGCCACCTGCTGTCCGCCGCCGCGCCGGTGCTGGAAGACCTGGACAAGCGGCTGGCCGGCACCGCGATGTCCACTGTGCTGGTCGACTACGACGGGCGGATGGTGCACCGGTGGAGCGCCGACCGCGCGGCCGACGACTGTTTCGAGGCGCTGGGCCTGGACATCGGCGCGTGCCTCCGGGAAGACGTGGTCGGCACCAACGGTCCGGGCACCGCGCTGGAGACCCGGTCGAGCATCGTGGTACACGGGGAAGAGCACTACGCCGAGGCGCTGCGCGGGTTCAGCTGTTACGGGCACCCGATTTTCCATCCGGTGACCCGCCGGCTGGAGGGTGCGCTGGACGTCACTTTGCTGGCCGCCGAGGCGAATCCACTGCTCGCGCCGCTGGTCGCGAAGGCTGTGGAGGAGATCGAGCGGCAGCTGCTCGAGGGCAGCAAGGTATCCGAACGGTCGCTGCTGGCCGCGTTCCAGGCGGCGTCGCGGCGGACCCGGCCGGTGGTCGCGATCGGCCCGGACCTGCTGCTGTGCAACCAAGCCGCCGCGGACCTGCTGGAAGGCTCGGACGTCGCGCAGCTGTGGAACCTCGCCGGCGAGGTCACCGGACCGTCCGAAATGGAGACCGAGCTGCGGTCCGGCCAGCGCGTGCGGGTCCGCGCCGAACCGGTTTCCGGCGCCCGCGGCGGGGTACTGGTCGAGATCCGTCCCTTGAGCACGGACGAGGCGCGGCGACGCGGCCGCGTCCGGCAGGTCCTGCCTGCCACGGCGACTGGGCATGTGCACATCTCCGGCCCGCCGGGGACCGGCCGCACGACGGAAGCTCAGCTGCGCGCGCCCGGGTGCACGCTTCTGACCGGTGCGCAGGCGGTCTTGGGCGGATCCGCGGCGTGGGCGGCGCAGTTCACGGCCGCGGTCGAGGCCGGTCGCGGAAGCATCTGCGTCGACGGAGCGGACCTGCTGCCCGCTGAACTGGTCGACCTGGTGGCCCGGCACGCCGCCTCCGGCGTAGGGCCGAATCTGGTCCTGACCACGGGACCGCGCGAGGGCCTGACCGGGCCGGAGCGGGCCCTGGTCGCGCCCTGCGCGGAGAGTGTGGAGCTGCTGCCGCTGACGCACCGCGCGGACTTCCCCGAGGTCGCGGTGCAGATGCTGGCCGAACTCGGGGCTGGGCAAACGCACAACATCACGCCCGGCGCGATGCGGCTGCTCGGCTCGTACGACTGGCCGGGAAACCTGCCCGAGCTGCGCGGGGTGCTCGGGCAGGCGATCCGCAAGCGGTCGGTCGGTGCGATCGGCCCGGCGGACCTGCCGGCGACGCTGCTGGCCGACGCCCCCGGGCACGAGCTGGCCCCGATCGAACGGGCGGAGCGGAACGCCATCGTGGCGGCGTTGCGGTCGGCCGGCGGGAACAAGGTCAAGGCGGCCAGCACGTTGCGGATCTCGCGGACGACGCTCTACGCGCGGATGCGGGCGCTGAAGGTGCCGGGCTGAGGTCCTCGCGTGCCTGCGGCGACCGCGCCGCACGTGCGGGCAGCGGTCAAACCTCCGGCCCGCGCGTTGCAGGCTGGCTCGTGCGGTTCAAGATCATCTCGCGCTACTCCCGGAGACAATCGGCGGGGTCTAAACTCGCGCGCCAACGCGCGTTTGCAGTCGCTATCAGGCCAGCTCAAGCGTGCCATCGGCAAGCAACGATCAACAAGGGAAGACCGGAACCTCACAAAAGGTCTTCGAGTGCGGCGGCAACGTCCTCGTTGGACGGATCAGGCTCACCGGAAATGTTTGCCGCAGCCAGGCAACCGTCGCCGCGACCCAACTCGTTTCACCGGTCGAGGTGGGTAAGGAGCAGACGTGAGTGAACGGGACGAGGAGTTCATCGAGTTTGTGCAGCGGCACTCCCTCCCGCTGCGCCGGATGGCACTGCTGATGTGTGGGGATTGGCATCGCGCCGAGGACCTGGTGCAGACCACGCTGATCAAGCTGTTCCGAGTCTGGTCGAGGGTCCGGGACCTGGAACATCGGGAGGCTTACGCGCGGCGGACCTTGATGCGCACGGCGATCGATGAGTCGCGGCTGTTCTGGCGGCGGGAACGAACGGCGGGGACCGTGCCGGATCAGCCGGCGACGGAGGTCGACAGCGGGCTGGCCATCGACCTGCGCCGCGCGCTGGCCAAGTTGCCGGTGCGGCAGCGGGCCACGGTGGTGTTGCGTCACTGGGAGGACCTGCCCGTGCCCCAGGTCGCCAAACTGCTGAACTGCACCGAAGGCACGGTCAAGAGTCAGTCCGCCAAGGCGCTCGCCGCGCTGCGCACCATGATCGGCTCGGAACGACTGTTGGAGGGTTACCAATGAACGCAGACGACAACATGGATGCCGCGTTGATCAGCACCGTGCTGGAGCGGGCAGTTGGCACCGAACCCGAACTGGGCTTCCGGGCCGAGGACGTGCTGCGCCGGGCGCACCGGGGCATGGCCCGGCGGCGGGTCGCGTTCACCGGTCTGCTGACCGTGGTGGCCCTGGTCGCGTCAGTGCTGCTGTTCAATCAGGTCCGCTCGCCCCGCTCATCGGAGCCCGCCGCGGGCACCTCGTCCCCGTCCACCCGGCCCGCTGTGGGAAACAGCACCGTTCACGGCGCTGGGGGCCCGCTAGTGATCGACGCCCGTTCGCGGGAGTTGACCGCGGCACTGGCCACACAGAACATCGTTCCGCCGGGGGTCACCATCGCCGGAGGCGAGTCCTACGGCGGCCAGCCATTGGTCTTCTACAAGATCACGGTGGGCACGCAGTACCTGAACGACTACTACGCCCAGGCGGAACTCAGGGATTCGCATGGCACGGGTCACTTCTTCGTGCGTATCGAGCAGCACCCGGACGGGATCAGCTGCGTCGCCACCGGCAACACGTGCGTGACCCAGGACCTGCCCGACGGCAGCCACCTCACGGCGTACCGCCACGCCCAACCACCGGTCGGAGACGCGAAATACGGAACCATCCAGTGGATTGTGGAACTGGTGCGGCCGGACGGTACCGCGGTGCAGGCGGCGAGCGGCAACTGGAGCATCAGCGGCGACCCCGCGAGCGGCGGAATCAGCAATCCGACCGGCGCGGAGCCACCGATCGGCAAGGACGCGCTGATCCGCCTGGTAGAGTTCCCCGCGATGAATTTCTGATGCATGTCACACAAGTGCCGGATCAGTGACATTCGCCCGTCGCGCGGTCGCACCTGCCGATGACCACCGTGGCTTCGTCGGAGGTGATCACGTCGGCTCGCAGCCCGTGTCCCTTGAGGACTTCGACGGCCACGGGGGCCTGTTCCTCGCTCGTTTCGGTCAGGAGGTGGCCGCCCGGCGCGAGCCAGGACGTCGCGTCGGCCGCCACCCGCCGGAGGACATCGAGGCCGTCGGCGCCGCCGTCGAGGGCGGTTCGCGGCTCGTGGTCACGAGCCTCCGGGGGCAGCAGCGCGATCGCCTGCGACGGCACGTAGGGCACGTTCGCCAGCAGGACGTCAACGTGGCCGTGGAGCGTCGCGGGCAACGGGTCGAACAGGTCGCCTTCGTACACGCGCGGCACGTTCCGGCGGGCGCACCGGACGGCCGTCGGGTCGATGTCGGCCGAGTAGAGTTCGGCGCGCGGCACCGACGCCACGAGGGCTGCGCCCAGCGCGCCCGACCCGCAGCACAGGTCGACGACCACCGAGTCCGGCGCGGCGAGCGCGATTGCCTGCCGCACAAGGAACTCCGTGCGGCGGCGGGGCACGAAGACGCCGGGTTCGACGGCGATCCGCAAGCCGGCGAACTCCGCCCACCCGACGACGTATTCGAGCGGCATGCCGGCAACACGCCGCTCGACCATGTCGGCGAGTTCGGCCGGGGTGCCGGCCGCGGAGACGAGCACGCGGGCCTCGTCTTCGGCGAAAACGCAACCGGCGGCCCGGAGCCGGTCGATGATGGTCTGTGACATGAGAGCGCCTTCCCGGAAACCGCTGAGGCGCTCACCCGTTCAGCGTCGGCTGAGAGAGGCGAACACCCACTCTGAACTGGCGATGATGGGTCTCACCTCCTCGGTCGGCTACCGGCTGCCACCAGCTTAGCGCGACCACTTTGTCCACTCAGGACAGGTGGCTCAGTGGCCCTTGCGGTGCTTGCCGCCGTCGCCCTGGTTGCCCTGGTCCTTGCCGCCGCCGCGGGAGTTCTTGCCGCCGGCGTTCTCGGCGTACGCCTCGTAGTAGGCCTGCCAGTTCGGCGCGGGCTGCGCCTGCTGGGTCCTCGGTGCGGGCTGACTCGTGGACGCGCCCGGGACCTGCGCCTCGCTCGTCGCCGGCAACGTGCCCCTGAAGCTGCCCTGGTCCGGAGCGTTGTTGCCGGCCGCCGCCGGGATCTCTGCGGTCGCAGTGGTGACCGGAGTGGCGGCAAGCCCGGCTGACTGGGCGCCGATCGCCTCCAGGGTGGCGGAGTTCGCGACCACCACGGGCGCGTCGGGCACCTGTGCCGGAACCGGCCCGGCGTTGACGGGACCCGTCGCCGGCTGCGTCTGCGCGCCGGCCAGCGCCCAGCCGCCGACGAGGACGGCGCCGACGAACGCGAGGCCTGCGATCTTGCGGCCGGCGTGCTTCGAGGCTGAAGCGGTTCCGCTGCTCTTCGGCTCCGCGGGTTGCGCGGCCAGCAACGCCGTCACGGTGCTCTGGTCGTACCGGTACTGCCTTGGGGTCGCCCGCTCGACCGGTTCGAACGCCGGGAGCGTGCCGTTGAGATGCCCGTGGTCCACCGGCTCAGGCACGGCGCGGCGGTGCTGCCGGTCTGCGTTGGCGCCATGGCGTGCCAGCAACTCGGCAACGGTGGTGGACCCGGAAGAGCGATCGAGGCCGTGGGTCGCGGTCGTCACAGAACGTGCCCTTCGTCGTCATTCTTCCGAGTTACCACATTCGAGTTGCCACAGTAGTCGTTTGGATTTGTAGTGGCGCAGCGGCCTTGAGCACCACCCCGCCGTGGTCGATGTCACGGCGAGAGCCGGTTTTTCGCCATACTGATCTCGTGCCCGACGACTGGATCTTGCACGTCGATCTCGACCAGTTCATTGCCGCGGTCGAGGTGTCGCGGCGCCCTGAGCTGCGCGGACGTCCCGTCGTGGTCGGCGGCACGGGCGATCCGACGCAACGCGCCGTCGTCGCGACGGCCTCTTACGAGGCGCGCGAGTACGGAATTCAATCCGGCATGCCGCTGCGGACCGCGGCGAAACGCTGTCCGGACGCGGTCTTCCTGCCGACCGACGCCCCGGCGTACGAAGAGGTGTCCGAGCGCGTCATGGCGACGCTGCGGGAGTTCCCGGTCGTAGTCGAGGTGCTCGGCTGGGACGAGGCGTTTCTCGGTGTCGCCACGGATGACCCCGAGGCCGTGGCCGCCGACATCCAGCGCGCCGTACTCGACGCGACCGGACTGCACTGCTCGGTCGGAATCGGCGACAACAAGCTGCGCGCCAAGCTTGCCACCGGCTTCGGGAAACCGGCTGGAATCTACCGGTTGACCAAGCTGAACTGGCACGAGGTAATGGGTGCGCGGCCGGTCGACGCGTTGTGGGGAATCGGCCGCAAGACGGCGAAGAAGCTGGCCGACCTGGGCATCGCGACGGTCGAGCAGCTCGCGGCGAGTGATCCGAAGGCGCTCGCCGCCCGGTTCGGTCCGACCATGGGGCCCTGGTACCGCATCCTCGCGCTCGGCGTCGGCGACACCGACGTCACGGCCACACCGTACGTGCCGCGGTCGCGGGGACACGAGACGACCTTCCAACAGAACCTGACCGACCCGGACGAGATCAGGCGCGAGGTCGCGACGCTGGCCCGCCGGGTCGCGGACGAGGTCGTGGCCGAGGGGCGGCCGGCGGTCCGAGTGGGGGTGAAGGTTCGGTTCGCGCCCTTCATTACGCAGACACGCAGTGTCACGCTCGCTGCGCCGACGAGTGATGGCGACGATATCGAACGAGCAGCGCTTCTCGTGCTCGGACGCTTCGAAGGAAGCCGCCCGGTGCGCCTGCTCGGCGTCCGGGCGGAGTTCGAGCCGTCCTGACCTCCGTGCCTGCGCGGCTAGAGCCACGCCGCTACTCCGCCGTGTCCGGAACAAGTGCCCTGCCGGTGCTGGCTGAAGCTGTAGGTGCCGTCGTTGCAGCGGGCGGTCGCCCCGGCAGGCGGCGAGTCGGCATGCGTGGGCCTGGGCACGCAGCGGCCGTCGACGTTGACGTAGCTGCTGCTGGAACACGTCGAGGACGCGCTCTGCTGGCTCGTCGTGCGCTTGGTGGTCGCGGCGGCTTGCGGCGCCGGCGTGTCCGGTGCGGCTTGCTGCGCCGCGGCCTGGGAGGTGGTGGCCGTGGGTGGCGTGGTCGCGGCCGGCGGTGGGGTGGTGGCGACCGTGCTGAGTTCGGTGGAGATCGTGCTGGCCGGGGCCGGGGTGGCCGGGGTTGCTGCACAGCCCGCGATGGCAAGCGCGCCGAGCATCGCGGCAGCCAGTGGCCCGAGTCTTCGGCGGCGATTCGACGGCATTGACGGCTCCTTTACTCCAGGGACGACCTGGAGTCGTGGTGCCGGTGCCGTGTGTTACGAGCTTGGATCCGGCCCGGGGAGCCGATGGGCCGTGACATCTCCCGCACCGTTCACGGAGGCCGGTGAGATCGTGCGGTGAGACTACTTCCGGCTTTGGGCGCCGGCCCGTTCGAACTTGTCCGGGGTCGGCTTTTCGACCGCGGGCCGAGTCGGGGCGTCGGCGGGGGCCGGGGCGGGCTTCTTCGCGGCGGGCCCGGTCGGCGGATCGACCGGGCCCGTCGCCCGGGACACGTCCACGACCGACTCCTCGCGCAGCGGCTCCAAGGACGCCTGGCTCGTCGCCAGCACCTCGTGCGCCCGCTGCAACCTCGCGGCCGCGTCCTGGCTCAGCGAGTTCAGCTGCCGCACCTTGCGGTCCGCCTCGGTCTCGCGGCGCTGGGCGGTCTCGGTGGCTTGCGAAACGAGTCGCGTCGCCTGGGCGGTGGCCTCGTCGACGAGTCGCTTCGCCTCTGCGGTGGCGTCCGAGATGCGCCGCTCGGCCTGGGTCTTGCTCGCCGTCTGCTGATCCGCGACGTGCTTCTCGAGCGTTGTCTTCTGCGCCTTCATGGACTGCTCGAACTCGTGCTCGACCGTGCGGCGCTTGCGCTCCGCGTCGATGTCCAGCGCCGTCCGGCGCTGCGCGGCCTCCGTGGTCAGCTTTCGCACCTCGGTCTTGGTCGCGTCGAGCGCATTGGTGTGCTCGGCCAGCAAGGCATCCGCTTGCGTCTCCAGGGCGGTGATCAAGCTCTGGTACCGCTCGCGCAGCGTGCTGGACAGCTTCGTGCTCGCTGCCCAGTGCTCCTCTGCCGCGACCTGTGCCCGGTTGACGATCTCCTCCGCGCGCGTGTTGGCCACGTCGGCCGTGCGCTGCATGCGCTCGTCCAGGTCCTCCAGCCGCTCCGGCGGGCGCTTGAGCTCGTCCACCCGGTTCCGCAATCGCGCGATCTCCATCCGCGCGTTCTCGAGCTCACGCGACATGGTGCTCGCCTGTGCCCGCGCCGCATCCCGATCAGCCATCACCCGGCGCAGGTTGACCTCGACATGATCCAGGTACTGCAGCACCTGGGCACGATCGAAGCCGTGCCAGACCTGGTTGTATTCCCGCTTCAGCGGGAGCAGGGCATTGTCTCGCTCGGGCAGCACCATAACGAAGACGGTACCTGGGTACGGGGTGTTAGCGGCGTCAGGTCAGCGAGTGTCTGAGCTTTGTGGACCGATCCACACTGCGGATACGACTACCAGTGGAACCCCCTTGTCAGCCGGACCAACCGCGCCGCCGCCCTCGACAGGTGCTGCTCACCCTTGCCGAGCTTGACTTCTCCGGAGCCGCCCGCCGCCATGGAATCGGGGAAGATCCGGTACCCCTCATAGGCGATCGCGTCGACCAGTCCCGGCAGGAACGTGTACGCCGCCTGCATCAAATACCCTTCGGGGGTACCGATGTGCTTCGGCCGCTCCTTCAGTGCGCGCAGCACCATGTCCGCGGCCTGCTTGGGCGACTTCGTCGGGAACGCGTCGTAGATCTTGGTCGGCCGGATCATGGGTGTCCGCACCAGCGGCATGTGGATGGTCGTGAATGTGATTCCGTCCCCGTGTGTCTCCGTGGCCGCGATCTTGCTGAAGTAGTCCAGCGCAGCCTTCGACGCGACGTACGCGGAAAACCGTGGAGCGATGCCCTGCACGCCGATCGACGACACGTTCACGATGTGCCCGAACTTCCGTTCGGCCATGTGCGGCAGCACCGCGAGGATCAGCCGCACCGCGCCGAAGTAGTTGATCGCCATCGCGCGCTCGTAGTCGTGGAACCGGTCGAACGACAGCTTGATCGACCGGCGGATCGACCGGCCCGCGTTGTTGACCAGCATGTCGATCCGGCCGTGCTCGTCGAGGATGTGCTTGACCAGCTTGTTGATCGATTCGTCGTCGGTCAGGTCGGCCGGGTACACCGACGCGCTGCCGCCCTGCGCGACGATCTCGTCGCGCACCTCTTCGAGCTCGTGCTGCCGTCGGGCCACGAGCAGCGGAACGCCACCCTCGGCCGCAACCCTCAGGGCGGTGGCGCGCCCGATGCCGGACGAGGCGCCGGTGATGATGACCCGCCGGCCGTCGAGCTCGCCGCGGTTTCCGTGCTGGCGCGCGCGGAAGGGGTCGAGGTGCTCACGCCAGTACCGCCACAGCACGGGCGCATAGTCCTCGATGCGTGGCACGTCGACACCCGCGCCCGCCAGCTCCTTGCGCGTGGCCGCCGATGCGAACACCGACGGGAACGCCATGGTGTCGAGCAGCACCGGCGGAATGCCCAGCCGTTCGAGGAACGCGTCCCGGGCGAGCGAGACGCCCGGCACGTGCTCGGTCAGCTTGACCAGCCGCAGGATCCCGCCCGACAGCCACTTGTCGAGCTGGACGTTGATGGTGGGCGCGCCCGCCGAATGGGCGAACGCGTTGTACACCGACACGACCGGCTGGGGTTCGGGGTTGACCAGGTGGAACGCGCATCCGTCGAGGCCCGGCCGGTGCACCAGCTCCAGCAGTGCCTTGGCCACGTAGTCGACGGGTACGACGTTGGTGTCGCCGAGGTCGGGGCCGGCGAGTGGCACGTTGGGCACGGAACTGAGCCGGTTGATGGCGGGGAACAGGTAGTACGGACCGTCCACTTTGTCCATCTCGCCGGTCTGCGAATGCCCGACGACAACCGCGGGCCGGTACACCCGCCACGGCACCTCGTGCTGCTGCCGGATCAGTCGCTCGGCCTCGAACTTCGTGCGGTGGTAGGCCGTGGGCAGCCGCTGGCCGACATCGAACATGTCCTCCGTGAACACCCCCTCGTGGTCACCCGCGACCGCGACCGAGGACACGTGGTGCAGACAACCCGCGCGCAGGTCGGCGGCCAGTTCAAGCATGTTGCGCGTACCGTCCACATTGGCCCGGATGCTCGCGTCGTCGTCCGCCGTGAGGTCGTAGAGCGCGGCCAGGTGCACGAGGTGGTCGATCTTGCCGCGAAGCTGGTCGCGGGTTCCCTCGTCGACCCCGAGCTTTTGCTGGGACAGGTCGCCCGTGACGAGGGTGACCCGGCCGGAGTTCGGCCAGCCCGCGACCCGGTTCGCGAGGCGCTCCCGCGAGGACTCGCGGACCAGCAGGTACACCTCGCCGGCGTCCTGCCTGCTCAGCAGAAGCTGCGTGAAATGGCGCCCGATCAAGCCGGTGGCGCCGGTTACCAGATAGCCGGGCATAGTCCCCACCCTTCGCCGCGTGCCGTTGGGCCCACTGCGCATTCTGCTGCACGCCCGCCGATGGGACCACCGTCACGTTCGACGTGGCAGCAGGTCATCCGCGCAGCGGCGTGACGATCTCGTCCACCAGCCATCGGACTACTCCTTCGGGGTAGGGCGCGCGCAGGCTCAGCACGAGGTGCGTCATCCCGGCATCGATCAGTTCAGTGATCTCCTTCCTGGAACGAGATGGGTCGTCATAGGAGACGATGATCTGCACCGAGCGCGTGATCTCGCCCGGGTCGCGGCCGATCGCGGCGCAATGCTGGTCCAGCACGCGAGCGCGTTCGGCGATGAGGCCGACACCGTTGTGCGGCGGGCCGGGGATGTTCCACATGTCCGCGTGCTCGGCGACCACTCGCAGCGTCTTCGTGCCCCATCCGCCGAGCAACAGGGGCGGACCCGGCCGCTGTACCGGCTTGGGCTCGTTGCGGGTGCCCTCGAGGACGTAGTAGCGGCCGTTGAAATCGAACACGTCCTCGGTCCACATGCGCTTGAGGATCGCGATCGTCTCCTCGAGGCGTGCGACGCCCTCGCCGGGGGAGACCAGCGGCAAGCCGTACGCCGCGTACTCCGCGACGGCCGGATTATCGCCCGCGATGCCGCCCGCGCCGGGCGGCTGCCGGGTGCCGCCCACGCCCAAACCCATGATCAGCCGGCCGCGTGAGATCACGTCGACCGTGCTGGCGATCTTGCCGAGTACCGCGGGCTCGCGGGCGCGGTTGCCCGTGACGAGCAGGCCCAGCCTCAGTCGTTCGGTGCGCGCCGCCAGTGCCGCGAGCAGGGTCCAGCCCTCGAGCACCGCGCCGTCGAGAGGACCGGCAAGCGGCATGAAGTGGTCCCACAGCCAGGCGTCCTCGAAGTCGGGGAAGCCGTCCGCCTCCTGCCACACCCGCAGGATGTCCTCGTAGGGCACCCGCATCGGGGTGGTCTTGATGCCGAATCTGACGTCCACATTCGTCACGCTACCAGATCGTCAGTACAAGTGACAATCAGAAAGGCGATAGGCTGGGCGCATGCCGGAACTGCCTCCCCAGCCGCTCCTGACCAGGCTGGGCTACCTGCTCAAACACACCCAGATCCGGCTCAGTGAGGTGGTGGAGCGGGTGCTCGCACCGTTCGGGATCAGCGGCCGGGAGCTGGCGGTCTTGCTCGTACTCGCGACGGAGGACCCGCTGAGCCAGCTCGAGGTCGCGGGCCGGCTGCGGGTCGACCGCACCACGATGGTCGGCCTGATCGACGATCTCGAACACAAGCGCCTGGTGGTACGGCGGCGCAGTCCCGACGACCGGCGGAGGAACATCGTCGAGCTGACGGCCAAGGGGCAGGACACGCTCGAGCGCGCCGAACGGGCGCGCGCGGAGGTCGAGGCGGAGTTCCTTGCCCCGCTGGGGCGGTCGGACGCCGACGCGCTGGTCCGTGCGCTGCAGGCACTCGCGCTCGCCGACTAGGGTCGGCCCCGTGTCGGCGGCGACGGGGTCGACCGAAAAGGTAAAGTCGTCTTTACTTGAACGGGAACTGGTCAGCGGTCCACACCGTTGAACTTGACGCAGGTGCCAGGAGATCCAGGAGGATCAGGTGCGTTCCACTAGCAATCCGGCGTTCCGTAACCTGCCCTCGAGCAGGGCGGGATACGGCCAGTACGGGCCGAACGTAGGCTTCAACCAGCCGCAGGGCATGCCCGGATACGGGGTGCCTCAGGCGCCGTCGGGCGCCGGCGACCGCCCGATGACGGTGGACGACGTCGTCATCAAGACCGGTCTTTCGCTCGGTACCGCGCTGGTCACCGGCGTGATCACCGCGATATGGGCCCAGGGGCAGGCCACTGCCGACGCGATGGGGTCCGTGCTCGGCGTCATGCTCGTGGCGATGCTGATCGGCCTCGGGCTGTCGCTGGTGATCATCTTCCGGCAGAAGCCGAGCGGGCCGATGACGCTGGTGTACTCCGCGGCGGAAGGCGTCTTCCTCGGTGCGATCACCGGCGTGTTCGAGATGATCTATCCCGGCATCGCGCTCCAGGCGATCCTGGGCACGGCCGGCGTGTTCGTCGCGATGTTGGTGGTCTACAAGACCGGTGCTGTGAAGGTGACACCGAAGCTGACCAAGTGGATCATCGGGGCGACCGCGGGTGTGGTCATCCTGATGCTCGCCAACCTGCTGCTCAGCCTGTTCGGCGTGAACATGGGCCTGCGCGACGGCGGCGCGTTGGCGATCATCTTCAGCCTCGTCGTGATCGGCATCGCGGCGTTCAACTTCCTGCTCGACTTCGACATGGCCGACCGGATGATCCGCGAGGGGATGCCCTCGAAGTGGGCGTGGTACGCGGCCTTCGGCCTGATGACCACGCTGGTCTGGCTGTACCTGGAGATCCTGCGGTTGCTGTCGTACCTGCAGAACGACTAGCGCTTTTCCCGAGAAGGCAGGGGACGTCCGGCAAGAGCCCGGGCGTCCCCTGTTGTTTCTTCGGCCGTTTTCGGGAGTCTCGGCCCGGCGGATGATCACGCAGTGTTAGATGCGAACGATCAGCATCTCTTTCACATCTGTGAGGTCCGTGTGAGCGTTCCCCCGTCGGCTGGGCAGGACGGCCAGCCGAATTCCTCTGCGCCGCAGCAGTCTGGGTTCGCCATGGCGCCGGGGCAGCCCACCGCGTTCCCGCCGCCCGGCGTGCCCGTCGCGCCGCCGAAGAAGAGCAAGCTGCGGTGGCTCAGAATCGTGCTTCCGGTGGTCGTCGTGGTCTTGATGGCGATCGGCGCCGTCGCCTGGTTCACCACCTCGCCGGACCGTGCCGCGGCCGGCGACTGCCTGAACGTCAAGGAGTTCAAGGACCGAGCCGAGCCGAGCCGCGTGGACTGCAACGACCCGTCGGCGAACGTGAAGGTCGGCGTGCGGCTCGACGACGCCAACGGCACGTGCCCGGACGGCGACTACGACAGCTACTCCGTCAGCGGTTCCGGCGACTACAAGCTCTGCCTGATGCTCAACGCGCGCGAAGGCGAGTGCTTCGCGAACGTCTCGAAGAGCACTGACGGGTACCAGCGCATCGACTGCGCCGACCCCTCGGCCGAGATCAAGATCCTCAAGGTGGTCAACGGCACCGCGCAGGATTCGGCCTGCGACGCGTTCGACGAGTCGCTGCCGGTGAAGTACTCGCAGCCGGCGACGACGCTCTGCGCGGGCGCGCCGAGCCATACCTGATCGTGAGGTGGGCTGCCAGGTGCCCACCCGGACACCTGGCGCCCCACCAGTGGCGTCAGCTCAGCCGCTCGAGCACCATGGCCATGCCCTGGCCGCCGCCGACGCACATCGTCTCCAGGCCCCACTGCTTGTCGCGGTGCTGCAGGGAGTTGATGAGGGTCGAGGTGATGCGGGCGCCGGTCATGCCGAACGGGTGGCCCACGGCGATCGCGCCGCCGTTGACGTTGAGCCGCTCGAGGTCGATGCCCAGGTCCTGATAGGACGGGATGACCTGCGCGGCGAACGCCTCGTTGATCTCGACGAGGTCGATGTCGCCAATGGACAGTCCCGCCTTGGCCAGCGCCCGCTGCGACGCCTCGACCGGGCCGTAGCCCATGATCTCCGGCGACAGCCCCGAGACGCCGGTGGACACGACGCGAGCCAGCGGGGTCAGCCCCAGCTCCTTCGCCCTCGTGTCGGACATGACCACGACCGCGGCCGCGCCGTCGTTGAGCGGGCAGCAGTTCCCGGCGGTGATGCGCCCATCGGGCCGGAACACCGGCTTGAGCCCGGACACGCCCTCGATCGTGACGCCCGGACGCGGGCCGTCGTCCTTCGCCACGACCGACCCGTCGGGCAGCGTGACCGGCGTGATGTCCTTGGCCCAGAACCCGTCCGCGATCGCCTTCTCCGCGAGGTTTTGCGACCGCACGCCGAACTCGTCCATCTCCTCGCGGGAGACGTTCTTCAGCCGCGCCAGGTTCTCCGCGGTCTGACCCATCGCGATGTAGACGTCGGGCACCTGCCCGTTCTCGCGCGGGTCGGTCCAGCTGTCGGCGCCCCCGTCGACGAGCTTGGCGGAGCGCGCCTCGGCGTCGGCGAACAGCGGGTTGTGCGTGTCGGGCCACGAGTCCGAGCTGCCCTTGACGAACCGCGAGACCGCCTCCACGCCCGCGGAGATGAAGACGTCACCCTCGCCGGCCTTGATCGCGTGCAGCGCCATCCGCGTGGTCTGCAGGCTGGACGAGCAGTAGCGGGTGACCGTGCAGCCCGGCAGGTGGTCGTAGCCCAGCTCGACGGCGACCGCGCGTCCCATGTTGAACCCGGACTCGCCGCCGGGCAGTCCGCAGCCCAGCATCAGGTCGTCGATGTCGCGGGCGTCCAGCTGCGGGACCTGGTCGAGTGCGGCCCGAACCATCTGCGCGGCGAGGTCGTCGGGGCGCATGCTCGCCAGTGAGCCCTTGTTCGCGCGCCCGATCGGCGAGCGCGCAGTCGAGACGATGACGGCTTCGGGCATGGCAGAACACTCCTTCAGGTCGGGCTAAGCGGCTGCTTACCTACATCCTGCCCCTTCCGGGCGTCTGGTCAACCCGTGCGGCGACGGCCCGCACGGTTAGGGTGTCGCTGTGGAGTACTACGACCATGTCGTGGACCTGGTGGGCAACACCCCGCTGGTCAAGCTGAACGCACTTACCCAGGGCCTGCAGCCGCTCGTGCTGGCCAAAGTGGAGTACCTGAACCCGGGCGGCAGCGTGAAGGACCGCATCGCGCTGCGCATGGTCGAGGCGGCCGAGGCGTCCGGAGCGCTGAAGCCCGGCGGCACGATCGTCGAGCCGACCTCGGGCAACACGGGCGTCGGGCTCGCGATGGTCGCCCAGCGCAAGGGCTACCGGTGCGTGTTCGTCTGCCCGGACAAGGTCAGCGAGGACAAGCGGAACGTGCTCAAGGCCTACGGTGCGCGAGTGGTCGTGTGCCCGACGGCCGTCGCGCCCGAGCATCCCGACTCCTATTACTCCGTCTCCGACCGCCTCGTCGAGGAGATCGACGGGGCGTGGAAGCCCAACCAGTACGCCAACCCGGAGAACCCGGCGAGCCACTACCACTCGACGGGGCCGGAGATCTGGCAGCAGACCCATGGCCGGGTCACGCATTTCGTCGCCGGCGTCGGCACCGGCGGCACCATCTCCGGCACCGGCCAGTACCTCAAGGAGGTCTCCGACGGCAAGGTCACCGTGATCGGCGCGGACCCCGAGGGCTCGGTCTACTCGGGCGGCACCGGGCGGCCGTACCTGGTCGAGGGTGTCGGTGAGGACTTCTGGCCCGAGACCTACGACCGCGGCATCGCCGATGAGATCATCGCCGTCTCCGACGCCGAGTCCTTCGACATCACCCGCCGCCTCGCGCTCGAGGAGGGCCTGCTGGTCGGCGGTTCGTGCGGGATGGCGGTCGCCGCCGCGCTGCGGCTGGCGAAGGGGCTCGGCCCCGACGACGTGATCGTCGTGCTGCTGCCCGACGGTGGCCGCGGCTACCTCGGCAAGGTGTTCAACGACCAGTGGATGGCGTCGTTCGGCTTCCTGACGGCGGAGCAGTCCGGCGCCACCGTCGGCGAAGTGTTGCGGGCCAAGACCGGTGCGCTGCCGGACCTGGTGCACACGCACCCCAACGAGACCGTCGCCGAGGCCGTGGCGATCCTGTCCGAGTTCAACGTCAGCCAGATGCCCGTCGTCAGCGCCGAACCGCCGGTGATGGCGGCCGAGGTGGTAGGCGCGGTGAACGAGCGCGACCTGCTGGAGGCGCTGTTCACGGGCAAGGCGAACCTCGCCGACCGGCTCGAGAAGCACATGTCCCCGCCGCTGCCGACGATCGGCGCGAGCGAGCAGGTGAGCGTCGCGATGACGGCGCTGACCGCGGCCGACGGGGCGCTCGTCCTGCTCGACGGCAAACCCGCGGGTGTGGTCACACGGCACGACTTGCTGGGCTTCCTCGCGGGCAGGCGTGGCTAATCACATCGTCCGATTCGCCCGGGGCGTTACGAGCGTCAGCTGGACAGATCCGATAGCGTGTGCCGCCAGTAGCCCATTTTGGTTATTAACAGTCCTCTCAAAGGGGGGTTCAAGACCCGCATGAGCGCTCCGCAGCCGCCGAATCAGCCCTGGGGTGGCGGCCAGCCACAGCAGGATCCGCCGAGCGGTCCCCAGCAGCAGCAAGACAGTCCTTTCGGTGCGTCGGAGCCGACGCAGGTCGTGCAACCCGGACAGGCGCCGCCGGCCGGCGGCCTGTTCGGCGAAACGGCCGAGCCGACCCAGGTCGTGCAGCCCGGGCAGCCCGCCGAGGGGCTGGGCCTGGGCGCGGACGCGCCGGGACCTGAGTCGACGCAGCTCGTGCCGCCGGGCTCCCAGCCTCCGCCCGCGATTCCGTACGCGCCGCCGCCGAGTGCCGCGGACAACCCGGCCGCGCTCGGGCAGCAGCCGGCCTTCGGTCAGCCTCAGCCGCCCGCCGGGTTCGGCCAGCCGCCGCAGCCCGCCGGGTTCGGGCAGCCGCCGCAGCCGGGTCCCTACGGCCAGCCGCCGCAGGGTTTCGGTCCGCCGCCCGGGCAGCCGGGTGGTTTCGGCGGTCCGCCGCCGGGCTTCGGTGCCTCGCCCTACGGCGCTCCCGCTGGTGGCGGAGGTGGCAACAACCAGGTGATCGCCTGGATCGCGGCCGGTGTCGTCGCCGTGCTCGGCCTCATCGCCGCCATCCTCATGTTCACGCTGATGGGTGACTTCGGCAGCGCGTCCGGGAGCGCGAGCGGCGCGGCCGACCAGTGCCGCGCCTCGATGGAGCAGATGGGCGGCAACACCAGCCTGTGCGACCGGCTTTCGGACGTGAGCGCCAGCGTGCCCGCCTGGGCATGGATCTACACGATCCTGATGGCGCTCGGCGGCCTGGCCGCGGTCGGTGGCGCGGTTCTGCTGTTTCTGAAGAACAAGCTCTCCGCCTGGGTGCTCGTCGCCAGCGGCGCCGTGCTGCTGCTCTTCGCGGTCCTCTTCGGCGCGCAGGCCGACTTCATCACCCGCATCGTGTTCGCGCTGATCTTCGGCATCTTGATCGCCGCGGTCGGTGCGCTCGCGCTCACCCCGTCGACGGCCGGGTTCTTCGGCCTCGACGGTGGGTCGTCCGGCGGCCCTGGTGGTTTCGGCGGTCCGCCGAGCGGTGGGTACCCCGGTCAGCCCGGCGGCTTCGGACCGCCGAGCGGGGGGTTCGGCCAGCCCGGTCAGCCGGGTCCGTACGGTCAGCCGGTCGGCCCCGCCAGCGGCGGGTTCGGTCAGCCGGGACAGCCCGGTGCGTACGGTCAGCCCGGTGGTGGCTTCGGCCAGCCCGGTCCGTACGGCCAGCACCCGCAGCAGCCGGGGCAGCCGCCGCAGCAGTGGTGACGTACTGAACGCTCGATGCCCCCGGGCCGCCTCCTCTTGGCCCGGGGGCATCGTCGTTTCCGGACCGGAACGGGCACAACGTCGCTAAAGTGGGCCGACCACGCCCGCGCTCGGCTTCCCGGGGACCCCAGTGACCAGTCCGCACCACAACGGCACCACCGCGATCCTCGCCGGGATCGTCGGGCTGGCGCTCACCGGTGTCCTCGGTTACCTGCCGGTCAAGGTGTTCATCGACGTCGGTGTCAATGACCTGCCGGGCAAGGTCCTGCTCCTGCTGGGGCTCTACCTCGGCGCGGCGCTGCTGCTCCTGCTCGGCGCGCTCGTCACGTTCCTGCGCGCGCTCGCCGCCGCGGCGCTGTTGCTGCTCGGCGGGCTGGCGGCCATCGGCGCCGTCGTGGCCGAGCCGTTGTTGTTCTATCCGGGCCAGATCGGGGAGTTCTTCAAGGCGATGTTCTCGTTCGCTCAGGACGACGCGTTCGTCCGTGTCAGCGCGGCCGTCGGCGGACCGGTGGTGGTCGTGCTTTCGGTGCTGCCGTCGACGCTGCGCTACCTGCGTTACCGGCCGTCCGACCATGTCCAGGGGTGGTCGCACCGTGAGCAGTGAATCGCGTGGTGGCGGCACCGGTGTTCCCGCCGCAGTGCTCGCTCTGCTCGGCGGACTGTTCCATCTGGTCGGGGTCGCGGGCGGGGCGGTCATGCTGGCTGGGGACAGCGCGATCGGCCGCGCACTGCTGACCTTCCTGATCCACCTCGTCGTCGCGGGTCTGCTGCTGACGGGCGGGGTCGGCCTGATCCTGGCGAAGCGGTTCGGCCGGGTCTGCACGATCGCCGGAGCGGTGGCCGCGCTGCTGCTGTATGCGCTGGTGCTGGTGCTGGCCTCGGCGGGGGTGTACTTCCTCGGCCTCAGTGACCGCACGCTGCCGGTCGGCTACGCGGCTCTGCTGTGCCTGCCCGCCGTCGCGACCCTGGGGCTCGCGCTCGCGCGCCCCACCGCACGTTGGGTGACCAGCGGCTGGTCGTAACCTGTGGGGTATGTCGAACGACACCCCCCGCTTCGGTTTCGAGACCCGTGCCATCCACGCTGGTCAGGAGCCCGATCCGCGTACCGGCGCGGTCATCGTGCCGATCTACCAGACCTCGACGTACGCGCAGGACGGTGTCGGCGGCACCCGCGAGGGTGACTACGAGTACTCGCGCACCGCGAACCCGACACGCACCGCGCTCGAGCAGCAGCTCGCGTCGCTGGAGGGCGCGCGGCACGGTCTCGCGTTCGCCTCGGGCATGGCCGCCTCCGACGCGGTCCTGCGCACCACGCTGCGCCCGGGCGACCACCTGGTGCTCGGCAACGACGCGTACGGCGGCACGTTCCGGCTGATCGACAAGGTGCTCACCGGCTGGGGCGTGACCTACACCGTGGCAGACCTCGCCGACGTCGACGCGGTGCGCGCGGCCGCCAAGCCCGGCACGAAGCTGATCTGGTGCGAGACCCCGAGCAACCCGCTGCTCGGCATCGCCGACATCCCGGCGCTCGCCGATGTCGCGCACGCCGCGGGCGCGCGGCTCGTCGTGGACAACACCTTCGCCACGCCCTACCTGCAGACGCCGCTCGGGCTCGGCGCGGACATCGTGGTGCACTCGACCACCAAGTACCTCGGCGGGCACTCCGACGTCGTGGGTGGCGCGGTGCTCACCAACGAGGACGACGTGCGGGAGCAGCTGTTCTTCCTGCGCAATGCCGCCGGTGCGGTGCCCGGCGCGTTCGACGCATGGCTGACGCTGCGCGGCATCAAGACGCTGGCCGTGCGGATGGAACGGCATTGCGACAACGCCGAGCGGGTCGCCGAGGCGCTGGCCTCGCACCCGAACGTGGCGCAGGTGTACTACCCCGGGCTCGACGGGCACCCAGGACACGAGATCGCCGCGAAGCAGATGCGCCGGTTCGGCGGGATGGTCTCGTTCCGGCACGCCGGCGGTGACCAGGCCGCGCTGGACGCGGTGGCGCGCACGTCGCTGTTCATCCTGGCCGAGTCACTGGGCGGGATCGAGTCGCTGATCGAGCACCCGGGCCGGATGACGCACGCGAGTGTCGCGGGCTCGATGCTCCAGGTGCCCGCCGACCTGCTGCGGCTGTCCGTCGGGATCGAAGACGCCCGCGACCTCGTCGAGGACCTGCGCGCTGCCCTGGGTTAAGGCCGGTAAGCGTTGAAGTCGGCGAGGCCGGTGCCGGAATGCTGAGTGCTGACGCGCATCTGGTCGAGCTCGGAGCTGCCGACGCAGCCGCCGACCAGTTCGACATGATCGGCGTGGCGGATGTACTGCGCGTCCCCGCAGGTGGCGCGGTCCACCGTGAGGAACGCGGCACCGGTCAGGGCCAGCGCCGAGGTAACCGCCGCGACGACGGGCAGCGCGCCGGCCGAACGAGTGCGGCGGGCTTCGCCGTCGTTCCGCCTTCGCATCGCGTCTCCTCGGCTTCCGGTAGTGACCGCATCCAGGGTACCCAAAGCGGTCCGGCGGGGGTGGCATGATCCCGGTTATGCGTTTGGTGACGGTCGAGCAGATCGAGCGGGCTCGCCGGCTGCTGGCCGGGATCGCCCGGGTCACCCCGATGGAACACGCACGGGACCTGGAACAGGTTCACGGCGGTGCGGTGTATCTCAAATGCGAGAACCTGCAGCGCACCGGATCCTTCAAGATTCGCGGCGCGTACACGCGGCTGCACGGGCTGAGCGAGGCCGATCGCGGGCACGGGGTCGTCGCGGCCAGCGCCGGCAACCACGCGCAGGGGGTGGCGCTCGCCGCGGCACTGCTGGGTATCAAGGCCACCGTGTTCATGCCGACCCGCGCGCCGCTGCCCAAGCTCGCCGCGACGCGCGGCTACGGCGCGGACGTGCACCTGCAGGGCGACGTGTTCGACGAGACGCTCGCCGAGGCGATGGCGTTCGCCGAGCGCACCGGCGCGGTGTTCATCCACCCCTTCGACCACGAGGACATCATCGCCGGCCAGGGCACAGTCGGGCTGGAAGTGCTCGACCAGACGCCGGACGCGGCGACCGTGCTGGTGCCGGCGGGCGGCGGCGGCCTCGTCGCCGGTGTCGCGGTCGCGGTCAAGGCGCGCCGGCCGGACGTGCGGGTCGTGGCCGTGCAGGCCGAAGCAGCCGCCGCTTACCCGCCGTCGCTGGAAGCGGGCGAGCCGGTCCGTCTGACCGGCATGCTGACCATGGCCGACGGGATCGCCGTCGGCAGGCCGGGCGACACCACGTTCGCGCACGTCAAGGCGCTGGTGGACGACGTGGTGACGGTGACGGAAGAGTCGCTGTCGAGCGCGGTGCTGCTGTGCCTCGAGCGGCGCAAACTCGTCGTCGAGCCGTCGGGTGCCGCCGCTGTGGCGGCGCTGCTGCAACATCCGGGCGCGTTCCGGGCGCCGGTGGTCGGGATCCTCTCCGGCGGCAACGTCGATCCGTTGCTGCTGCTGCAGATCATCCAGCACGGGATGACGGCGGGCGGGCGGTACCTGGCGCTGCGGCTGCGCGTGCCCGACCGGCCTGGCGTGCTCGCGTCGATGCTCTCGCGAATCAGCGAACTCGGCGCGAATGTGCTGGACATCGAGCATTCGCGGGTGTCCGGTGCGCTGGCACTGGGGGAGGTCGAGGTCGCGCTGAACCTCGAGACGCGCGGTCCCGAGCACTGCCAGGACGTCGTCGCCGAACTCGAGCGCGCCGGGTACACGCTGGCGCGGAACTAGGAGGCGACGTGGACGCGCTCGACGCGAGGCTGTTGCTCCTGCTCACCGACGCGCCACGGCTCGGTGTGCTGGAGTGCGCGCGGCGCCTCGGCGTGGCCCGCGGCACGGTGCAGGCGCGCCTCGATCGGCTCACCGAACAGGGCATCCTCGGCGGCTTCCCGCCCGAGGTCGACCTGGCCGCGATGGGGTTTGGGCTGACGGCGTTCGCGGTGATCGAGATCGCGCAGGGCAGCCGGGGCGAGGTGATCGAGGGGCTCGCGGCGATCGACCAGGTCTGCGAGGCGCACGCCACCACCGGCCAGGGCGACCTGTTCGTGCGGATGGTCGCCCGCGACCACGACGACCTGCAGCGGGTGATCGATCAGGTGGTCGGGCTGCCGGGCGTGCTGCGCACGAACACGTCGCTCGCGCTGTCCACGCCCATCACGCCGCGGGTGCGGCCGCTGCTGGAGCGGATCGCCTACGACGATACGAAGTCCAGGTAGCGTTTCGCCGACCGCTGCACGACGTCGTAACCGTCCTCGCGCACGACCGCGTCCCACCACGCGCCGTAGATCGCGCGAAATCGGTAGCGGGCCAGGATCTCGGCCGCCCGCCGCACGACGGCCGGCCGTTCCGGGATCAGGTTCGGGTAGCTGTACATGAAACCGACGAACCTACGGTCGGGGATGACCTGCACGATGTCACCGGACAGCAGTGCGCCCGCACCGTTCTCGCCGCCCGGCCAGTGCAGCACCGTGCCGCCCGCGAAGTGGACGCCGAGGTTGACCAGCTCCAGGTCGGGGGTGACCTGCTTGGTCCCGCCGCTCCACCATGCGATGGCGTCATCCGGCCGCCCGAGCCAGTGCCGGTCGTGTTCGTGCAGGTAGACCGGGACATCGAAGGCGCGGGACCACTCGACGGCGGTGGTGTAGTAGTGCGGGTGGCTGATCGCGATACCCGCCAGCCCGCCGAGCTCGGCGACCTTCTCGATCACTTCGTCGTCGAGGAAGGCGACGCAGTCCCAAAGGAAGTTGCCGGATCCGGCGCGGACCAGCAGCGCCCGTTGCCCGATCGCGAACTTGGGTTCACAGCCGATGCCGACGATGCCCGGCCCCTGGTCCTCGATCCGCGCGCGATGCTCGCGTCGCACGGCTTCGAGATCGGTCCACCGCTGCCCGGCGGGCGGAACGAACTGGCGCTCGTCATCGCAGATCGGGCAGTCCGGCCGGGGCTCGGCGTACTGCATGCCGCACGCGACGCAGATCGGCAGGGTCATACGCCCAACGCTAGCGCGGAGCAGGCCTCGCGCGGCGACCTGCCGGCGAGGCCCCGCCGTCAGCTCGCGTAGGGCACGGCCTTGACCAGCTTGACCTTCTGACGGCTGCCGTTGGGCAGGTCGTACTCGCGCGACTCGCCCTCCTTGGCGCCGAGCAAGGCCTTGCCCAGCGGCGACTCGGGGGAGTACACGTCGATATCGCCCTCGGCGCCTTCCTCGCGCGTGGCGAGCAGGAAATTCTCGTCCTGGTCGTCGCCCTCGTAGCGCACGGTGAGGATCTTGCCCGGCTCCGCGATGCCGTCGTTCGCGGGCGCCTCACCGACCTTCGCGGCGCGAAGCAGTTCCTGCAGGTGGCGGATGCGCGCCTCGGCCTGGCCCTGCTCCTCACGGGCGGCGTGATAGCCCCCGTTTTCCTTGAGGTCGCCCTCTTCCCGGCTGTCGTTGATCCTCGCGGCGATGACCGGACGATTCTCGATCAGTTCGTCGAGCTCGTGCTTGAGCCTGTCAAAGGCATCCTGAGTCAGCCAGGTCACCTGGGTGTCGCTCACGGTCACCATCTCCTCGTTGTCCTGCCGGGCATGGGTATACAAGCCGGCGGCCTCACTGGCTGGAGGCCAGCGAGGCTCGTGATAAAGGAAAAACACGGCCCGTGGGGGCCGTGCCGGTAGACCAGGATATCACGCAAAACCGCCCCGGTGCCGTCCGTTATATCCCCTATCGGACGTTCGGCGCCGGGTTCACCCCGTTGGCCGCTAGCTGGTTGACAAATACGGTGGCACGTTGTACGAGCAGCCGAATACCTCCGCCATGACGGGCTGGTCGATGCTGCGGACAACCGTGGTCTGCAGGCTGTGGTTCGCGCCGGCCGGGACGTACACCTCTTTCCGGCCGCTCTCGCCGCCCGTGATGTCCAGCACCCGCACGATGCACACCCCGGCCTTGTCCGGGTCGTCGCGGGTGACGTTGATGGTGACCGACATGGCATTGCCCGGGCGCTCGTCGAAGCTGACCTGCTCGGCGTCGATGGGCGCCGGTCCGAGGTTGATGTAGGCGACCACCGCGACCACGCCGCCGACCACCAGCGCGATCAGCCCGTAGAGCAGCCTGCGCCAGCGTTTCGGGGCGCCGCCGCGCGGCGAGCCGTAGCGGCCCTCGGGCAGCGCGCGCGTGGTCAAACCCGGGCCTCCTGAATCGTTCTGTCGTACCTCTGGGGACAATGGGTACGGACCGAGTATCCGTCAGCTGCGGAATAGCGTCGCAGAAGGGGTCGTTGCAGGCATGGTGGGAGCTGAGGAGCGCGATGCCGAGCGGGGGTCGCGGCTGCGTCTGATGGCCGTGCACGCCCATCCGGACGACGAGTCGAGCAAGGGCGCGGCGACGATGGCGAAATATGTCGCCGAGGGTGCCGAGGTCATGGTCGTCACGTGTACCGGTGGCGAAGCAGGCAGCGTGCTCAACCCGGCGATGGACCGGCCCGAGGTGCGCGAGAACATGACCGAGCTGCGCCGGGAGGAGATGGCCCGCGCCGCGAAGATCCTCGGCGTGCGCCACCACTGGCTGGGCTTCGTCGATTCGGGACTGCCCGAGGGCGACCCGCCGCCACCGCTGCCCGAGGGCTCGTTCGCGTCGATCCCGTTGGCGGAGCCGGTGCGCGAGCTGGTGCGGGTGATGCGGGAGTTCCGGCCGCACGTGGTGCTGACCTACGACGAGAACGGCGGGTACCCGCACCCCGACCACATCCGCTGCCACGAGGTGTCGGTCGCCGCGTTCGACGCCGCGCCCGAACCGGACCGCTTCCCCGATGAGGGCGAGCCGTGGCAGCCGTTGAAGCTGTACTACATGCACGGTTTCTCCCGTAAGCGCATGCAGCTCTTCCATGACGCACTGCTCGAAGCCGGCGTCGAGTCGCCGTACGGAGAATGGCTCGAGAAGTGGCCCGCGGACCGCCCGGACATCCTGGAGCGGGTCACCACGCGGGTCGACTGCGGCGACTACTTCGAGGTCAGGGACGACGCGCTGCGGGCGCACGCCACGCAGATCGACCCCACCAGCAGGTGGTTCGTGGTGCCGCTGGACCTGCAGCGCAGGATATGGCCCACCGAGGAGTACGAGCTGGTGCGCTCACTTGTGGACAGCACGTTGCCGGAGGACGATCTGTTCGCGGGGGTACGTGAGAAGGTGGCCACATGATTTTCCTGGCACCGGTGACCCTGCCGGCGACGACCGCACTGGTACTCGCGCAGCAGCCGGGCAACGGTGACAACGGCGGGCAGGGTGAGGACTTCGGCAAGTCCTCGCCCGTGGGCTTCCTGTTGCTGCTGATCTTTCTGATCGCGGTCGCGTTCCTGGTGCGGTCGATGACCAAGCACCTCAAGCGGGTCCCGGCCAGCTTCGATCCGGACGAGGCCGCCGAGCTGGAGAAGGCGGCCAAGGCGCCCGAGGAGGGGGAGCAGCCGGCGACGACGGACGAGCCCGAAGCGCAGGCGCCCGAGCGGGAGAAAAGCGAGAAGTCGTAGCGCCCGCCCTGGCCGGGCGCTGCGCGTGACAGGCTGGGGGCATGGCCAACCGACTCGCCAGCGCGACCAGCCCGTATCTGCTGCAGCATGCCGAGAACCCGGTGGACTGGTGGCCGTGGAGCGCCGAGGCGCTCGCCGAGGCCCGCCGCCGCGATGTACCGATCCTGCTGTCCGTGGGCTACGCGGCCTGCCACTGGTGTCACGTGATGGCGCACGAGTCGTTCGAGGACACCGAAACCGCGAAGTTGATGAACGACAACTTCGTCAACATCAAGGTGGACCGCGAAGAGCGCCCGGACATCGACGCCGTCTACATGGCCGCCACGCAGGCGATGACCGGCCAGGGCGGCTGGCCGATGACCTGCTTCCTCACGCCCGACGGTGAACCGTTCCACTGCGGTACCTACTACCCGCCGCAGCCGCGGCCGGGAATGCCGTCGTTTCCGCACCTGCTCGTGGCCGTCGCGCAGGCGTGGCAGGAGCGCCGTGGAGAGCTTCGGGAGGGCGCCGGCCGGATCGTCGCGGAACTGGCCCGCCACGCCGGGCCGTTGCCGGAGGCCGTGGTCGACGATGAGGTGCTGGATAACGCGATCACCACGCTGAGCTCGGAAGCCGACCGCGCGCACGGTGGATTCGGTGGTGCACCGAAGTTCCCGCCGTCGATGGTGCTGGAGTTCCTGCTGCGGCACCACGAACGCACCGGTTCCACCGAAGCACTGTCCTTAGTGGAGGAATGTGCGGACGCGATGTCGCGCGGCGGCATGTACGACCAGCTGGCCGGGGGCTTCGCACGCTACTCGGTGGACGCCGAGTGGATCGTGCCGCATTTCGAAAAGATGTTGTACGACAACGCTTTGCTGTTGCGGGTGTACGCGCACCTGGCGCGGCTGACGGGGTCGGAGCACGCGTTGTCGGTCGCGCGGATGACCGGGACGTTCCTGCTCGACGGGCTCGGCACCGCCGAGGGCGGGTTCGCCGCGTCGCTCGACGCGGACACCCTCGGCGAGGAGGGGCTCACCTACGCCTGGACGCCCGCGGAGCTGCGGGACGTGCTCGGCGACGACGGCGACTGGGCGATCGAGCTGTTCGGCGTCACCGAGGCCGGCACGTTCGAGCACGGTCTTTCGGTGCTGCAGCTGCGGCAGGATCCCGACGATGCCGATCGGTACCAGCGCGTGCGGCGGGCGCTGCTGGCGGTGCGCGACCGGCGGGCACAGCCGGGTCGGGACGACAAGGTGCTCGCGGCCTGGAACGGGCTGGCGATCACCGCGCTGTGCGAGGCCGGGGTGGCGCTCGACGAGCCCGAGTGGGTCGCGGAAGCGGCACGGGCGGCGTCCGCGATCCTCGATATCCACGTCGTCGACGGCCGGCTGCGGCGCAGTTCCCGCGACGGGCAGGTCGGGGAGGCGGCCGGGGTATTGGAAGATTACGCGTGCTTCGCCGATGGCCTGCTTGCGCTGCACCAGGCGACCGGCGACGTGGAATGGCTCAATGAGGCCACGAAGCTGCTGGACATCACGCTGGCGCGGTTCGCGTCGAGCGACGCGGCGGGTGCTTACCACGACACGGCCGACGACGCGGAGACGCTCGTGCAGCGGCCCGCGGATCCGGGCGACAACGCGAGCCCGTCGGGCGCTTCGGCACTGGCCGCTGCGTTGGTGACGGCGTCGGTGCTGGCCGGGCCCGAGCACGCGGCGCGTTACCGCGCGGCGGCCGAGCGTGCGCTGAGCCGGGTGGGCCGGCTCGCCGCGCGGGTACCGCGGTTCGCCGGGCACTGGCTGTCGGTGGCGGAAGCGCTGCGGGCCGGGCCGGTCCAGGTCGCCGTCGTCGGCGCCGATCCCGGCACGTGGGACGAGCTGCGCGCGGCTGCGGCCCGGTCGGTGCACGGCGGTGGCGTGGTCGTCGCCGGACCGCCCGAGAGCGCGCCGCTGCTGGTGGACAGGCCGCTGGTGGACGGTGCCGCGGCCGCGTACGTGTGCCGCGGCTATGTCTGCGACCGGCCGGTGACCAGCGCCGACGACCTGGAGGCCGCACTTTCGCCCTCGGCGAAGTGACGGTTCAGAGCTGGAAATTGGCGTAGCGTGTGTATCGAGGTAATTGTGTAATCAGGGACCACTTGGAGGTCACGATGCGCACGCACAGAGGCTGGAAGGGAAGCGGCAGCTGGAAGGGCCGCGGCGGCTGGCAGCAGGCCGAGGCGCCCTCGGCCGACGACGCCGCGGGCTGGTTCGCCGGCCGGCTGCCCGATGACTGGTTCACCGGCACCCCGGACATCACCGTCGACCGCGAAGAGATCATCATCGTCGGCGATCTGCCGCCGCTGGGTGAGACCTTCGACGACGACGCGGCGCGAGCGGCCGCCGAATCGGGCCGGATCAGCCGGTTCCGTGAGGACACGCGCGAGCATCGCATCGAGATCGCGCGCCAGGCCGAGCACCGGTACCAGCGCAAGGTCGCGTGGGGCGCGCGGATCGGGGACACCGAGGAGCTGTTCACCACCCTGTCCGTGCCGGTGATGACGCGGCTGCGCCAGCCGGAACGCAGGGTGCTCGACACGCTCGTCGACTCGGGCGTCGCACGGTCACGTTCGGACGCGCTGGCCTGGGCGGTGCGGCTCGTTGGCGAGCACGCCGACTCGTGGCTCGGCGAGTTGCGCGAGGCGATGTCCAAAGTGGACGATCTGCGCGCACAGGGGCCGGATCTGGGCTGAATTCTGCGGATTCTCGGCCGGTAGGCCAAGCTTGGGGCATGAACCCGGATGCGTTGACGAACGTACTGGACGGCCAGTGGGCGCAGTTGCGGCGCGAGGTCCGCGCGCAACTGGCCGAGCACGCCTACGACGAGCCCTATGACCTGACCACTGAGGATCATCGCGCCTGGGTGGGCGAGCGTCTGCACACGTTGGCCAAGACGGGTCTGGCGCGCAACGGTTTCGCGCCCGAGTACGGCGGCGGTGGCGACATCGGCGGTTCGGTCGTTTCGTTCGAGCTGCTGGGTTTCGGCGATCTGTCACTGATGGTCAAAGCGGGCGTGCAGTGGGGCCTGTTCGGCGGCGCCGTCCAACTCCTGGGCACGAAGAAGCACCACGAGCGGTACGTCGGTCCGATCATGGATCTGGAACTGCCCGGGTGTTTCGCGATGACCGAGACCGGGCACGGGTCCGACGTGCAGCACCTGCGCACCAGTGCCACCTACGATCCCGAGACCAGGCAGTTCGTCATCGACACGCCGGATGTGGGCGCACGTAAGGACTACATCGGCAATGCGGCCCGCGACGGCCGGATGGCGGTGGTGTTCGCGCAGCTCATCGCGGAGGGCAACGGGCGCGGTGTGCACGCGTTCCTGGTACCGATTCGCGACGAGCGCGGCGAGCCGATGCCGGGTGTCGAGATCGGCGACTGCGGGCGCAAGGGCGGGCTCAACGGTGTCGACAACGGGCGGCTGACGTTCCACGGCGTGCGCGTGCCCAGGGATGCGCTGCTCAACCGGTACGGCGACGTCGCCGAGGACGGCACGTACAGCAGCCCGATCGACAGCGACGGGCGGCGGTTCTTCACGATGCTCGGCACGCTGATCCGCGGCCGGATCAGCGTCGCCGGGGCGGCGATCTGCGCCACCGAGCGGGCGCTCGCGCTCGCGGTCCGCTACGGCGAGCAGCGTCGCCAGTTCGGCCGGCCCGGTGACGCCGAGGAGGTCCGGGTCCTGGATTACCTTGCGCACCAACGGAAACTGCTGCCCGCGATCGCCAAGACGTACGCGCTGCACTTCGCGCAGGAGGAACTCGTCCGCACGCTGCACGACATCCAGGGCCGTGACGACGCCGACGAACACAGCCAGCGCGAGTTGGAATCGCGTACGGCCGGTATCAAGGCCGTCGCGACGTGGCACGCGACCCGGAGCATCCAGACCGCGCGCGAGGCGTGCGGCGGGGCGGGCTACCTGGCCGCGAACCTGCTGCCCGCGCTGAAGGCGGACACCGATGTGTTCACCACGTTCGAGGGCGACAACACGGTGCTGCTGCAACTGGTCGCGAAGGGCCTGCTGACCAGCTACCGCGACTACTTCCACGACCTGAGCCCGCTGGAGACGGCCCGGCTGATCGCCGAGCAGTTCGTGGGTGCGGCGATCGAGCGGACCGCCGCGCGCCGGGTCATCGAGCGCTTGGTCGACGCGGCGCCCGGACGCGACGACGAGGACGTGCTGTACGACCGCGGCTGGCACGTCTCGCTGTTCGAGGACCGGGAGAAGCACGTCCTGGCGGGCGTGGCGCGGCGACTGCGACAGGCCGTCGACGGCGACGCGTTCGAGGTGTTCAACGACGCACAGGACCACGTGCTGCGGGCGGCTCAGGTGCACGTCGACCGGATCGTGCTGGAGGCGTTCGTCGCCGCGATCGACCGGTGCGCCGACGCCGACGCGCGGGAGGTGCTGGACCGCTTGTGCGACCTGTACGTGCTGTCCACCATCGAGGAGGACCGCGCCTGGTTCGTCGAACACGGGCGGCTCAACTCGGCGCGTGCGAAGAGTGTGGTGGCCGCGGTCAACGACCTGTGCAAGCAGCTGCGGCCGCAGGCACGCCTGCTGGTGGACGCCTTCGCGATTCCGGAACCGTTCCTGCGTGCGGAGATGCTTGACTAGGTCTCGTGCACATCGAGATCGACGACCTGTCGGGCGAGGAGATCGCCCGCTTCCTCGCCGACCATCTCGCGGACATGCAGGCCACGTCGCCGCCGGAGAGTAAGCACGCGCTGGACCTCGAGGGCCTGCGCAAGCCGGAGGTGACGTTCTGGACGCTGAAGGACGGTGGCGGGATCGTCGGCTGCGGCGCCCTGAAGGTGCTGGACCCGACGCATGCGGAGATCAAGTCGATGCGCACTTCCGGAGCGCACCGCGGGCGCGGGGTCGGTTCGCAGGTGCTGCGGCACCTCATCGCGGAGGCGCGGGCGCGCGGATTCTCCCGGCTGAGCCTGGAAACGGGCTCGATGGAGTTCTTCGCGCCCGCACGTGCCCTGTATGTCAAGCACGGCTTCGAGTACTGCCCGCCGTTCGGTGACTACCGCGAAGACCCGAACAGCGTGTTCATGACGTTGGAACTTCAGGCGTAGAGCGCCAGCCAGATCGCGATGTAGTGGGAGATCGCGGCCAGCACGGTGCACGCGTGGAAGTACTCGTGGTACCCGAACGTCTCGGGCCAGTGGTTGGGCCACTTGACGCCGTAGAAGACCGCGCCGAGCGTGTAGAACAGGCCGCCGACCAGCAGCAGCACGAGTGCGGCCACCCCGGCGTGCCGGGCCAGTTCGGGTAGCACGAAGATCGCGACCCAGCCCAGGCACACGTAGATCGGCACGCCGAGCCAGCGCGGCGCCCCCGGCCACAGCATCTTCAGCGCGACCCCGAGCAAGGCGCCGCCCCACACCACGCCGAGGATCACGTACCCGGTGGGCTTGGACATCGACAGCAGTGTGAACGGGGTGTACGTGCCCGCGATGAACAGGAAGATCATCGAGTGGTCGGCGCGCCTCATCCAGGTGTACGCGCGGGGGCTCCAGACCCGCCGGTGGTACAGGGCGCTCACCCCGAACACGCCCATCACCGTCAGCCCGTAGATCGCCGTGGCGACCGCGGCCAGCCCGGACACCGTCGTCGCGGCCAGCGTCACCAGGGTCACGGCACCGGCGAACGCACCGAAGAACGACCAGAAATGGATGCGCCCGCGAAACCGCGGGCGGGTGTCGAGCACAGGGGGGTCGATCGCGAGGCTCACGAACTAGAGGTTACGGGACCGTAGGTTTTCCGCCAATGACAGTGGCCGCAGCCACGTTCTCAGCGGGAGTGCGTACGCTGGACCGACGTGAGTGTCCGCTCGTTCGCCTCCAGGGTCCTTTACGGCGCCTATGGCCGTCGGCTGCAGCAGCAAGCCGCCGGCAGGCATCCCCGCCATGTCGCGATCATGCTGGACGGCAACCGCCGCTGGGCGCGTGAAGCCGGCTTCGCCGATGTCGCCGACGGGCACCGCGCGGGCGCGAAGAAGATCGCGGACTTCCTCCTGTGGTGTCGTGAGGCCGAGGTCGAAGTGGTCACGATGTGGCTGCTGTCGACGGACAACCTCGGCCGCGCGCACGAGGAGATCGAAGCCCTCCTCAAGATCATCGTCGACGTGGTCGAAGAGCTCTCCGCGCCCGAGAACCCGTGGCGGCTGCGCATCGTCGGCGCGCTCGAACTGCTGCCCGCCGACATGGCTCGCAGCCTCAAGGCCGCAGCCGCGCGCACCGAGGAGCGCGACGGCATGGAGGTCAACATCGCGGTCGGCTACGGCGGCCGCCAGGAGATCGCGGACGCCGTCAAGAAGCTCCTGCTCCAGCACGCCGACGAGGGGACGTCGATCCGGGAGCTGGCGAAGATCCTCGACGTCGACCACATCTCCGAACACCTGTACACGTCGGGTCAGCCCGACCCGGACCTGATCATCCGAACATCCGGTGAACAACGGCTGTCCGGATTCTTGCTGTGGCAGTCCGCGCATTCCGAGTTCTGGTTCACCGAGGCCTACTGGCCGGCGTTCCGGCGCGTCGATTTCCTCCGCGCTCTGCGCGATTACGCCTGGCGGCACCGCCGATTCGGTACTTGACATCACTGTCGGTCAAACTTCGGTCACCCGTCCGCTCTACCGACGGTGAGATGACAAGTTTGCGAATCACCTGCCTGGCTGCCTGCACGATTCGCCGTTGCCAGGTAACTTCCGAAGTGATGGTCCGTGACCTTGCGGAGCATCGCGGGAGGCCCTGGTCGTGGCGGTAGCTGAGGGAACGGCGAAGCCGTTCGCGAAACGCTCGAGGGGGCCGGCACCCGGCCCTCGTGGCCATACCCGCTGACGAAAGTCGGCGAGTACGACCAACCGGGGCAGGCCCGGCCCAGCGAGAGCGGGCGTGGGGTGCACGCCCATGAGGGAGATGCCGTCGTTGACTGCGCAGCGTTCGCCCCTTAAGGCCTCGTCCAGTGCGGAAGGCACTGGTGAGCCAGCGGCAGGGCCGCTATTCCCGGAATCCCAGCGGCACACGTATGTGCTCGACACCTCGGTCCTGTTGTCCGACCCGTGGGCTGTCACCAGATTCGCCGAGCATGCCGTCGTCCTGCCGCTGGTCGTCATCAGCGAACTGGAGGCCAAGAGGCACCACCCCGAGCTGGGCTGGTTCGCGCGGGAATCCTTGCGGATGCTCGATGACCTCCGTCGCACGCACGGCCGGCTGGACGCGCCGATCCCGATCGGCGAACACGGCGGCACACTGCACGTCGAGCTCAACCACTCCGACCCGACCGTCCTGCCACCAGGTTTCCGGACCGATTCCAACGATCACCGGATCCTGGCGTGCGCGTTGAACCTTGCCGTGGAACGCCAAGATGTGACGTTGGTCACGAAGGACATTCCGCTGCGGGTCAAGGCGGGTGCGGTCGGCCTCGGCGCCGACGAGTACCGCGCGCAGGAGGTCACTCCGTCCGGCTGGACCGGGATGGCCGATGTGGACGTGCCGCAGGAAGCGCTCGACGGGCTGTTCTCGAACAGCACCGTCGACCTGGCCGAGTTCGGCCTGCCCGACGTTGGCGAACTGCCGTGCCACACCGGGTTGCGGCTGCTCGCAGGCAGTTCCAGCGCGCTGGCCCGGGTCACCGCGGACAAGCAGGTGCGGCTGGTGCGCGGCGACAAGGAGGCGTTCGGCCTGCACGGGCGTTCCGCGGAGCAGCGCATCGCGCTGGATCTGCTGCTCGACCCCGACGTCGGCATCGTCTCCCTGGGTGGCCGCGCCGGCACCGGTAAGTCCGCGCTGGCGCTGTGCGCGGGTCTGGAGTCGGTGATGGAGCGCCGCGAGCACCGCAAGGTCGTGGTGTTCCGGCCGGTCTACGCGGTCGGCGGGCAGGATCTCGGCTACCTGCCGGGCTCGGAGACCGAGAAGATGCAGCCGTGGGCGCAGGCGGTGTTCGACACCCTCGGCGCGCTGGTCAGCCAGCACGTGCTGGACGAGGTCTTCGACCGCGGGATGCTCGAAGTCCTGCCGCTGACCCACATTCGCGGGCGGTCGCTACATGACGCGTTCGTGATCGTGGACGAGGCGCAGTCGTTGGAGCGCAACGTGTTGCTGACCGTGCTGTCGCGGCTCGGCACCGCGTCGCGGGTCGTGCTGACGCACGACGTGGCGCAGCGCGACAACCTGCGCGTCGGCAGGCACGACGGCGTGTCCGCGGTGATCGAGAAGCTGAAGGGGCATCCGCTGTTCGCGCACGTGACGCTGACGCGCTCGGAGCGGTCGCCGATCGCCGCCCTGGTCACCGAGATGCTGGAAGACCACGGCTGATGCAGGTGCGGGGACCCCGGGTCGGGGTCCCCGCACCCTCAGTCGATGGCGCGGCGGAGGAAGCCCTTGATGCCGATGGTGGCGAAGACCCCGAACGCCACCAGGATGACCGGCAGGTCTATCCACAGTGGAATCGACTGGAGCTGGCCCGGGAGCAGGAGCGACCGCATGCCCTCGCTGACATAGGTGAGCGGGTTCAGTGCGCAGATCACCTGGAACCAGCGGATGTTCGCGAGCCCGTGCCACGGGAACTGCGTAGAACCCGTGAACATCAGCGGCATCAGCACGACCGCGAACATGATCTGGATCCGCCGCGGGCTGACCAGCGTGCCGATCGTCATGCCGATCGCCGCGCCGGCCAGCGACCCCAGCACGATCAGGCCCAATACACCCGGCCAGGCCGAGGCCGGCCAGGAGATGTTGTCCAGGATCAGGAATCCGACGGGCACGATCAGTAGCGCGGCGACGATCCCGCGCAGCGCGCCGAACACCATCTTTTCCAGCGCCACCAACGGAATCGGCATCGGCGCGAGCAGCCGGTCCTCGATCTCCCGCGTCCACGAGAAGTCCAGGATCAGCGGCATCGTGGTGTTCTGCAGCCCGGTCAGGAAACCGGTCAGCGCGACCATGCCGGGCAGCAGGATCTGCCCGAAGTTCCCTTGCACGTAACCGATTCCGGTGAGCACCTTGCCGAAGATGAACAGCATGAAGAACGGCTGCACGATCACTTGGGCCAGGAACGGCAGCACCTCGCGGCCGGTGACGAACACGTCCCGCCACAGCACGGCGAAGAACGTGCGCGCCGCGACCCGCGCCCCGGCACCCGGGATTTCGAGGTCGAGCGTGGTCATCGCAGGTCCCTCCCGGTCAGGTGGATGAACACGTCCTCGAGGCTGGGCGTGCCGATCGACAGGTCGCTCACGTCGCATCCGAGACTGGCCAGCGTCTTCAGCACCGGCGGCAGCACCATCGCCGGCTCGTACCCGGTGTAGAGCCGGAACAGCGCGGCGTCGGCCGGGTCGCTCGGTGCGGCGGCGGGCGACGCCATGCCCGGCATCGGCGGCATGCCGGCGGGCATCCCGGACGGCATTCCGCCGGGTGCCTTCCCGATCCGTTCCACCCGTTCGACACCGTCCACAGTGGACAATGCTTCGCTGATGCGCGCCGGATCGTGGCCGTCCGTGCTCACCGTGACGCTCACCGTGGTGCTGCCCGGCAGCGAGCGCGTCAGCGCGTCGGGTGTGTCCAGCGCCAGCAGCTTCCCGTGGTCGACGATGCCGACCCGGTCGCACAGTTTCGCGGCCTCGTCCATGTCGTGCGTGGTGAGCACGACCGTCACGCCGTGCTCCCGCAGTTCGGTGACGCGCTCGTGCACGAACAGCCGTGCCTGCGGGTCCAGACCGGTCGACGGCTCGTCGAGGAACAGCACTTTCGGCTGGTGCATCAACGCCCGCGCGATCATCACGCGCTGGGACTGGCCGCCGGACACGAAATCCAGTCGCGCCTTGGCCTGGCTGGTCAGGCCCATCCGTTCCAGGATCTCGTCCGCGCGCTTGGTGCGCTCCGCCCGGCCGACGCCGTGGTAGATCGCGTGGAAAAGCAGGTTCTGCCGGATATTGAGCGAACGGTCGAGATTGTTTCGCTGGGGCACCACCGCCAGCAGTTGCCGCGCCTGGCTCGGCGATTTGCGGACATCGACGCCGTACACCCGGGCCTCGCCGGACGTGGCGAGTACGCGCGTGGTCAGCACGCCGACCGTGGTGGTCTTGCCCGCGCCATTGGGCCCGAGCAGGCCGAACACCTCGCCCGGCGGGACGGCGAAACCGAGTCCGTCGACAGCGGGCGGGGCATTTCGGCGGTATCGCTTCACGAGATCTTCGACGACAACCGCATCAGTCACGCCATCCAGCGTATGGGTTCCGATGGCCTTTTCCCAACGCATTTCTTTTACAGAGAAATGCGACAATTCGCCCAGTTGGCAATCCGACCTACGTTTGGCCGATCGGCGTGACTGCCGGCCGGATTGCCAATTATCAGCTCAAGCCCAGCCGGCGGGCAATGGGCGGCCTTCGGTGAATCCGGCGGCCGACTGGATGCCGAGTACGGCGCGTTCGGAGAACTCCGCGATCCCGCGCGCACCGGCATAGGTGAACGCCGATCGCACGCCCGAGCAGATCGAGTCGATCAGGTCCTCCACCCCGGGCCGCACCGGGTCCAGCAGCATCCGCGAGGACGAGATGCCCTCCTCGAACAGTGCCTTGCGGGCGCGGTCGAACACGTCGTCACCCCGGGTCCGGCCCGCGACGGCGCGCTTCGAGGCCATCCCGAACGACTCCTTGTACGGGTGGCCGTGCTCGTCGTAGCGCAGGTCGCCGGGCGACTCGTGGGTACCGGCGAACCACGACCCGACCATCGCGGCCGACGCGCCCGCGGCCAGCGCCAGCGCGACGTCGCGCGGATGCCGCACGCCGCCGTCGGCCCATACGTGCTTGCCCAGCGACCGCGCCGCCTCGGCGCAGTCCGCGACCGCCGAGAACTGCGGCCGGCCGACGCCGGTCATCATCCGCGTGGTGCACATCGCCCCCGGGCCGACACCGACCTTGACCACGTCGGCGCCGGCGTCGATGAGCTCCCGCGTGCCGTCGGCGGTGACGACGTTGCCCGCCACCACGGGGACCCGCGGCGTCACCGACCGCACGGCCTTCAACGCGGCGATCATCTTCTGCTGGTGGCCGTGCGCGGTGTCCACGACGAGCACGTCGACACCGGCCGCGAGCACGGCTTCGGCCTTGGCCGCGACGTCGCCGTTCACGCCGATCGCGGCCGCGACCCGCAGTCGGCCCTGCGCATCCACCGCGGGCGTGTAGATCCCGGCGCGCAGCGCGGCGGTCTGGGTGAGCACCCCGGCGAGCTTGCCGTGGGCGTCCACGCCGAGCGCCAGGCGCGCGCCCGCCTCGTGCAGCCGGTCGAAGACCTCGCGGGTGGAGGTGTCGAGCGGGCAGGTCACCGCGGCCGGCTCGACGACCTCGCTGACCCGGGCGAACCGGTCGACCCCGGCGCAGGCGGCCTCGTCGACGATACCCACCGGGCGGCCCTCGTCGTCGACCACGACGACAGCGCCGTGGGCGCGCTTGCCGACGAGGTTGAGCGCGTCGGCCACGGCGCCCCCGCCGCCGAGGACGAGCGGGGTATCCCAGACGGTGTGGCGGCTCTTGACCCAGCCGACGATGTCGGTGACGGCGGCCGGGTCGACGTCCTGCGGGAGCACGACCAGTCCGCCGCGGCGGGCGACGGTCTCGGCCATCCGGCGGCCGGCGACGGCGGTCATGTTGGCCACGACGATCGGGATGGTGGTGCCCGTGCCGTCGACCGTGGACAGGTCGACGTCGAACCGGGATTCCACATCCGAGCGGTTCGGCACGAGGAACACGTCGTCGTAGGTCAGATCGTGGGCGGGCCGGTGGCCATCGATGAAGCGCACGAGTCACCAGACTACGCGGAATGTCAGAATCGGCTTATGGGAGAGCGGGATCGCGATGCGGTGGGCCGGGCCCGGAACGCGCGGCCACGCGACGGCTTGGGCCGCCCGCTGCCGCACGGCGCGGAGGGTGTGCCGCGGCAGCCCGAGGGCGTCGTGCGCACGCCCGCGGAGTCGGTGGCCGAGGCGCAGCGGCTGCTGGACGAGGGCAAGCCGTTCCACGCGCACGAGGTGTTCGAGGACGCGTGGAAGTCCACAGACGGCCCGGAGCGGACCCTGTGGAAGGGCCTCGCGCAGCTGGCCGTCGGCCTGACACACGCCGCCCGCGGCAACGAGAAGGGCGCGGTGACGCTGCTCAACCGCGGCGCGGACACCATTGAGCCCTACGCGGCGGACGCCCCGCACGGCATCGACGTGGCCAGCCTGGTGGCCTGGGCGCGGGGCAACCTCTTTTCGCGCCCGATGCCGCGGCTGAAGCGTTAGACGTTCGCCGTTTCGCCGGCGATGGTCGTGGACTCGCCGTGGCCGGTGTTGACCACGGTGTCGCCGGGGAGGGCGAAGAGCTTTTCCTTGATGGACCGCACGATCGTCGGGTGATCGGAATACGACCGGCCCGTAGCGCCGGGACCGCCGTGGAACAGGGTGTCCCCGCTGAACACGATGCCCAGCTCCGCCGAGTACAGGCACACCGCGCCGGGCGCGTGACCGGGCGTGTGCAGCACCGACAGGCCGGTACCCGCAATGGTCAGGATCTGCCCGTCCTCGAGCTCGGCGTCCGGTTGTCGCTGGGGGTGTGTCATGTCCCACAGCACGCGATCGGCCGGGTGCAGCAGGATCGGCGCACCGGTGCGCTCGGCGAGTTCGGGCGCGGCGTTGACGTGGTCGTTGTGCCCGTGCGTGCAGATGATCGCGCGGAGGGTCCGGTCACCGACCGCCTCCGCGATGGCCACGGCGTCGTGCGCCGCGTCGATCACGAACACCTCGTGATCGTTGCCGACCAGCCACACGTTGTTGTCGACGTCCCAGCTTCCGCCGTCGAGTTCGAACACACCGGATGTCACTACGTTGCGCACCTTGGCGGTCATGGCCGAAGCTTAACCCGGCAGCGGTTCAGATGACCTTTCGCGCACCCTCGAGGTGGCCGGCGCGCCCGCGAGCGCCATCGGGACTGGGCTGAGCCGCAACCGAAGTCGCGATACCGAACACTGCCGCTGTTGCGACGAGCGCGGCCAGCAGTCCGGACCAGACCTGGCCGCCCGGCGACCGGATGGCAAGCGTTTGCGCGGCGATCACCACGAACCCGGTCTTCCTGGGCAAGCGCTGACGGTGGGCCAGTCCTTTGTGGAGTAAAGTCCCGGGTCGTGGAGGCAGGCGGTGGCCCGGGTCGGCGCGGCCGCGTGGCGCGGGGTCCCGACGTTCGCACCGGGCCTGTCGGGGAGTTCGCGTACCGGCTGTGGGAGCTGAAGAAGGCCGCCGGTGACCCGTCCTACGACCGGATGCGCGCGGAGCTGGGCGCGCTGGCCTCGAAGTCCGCGCTGTCCGCCGCCGCGCGGGGCCGGGCGTTGCCGAGCTGGGACACGACGTGGGAGTTCGTGCGGGTGCTCGCGGTCCGTGCCCTCGGCGACGACGAGGCCACGACTCGCCGGGACTGGCGGGCACGGTGGGAGCGCGCCCGGGATGGGCAGTGCGACGACGACGCGCAGCCGGGCGACGTCGTGGCGGTCGACCAGATCGCGCCGGTCGCGGCGCCCGTGGAGGTGCCGCATGGCGGCCCGGGTCGGTGGCGCGTGCGTGGCAGGCTGCGCTGGGTCGCCGTGGGAGCCGGCGTGGCCTCGATCGCCGTGATCGCCGGCGCCGTGGCGCTCTACCGCGTCCCCGCCACCGAATCCGCGGGCAATGCCAACACGGTCGATGCCTCCGTGCTCGTGCGCGACGTCAGCATTCCGGACGGCACCGAAGTCGAAGTCAGTTCGCGTTTTGTGAAGACGTGGGAATTCCGCAACGCGGGCGCGGTGCCGTGGGTCGGGCGGTACCTCAAACGCGAGAATTCTTTCCACAGCCCCGATACCTGCGAGACACCCGATCGGGTGCCGATCCTGCCGACCCAGCCCGGCCAGACCGTCCTGGTGTCGGTCGACGTCCAGGCGCCGCCGCAACCCGGCTGGTGCCAGGTGCGCTGGAAGATGGTTGACGAGAACGATCAGGTGCTGCTGCCGGAAGCCCGCGCGGCGTTCTTTCTCGTCGAAGTGGTGCGCTGATTCGGCTTTCGGTGGCCAAAGCCAAATCGCTGACCTGCGCGAACATCGGTGATTCGGCCACAAGTCCACCGTGGACCTTCCGCCCCGCCCGACGGTTTTCCTAGCGTCATCGGCACATTCGCACTGTGGAAGGGGATTTTCGATGAACAGGAAGCTGACCCGGGTGTTCGGCGCCATGATCGCGACGGCCGCGATGACCGGTGCCACCGTCTTCGCCGCGCCGAGCGCGAGCGCCACTCGCAGGGCTGCACCAACAGCGAACTCGACGGCAAGGTCGCGGTCCTGTGCATGTCCGTATTCGACAACAGCCACGGTGTCTATGTCGACAAAGTGTCGGTCTCGGCGGACGTGCCGACCTACACGTGCGACGGCATCTTCGAGGCGTGGGGCACCCTGGCCAACGGCCAGGAGTGGCGCCACCGCGGGCAGGCGAAGTGCGGCGCAGGCCGCGTGTGGTTCGACTGGGCGCCGCAGAAGAACTTCAGGAACAACTCGAAGGTATGCGGTGCGATCGTCAAGCAGAACGGCAACCTCCGCGCCGAGGTCGCCTGCGTGAAGATCTTCAAGTAACGGCACCAGCCGGGGTGGACGGGCGCGTCCACCCCGACCGGTCAGCCCTTGACCGTGGCGCGCACCGCGTCGATCGTGTCGGCGTCGGCCGCTTCCTTGTCCGGCCGGTACCGCACCACCCGCGCGAACCGCAGCGCGACCCCGCCGGGGTAGCGGGTGCTGACCTGGGCGCCGTCCAACTCGATTTCCACGACCAGCTCCGGTCGCAAGTAGACGGTCCAGTTGTCGCGCCGGCTCTCGTACTCGGGAAACGTCTTCGTCTGCCACGCAAGCAGGTCGTCGGTGAGCCCCTTGAACGTCTTGCCCACCATGATCGGCGGCCCACCGTCCGGGTCGCGCGCGCCGAGGTGCAGATTGGACAGGTACCCGGTGCGCCTGCCGTGCCCCCACTCCGCGGCCAGCACGACCAGGTCGAGCGTGTGCACCGGCTTCACCTTCAGCCACGCGCGGCCCCGCCGACCGGCGGCGTAGACCGAATCGAGCGACTTGACCATCACACCCTCGTGCCCGGCCTCCAGCGCCCCCGCGAGGATGGCCCGCGCGTCGGCCGGCCCGGTCTCGCCCGGGATCAGGTGCTCACTGGCCACACTGCGCAGCGCTTCGTTGCGCTCGCGCAACGGCGCGTCGAGCAGGTCGGCGCCGTCGAGGTGCAGGCAGTCGAAGAAGTAGGGCCGCAGCAGCAGCGCCCGCACCTGCTCCTCGCGCGTGCTGCCGAACCGGCTCATCGTCTCCTGGAAGGGGCGCGGCCTGCCGTCGTCGGTGAGCGCGAGCGTCTCCCCGTCGAGCACCACCGAACGGCACGGCAGCGCGCGCACGAGTTCCACCAGCTCACCCACGTGCGGGGTGATCTCGCGCAGGGTGCGCGTGTACACATGCACCTCGTCGCCGTCGCGGTGCACCTGGATGCGCGCGCCGTCCATTTTGTACTCGACGATCGCGGACGCGTGCTCGGCCAGAGCCTCGTCGAGCGACTCCGCAGGCGAGGCCAGCATCGGGCGCAGCGGGCGGCCGAGGCACAGCCGGAATTCCCCGAGCGCCTGCTCGCCACCCACGACGGCCGCGACAGCGGTCACCGGCAACTGCCCGGACAGCATGAACGCGCGCCGCACGGCGTCACCCGGCACGCCGGCCGCGGACGCGATGGCGTCGATCATCACCCCTTCCAGTGCGCCCTGCCGCAGCTCCCCGGCCAGGAGCCGCAACAGGAAATGCTGCTCGTCTTCTGTTGCCCGCGCGAACAACCCGTGCAACGTCTCGGCGCGCCGCTTCGCCGAACCGCTGCCCGACATGCCCGCCACCTCGCCGAGCGCCGCATCCACCTCGGCAACCGTCACCACGGGCGCCGCCGCGGGGGCCGCGCCGAGATCGGCCAGCGTGCGCCAGCCCGTGCCGATGCGGCCCTGCGTGGGCTGCCCGGTCAGGAACGCGACGACGGCGGGTAACTCGTCCCGCCCGGCACGGGAGAGCAACTCGGCGAGCGCCGCGATCTTGGCCTTGCGAGACCGCGTGGCCGCCAGCGCCGCGGAGGTGGCGACGGCGTCGGCGAGGAGCATGTGCCCATCATGCCCCTGCCCACCGACAGTTTCCGGAAAGCCGCTGGTCAGCCGTGAGAAGCCTGGCGCTCGCCGCTCCGCAGCGCGGCCGTGAGGTCCTCACGGGCCCGGAACACGCGTGAGCGGATCGTGCCGACCGCGCAGTCGCACACCTGCGCCGCGTCGGCATACGACAGGCCCACAACCTGGGTCAGCACGAACGCCTCACGGCGCTCCGGCTCCAGCTCGTTCACCAGCCGCCGCAGCACCACCAGCCGACCGTGGTCCGGCGTGTGGGCGCCCTGCTGCTCCGCCGCCGCGATCCAGTCCTCGGTCTGGTGTGCCACCGGCCGCCGCTTGTGTGCGCGCAGGTGGTCCGCGGCGACCCGCTTCGCGATCGCCAGCAGCCACATTCGGGCCGGCGAGCGGCCCTCGTACGCCGGTAGCGAACCGAATGCGCGCAGGTAGGTCTCCTGCATGAGGTCCTCGGCGACCGCCGGCCTGGACAGGTAGCTCAGCAGCCGGTGCAGCTGCCGCTGCGTACCCGCGACGAATCTTTCCGCGGCAGCCTCGTCGCCGGCGGCGGCGCGGAAGGCGTACCGGGTGATCTCGTCGTCGTCCACTGTGGCGCGTCCTCTCCAGAACTCGTGCAGAGGACCTTATGGTGCCGGTGAAACAGGGAATCGAGGGCATGTGTCCGCTACGTGAAATCGTGCCCGCCGTCCGCGGCCCACGCCGTGAGGGAACTATCCCGGCGGCGCGGGCGACAATAGTGGTATGGACTGTGTGACAGCGCGCGAGGCGATCTCGGCCACCCTCGACGGGGAGGACCCCGGCGTCGAGCCCGCGATGCTGGACGCACACGTCACGACCTGCGTGAACTGCGCCGCGTGGCAACACGACGGCGCGGCCGTGAGCAGGCTGGTGCGCATCGAACCCGCCGGCGCCAGCCCGGACGTCACCCGCGAGGTCCTCGACCGGTTCGTGGCGCCGCCCAAACCCACGCCGCTCGACTGGCCGCGGTGGGCGCTGGGGTTCGCGGTGGTGTCGCAGTTCTCGATCGTCGTGTCGCTGCTGTTCCTGCCGCGGCCGATGAGCGCCGGCATGCCCGTCGCGCCCAACACGCACATGGAGCACGAGGCCGTCGCGTTCAACCTCGCGCTCGGTATTGCGTTGCTGTGGGTCGCCGCGCGGCCGGGACGGGCCCGCAGCCAGCTTCCGGTGCTGGTCAGCGTCACCGCGGTACTGCTCGTGCTGTCGCTGCTGGACGCGGTACAGGGCAACGTCGGCTGGGCGCGCCTGGCCAGTCACCTGCCGCTGCTGCTGGGCGTGGTGTGCACGGCGCTGATCGGCCGGCGCGGCGGCAGCTGGCCGTGGCCGGGCAACCACGCGTCCACGGAATTTCCGGAGCGTACGGATGCGGCGGACCCACGCCGCGAAGTGCCGGACGCCGCCCGGACGACGCAGCGTCGCCGCCCGCCCGCCGCGCGTCGCGACGTGGCCTGACCGTCGGGAACGTGGGACTCGCGCGTCGGGAACGTGGGACTCGCGCGTCGGCTGTGCGTTATCTGCCGCCGCGCGCCATCCGCAACACGTCGAGCGCCTCATCCAGCTGTGCCTCGGTGAGCTTGCCCTGCTCGATGTATCCACGCTCCACGACTACTTCGCGGATCGTCTTGAGCTCCTTGAGGGCCTGCTTCGCGACAGCCGCCGCCTCCTCGTAGCCGATGTATTTGTTCAGCGGCGTCACGATCGACGGCGAACCTTCGGCGTAGGCGCGAGTCCGGTCGGTGTGCACGGTGATGCCGGCGAACACCTTGTCCGCCAGCAGCCGCGACACCGCGGCGAGCAGGCGCGCCGACTCCAGCACGTTGCGAGCGATCACCGGCAGGTTCACGTTGAGCTGGAAGTTGCCCTGCGCACCGGCGAACGCGACCGCGGCGTCGTTGCCGATCACCTGCGCGGCCACCTGCAGCGTGGCTTCCGGGATCACCGGGTTGACCTTGCCAGGCATGATCGACGAGCCCGGCTGCAGGTCGGGCAGCGCGATCTCGGCGAGCCCGGTTCGCGGGCCGGAGCCCAGCCACCGCAGGTCGTTCGCGATCTTGTTGAGCGACACCGCGACCGTGCGCAGGTGCGCCGACGCCTCGACCACGCTGTCCTGGGTGGCCTGCGCCTCGAAGTGGTTGCGCGCCTCGGTCAGCGGCAGCCCGGTGACCTTCGCCAGCTCCGCCGCCACCTGCGTGCCGAAACCGTCGGGCGCGTTCAGCCCGGACCCGACGGCGGTACCGCCGATCGGCAGTTCGCCCAGCCGCCCCAGACCCGACTCGAGCCGCTCGATGCCGTAGCGCACCTGCGCCTCCCACGCGCCCGCCTCCTGACCGAGCGTGATCGGCACGGCGTCCATCAGGTGCGTGCGACCGGACTTCACGATGTCCTGCCACTCCGCCGCGCGCTGCCCGATGACCGACGCGAGGTGCTCGAGCGCCGGAATCACGTCGCCCAGCACGGCCTCTGTCGCCGCGACGTGGATCGTCGTCGGGAACGTGTCGTTCGACGACTGCGACGCGTTGACGTGATCGTTCGGGTGGACGTCGACCCCGAGCCGGCGGCCGGCCAGCGTCGCGATGACCTCGTTGGCGTTCATGTTCGAGGACGTGCCCGACCCGGTCTGGAAGACATCGATCGGGAAGTGGGCGTCGTACTTGCCCTCGGCCACCTCGTCGGCCGCCTCCGCGATCGCCCCGGCGACGTCGGGTTCGAGCACCCCGAGCCGCGCGTTGACCCTGGCCGCGGCCGCTTTGAGCAGGCCGAGGGCCCGGATCTGGGCGCGCTCGAGGCCGCGGCCGGAGATCGGGAAGTTCTCCACGGCTCGCTGGGTCTGGGCCCGGTACAGCGCGTCGACGGGGACCTTGACGTCACCCATCGTGTCGTGTTCGATCCGGTATTCCTGTTCAGCCATAACGCCAGTTTCGCGCAGCCCGCCTTCACCCGCCTCGTGTGTTCGCCCACCCGATCTGACTACGATCGTCGTGTTCCCGATCACGGAGGGCGGTACCCAGGATGGGCACGCTTTCGGTCGACGTATTGATCGTCGGCGCAGGACCGACCGGATTGTTCGCCGCGTACTACGCAGGATTCCGCGGGCTGTCGATGGCGATCGTCGACTCGCTGCCCGAGGCCGGCGGGCAGGTCACCGCGATGTACCCGGAAAAGATGATCTACGACGTGGGCGGGTTCCCCGCCGTCCGCGGCCGCGATCTGATCAAGGGCCTGGTCGAGCAGGCCGCACCGTGGCAGCCGACCTACCTGCTCGGACGCAAGGCCGTGGCGCTGAGCCAGGCCGAGAACGGGCTCGAAGTCACCCTCGACGGCGGCGACGTCGTGCACGCCGGCGCGGTACTGGTCACCGCGGGCATCGGCGAGTTCACCCCGCGCCCGCTGCCCGCGGGCGACGGCTGGCTCGGCCGCGGCATGGTCCACTTCGTGCCGTCGCTGGCCGCACATGCCGGTCAGGACGTCATCGTCGTCGGCGGCGGCGATTCCGCGTTCGACTGGGTGCTGGCGCTGCATCCGATCGCCACCAGCGTCACGCTCGTGCACCGGCGCGCGAAGTTCCGCGCGGCGGACTCGATCGTGCAGGAGGCGCGCAAACTCGGCGTCCGGATGATCACCGACGCCGAGGTCACCGAGCTTCGCGGCAACGGAGCGCTGGAGTCCGTCGTGATCGAGGCCAAGGGCACCGAACCGGTCGAGCTGCCCGCGCAGACGGTCGTCGCCGCACTCGGGTTCACCGCGGACCTCGGACCGATCGAGAACTGGGGCCTCGAGATCGACCACCGCGCGATCTCGGTCGATTCGCACATGGCGACGGCCCGCGAGCGGATCTACGCCGCGGGCGACGTGGCGGCCTATCCGGGCAAGGTGAAGCTGATCGCGACGGGCTTCGGCGAGGCTGCGACGGCGGTCAACAACATCGCGGTCGCGCTGAACCCGGAAGCGCATCTGTTCCCGGGACACTCCAGCAACGCGGAGTAGCTAGGCGGACGGCGTGGGGCTCGGCGTCGATGTCGGCGTCGGGCCCGGCGTGGTGGTCGGGGTAGGCGAAGGCGTCGCAGGCGGCGCCGTCTGCTGCGCGATCCAGGGCGCGTAGGCCACCGCCGAGGTATAGATCGACGGCGCGGCTACGCACGTCGCCGACGAGCCGCCTGGGCGGCTGGTCACGCCCACCAGCAGCCACCGGTTGTCCGCCTGCACGACCTCCGGCCCGCCCGAGTCGCCGTAGCACGCACCCGACTTGCCGTCCGGGCTGTCCGTGCACAGCTCGACCTTCGGATCGAACGCGGCGGTGCACTTGGCCGGGTCGACCAGGTGACTGTCGAGCTGCTGCAGCGTCGCCGGTCCGGCCCCGCAGCCCGGATCGGGGCAGGTCTGGCCCCAGCCCAGCAGCCGCACCGCGGCGCCCACGGACGTGCTCGCGCCCAGCGCGACCGGCGCCGCGGCGACCGGCGAGGGCAGGTGCACCAACGCGAGGTCGCCGCCCGCACCGTTCGGGTTGTAGTCCGGGTGCGGCACGAACCTGTCCGGGGCGACCAGTTCCCCGCCCTGCGTCCGGTCATTGCTGCCGACCCGCGCCCGGACGTCCGGGGGCTTACGGTCGGCGACGCAGTGCGCCGCCGTCAGAACCCAGGACGGATCGATCAGCGTGCCGCCGCAGAACAAGTCGCCGGAGCTGCTCTGCAGCGCGACCGCGAACGGGTAGGGCTGGTCGGCGTCGCCGCCTCCGACGAGCGAAGGCTGGACGGCGAACGCCGGCACCGTGAGCCCGAGGACCGCGAGCACGGCGCCGGCGATGGTCAGTGCACGCCTCACGGCAGCGGTGGCACCTCGTCGCCGTCACCAAGGCCGTCGAAGTCGATCGAGGAGTAGGAACGCAGCTTGGTCAGCCGGTGGTAGCCGTCGATCAGCCGGACCGTGCCGGACTTGGAGCGCATCACGATCGACTGGGTGGTGGCGCCGCCCGCGCGGTAGTGCGTACCGCGCAGCAGGTCACCGTCGGTGACGCCGGTGGCGCAGAAGAACACGTTGTCGCCCTGGACCAGATCGTCGGTGCCGAGCACGCGGTCGAGGTCGTGGCCCGCGGCCAGCGCCTTCTCCCGCTCGACGTCGTCCTGCGGCCACAGTCTGCCCTGCAGCTCGCCGCCGAGGCACTTCATCGCGCAGGCCGCGATGATGCCTTCCGGGGTACCGCCTATGCCGAGCAGCATGTCGACGCCCGTGGAGGGCCGGGCTGCGGCGATGGCACCCGCCACGTCACCGTCGGAGATGAACCGGATGCGCGCGCCCGCCTCCCGGACCTCCTTGATGATCTGTGCGTGCCGGGGCCGGTCCAGGATGCAGACGGTCACGTCGGACACGCCGCTGTGCTTGGCCTTCGCGACACGGCGGATGTTCTCGGCGACCGGCGCGGACAGGTCCACCGCGCCGGCGGCCTCGGGGCCGACGGCGAGCTTCTCCATGTAGAACACCGCGGACGGGTCGAACATCGCGCCCCGCTCGGCGACCGCGAGCACGGCCAGCGCGTTCGGCATGCCCTTCGACATCAGCGTGGTGCCGTCGATCGGGTCGACCGCGACGTCACACGCCGGGCCGTCGCCGTTGCCGACCTCCTCGCCGTTGTACAGCATGGGCGCCTCGTCCTTCTCGCCCTCGCCGATCACGACCACGCCACGCATCGACACCGTAGAGATCAGCTGGCGCATCGCGTCGACCGCGGCACCGTCACCACCGTTCTTGTCGCCCTTGCCGACCCAGCGGCCGGCCGCCATCGCGGCTGCTTCCGTGACTCGCACCAGCTCCATCGCGAGGTTGCGATCCGGCGCTTCCTTGCGACGCGCCTGGCCGGGGGACGGGGTGCCGCTCGACATGGATGCCTCCAGGGTTGATCTGGGCGGGATCTGATTCTCTCAGACGGCACCAGGCCCGCCGGGCCCGCCAGGCATGGCGAACCTCACTCGCCGTCGTTTTCCTCCTCCTCGACGGACTTCAGCGCGGCCTCGATGCGCTCCCGCGCACCCTCCAGGTGCCGCTCGCACACCTTCGCCAGGTGCTCGCCCTTCTCCCACAGGCCCAGTGACTGCTCCAGCGACAGACCGCCGGCCTCGAGTTCGCGCACGACCTCGACCAGCTGGTCCCGGGCCTGTTCATAGCCGAGTTCGGTGTTTTCCGGCGCCTCGCTCACCTGCGCAGACTAGCGCGCTGGCCACGGCGTGGTCGTAACCCATGAACGCCCGCGCGAAATCCTGCCCATCACCCTCGGTGACGGCCTGCTCGATGCACGCCTGCGCGTGCGCGACCCGCCGTCGGTGCTCCGAGCCCGTGCCGAACCACCAACGGGAGCCGACGTGTTCCGATGTCGCCTCCAAAAGGCGCCGTAACCGCACGTCCAGGCCCCACCGGCCGCTCGCGCAGCCCGCGAGCAGGGACGTCCAGCAGTCGTTCGCGGCGCCGTCGGCGTCGGCGGCCCGGTGCAGCACGGCGTGGGCAGGGGCGCGCACCGCCGCGTCCGCGGTGAGCGGGAGGAACGTGGCGCGCACTTCCTACTCTCCTGGTTCGGTCGAGGTGGCGACCGCGTGCACGGCGCCGTCAACGACACGCACGCGTAGCGAAGTTCCCTCCGCCACTTCAGAGATGGATCGGAGCACCTGGAGGTTGCCTGCCGCGTCCGGATATTGCACGACGGTGTAGCCGCGGGCCATCGTCGCGGCCGGGCCGAGGGCGGTCAGCCGCGCCCGGGCCGAGGCGATGGCGGCCTGCTCGTGGGACAGCGTGTTGAGCATCGCGCGCCGCCCGCGTTCACGGTGGGTCTCGACGTCGGCCGCGCGGCGGTCGATGGGCCCTAGCGGGTCGGCGAGCACGGGGCGGCTGCGGAGCTGCTCGAGCAACCGGCACTGGGTGTCGACCCAGCCGTGCAGTGCGCGGCGCGCGCGGTCGCGCAGTTGGCGCACGCGGGCGGTCTCCTCTTTGACGTCGGGGACCACGCGCTTGCCCGCGTCGGTGGGGGTGGAGCAGCGGAGGTCGGCGACGTGGTCGAGCAGCGGGGTGTCCGGTTCGTGGCCGATGGCGCTGACGACGGGAGTGCCCGCGGCGGCGACCGCGCGGCAGAGTGCCTCGTCGGAGAAGGGCAGCAGATCCTCGACGCTGCCGCCGCCGCGCGCGATCACGATCACCTCGATGCTCGGGTCGGCGTCCAAAATAGACAATGCCTTGCGGATCTGCGGGACGGCGGTGGGGCCTTGCACGGCGGTATTGATGACCTGGATCGGCGCTGCCGGCCACCGAGCGTGCGCGTTGGCGAGCACATCGTGCTCCGCGGCGGACGCACGGCCCGTGATGAGGCCGATTCCCTTGGGCAGAAAGGGAAGTTTGCGCTTCCGGTCCGGGGCGAACAGTCCCTCGGCGGCGAGCAGCCGGCGGAGCCGTTCGATGCGCGCGAGCAGTTCACCGATTCCGACGGCACGGATCTCGCTGGCGCGCAGGCTGATGGTGCCCCGCCCGAGGAAGAACGTGGGCTTCGCATAGACGACGACGCTCGCCCCGTCCCGGAGCGGCGGTTCGAGCGAACGCAGGAGGCGCGCCGGGCAGGTGACGGTCATCGACACGTCGGCTGAGGGATCCCGGAGCGTGAGGAACGCTGTCTGGGTCCCGGGGCGGGCGGAGATCTGGGTGACCTGGCCCTCGACCCACACCGCCCCGAGCCGGTGAATCCAGTCTGCGATCTTGCGCGCCACCGTGCGGACCGGCCACGGGTTCTCCGCGGTCGTCGGCTCCTTGGCCGTTTCCGTGCTCACGCTTCGCCGACGGGTTCGCCGGCACCGGGTTCGCCCTCGGCCAGCCGCTGCACGTTGCCGATCCGCCGCGTCAGCATCCCCACGAACGACGGCCGGTTCTCGTGCGTGCGCTCGTAGGCCAGCAGCTCTTCGAGCTCGGCGAGACTGAACCGGCGCAACCGGGCGCGAAGCTGCGGCAGGCTGAGCGTGTCGTAGTTCGTGATGCCGATCGGACCGGCCCCCGCGGAGTCTGCAGCGTTGTCGGTCTCGGTATCGGCCCGGGTGCCCACTTCCGTAGCGCCTGCGACGCCCGGGCTTGCCGCGTCTCCGGCGCTGTCGAACTCGCCTTCGGCGTGGTCCACCGCCAGCGCACGTTCCTCCTGCTCCCAGGGGTCCCGGCCGTCCTCGTCAGACTCTTCGAACAGCGAAGCAGGCCGGACGCCGTTGCGTGCGGGCGCGTCGTTCGCCACCGGCAGCAGGTCCTCGTCGAAGGTGGCCCAGCTCGGGGTCTCCTCGACCGGGCGGATCGAGGACAGCACTTCGTCGCCCTTGATCGCCAGCTCGGTGACCTGCTGTTGCAGGCGCATGGACACCTGCAACACCTGGGACACCACCGTGACAGGCAGTCCGACCAGGTGTTTCGGCAGTTCGCGAGCCTGCTCGGCGGCGGTCACGGCCAAGCCCGCCGCGACTCGAAGGGGGAGCGGGAGTGGCTTCATGCGTACAGGGTGCCGCAACTGCGCCATCCTGCCCAACCGATCGGGCCGTTTGGAGAAGTCGGCGTGACCGGCCGCACATTCTGGTGGGCCGTACCCTGGGGGCATGAGTGCTGAGAGCCCTTCCGCCAAGCGAGTGCTGCTGGCCAAGCCGCGTGGCTACTGCGCCGGTGTGGACCGTGCCGTGATCGCTGTCGAGAAGGCTTTGGAGCTCTACGGGCCCCCCGTCTACGTGCGCAAGGAGATCGTGCACAACCGGCACGTCGTGGACACGTTGCGCGAGCGCGGGGTGATCTTCGTCGACGAGACTTCCGAGGTGCCCGAAGGCGAGCTTGTCGTGTTCTCCGCGCACGGTGTGTCCCCCGCGGTGCACACGGAGGCGGCCGAGCGGAACCTGCGCACGATCGACGCGACCTGCCCGCTGGTCACGAAGGTGCACAAAGAGGTCAACCGCTTCGCCAAGGACGACTACGACATCCTGCTCATCGGCCACGAAGGTCACGAGGAGGTCGAGGGTACCTCGGGTGAGGCGCCTGACCACGTGCAGCTGATCGACACGGCCGAGGACGTCGCCAAGGCCGACGTGCGTGACCCCGCCAAGGTCGTCTGGCTGTCCCAGACGACCTTGAGTGTGGACGAGACCATGGAGCGCGTCGACCAGCTCCGCGAACGCTTCCCCGAGCTGGCCGACCCGCCGAGCGACGACATCTGCTATGCCACGTCGAACCGCCAGGTCGCCGTCAAGGCGATGGCTCCCGAGTGTGACCTGGTCCTCGTGGTCGGCTCCAAGAACTCCTCCAACTCCAAGCGGCTGGTCGAGGTCGCCCTGCAGGCGGGTGCTCGCGCCGCGCATCTCGTCGACTTCGCGCGCGAAGTCGACGAGGCCTGGCTGGACGGCGTCGGCACCGTCGGCGTGACCAGCGGCGCGTCGGTGCCGGACGTCCTCGTCATGGACCTCCTGCAGTGGCTGGCGGACCGCGGCTGGGCCGACGTCGACGAGGTCACCACCGCGAACGAGAAGATCTCGTTCGCGCTGCCGCGGGAGCTGCGGAAGGTGAGCCCGTAGGGCCGTAACCGGGAAGTAGCCGCGGATCTTCGCAGCTACCCGCCCTCAGCCCGGCTGTCTCAGCCTCCGAGTGTCTCAGCCCTCGTCAGTCTCAGCCCTCGTCGTCCCACGGACGTCGCCGTGGCGGCGGGCCGCTTCGGCGTCCCGGCGAACGACGCGGGTCACCCTGCTCGCCTCCGCGCGGTTCGCCCGATCGCGGCGGCATGCGGCGCGGTCGATCCGCGCCCGGCACACCGCCCGAGCGCGCCTCACCGCGCCGAGGGTCGACGTCGTCAGGCGTCGTGCCGCGCGGGTGCCGGAAACGGCGTCCCGGCGGCGTCTTCCCGCTGCGTCCGGCGGGATCGCCACCGCGCCCGGCGGCATCGTCGCGGCCCCGCCCGGCAGCGTCCCCACGGCCAGCGGCATCGCTGCCACGCCCGCCGGGTTCACGACGCCCACCGACGCCCCCGCGCGCACCGCGCCCAGTCGCGTCTGCCCCACGCGTGGGGTCGCCACGTCCAGGGCGGTCCCCGCCGCCGATGCCGGGTTCGCCACGTCGCGACCGCAGCCCGCCGCGCTGCGGCGGCTTGTCGTCGGGGTGCGGTCGCCGCGCCGTCATCGGCAGCGACGGATGCTCGTTACCGTCGGCCGTTCGCGCGCCCGGTGGGCGCCCGCCCACCGGCCCGCGACCACGCCCGGCGGGTCCGTCGCCCACCACACCACCGTCACGCCTGGCGCCCTCGCGGCCGAGGCGGCCGGCCGCACGGCCAGCATCCTCGTCACGGGCGCGTGCCGGGTTCGGCGGACGCTTCTTGTCGGCCGGTATCTGGCCCTTCCCGCCCTTCACCCGAGCGTCCGGATCACGCTCCCGGTAGAGCCTGACGATGCCGATGATCAGCGTCAGGCCCGTGGTGATGGCCATCGTGGGAAACCCGTTGATCAGCGGCGTACCCACGGCGAGCGCCTTCGCGAGCGTGTCGCTGTTCGCCGGCAGGCCGGAGACCAGCAGCACGACGCCGGGCACCGTTATTGCCAGGATCAGCGGCGGCTGCACCATCGGCCCGAACAGGCTCCGCCGTTGGACTGCGCAAACAGCCGCGATCGCTCCGACGAAGTAGCAGATCTTGAACAACCACGCGAGGGTGTTCTGGGTCTGCATGTCGATGGTCGCGCCGATCACGGCGAGACCGAACGCCAGGAGTACAGCACCCCACCAGGGCAGGCCGCGTCTGTCGCCGGCGATGGGACGTTCATCCCAGCGGACGGCAACCTCGTCGGCGTCGGGATCGCTCTGCCGATCGCGAATGGCGGTCACGAGGCAACACCGTAACTCGTACGGGACGTCAATGGCCCGCCACTCCGTGCGATCGCTTCGGAGGGGTGTCTGCTGCCGATCATCAGCACCACGTCTGACCAGCCGTTTTACCGAGTGCCAACCTTGTTGGCAAGCCGCTGGTCGCGCACAACGTGCAAGGTCTGGTCCGTCATCACACCATTGTGCGCTCAGCTCGCGGCGATCTCGTCTCCTTTCCGTATTGCTGGAATCTCGGTGGGGCTCGCCGACGCCTCGGTGAGCGGCCACACCGCGGCCCGGAACCCCTCGAGCGCATCCATCTCGCGCCGGCGCGCCGACAGGAACCGCTGAAGGTGCGTGCTGGACAGGTTGAGTGCTTCGACGGCGTTGCCCGCCGCTCGATGGGCGGCCGCCGCTCCGGTACGCACCCGCTCGATGTCCTCGACAACCGCGCGATCACTGGCCGCGAACAGCGCAGCCGACGCGATCACCGCGAACCCAGTAGGGCCGCACAGGAAGATCCGACGGTCCAGCGTCCACCGCAGCAACTCGGGATCGGTGTCCAATGCGGCCACGACCGCGGCATCCGACGGGACGAACATGACGGTGCCGTAGATCCCGTCTGCCCAGCGCTGGTAACCCTTGCCTGCCAGTTCGGCGGCCCTCGACCGCAGGTTGCGGACGTGGACGCGAAGAGCGTCGAGCCGTTCGTCGGCGTCGTCCGTCTCGACCGCCTCCGCCCAGCAAGCCATGCTCGCCTTGGCGTCCACCGGAATCATCCGGTCGCCACCGACCCGCAGCACCATGTCCGGTTTGGCGCTGCCGCCGCCGCCGAGATCGGTCTGCAGGGTGTAGTGCAGCCCGTCCCGTAGCCCCAGTGCTCGCGCCGTCTCCGTCAGCACCTGCTCGCCGAGTTCGCCACGCCCGCTGATCGACGCGAAGGCGACCTCGTAGCGGCGCAATGCGGCCTGCTGCTGATCCACTCGGGACCGTTCGGCCTCCACCTGCCGCGCCGCCGCGTCCGCGCGGCGCACGCTGTCGGTGTAGAGCCGCCACAGCATGGCGATGGCCACCAGCAACGCCACTGCGATGACGACGGCTGCCGTGCTGATCACGGTGGATGTCATCAGCGCCTCCCTTCTTGATCGGGGTCTTCGTCCACGCATCATGACGCAGTCCACCGACAAAACCGGGGCCCTCCAGGCCGTCGAACACACGTTCGGGTGAAGCGCCGGCGGCTTCCGGGATGGGCTCGAGGCCACATTCCTCCAGGTCGGGACCTGAAATGAGCCGTGCACCGGCCCGGCATGTCTGCGCGGATCTGTCGGTGGTCCGTCCTAGCTTGGATCACGTGAGACTCCTCCACACCGCCGACTGGCATGTCGGACGCACCTTCCACGGCGCGGACCTGCTCGCCGAGCAGGACGCCGTGTTCGCACACCTCGCGGAGCTGGTGGCCGCCGAGGCGGTCGACGTCGTGCTGGTGTCGGGGGACATCTACGACCGCGCAGTGCCTTCGGCTGAGGCCGTGCAGGTCGCAAACCGTGCGCTGGCAAGGATTCGTCGTGCCGGCGCGCAGCTTGTGATCACGTCCGGGAATCACGATTCGGCGCCACGGCTCGGTGCCTTCAGCGAGTTCGCCGCCGCCGGGGGCCTCCATCTGCGCACCACGATCGATCGGATCGCCGATCCGGTGGTGCTCGACGACGAGCACGGTCCGGTCGCGATCTACGGCATCCCGTACCTCGAACCCGAGCCTGCGCGGCACGCGCTGAGGGTGTCCGATGCCAAGGGGCACAACGGAGTTCTCACTGAGGCGATGCGCCGCGTCCGTGCCGATCTGGGCGGCCGCGCGGCCGGCACCCGTTCCGTCGTGCTCGCGCACGCGTTCGTGACCGGCGGCCAGGGCACCGAGTCAGAGCGGACGATCGCGGTGGGCGGGGTCGAGCAGGTCGGGGCCGAGGTGTTCGCCGGAGCGGACTATGTCGCGCTCGGGCACTTGCACGGCCCCCAGACACTCGCTGATCATTTACGGTACTCCGGGAGTCCGTTGGCCTACTCGTTTTCCGAAGCCTCCCAACGGAAATCGGTGTGGTTGGTTGACTTCGACGCGGGCGGGCTGGCCGATGTCAGGCGCCACGAACTGCCCGTGCCGCGCCGGCTCGCGAAACTGTCGGGCGCCATCGAGCGGCTGCTGTCGGCGGAGGAATTCGAGGATCTGGCCGGGTGCTACCTGTCCGTCACCCTGACCGACTCGGTGCGGCCCGTCGACGCGATGCGACGGCTCCGGGAGCGCTTTCCCTACGCTGTGCACCTCGACTGGCAGCCCGCGGACGGCACCGGCACAGCAGCTTTGCGCTACGCGGAAGCGGTGCGCGGACGCTCCGACGGCGAGATCGCGCAGAGCTTTCTCAGTGACTGCCGGGGCGCGCCACCCACCGGCGGCGAACAGAAATTGCTCGGCCTGGCTCTGGAATCCGCGGGCAGGGGTGAGTCATGAGGCTGCATCGGCTGGAGGTCGCGGCGTTCGGTCCCTACCGGCGCCGGGAGGCCGTCGACTTCGACGCGCTCGGCTCGGACGGGCTTTTCCTGCTCCACGGCGACACTGGCGCGGGCAAGACGACCCTACTGGACGCGGTCGCGTTCGCGCTGTTCGGAGCAGTACCAGGCGCACGCGGCCAGGTGAAGAAGCTGCGCTGCGATTTCGCCGAGGCCGACGAGCAGACCGAGGTCCTGCTCGAGCTGACCGTGCAAGGGCAGCGAATGCGGATCGTGCGCAGCCCGGAGTACCAGCGTCCGAAGCGGCGCGGTGAAGGCACCACGACGCAGCAGGCCAAGGCGTCGCTCACCTGGCTCGGCGGAACCCCCGCCGGGCACCCCGCGGAGGGGCTGACTCGGATCGACGAGGTCGGCCGCACCGTGCAGGGCCTGCTCGGGATGAACCATGAGCAGTTCTTCCAGGTCGTGCTCCTGCCGCAGGGCGAGTTCGCGCGGTTTCTTCGCGCCGACACCGACGAGCGCGAGCGTCTGCTCGAGAAGTTGTTCGGTACCAAGCGGTTCGGCGATGTCGAAGGCTGGTTCCGTGATCGACGTACCGACTGCCGGCGGGCGCTCGACGGGCGTCGTCAGGAGCTGCGCGAGTGGACGGCGCGGTTTGCGCAGGTAGCGGGTGAGGAACCGCCCGAGGACGACGTGCCCGGGTGGGTCGACGAGGTCAGCAAGCGCCTCCGGAACGTGGTCGTCGAGGCCGAAGCGGCCAGGTCTCGCACCACATCGGCGCTCGACGCGGCGGAAGCCGATCTTGTCGAACGTCGCACAGCGGCGGGGCGCATCCAGCGGGTCCGCGCTGCCCACGACAAGCTGTCCACTCTGACGGAACGGCAAGAGGAGCGTGGCGCGTGGGCCGCCGAGGTCGCCGCGGCACGCCGCGCGGTCCCGGTTACGAGCATCGCGGCGCAGGTCGACCGGTGCGCGGCGAACCTCGACGACGCGCGCAAGCTCGAACACCGCAAGGCGCTGAAACTCGGGGAGAGCGGGTATCGCGACGCCGACGCCGAGGCCGGCGAACTCCGTGCGCGCGCAGGGAAACTCCGCGAGCAAGCCGGTGCGTTGGCCGGCTTGATCGCCGAGGCCGAGCAACAACGGCGCGACGAGCGTGAGATCTCGCGGCTCACCGAAAGCGCCCAGGAGGCTCAGGCACAAGCCGTTGTGCTGTCGGAAAAACTGCACGGGATCCCGGAACGGATCGAGGAGTTGCGTGCCAGGCTCGACGAGTCCGCCGCGGCGGTGTTCAAGCTCGATGAGCTGCGCGCGCGCGAGTCCGAGCTGACGGTCGCGGTGCGCGACGCGAGCCGGCTGCCCGGAATGGAACGCGCGGTCGCCGACGCGGACCAGACGGTGCGATCGGCCACGGACCGGCACCAGCGGGCCCGTGAACGCCGGCTGGAGTTGCGCGAGCGTCGGCTCGAAGGCATGGCCGCCGAACTTGCGGGCGGTCTGGCCGACGGTGCACCGTGTCCGGTGTGCGGGTCCGGGGAGCACCCGGCGCCGGCGCGAGCGGGCGTTGGGTCGGTCGACCGCGTCCAGGAGGAGGCCGCGGAGGACGCCGAGAACCGTGCCGAACGCGCCCGCAAGGCCGCCGAGCAAGCGAAGCACGAGGTCGAGACCGCGCTCGCGGCCCTACGCGAGCGTTTGCGGGGCCGCAGCGGTAGGCAACTCGACGCCGAGCTCGCCGAGCTGAAGGCCCAGCTGGCGGAGATCGAGGCGCGGGCGCGCCAGCGGGCGCGACTGGCCGCCGAGGCTCGGTCGGCCGAAGCCGAGATGAAGACGCTGACCGACAAGCTGCACGCTACCGAGCAGGCGGTCACTGCCGCGGATACGCGACGGGCCACGCTCGATGATCAGGTGCGCGAACGAGGCCGGCGCCTCGAACAAGCGCGCGGTGAGCACGCCGACGTCGCGTCGCGGCGCGAGCACCTGACGCAGGTTGTCGGCGCTCTCGACGCGCTGGCCGAGGCCCGGCTCGCCCGTGTGACAGCGGCGGAACGGCTCGAGCAGCAGACCGCCGAGCTGCGCACCGAACTAGGCAAGGCCGGCTTCGTCTCAGTTGAGGAAATGCGAGCGGCGGCCCGCGCCGACGCGGTGATCGCGGAGTTGGAGGCCATGCTGTCGGAAGCCGCGGCGGCCGAGGCGGCTGCCCGGACGGTGCTGGCCGAACCTGAGCTGTTCGGCGTCGCGCCGGACGACCAAGTCGACGTCGAATCCGCGGTCACGCGCGCGAGGGGCGCGCGCGAGGCCGCCGAACAAGCCGCGGCGACCCTGAGCGCTGTCACCACGCGCGCCATCGATCTCCACACACTCGCCGAGCAGTTCCATGCCTCCCTCGAGACGTTGTGCCCGCTCGAGGAATCCTTCGCGGAGCTGGATGCGCTGACGGATGTGGTCAACGGGCGAGGCCAGAACGCGCGGAAGATGTCGCTGCGCTCCTACGTTCTTGCAGCTCGGCTCGAGGAGGTCGCGGTTGCGGCGACGGCGCGACTGCGGGTCATGAGCCAAGGCCGCTACTCGTTCGTGCATTCCGACGCGGCGGGTTCGCACGGCACGCGCGGCGGCCTCGGGCTCAACGTCCTGGACGACTACTCCGGCACCGTCCGCCACACCAAGACGCTGTCCGGCGGCGAGTCGTTCCTCGCGTCGCTCGCTCTCGCACTGGGGCTCGCGGATGTCGTCGCCGCCGAAACCGGCGGCGCTTTGCTCGACACGCTTTTCGTCGACGAGGGCTTCGGCACGCTTGATGCCGAAACCCTCGATGTCGTCATGAACGTCCTCGACGAGCTACGGGCGGGAGGTCGCGTCGTCGGCTTGGTCTCCCACGTCGAGGAGTTGCGCCAGCGCATCCCCACCCGGCTCCGGGTGCGCAAGGCGCGGACCGGATCGACGTTGGAGGTGGTGCGTTTGTGAGCTAGCCCGGATCTTTCGTGCGGGTGACGGCCCGGCTTGAGGGTGTGTCTTGTGGGTGTTGGTGTCCTCCTTTTGGTGTTCGGGGTCGTTGTGGTGGCCCGTTGTCGGTCGGGGGTCGTCGGGTTCCACTGCCCGATGGGGG
>DATFHB010000098.1:0-11196 GCA_035248845.1 Amycolatopsis sp. | reverse complement strand
GAGGGCGAACCGGGCGCCGGCAAACTCACCTTGCTGCGCGCACTTCACCAGCAACGCGAACCCGACCGGCGCCTCCGGGTCACGCCCCGGCCCGACGCCGTCGACTTCGACGACTGGCTCACGGCCCTCGCCGAGGACCTGCTCATCCCCGGAGCGACGGTGGTGCTTCGGCATGCCGAGCGACTCACTGACCACCAGGCCTCGGCGAAACATCAGCCAACTGCGCCAAGTGCTCGCCACGACAACCAAACGTCGCTCGGCAGGCCTCATTGAGGTCGACGATCTTCCACCGGAAGGCCGATCCAGCAGCCATCGGCTGCTCTCGCCCATCGATGCGCTCGAACGCGACGCGATCATGAACGCCCTGCTGGCCAACGACAACAACCCAACAAGGGCCGCGCACGCCATCGGAATGTCCCGAGCCACAATTTACCGAAAGATTCGACAATACGGCATAACGACAACCGGCCACCCTGCCTGAGTTGGGCGAACGGCACAGTCGAAATCAGATTCCTACTGTGCCGTTCGTGACCAATCCGCCGACCACAGCTTCGGGCCGCGGCCGTCCGGCGCGGTCCTTACTGACCCACCGCGAATTCACCGAGCAGTGACCAGTCAACCCCAGGAACCGTCGTGTTGACGACTCGTGGTGTCTCGGAAAGGAAGTTCGGCAGCTTCTTCTGTGCGGCTTTGAAATGTTCGGACTGAACATGGGCGACACCGGACTCTTGGTCACGAAATGCCTCAACCAACACGAATTCCGTCGGGTCGTCGAGGCTCCGAGACCAGTCGAACCACAGGCACCCGGGCTCCCCGCGAGTCGCCTCGGTGAACTCCAGGGAGATTTCCGGCCATTGTTCGACATGCTCAGGCCTGACGCGCATTTTGGCCGTAATGAATATCATGAGAATCCCTTTCCTTCAGACCAGAGACATCAGAATAGCACTTACCGTCGCGCTATTTGTCGGCACGCAGCCGGAGCCGGTACGCGGCGCGCGGGAAAGAGGCCGAGAATGTGCTGACCGAGATCGTCGAAACCGGTGCTCGGGAAGGTGTATTCAGCCGGCTCTACGTGATGCGGCGGCTCAGTCGACGTTGTGGCGGGCCGCGAGTTCGGTGCGAGAGCGGATGCCGAGCTTCGCGTAGATGCGGGTCAGGTGGTACTGGACGGTTTTGCTGGACAGGAACAGCTCCGCCGCGACCTCCTTATTGGACATTCCCTGGGCGACGAGCCGCGTGACCGCGTCCTCCTGCGGAGTCAACGTCGCGTCCGAGCGCGCGAGGTGGACGCCCCCGGCCTTCAGTTCGCGGTCGCAGCGCTGCACGTAGGTCGTCGCGCCCATCGCCGCGAAGCCGTCGCGGGCCGCAGTGAGGGCGACCTCGGCGCGGGCCCGGCGGCCGAGGCGGCGCAGCGTCTGACCGTAGCTGAAGTTGATCCGGGCCTGGTCGTACCGCAGTGGCAGTGTGCTGATCAGCTCAAGGGCTCGCTCGAACGCCGCGGTCGCGGTGGTGAGGTCGCCACGGGCGCCGTGGAGACGCCCACGGACGGCGGCCAGGCGGGCGCAAGCGGAGGTGTGGTCGCGCGCGGCGGCCAGCTTCTCGTGGGGTGCCAGGAAGTCGTCGGCTTCGTCGAGCCGGCCGAGCAGGATCAGGGCGTGAGCGTACATGTCCTGCCAGGGCCAGTGGCCCGGCTCGTCAGCGCTGGACGCCGCTGCCGGGCGGGTGAGCGGGTACAGCGCGCGCAGCACGCCGGCGGAGTCGGCGCGGGCCTCGGCGACATGGGCCCGCGCGAGCTGGCCGGGGATCCGCATGATCGGGTAGTCGCTCGCGCCGGTGGCGCACCGCAGGAGCACGGCCTCGGCGGCGTCCCAGTCGCCGCGAAGCGCGTGTACCGCCGCGGCCGTCCACAGCAGCAGCGGGCCGGTCAGCAGGATCCCGGTACGTTCCTGCAGCTCCAGGGCGTCGCGCACGGTCGTGAGCGCGCTGTCGCACTCGCCGGTGAGGAACTGCGTCCGTGCCAGCCACGCGCGTGCCCACAGCGAGATCCGCGCGGACCCGCCCAGGTAGCTGGTCGGGACCGAGCTCTCGAGGTCGACGCGGGCGTCGTCGACCCGGTCGGTGAGCAGGTTCAGCCAGCCGCGGGCCAGCATCGCGCGCTGGGCCTGTGGGCCGTGCCGCAGGCGGCCGGTGAGGTGCTCGTAGTCGCGCCGAGCCTGCTTCGCCCGTCCGGTGGCAGCCAAGCCGAGTCCGCGGATGGCCGCGGCTTCGACAGCCGGGGGCGTGTCGGTGCCGCCCAGCTCGATGGCGCGGTCGGCCCACCGCTCGACGTCGCGGCCGTCGCAGCGGGCGAGCGCGTCGAGGACGTAGCGCTGGCAGATGAGGGCCGCGGTCTCCGGGTCGCGGTCGGTGTTGACGATGTCCCAGGCGCGGCCGAGCCGGGTCCCGGCCTCGGTGGCGCGCCCGCGGACCACGGCCAGGTAGCCGAGCACGGCGTCCCGCAGCGGGGTTTCGCGGATGCTCTCGACTTCGGGGACCAGCGCCGCCGCGCGGAAGATGTCGCCGGCGCCGATCAGGGCGTCGACAGCCCGGGTGATCCGGGCCTGTCGTAGTGGGGGGTCGTCGGTGAGCCGGCTGGCGTCCCTGAGCAGGGTGGCCGCGGTGCCCCAGGCTCCTTCGGCGGCTCGTGCGCGGGCGAGGTCGTCCAACCGGGCGGCGACCTCCGCGTCGGGGACAGGACTTGCGGCGACCAGCAGTCGCAGCGACCGGACGGGGTCGTCGACCAGCTCCGCGGCACGGCGCTGCAGGCGGGCGCGCCGCGCCGGTCCGAGGCTGGTCAGCACGGCGGCGCGCACCATGGGGTCGGGTGGGCTGACCTGGGTGAGCCCACGGGGGGCGAGCTGGACGAGGCCGGCGGTGGCGGCTTCGTCCAGCAGGGCCAGCGGGTCGGCATCGAGTTCGGCCAAGGCCAGCACGTCACGCACCGTCGTGTCGGTGCCGAGGACGGCGGTTGCCTCGACGAAGCGCCGAGCCGGGGACGAACACTCGGCGAGGTTCTGGCCGACCCGGGCGCCGACCACGGCCGGGGCGGGCAGGGTGGGCTCGAACTGGGACCAAGTCGCCCGCGGCAGCTCGGTCAGCAGCTGGACGACCGGCTTCGGCCGGCCGAGGGTGTGGCGCATCAGCCGGTCGGCCATCGACGGGTGCAGCGCGACGCCATACGACGCGGCCAGCTCACTGACCTGGGCGGCGTCCAGCGGCGGAACGCGCGGCTGGTCGGTGGCGATCCGCGGCAGGAGGTCGAGCACCTCGGCGTCGGTGCGCCGGGCGCCGTTGGTGGCGGTGGCCAGGACCTGGAGCCGCGCCTCGGGGTGGTGGCGCAGCGTGGATGCCAGCGTGCGCAGCGAATCCACATCGGCGAAATGCGCGTCGTCGACGACCAGCAGCATGCCCGGGGTGAGCTGTTGGACGAGCATCGCGGCTGTGTCGAGCGGATCCGACGTCGACAGCCCGGGGAACGCCTGAGACAACAGGGCGTACGAGCAGTGGGATTCCCACGCGGCCGCGACGGCGCGCCGGGTCGGGCCCTCATGGTGCCGCGCGAGGTGCCCGGCGATCGCCGACGTACCGATGCCGGGTGGGCCGGCGAGCAGGACGAAGCAGTTGCGGCCGGTCCGCAGACGCTGCTCCAGACCGGCCACGAGCTCCGCTCGCCCGATCAGTGGCTCCGCTGCTCTCGTCACGTCAACCCCGTCGTCGGTTCCGGTCAGCCGAGGTCGCCTCCGGCTACCGGCAGGACGGTCCCGGTCACGTAGGACGCCTCGTCGGAGGCGAGGAACGTGATCGCGGCCGCTTGCTCCTCCAGCGTGCCGTATCGCTTGAGCAGCGACGACTCGAGCGTCTGGTCGATGTGGGCTTGGAACCAGGCTTTCTCCCGGTCGCCGGTCAAAGCCGAGCCGCCTCGGGAGACCCGCCGGGGTGGTGCTTCGGTCCCGCCGGGGGCGGTGGCGACGACGCGGATGCCGGCGTCCGCATACTCGAGGGCCAGGGAGGCGGTGATGGCGTTGATCCCGCCCTTCGCCGCGGAATAGGGGATGCGGTGGATGCCGCGGGTGGCGGCGGAGGAGACGTTGACGATGACGCCGCTGCGCCGCTCGGTCATCGACGGCAGCGCCGCCCGGCAGGCGAAGAGCGTGGTCATGAGGGAGCGGCGGAGTTCGGCCTCGATCTCCTGCGGCGTGAACTCGGTGAAGGGCTTGAACCAGATCGCGCCGCCGACGTTGTTGATCAGAACGTCGATGCGCCCGTGCCTGGCCAGCGCGGCGCTCGCCAAGGCCTGGGCTCCCTCCCAGGTCTCCAGGTCGGCGACCACGGGGTCGCCCCCGAGCTCTTCGGCCAGCTCTTTCACCAGCTCCGAGCGGTCGGCGAGCACGAGCGACCCGCCTTCGGCGGCGATCCGGCGGGCGGTGTGCTCACCAATGCCCTGAGCGGCGCCGGTGATGATGACGACCTTGCCGTCGAACCGGCCCGGACTGACGAAGCGCGGCTGTTTCGCGGCATCCGCCTCGGCCATCGCCCGCCGCGTGGTGACCTTCGACCGGTCGGCGTGCTCGGCGATCAGCCGCCGCGCCGTGGCGCGATCGCCGGCCTCGAAGGCACTCACGATGTCCAGGTGGTCCTGGGTGCAGCGAGGGTGGCACCAGGTGGCGTTCCGCAGCGTGGTCTCCATGTGCCCCTTGACACCGAGCGCGCGGTAGGCCTGCAGCAGGTGCTCGTTGCCGGTCAGGGTGAACAGGTACTCGTGGAACGCGGCGTTGGTTTCGGTGTAGGCGGCGGCGTCGAGGAACCGGTCACCGGCCACGTAGGGCACCGTCGATTCGGCCAGCAGCCGGTAGCCGGCGAGCTGCTGGGAGCCCAGCCGCCCGATGGTGATCTCGAGGGCGCCCAGTTCGAGCGCCTGACGCGCTTCGAACATGGCGTCCGACTCGTGCACCGATGGGTGCTCTTCGCCGATCTCGTAGCGGCCCGGCGACGGCGTAGGTGCGGTCAGCGGTGCGATGTCGTCCCGGGCGGGCAGCATTTCCTGTCCGGCGACCGATCGGGCCGCGACGTCCGCGATCTGCGGTTCGCCGGGGTCGAGCTCCCGGGTGCCGCTTGCCGTACCGGGCCAGATCGTCTGGCCGGAGATCGCTCGCGCGGTCGCGCTTTCCTCCTTGGCCGACCGTGCCGAGCCGGCGTTGAGCGGCCGGATGGTGGCGGTCGGGAAGAGGGCCTGCCCGGCGAGGGTGCGGCTTGCTCCGGGCTGATCAGCCGATCGGGGCGTGCGCAGCGCGATCGTGGGTTCTGGATCGGCGTCGTGAGCTGGTTCGGTGTCGTTGACCGCATCCAGCTCGGGCGCGGCCACCGTCTCGGCCTTGACCGGCTCGCGGGTACCGGCGGCGAGAGCGAACTTCTCGTAGTAGAAGCCGGTCGGCTCGAACCCGTCCGCGGCGAAATGCTCGCGCACGGCCTCGACCATCGGCGGCGGGCCGCAGAGGTAGACCGCGACGTCGCCGTCGTGCAGGTGTTCGTCGCGGATGAGCTTGGTGACGTATCCCGTGTTGGGCGCCTTGCTGGCGGGGTCGGCGACGCAGTAGTCCCAGGTCAGGTTCTCGATCTGCGCGGCGAGATCACGCAGGGTCCCAGTTTCCACGAGGTCGTCGTCGGTCGTGACGCCGTAGACCAGGTGCGCGGGCCGGGTCGAGCCGGCGGCGCGCATGGTCCGCAGGATCGACAGGATCGGCGCCAGCCCGGTGCCGCCGGCCAGCAGCAGCACCGGCCGGTCGGTCTCGCGCAGGAAGAAGCTGCCGTGCGGGCCGGTGAACGTCAGCTCGTCCCCCGGTGTCGCCCGCTGCGTGAGGTACTCCGACATCACACCACCCGGGGTGAGCTTGACCAGGAAGGTCAGGTGCTTGTCGTCGGGGGCGTTGCTGAACGAGTACGACCGGGTCGCGTCCGTGCCGGGCACGGCGATGTTGACGTACTGGCCGGGCAGGAACGCGAGCTTGTCACGGTCGGGCGTTTCGAGCGTGACCGAGATGGTGGTGGGGGAGAGCCGGTCCAGCGCGGTCAGCGTGGCCGGGTAGGTCGCGGCCTGGGTCTTGGCGACTGCCGACGTGCTGGCGATCCGCAGGACGAGGTCGGACTTCGGCTTCATGCTGCACGGCAGCACATAGCCGCGAGCGGACTCGGCCGCGGTGAGCGCGTCGTCGATGTAGGTGCCGCCGTCGTACTCGCCAGACTCGCAGAAGGCCTTGCAGGTGCCGCAGGCGCCGTCGCGGCAGTCGAGCGGGATGTTGACGCGCTGCCGGTAGGACGCGTCCGCGACTGTCTGGTCCGGCGCGCAGGTGATGAACCGGGTGACACCGTCCTCGAAGGACAGTGCTACTTGGTGCGTCATGGCGGGCCTCAGATGTGGTAGACGTCGACGACGTGGTGGATGTAGTCGTTCTTGAGCACCACGGTCTTCCGGCGGATCAGCGGGGCCGGGCCGGAGAAGTCGATGGTGTAGAACGACGTCCCGTAGTACGGGTCCACGGTCTTGTACCGGAAGTACATGGTGTGCCAGTTGAACCGGACGTCGACGAGGTCGCCGCGTCGCTCGATCAGCTCGACGTTGGTGATGTTGTGGCTGGTCCGCGGCTCCGGGATGGACGTCGCGCTGGAGCGTTCGGTGCGGATGCGGAAGACCCGGTCCTCCAGGCCGCCCTTGTTCGGGTAGTAGATGAGCGAGATCGACGTCTGCGGGTCTTCGGTGAGCAGGTCGTCGTCGCCCCAGGAGGGCATCCAGTAGACGACGTCGTCGGCGTAGCACTCCAGCCACTTTTCGAACTCGCGGTCGTCGAGGTAGCGCGCCTCCCGGTAGAGGAACTGCTCGATGTCCTGCTGGGTGATCGGCTTCGCGATGGTGGTGGTCATGGGGGCGGTTCTCCTCACGCCGTGGTGGGCTTGGCTCGTTCGGCATCGATGGCGGCCGTCATGAGTTCCCGCCAGTAGCCGTGCTGGACCGGGTAGAGACCTTCGTCCTCGTTCGTCTTGCCCGCGGAGATGACGCCCTTCATGTCGAGCGATTCGGCGACCTCGTCCGGTCCGGTGAGCCAGTGCTGGGCGCCGCGGCTCATGTCGTTCCACGGCGCGGCCGTCGCGCGGAAGGTGAGCTGGCAGGAGCGGAACTCCTCGAGGTCGTCCGGGGTGGCCATGCCGGAAGCGTTGAAGAAGTCCTCGTACTGGCGGATCCGCCACGCGCGGGCCTCGGCGCTCTCGCCCTTCGGCGCGATGCAGTAGATGGTGACCTCGGTCTTGTCCGGCGCGATCGGCCGGAAGTGCCGGATCTGGGTGGAGAACTGGTCCATCAGGTACACGTTGGGGTACAGGCACAGGTTGCGGGAGCCGCGGACCATGAACTCACCCTTGGCGTCGCCGAACTGCTCCTTGAGCTCGGCCATCCGGTTCCACAGTGGACGGTCCTGGGGGTTGCCGGCCCACGTCCACAGGCACAGGTGGCCGTGGGGGAAGGACCAGTAGCCGCCGCCCGACTTGCCCCAGCTACCGGCGTCGAGGGTCTTCGTGCTGTTCGTGGATTCGCCGGTGTTGCGGCGGGCGGTGGTGGCCGCGTAGTTCCAGTGCGTGGCGGTGACGTGGTAGCCGTCGGCGCCGTTCTCCGCCTGCACCTTCCAGTTGCCGTCGTAGGTGTAGGTCGAGCTGCCGCGCAGCACCTCCAGGCCTTCAGGCGACTGGTCGACGAGCATGTCGATGACCTTCCGGGCGTCGCCGAGGTGCTCGTCGAGCGGCAGGACGTCTGGGTTGAGGCTGCCGAACAGGAAGCCGCGGTAGGAGTCGAACCGCGCGACCTTGGTCAGGTCGTGGGAGCCGCTGGTGTCGAAGGACTCCGGGTAGCCGGCGCCGTCGGGGTCCTTGACCTTGAGCAGCCTGCCGTCGTTGCGGAAGGTCCAGCCGTGGAACGGGCAGGTGAGCGTGGTGCGGTTGTCGGTCTTGCGGCGGCAGATCATCGCGCCGCGGTGGGCGCAGGCGTTGATCAGGCAGTGCAGCTCGCCGTCCTTGCCGCGCGTTATCACCACAGGCTGGCGGCCGATGTAGGTGGTGAAGTAGTCGCCCGGATTCGGCAGCTGGCTCTCGTGGGCGAGGTAGATCCAGTTGCCCTCGAAGATGTGCTTCATCTCCAGCTCGAAGACCTCTTCGTCGGTGAAGATCCGCCGGCTGGCGCGGTAGACGCCCGCCTCCGGGTCCTCGACGACCGCATCGGCGACAACGGCGGACACGTGCTCCAGCATCTCGGTCATGGAACCTCCAGCGGCGCGGACCGGCTCTGATCGGCCACTGGCGGCCCGCGCCGCCGTGGCATGACCAGGAACTGTGACAGCCCCTGCCGCCTGTCACACCAGGCAATTGGCTAGTTTTGACCCAGGATGGCATTGATAGATATTATTTATGAATAATCCGAAAATAGCTCTTTGTCTTCGATGAGTCAGCTCCCTACCGTGGAGAGATCGGCGACATGGGCTCGGAAGGAGGTATGCGATGGAGTTGCGGCACCTGCGTTACTTCGCTGTTGTGGCCGAGACGTGCCACTTCGGCCGGGCGGCCGAGCAGCTGCACGTGGCCCAGCCGGCCCTGTCGCACACCATCCGGCAGCTGGAGGATGAGCTCGGCGTCGTGCTGCTGTTCCGCACGACCCGGCAGGTCCAGGTCACCCCGGCCGGGGAGTTCTTCCTCGCCGAGGCCCGGCGGGTGCTCGCGACCGTGGACGCCGGGGTGCGCGGGGTCCGGCGCATCGGCGAGGGCAAGCTCGGCCTGCTCCGCGTCGGGTTCACCGGCACGGCGGCGTTCTCCCACCTGCCGCACCTGGCCCGGGCGCTTGCTCAGCGGATGCCACAGGTGGAGCTGGAGGTCCGCGCCGACCTGCTCACCGCCGAGCAGTGTGAGCACCTGCGCGCCGGTACTCTGGGCATCGGGGTCCTTCGGCCGCCCGTGACCGGGGACGACATCGACTTCCGCGTCATCGAGGTCGAACCGCTGATCCTCGCGGTCCCGGCCGACCATCGGCTGGCCGTCGAGCCCGTCGTCGCGATGACGGACCTGCGCGCCGAAACGCTCGTGACCTACAACGCGCGCAACTCCGTCGTGCACGAAGCGGTCGCCCGCAGCTGCCGCGAGGCCGGGTTCACCCCACACCAGCAACACGAAGCCCCCGGCACGGCGGCGCTGCTCGCGCTGGTCGCGGGTGGCCTGGGCGTCGGCGTGGTACCGGCCTCGGCTCGATCTTTGCCCCTGGCCGGTGTGGTGTTCCGCGACTTGGCCGGCGCGGCGACCGTCGAGCTCGCCCTGGCCTGGCACCGCGAGGCCCGCTCGCCCCTGGTCGCAGGCGTCCTCGCAGAGCTCGAGGACGCCTTCCCGTCCTCCCGACCGAGAGCAGGCGTCAGCTGATGAAGATCACGCAGGTCGAGGCGATTCCGTTCGCCATCCCGTACCGCAAGCCGCTGCGGTTCGCCTCCGGCGAGGTGCACACCGCCGAGCACGTTCTCGTGCGGGTGCACACCGACGACGGGATCGTCGGAGTCGCCGAGGCCCCACCGCGGCCGTTCACCTACGGCGAGACCCAGGCCGGGATCGTCGCGGTGCTCGACACGATCTTCGCCCCGCAGACCGTCGGCCTCAGCCTGCTCGACCGCGAGACCGTCCACAGCCGACTCTCCCGGACCGTCGGCAACCCGGTCGCGAAGTCGGCGCTCGACATGGCGATCTGGGACGCGCTGGGGCGGTCCCTGGACGTCTCGGTGACCGAGCTGCTCGGCGGCTACACAGACCGGATGCGCGTGTCCCACATGCTCGGCTTCGACGAGCCCGCAGCGATGGTCGCCGAGGCCGAACGGATGCGTGACACCCACGGCATCACCACGTTCAAGGTCAAGGTGGGCCGCCGCCCGGTGTCACTCGACACCGCCGTGGTGCGTGCGCTGCGGGACCGATTCGGCGACGACGTCGACCTCTACGTCGACGGCAACCGCGGCTGGACCGCCGCCGAATCCGCCCGCGCCATGAAGGAGATGGCCGACCTCGACCTGCTCTTCGCCGAGGAGCTCTGTCCCGCCGACGACGTCCTCGGCCGCCGCTGGCTCGTGCAGCAGCTCGACATGCCGTTCATCGCCGACGAATCCGCCGTCACCCCCGCCGACGTCACCCGCGAGATCCTCGCCGGGGCCGCGACCGCGATCAGCATCAAGACCGCCCGCACCGGGTTCACCCGCTCGCAGCGCACCCACCACCTCGCCGAGGGGCTCGGCCTGGAAGCCGTGATGGGCAACCAGATCGACGGCCAACTCGGCTCCCTGTGCACGGTCGCGTTCGGCGCCGCGTACGAGCTGACCTCCCGCCGGCCCGGCGAGCTGTCCAACTTCCTCGACATGACCGACGACCTGCTCACCGACCCCCTGTGCATCACGGGCGGCGAACTCACCGTCCGTCCCGGCGCCGGTCTCGGCGCCGAGATCGACCCCGACAAGCTCCGGCACTACCGCCAGGACCACTGACCCCCACCACGAATCAAGGAGGATTCATGAACGTCTCCGCCACCGCCGCCGCTTCGGGAGCCAACGCGACCGAACGGTTCAAAAGCGACAAGCTCGCCGGCGCGGCCGGCACGCACAAGGAGCGCGTCAGCCTGCTGGCCCGCGAAGTGCTCGAAGCCGTGCACGGGACGATCCGCCGCCACAAGGTCACCTACGACGAGTACAACGCGCTGAAGGCGTGGCTGATCAGCGTGGGTGAGGACGGCGAATGGCCCCTGTTCCTCGACGTCTGGATCGAGCACGTCGTCGAGGACGTCGCCACCGAGCACCGGCAAGGCAACAAGGGCACCATCGAAGGCCCGTACTACGTGCCCGACGCTCCCGAGCAGGGTGCCCGCGGCATTGTCCCGATGCGGGAGAACGAGCCCGGCACGCCGCTCGCCTGGACCGGCCGAGTGACCTCGACCGACGGTTCGCCGCTGGCGCGGGCGAAGGTCGAACTGTGGCACGCCGACGCCGACGGCTTCTACTCGCAGTTCGCCCCGGGAATCCCGGAGTGGAACCTGCGCGCGACCTTCACCACCGACGCCGACGGGAAGTTCGAAATCCACACGGTTCGCCCGGCGCCGTATCA
>DATFHB010000097.1:0-29473 GCA_035248845.1 Amycolatopsis sp. | reverse complement strand
TCGTCGTCCCAGACCACGTGCGGAACCCGGTCGCCCCATCGCTTTACCGACACCCGGGACGTCCACAAGTCATAGGGCTCCACGACGTGCGTGTCCGCGTCGATGACGCGAATGTCCCGGAGAAGCTCGTCGACCGCCATTACGAGAGACCTCCGGCCTCTTGAAGTTTACAACTATCGATTTTGAGTATCGTAACTTTGTCCACAGATCCCGTCAAGATACCCAATTTGCTTGACGAGCGGCTCGTCTGTTGTTACAAAACGATGATCGGTTGTCCGATAACGTAATATCGGTACCCCGACCACCGGCCCGCCTCGCCTCGGGAGGTACCCACTCATGAAGGTCCGCCTCGGTGACCTCACCATCACCAGCCCCGCATTCGAGCACGGCGGCCGGATCCCGGATCGCCACACCCGGCTCGGCGAGGCCAGCTCGCCGCCGCTGCACTGGAGCGCTCCACCGGCCGGCACCCAGTCGTTCGCCCTGATCTGCGACGACCCCGACGCGCCCTTGCACTACGGCTTCACGCACTGGGTCGTCTACAACATCCCCGGCAACGTCACCGCGCTGGAAGAGGGCGAGGATCAGAAGTACACGACCGGCCGGCACGGCTTCGGCGAGCAGGGCTACTTTCCGCCGGGGCCGCCGCCCGGGCACGGCACCCACTTCTACTTCTTCCACCTCTACGCTCTCGACGCGCAACTCGATCTGGAGCCGGCGCTCGACCGCGCAACCGTGCTGCGGCGCATCGACGACCACGTCATCCAGCAGGCCCGGATCGTCGGCACGTTCAGCCAACCATGAACGAACGGCCGGCAGCGGGAGCGAGCGCGCGACGGTATGCGGGCCGGGTGGCCGTCGTAACGGGCGGCGCATCCGGCATCGGCCTCGCGATCGTCCGCCGAGTGGTCGCGGAAGGCGGTCGGGTCGCGGCGGGCGACGTCGACTCCGATGGGCTCGAACGGGTACGGCACGAACTGGGCGACGCGGTCGCCGTGCTCGAGACCGACGTGCGGCGCGAAGACCAGGTGGAGCGGCTCGTGTCGACCGCGGTCGATCGGTTCGGGCGCCTTGACGCCGGGTTCAACGCGGCCGGGGTCCTCGGCGGAGCGCCGATCTGGGAGCTCGCCGAGCAGGCTTGGGACCAGACGATCGACGTGTGTCTCAAAGGCTGTTTCCTCGCGGTCAAGCACGAGGCGCGCCGGCTCATCGAGCAGGGCGAAGGCGGCGCCATCGTCAATATCGCCTCGCTGATGTCGCAGGTGCCGGTCTGGGGCTCGACCCCCTACACGGTCGCGAAGGCCGGCATCGAGATGCTGACCAAGAACGCCGCGCTCGAACTCGGGGAACATGCCATCCGGGTGACCGCGGTGTCTCCCGGCCTGATCGCGACGCCACTGACGACGGTGGCCTGCGAAACGCCCGAGGTGCGGCAGGCCTACCTCGAACGGATTCCGATGGGGCGCATCGGTACGCCCGGCGACGTCGCCGCGGCCGCGGCGTTCCTCGGCAGTGACGAGGGAAGTTATGTGTCCGGGGCCAGCCTGTTCGTCGACGGCGGCTGGGCCACGACCGGGCATCCCGATCTGCGGCCGAAGTAGCGCCATGCTCGAGCCGATCACCACCAGCGACGCGCTGCGCCGCTACGCCGGGACCGAGCAGCGAGAGCCGATCGCGCCGGAGCTGTTCCGGGACGAGTTCACCAAACTGCTCGGGAAGGTGCCGCTCGTGCGGCGGCACGTCTTTCAGGCACTGCCCGCAGGGTCGCCGGGGTGGCTGGACACCGGCTTGGCGGTGCCGGCAGGCGGAGCGGTCACGCTCTTCACGACGGCCCAGCCCGACAACTCGGCGGACACCTTGGAAAACGTCGGTCCCGACCTCGCGTTCTGGCGGCGGATATCGGCGGAAAGCGAGGCACGGCGCGGTGTCTGGCACCGCATCGGCCCGGAAGACGCCCCGCGGCGCGGGGCGCGCGCGTCCGCCACGGTGGTCGCGCCCCGGGCAGGCACGCTCCGACTCGCCACGTCGCCGGCCGTGGACTATCAGCCCCCGCCGGTCGATCGCCTGGTGCTAGCCGTGCACTGGGCCGGCGATCCGGTCGAGGGCCTGCGGGCCTTGAGCGTCGCGGGCGACGTCGGGGGCATCGTCGACGCCGAGATCGCACGGCAGCGGGCTGCCGTCGAGCGGCCCAGCGGGTGGCACTACCCCCCGCTGGCCGGTGAGTGCGAGCAGTTCGTCGCCGACGGCGCGATCATCGGCTGCTACTCCCGACGCAACGGCGCGCTCCTGCGCAGGGACGCCACGCTGCCGTTCCTTCCCGGCACGACGCTGCACTGGGCGTGGCGGATGGTGCGGCTGCCGTCGGACCGTCGGGAGGATCGCCTTCGGACGCATGACTATCTGAGCATCGCCGTCGAGTTCGACAACGGCCGGGACCTCACCTACTGCTGGAGCGCGGAGCTGCCGATCGAAACCGGCTATCACTGCCCGGTTCCGGGCTGGGAGAACCGCGAGACTCACGTGGTCGTCCGCTCCGGCAGCGCTGGACTCGGCCACTGGTGCGATGAGGAACGCGACGTCTACGCGGACTACACCCGCCATGTGGGAGAGGCGCCGAGCCGGATCACGCGGGTATGGCTGCTCGCGTCGACCTTCCGCCAGGGCGGCGAAGGGCAGTGCGACTACGGGCGCATCGAGCTGCGCCATGATGTCGCGGGCGTGCGCCTGAACTGAGCAGCGGTCACGCTGCCAGGCCGAGCAGCCGGGCCGGCGTGTCGCAGGCCATCAGCCGCAGCTCGTCCTCGCTGAAGCCGGCCTTCCACAGGGCTTCGTAGTACTGCTGGAGTCCTGGAACGGGACGCGGGAGGTCGGCGCTCCAGCCGTAGTCACCGGAGAGGATCGATGCCTCGACGCCGACGGCTCGGATCATCGCGGCGTGCCGGTCCATGTCCATCGCCGCCACCCCCCAGTGGTCCAGACAAGTCAACCCGGAGAACTCCATGACGACGCCGTAGGCCGCGAGTTGCGTGCATTCCTCGGCGCTCAGCCCGGGACCGCCCCCCTCGTCCCCGACGTGCGTGGCGATCACCCGTCCGCTCGGGCCGAATTCGCGGGCGATCGCGAGATGCTCGTCGAACCCGACGTGACCCGTGGCGAGCAGGGCGTCGTGCGCGGCGACGATATCGAAGATGTCATGGACGACCGGCAGCAGTTCGCCCTCGCCGTCGGTGATCGGTATCGCCGGGCCGGGGGTGCCGTGCAGTTCCACGTCGTTGCGGCTCCCGGTCGTCGGCAGCCAGACGACCTTCCCGCCCAGCAGCATGGTCTGCTCGACAGCCACCGGGTTGAGCCCGCCGACCGGGTGATCGAGAACGACCCCGCCGAACACGCGGATGCCCTGGACCACCTCCTCGACGACGTGGGCGACACCGGCGGTCACGGAATCCTTCGCCTTGAGCACGATCGCGGCGAAACCGGCCTCGACCGCTTGGCGCGCCGCTTCCAGCGCCGTCACCGAATGCGTGATGAAGCTGTACTCGGGTGGCACCGCTGCGGGGCCGTAGTGCAGGTGCATGTCGACCGCACCCGGCAGTTCGATACCTGTGCCTGACACGAGGGGCTCCTTTGCGCTCAGCGCACGATCAGGTCATCAAGGTCCGGTTTGCGCAGCCGGTGCCACATGTCCGTGGCCGGGAACGGACAGTTCGTCGCCGAGCGGCCGTGTTCGTTGCGGTAGTAGTTGTCGGCGCGCGGATCGCAGTACACCTTGAGTGCGTCCCGTTCGTCGAGTTCGCGGTTGTAGCGGCGGTACGCGGCTTCCCCGACCTCGACGGACCGCTGCCCCGTGACGACCAGGTGCCGCACGCATTCGAGAGCGAACCGCGTGATCATCTCCTCGTGGTTGACGACCCCGAGCCCGCCGCCGAACGGGTTCGTGTTCGGCCCGTAGATCATGAAGAAGTTCGGGAAGCCGGGCACCATGGTCCCGATGTAGGCACGCGGCCCGTCTTCCGACCAGACCTCCTCGACCTGCCGGCCACCACGACCACGGACTTCCATCGGCCACAGGAACCGGTTCGCCTGGAACCCGGTCGCGTACACGATCACGTCGACCTCATGGGCCGCCCCGTCGGCGGTCTCGATCCCGGTGGGCGTGATCCGCCGGATCCCGTCGGTGACAAGCGTGACGTTGTCGCGAAGGAGGGCGTCGACGACGCTGTACTCGCTGTCGACCACCACCGGCCGCGCCGAGAACGGCGGGTGCGGCGGTGTCATCTTCTCGACCAGCTCGGGCCTGCCGGCCAGCTTCTGCGCGAGGAACTCGATGCGGCCCTCGCGCATCTGCTTGTTGAACGCGCTGCGCGCGTGCGGGTCCTGGAAGCCGGGATCCACATCGAACTGCTGGGCCGCGACCTCCGGCCGGTTCAGCCAGTTCGACAGGAAGCGCATGAAGTTGACATGGAACGGGAAGTTGCGATCCAGCCACGTCACCTGCGGCGGATACGGCGACCGGTAGCCGGGGACGTCGAACACCCATTGGGGACGACGCTGGAAGATGTGGACATGCCCGGCCTCGAGCGCGAGCTCGGGAATGATCTGGTATCCGGTGCAACCAGTACCGACCACGGCGACCCGCTTGCCCCGCAGATCGAGCTCCTGCGGCCAGCGCGCAGTGTGGAACGTCGGCCCGGCGAACCGGCTCATCCCCTCGATCTGCGGCAGGTTGGGCCGGTTGAGGAAGCCGACCGCGCTGATGACCACGTTGGCCCGCCAGACACGCCTGCCATCCGGCCCGTTGGCGGTGACCTCCCACTCGGCCGCGTCGTCGTCCCAGGCGACCGAAGTCACCTCGGTGCCGAAGGTTATCCGGTCCCGCACGCCGAAGTTGTCGGCCACCCAGTCGAAGTACTGCGTGTTCTCGATCCACCGGCAGAAGGGGTACGGCGAGTGGAAGGCGGTGCCGAAGATGTGGGTGTAGGCGCGGCTGGGCGAGTCGACCCGCGCACCCGGATAGCGATTCTCGAACCAGGTGCCACCGACGCCGGCGTTCTTCTCGATGACGGTGTAGTCGATCCCGGCGTGCTGGAGTTGCACGGCCGCGTTGAGACCACCCATCCCGGCGCCGATCACGACGACCGACAGGCCCCGCAACCGCTCGGCCGGCGGGACATCCTCCCACTCCAGCGCGCGAGCCCACGGGTCGAGCGCCAGTTCCTCCAGCCACAGCGCCAGGTCCTCGTCGGGGATCCGGTCGACACCGGCAACGAGCGCAAGGCTGCGCGGCAGCCGCTCCGCGGGGCCGATGTCGATCCTGCCGGCGCCGCCGTCGCGGCAGGTCTTGAGGAGCGCCACCGCCTTTTCCCGGACCAGCTCCACGTCGGCCGGGTCGGCGAGCGCGACCACGTCCACCCAGCCGAACAGGAATGTGGTCAGCGCCATCGTCGCCAGGTTCTCGTCGCCGGTGAGCTGGTAGAGCAGGCCGCGGAGCACCATGGGATCGGCGTGCGCCACGGCACCCTCGATCTGCTCGTCACTTGCCTCGCGCAGTTCCACACCCGGAGATGCCTCGACCGCTGTCACTCGAAACCCCTTTGTTTCGTGCCCAGAGAGCCTGTTCAAGTATTGATACATGTGTGAAGATGGCTGTCAAGCATCGTTGGCGGAACGACCGAAGGGACAGTGTCGTGCTTGAGCCGGCCGTCTTCAATCCCAACGCGATCTCCGAACAGACCATCACCGCCTACGCGGCCATCCGCAAGGCGGTGGCCGCGATCCGTCCCGCTTTTCCGGCCAAGAGCGCACGCGCCTACCGCGAAGCGATGCGGGAGGCGATCGCGACCTTCGGTGGCGGCCAGATCTACCGCTCGCCGAAGTCGCGCGACCTGACCGTCCCGGGCGGCCCGCGGCTGCACGTGATCGACGCCGAGGAACCGGCCGGCGCATACCTCCACATACATGGCGGTGGCTGGGTGATCGGCGGCGCCGACGAGCAGGACGCCCTGCTGGAACGACTGGTGGCCGCGAGTGGTCACACCGTCGTCAGCGTCGACTACCGGCTTTCGCCGGAAACACCGTTCCCCGGCCCGCTCGACGACTGCGAGCACGCGGCCCGCTGGCTGGCCGATCACGCGCCGGCCGAGTTCGGCACCAGCCGCCTGACGATCGGCGGCGAATCGGCGGGCGCCAACATGACGCTGGCGACCCTGCTGCGGCTGCGCGCGAATCCGGCGTCGGTGCCGTTCGCCGCGGGAAACCTGCTCTACGGCGTCTATGACCTGACGATGACGCCGAGCCAGCGCGCCTCGGGCGCCTCCGACCTGTCGACCGAGATGATCGAGTGGTTCAACACCCAGTACGTCCCCGATCCGGCCGACCGAACCAACCCCGAGGCATCCCCGCTCTACGCCGAACTCGCCGGGCTGCCGCCGCTACTGCTCACCGTCGGCACAGCGGACAGCGCTCTCGACGACACGTTGTTCCTCCACGCCCGGCTGCTCGCCGCGAACGTCCCGGTCGAACTCCAGGTTCTGCCTGGCGGCGATCACGGTTTCGACCTGTTCCCCCTGGACATCGCCGATCAGGCGACGAACCGCATCGCGGAGTTCCTCACCACGGCGGGCAGGGCGGTCACGACGGGGTAGCGCCGAGCCCCGATCCGATGACACCCGCCACGACGGCGCACGGATCGCTGCTGGGCGAGACCACGCGGAGTCCCGGAAAATCGGTGATCAGCACCGGCAGCATGTCCCGCCGCACATCGGCGCTGACCACGACCTCAACCTGGCCGTACTCCCGCTGGAAGCGGACCGCGGCCAGCAGCGCCGCGGTCACCCAGCTTTCCGGATGGGCCCGCACGAGCACCACGGCATGGCGGATGCCAGGCCGGGTGAGAACATCTGCCAGCCACGCGAGCACCACTCGCCCCTCCGCGGCGTCGAGGAGAAACACCGCCGTGTCCGGCACGGGCGGATCGACGCCGCGCCGCATCGCGACAAGACGGTCGACGTCGGCATCGACGACCATGATCAAGCGCCTGGCGCCATCCGCCTCCATGCCGCACTCCCACCATTTCGTTACTAGCAAATCTTGTAAGTATCGTAACTACATTATGGTACGTCGTATAGCATCGATCGCCCGATCGGGTTGGACTTCAGCACTGCTCACGCCCGGTAGACGCCGGTGCGCCGACCGGCGGTGGTGGCGATGGTGATCTCACTCGATGACGCGTGCCCGCGATCTGGTGATCTTGGTCGACACCGTGCCAGCAGGGACTCCGTCAACCACACGGCCTTGGGACTAGCGTGGCGTCATGGCTGATCTGGCACTCGTCCGCGAACTTGCCGCCGCCGAGCACGGCCTCGCCACGGTCGCGATCGCCCGGCCGGACGGCACCGTACAGGCGTCCGTCGTCAACGCCGGGCTGATCGACGACCCGGTGGCCGGCAAACCGAGCATCGGTTTCGTCGCCCGCGGCGGCACCCGCAAACTCGACCTGCTGCGTAGCCGCAGGCACGCGACCATTGTGTTCCGCCGGGGCTGGCGCTGGGTGTCCGTGCAGGGGCCCGCCCGGCTGATCGGCCCGGACGATCCGGACCCCGGCTTCTCCGGCGACCTGCCGACCCTGCTGCGCGACGTGTTCAAGGCAGCAACCGGCACCCACGACGACTGGGCGGAGTACGACCGGGTGATGGCCGCCGAACGCCGCTGCTGCGTGTTCGTCGAGGCCGCCCGGATCACCGGTTGACGCGCCGGCTACTTCTTACCCTTGCCGGCCTTGTCGACGGGCTCCGAAGTGGACAGTGCCGCGACGAAGGCTTCCTGCGGGACCTCGACCCGGCCCACGGTCTTCATTCGCTTCTTGCCTTCCTTCTGCTTCTCCAGCAGCTTCCGCTTCCGCGAGATGTCACCGCCGTAGCACTTGGCGAGCACGTCCTTGCGGATAGCGCGAATGGTCTCGCGCGCGATGATCCGCGAACCGACGGCCGCCTGGATCGGCACCTCGAACTGCTGCCGCGGGATCAGCTCCCGCAGCCGGGTGGCCATCTTGTTGCCGTAGGAGAACGCGGCGTCCTTGTGCACGATCGCGGAGAACGCGTCCACCGGCTCGCCCTGCAGCAGGATGTCGACCTTCACCAGATCGGCGACCTGGTCACCGGCCTCCTCGTAGTCCAGCGAGGCGTACCCGCGGGTGCGGGACTTCAACGAGTCGAAGAAGTCGAAGATGATCTCCGCGAGCGGCAGGTGGTAGCGCAGCTCCACGCGCTCCTCGGACAGGTAGTCCATGCCCAGCAGCTGGCCGCGCTTGCTCTGGCACAGCTCCATGATCGCGCCGATGAACTCCGACGGCGCGATCACCGTGACCTTGGACAGCGGCTCGTGCACCTCGGCGATCTTGAACCCGGTCGGCCAGTCCGACGGGTTGGTGACCGTGTGCTCGGTGCCGTCCTCGAGCACCACCCGGTACACCACGTTCGGCGCGGTGGAGATCAGGTCCAGCCCGAACTCGCGCTCGAGCCGGTCCCGCGTGATCTCCAGGTGCAGCAACCCGAGGAAGCCGCACCGGAACCCGAAGCCCAGCGCCACCGACGTCTCCGGCTCGAACGTCAGCGCCGCGTCGTTCAGCTGCAGCTTTTCCAGTGCCTCACGCAGTTCCGGGTAGTACGAACCGTCCATTGGGTACAGTCCTGAGTAGACCATCGGCTTCGGTTCGCGATAGCCGGTGAGCGGTTCGGTGGCGCCCTTGCGCTCGGACGTCACGGTGTCGCCGACCCGCGACTGCCGCACGTCCTTCACGCCGGTGATGAGGTAACCCACCTCGCCGACGCCGAGGCCCACGCTCGGTTTGGGCTCGGGCGAGATGATGCCGACCTCGAGCAACTCGTGCGTGGCGCCGGTGGACATCATCCGGATCCGCTCACGCGGGGTGATCTTGCCGTCGACCACGCGGATGTAGGTGACCACGCCGCGGTAGGTGTCGTACACAGAGTCGAAGATCATCGCCCGCGCGGGCGCGTCACCGTCACCCACCGGCGGCGGCACCTGGCGGATCACCTCGTCGAGCAGTTCCTTGACGCCCTGCCCGGTCTTGGCCGACACGCGCAGCACGTCGCCCGGGTCGCAGCCGATGATGTGCGCGAGCTCGGCCGCGTACTTGTCCGGGTCGGCCGCCGGCAGGTCGATCTTGTTGAGGACCGGGATGATGTGCAGGTCCTTGTCCAGCGCCAGGTAGAGGTTGGCCAGCGTCTGCGCCTCGATGCCCTGCGCCGCGTCGACCAGCAGGATCGCGCCCTCGCACGCCTCCAGCGCGCGGGAGACCTCGTAGGTGAAGTCGACGTGGCCCGGGGTGTCGATCAGGTGCAGGACGTGGTCCTTGCCCTCGGCCTGCCACGGCAGCCGGACGTTCTGCGCCTTGATCGTGATGCCGCGCTCGCGCTCGATGTCCATCCGGTCGAGGTACTGGGCGCGCATGGCACGCTCCTCGACCACGCCGGTGAGCTGCAGCATCCGGTCGGCCAGGGTGGACTTGCCGTGGTCGATGTGGGCGATGATGCAGAAGTTCCGGATCAGCTCCGGCGGCGTGAACGTGGTGTCGGCGAACGTGCTCACTCGGTTCCTCGATGTCGGACGTGGGTACTCCCCCAGTGTCCCATGCCCGGTCAGTGGCGATTTCCGGGTCATCCCCGATGCCGGTTCCCGTTGGGAGTGCTGACCTGGAGTCATGAGTACCGCACTAACCCAGGTGCTGGACCGGGCGTTCGGCCATCCACGCGGTTTCCTGGGCAGGATCGGCGCCGCGGTCATGGCGTACGGCAACGCCGCGACCGAACGGCGCGTGGTGGAAGTGGCGCGGCTCACGTCCGGTGAGACCGTGCTCGTCGTCGGCCCGGGGCCGGGGATCGGGCTGGCGGCCGCGGCGGACCGCGCCGGTCAGGTGATTGGCGTGGATCCGTCGGAGGAGATGCTCGCACTGTGCCGGGCGCGCTGCGCGGACGCGACCCTGCGCGAGGGATCGGCAGCGCACACCGGCCAGGACGACGAGTCGGTGGATGTCGTGCTCTCGGTCAACAACGTGTACCTGTGGGAGGACCGGGCGGTCGGCTTCGCGGAGTTGCACCGGGTGCTGCGCCCGGGCGGGCGGCTCGTGCTGTCCGCACAGGACAAGTGGCTGCCCGTACCCCGGCACGCGCTCGCCGCCGAGGTCGGCGCGGCGGGGTTCACCGACCTGCAGACCTGGACGTGGGAGCCACCGGGTTTCGGCGCGATGGCGGCCCAACTGCGGGCCGTGCGGGCTTAGCGGGCGCGGACATCGGTGCGCAACGGGTGCTCGGCCGGGATCTCCACCAGCACGATGCGCACGCCGTCCGGGTCGGAGATCCACGCCTCCCACAGCCCCCACGGTTCCTGGCGCGGCTCGCGGTCCGGCTCGACGCCCCGCGCCGCGAGCTCGGCGACCGCCGCCTTGATGTCGCGCACCTGCATCCACAGTTCGAGCATGCCGGCCGCGCCGCCGTCGCTGCGGCCCGAGACCTCGAGGAAGCCCTGCCCGAGGAAGAACACGGTGCCGCCGGGGAAGGTCCGGTAGGTCGCGAGACCGAGGACGTCCCGGTAGAACTCGGTCGAGGACTCCAGGTCGGTGGGCCGTACCAGGACCCGGCTGCTCAACACCTGCATGACCTCAGCGCATCATGCGGCGCCGCTCGCCGCAATCCTGATCCACTGTGGACGTGCGGGCACGACGCAACCGCGGGCGGGCCGCGGGCGACCACGTCGTCACTGGTAGTCTTGCCGACCGTTGCCGTGTGGCGTTCCGCCAGGGAGGAAGCCCGGAGTTCCGGGGCCACCAGAACGCGGCAGCGAACCCGGACACGACCCGAAGGAGCGCCCGCGTGGCCAACATCAAGTCCCAGATCAAGCGCATCAAGACCAACGAGAAGGCGCGCCAGCGCAACCAGTCGGTTAAGTCCGCGGTCAAGACCGCGATCCGGAAGTTCCGCGAGGCCGCGGAGGCCGGCCACAAGGACAAGGCCATCGAGCTGCAGCGCGACGCTGCCAAGAAGCTCGACAAGGCCGCCGGCAAGGGTGTCCTGCACCCGAACCAGGCCGCGAACAAGAAGTCCGCGATGGCCAAGCGCGCGAACCAGCTCTGAGCTGCGTTTTCCGACTGCTCGACGTGCCCGCCCCGGGTCTTTTCCGGGGCGGGCACGAACGTGCTCGCCCCGGACCGCGCGGTAGCGAAAGAGCTGGTCAGCGGCGGTCGCGGGCGTTGGCGAGGTCGAGGATGGCGCGCTCCAGCGCGTACGCCGGGTCCGCCGCGGCGCCCTTGACGTCGGCATTCACCCTGGCGACGATCCGCATGGCCTCGGCGAGGCCCGCCGCGCCCCAGCCCCGCGACTGGCCCTGCGCCTTGCGGATCTTCCACGGCGGCATGCCCAGTTCCCCCGCCATCTGGTTCGGGTTGCCGCGCCCTGCCGCGGAGACGCGTGCGATGGTCCGGACGGCGTCCGCGAGGGCGTCGGCGATCAGCACGTGCGGCACCCCGATCTGCTCGGCCCATCGCAGCGACTCCAGCGCGGCCGAGCGGTCGCCCGACACCGCCCTCTCCGCCACCGCGAAACCGTTCACGTCGGCGCGGCCGCGGTGATAGCGCCGCACCGCCTCGGAGTCGACGGTGCCGCCGGCGTCGGCCACCAGCTGGCCCGCGGCCGAGGCCAGCTGCCTGAGGTCCGAGCCGACCGCGTCGATCAGCGCGGCGACGGCGGCCGCGTCGATCCGCCCGCCGGCCTGGCGGACCTCGTTGCGTACGAACGATTCCCGGTCCGCCGGTTTGGTGATCTTGGGGCATTCGGTGATCTGGGCACCGGCCTTGCGCAGCGCCGCCGGCAACGCCTTCGCGGCCTTGCCGCGCCCGCCGCCGGTGTGCACGACGACCAGGACCACCCCGCCGGCGGGCTGCTGGAGGTAGGCCAGCACCGCGTCGGCGAGCTCCTGCGAGATGTCCTGCGCGGCGTCGAGAACGATCACGCGACCCTCGCTGAACAGCGACGGGCTGACCAGCTCGGCCAGCGCGGGAGCTGTGAGTTCGGACACCCGCGCCCTGGTGAGGTCGGCCGCGGGGTCCACCAGCCGGGCGGAGTCCAGGGCGGCCCGGACGGCGCGCTCGACGAGCAGTTCCTCCTCGCCGAGGACGAGATGCAGCGGCGACGTGGTGGTTGCGGGCGCGGTCACGGGTCGATCCTGCCACGGTGACTAACCCCGCAGGGGCGTGGCGGGCCCTGATCGCCATGTCGTATCTTGGTGAGGACGCGTTGCCCTCGGGCGCGCTCCACAACCGAATACCGCTCATCCAGAGGGGCAGAGGGAACGGCCCGTTGAAGCCCCGGCAACCGGCGTCGGCCTGTCATCTCGATTCCGCGAGGTAGCTGACGACCACGGTGCCAATTCCGGCCCGCGCCAGCGGGACAGATGAGGAAAGGAACCTCGCGATGACTGCAGCCCTCAAGCACTCCGTCGACCTCGGCCCGGCCGTCGAACTCGTCTCGAAGGAAGAGGGGCACCGCCAGCCCCTGGCCCCCGAGTTCGTGTCCGCCGAAGATTTCTCGCCGCTCGAGGTGGCCTACGACTTCGGCCGCGTGCGCCGCGAGGACATCGAGTCCGGGCCGCGCAACATCTGGCGGTACAAGAAGCTGCTGCCGGTGCCCTCGAACGTCGAGGAGATCCCGAACACCGAGCCCGGCTGTACCCGGCTGGTGCGTGCGGACCGGCTCGCGCAGGCCCTGGGCCTGAAGCGGCTGTGGGTCAAGGACGACACCGGCAACCCCACGCACTCGTTCAAGGACCGCGTGGTCGCCGTCGCGCTGGCCGCGGCTCGCGAGTTCGGCTTCGACACCCTGGCCTGCCCGTCGACGGGGAACCTGGCCAACGCCGTCGCCGCGGCGGCCGCCCGCGCGGGCTGGGAGTCGGTGGTGCTGATCCCGTCGTCGCTGGAGCGGGCGAAGATCCTGACCACGGCCGTGTACGACGGCAACCTGATCGCGGTCGACGGCAACTACGACGACGTCAACCGCCTGGCGACGCAGCTCGCCGCCGAGCACGAGACCTGGGCGTTCGTGAACGTCAACGTGCGGCCGTACTACTCGGAGGGCTCGAAGACGCTGGGCTTCGAGGTCGCCGAGCAGCTCGGCTGGCGGCTGCCGGAGCAGATCGTCATCCCGATCGCCTCGGGTTCGCAGCTGACCAAGGTCGACAAGGGCTTCCGGGAGCTGGGCAGCCTGGGTCTGGTCGAAGAGTCCCCGTACAAGGTCTTCGGGGCGCAGGCCACCGGCTGCTCGCCGGTGTCGACGGCGTTCCGCCACGGGCACGACGTGGTCCAGCCGGTCAAGCCGGACACCATCGCCCGGTCGCTGGCGATCGGCAACCCGGCCGACGGGCCCTACGTGCTCGACACCGTGAACCGCACCGGCGGTGCGATCGAGGACGTCAGCGACGAGGAGATCGTCGAGGGCATCCGGTTGCTCGCCCGTACCGAGGGCATCTTCACCGAGACCGCCGGCGGCGTGACGGTCGCGACCGCGAAGAAGCTCATCGAGGCCGGCAAGATCGACCCCGAGGCCGAGACGGTGCTGCTCATCACCGGCGACGGCCTGAAGACGCTCGACGCGGTCGAAGGCCGTATCGGCCCGAAGGCCACCGTGCCGCCGAGCGCCGACGCGGTCCGCCGCGCGCTCGAAAGCTGAGCCGGGCCGGCTGCTGTGTGAGCGCCCGTTGGCGGACTGTTTCGTGCGGTTTGCTGGTTGGGCCTGGGCTGGTCTCAGCGTGGCTGAGGAGGTGCCCCGGCGAGTTTCGGGCGAGCCGGCGGGTCATGATGGCTTTGGTGGCCCACCAGACCCTCGCCTCATAGTGCTCTGGCCGCCGCTCGTAGTCTCGGACGAGGCGTCGATCGCGCGTCAGCCAACCAACAGTGCGTGCCACGACCCACCTGCGGGGTAGCACCACGAACCCGGCGACATTGTCGGTGCGCGTGACGATGGCGACAGTCAGGTGCGCTGGCTGTGCTCATTTTCCTCTGCGCACCACCGCCGGTTCTCCGTTGTCTTTGACCACGGCCGTGTCGCCGTCCGTGTCGGTCCGGGCAACCAGGGCACCGTCCGCGACTAGACTGTCCACTGTGGATCTCGCCGGATGGCCGTAGGTGTTGCCGGCACCGACGCTGATCAACGCCAGCCGGGGCGCCACCGCGGCGAGGAACGGCCGCAACGAGAAGCGACTGCCGTGGTGCGGAACTTTCAGGACCTCGGCGCGCAGATCCGTGTCACTGCCCAGCAAGTCACCCTGCGCCTGCACCTCGATGTCACCGGAGAGCAGCACACGACCGGCCGATGTCGCGGCGCGCAGCACCACCGACGTGTTGTTGATCCTGGTCCCGTCCGCGTCGTCGTCCTGCCGTGCGGTGACGTAACGCGGACCGATCACCTCCAAACTCAGTCCGGGGAACTCGAGCCGGCGCGCGAGTTCCAGTTCCAGCAGCGGCACGCCATGTCGCGTGGCGATCGCCGCTGCCTGCCGCCACGCCCATGCCGGCATCCGGCCGGGGCCGACCGCGACGGCACCGACCGCGCGGCCGTCGAACACCGAATCCAGACCACCGATGTGGTCGGCATGCAGGTGGCTGAGAATCACCAGCGGAACGCGGTGCACTCCCAGCCGGTCCAGGCACTCGTCGACCGGGCCCGGCTCCGGGCCGGTGTCGATGAGCACGGCGCGGCCCGGTTCGGCGGTCGCGAGCACCACAGCGTCACCCTGGCCGACGTCACACGCGACGACGGACCAGCCCGTGGGCGGCCAACCTGGTGCGATGATTCGCGCCGGCACCAGGAGCAGCAGCACCGCGACCAAGGCAAGCGCCAGCCCGACGCGCAAGCGCGGCCGCCGCAAGGCCAGGACGATCGCCGTCAGCGCGGCCACGGCGAGGAAACCGCCCCACCAGCCTCCCGGCCAGGGCAGCACGGCACCAGGCACGCGCGAAGCGTGCCGGGCGACCAGGACCAGCCATTCGGCCTCCGGTCCGGCCAGGTGCGCGGTGAGTTCCGCACCGGTCGGCCAGAAGGTGGCGAGTACGGCCGTCAGCACGCCGAGCACGGTCGCCGGGGCGACCACCGGCGCGGCCAGCACGTTGGCCGCGATCGACACCACGCTGACCTGACCTGCCATCCCCGCGATCACGGGCGCGGTGACCACGAACGCGGCCAGCGGGATCGCGATCCCCTCGGCCACGCCCGGTGGGATCCCGCGCCTTGTCATCGCGCCGACCCAATGCGGTGCCACCAGCACGAGCCCGCCAGTAGCAAGCACGGAGAGCGCGAAGCCGAAGCTGACGGCCATCGCGGGGTCGAACACGACCAGCGCGCACACGGCCGCGGCCAGGGCAGGCAACACGGACCGTTGTCGCCCCAGGGCCAGCGCCAGCAGGCTTACGGCCCCCATCACTCCGGCCCGCAGCACACTCGGCTCAGTGCCCGCGAGCACCACGAACCCGACCAGTGCGGCGCCCGCCACCACCGCGGACAAGCGCGGCCCGGCTCGCGCCACACGCAGCAACAACAGCACCGCACCTGCCACCACGGCCAGGTTGCTGCCGCTGACGGCCATCAGGTGTGTCAGGCCGGACTCGGTGAACTCCCGCTCGACCTGGCTCGACACCCCGCTCGTGTCACCGATCACCAAGCCTGGGAGAAGGCCCGCGGCGTCGGCGGACAGAACCGAGCACGCGTCACGCAGTGCCGCTCGGGTGGACTCGGCGACATCCTGCCACCATGGCGCGGGCCCGGGCCCTCCGGGTGGCCCCCGCACGAAGACGACAGCGACCGTAAGATCGCGATCTCGTGGCGGCGCCAGCTTTCCGGTGGCCGTGACGTCCTGGCCGGGCAGCAGCCGGGACCATTCCTGAAACGGAGCCAGGAGAACCACGCGGCCCGTGGTTCGGACATCGTGGCCGTTCACGACTGCGCTCACCGCGTCCGCCGTGACGACAACGGTGCGGGTACCGGCTTGCTGGTCCGCGTACCCGGCCGACCTGAGGGGTTTCGGCCGCTCGGCCACCGTCACCCGGACTGTTGCGCCTGCACTTCGGGCGGCCGGCGTCGTCATCGGATCGTGTTGCGCCTGCCAGATTCGGGCGGTCAGGGGCACCGCGAGCAGCAGACCTGCGATCAGCAGCGCCGCGGCTCCGGAGAACCATCGGGGACGCTTCGTGCGCCAGTGCCACAACAGCGCGGCCGCCACACAGGCTGCCGTCGCGCCCAGGGCGAGCGCGATCCAGGCACTCCAGAGCAGGCCGAGAAGAACGCCCAGCCAGAGCGCGAGTGCAGCCGGCACGAGGCGGAAGTCGTGGCGGGCCGGGAGCGTGTCCTCGTCGATCAGGATGGCGCTCATGGGCATCACGGCGACCACGTCCCGGCCTCGCGACGTGGTGCGAGACGGCCGGCCTGACTGTCCAACGTGGACCTTCCGGCAGCACCCCGGGTGAAGGGATGCGCGGTCATGACACCGTCACCTGGTCTCGAAGACGCGACAGGCGCGTGGCGCCGATACCTTCGACCTCCTGCAGTTGTTCGACGTTGCGGAACGAGCCGTGCCGGGTGCGCCAGTCGATGATGCGTTGTGCGGTCACCTCACCCACCCCGGGGAGTGCGTCGAGCTGGTCCGCCGTCGCCGTGTTGAGGTCGACCTTGCCCGCGGGGGCGCTCGACGAACCCGCCGCCGATCCCGTGCCGCCGGGCGACGCGGCGCCGGGCTGCGCCGCGGCCGGCACCGGAATGCCGACGTAGAGCTGCTCGCCGTCGGCGAGCTTGCGGGCGAGGTTCAGTGCGCTGACGTCGGTGCCGTCGACCGCGCCGCCGGCCGCGCGCAGCGCGTCGGCGACCCGTGAGCCGCTGGGAACCGTGACGAGACCGGGCGACCGGACCTTGCCGACGACGCTGATCACCAGCGAGCTTTCGGCCACTTTGGACACTGCCGGAGCCGGTGCCTCCCGCGCCACGGGCAGCAACGGTGGACTTTCCGCGGGCGGCGTGCCGCCGAGCACGACGATGGAACCGCCGATCAGCACGACGATCGTGGCCAGTGCGGCCACGATCGCGGTGATGCGGCGACGGCGCGGACTGCGCGTCAGCGCTGCCGGAACCCAGCGTTCGACCAGCTTGCCGGCGAGCGGCGGCTCGCGGCCGGCGGCCAGCGCCTGCTCGGCGAGCTGTCTGAGCCGGTTGCGGGCAGGCAGGTCCGGGGTTTCAGGGTTTGGGGGGTCGAACATGTATTCGACGCTACGGCGGGGTGGGCGAGGTGGACAGGGGGAGTTGAGACGGGTGTGGATAAGTGGGGGGTTGTGGATAAGTGGGTGTTCAGCCGATGGTTCCGGATCCCCGCTGCACCACCACACCGAGGACGCCGGGCCCGGTGTGCGCGCCGATCACCGCACCGAGTTCGGAGACCAGGCAGCCGCCCTGCACCGTCAGCCGTTCCTCCAACCGGTTCGCCAGCTCGACCGCCCGCTCTGGCGAGGCGAGGTGATGCACGGCCACCTCGACCGGCTCGTCGTTCGCCGCGCGCTGCGCCAGCTCGACCATCCGCGCGATCGCCCGGTTCATGGTGCGGACCTTTTCCAGTGGCTTGATCGACCCGTCGTCCATGTGCAGCAACGGTTTCACCGCCAGTGCGGTGCCCAGCAGCGCCGCCGCCGCCCCGATCCGGCCACCTCGGCGCAGGTACTCCAGCGTCTCCACGACGAAGAACGTCCGCGACGAGCGCGCCGCGGAAACGGCCGCTTCCTCCACGTCTTCGGGCTTAGCCCCGGACGCCGCGGCCCGGGCGCCGTGCAGCGCGGCGAATCCGAGCCCCATGGCCGTGGCACGCGAGTCGACGACCCGCACCCGGTCCGGCCCGACTTCCTGCGCGGCAAGCACCGCCGACTCCCAGGTGCCGGAGATCTCGCTCGACAGGTGCACTGACACGACCGCGTCCGCACCCTCGTGCAGCGCGTCCCGAAACGCCTTCGCGAACTCGCCAGGCGTCGGCCGCGACGTCGTGACGATCCGGTGTTGCGCCAGCGCTTCGGCGAGCGCCTCCGGCCCCACGTAGACCCCGTCCAGCGCCGCGACACCGTCGATGAGGACGTGCAGCGGGACCACCTTGATGGCGAACCGCTCGGCGAAGCCCTCCGGCAGGTGGGCGGTGGAGTCGGTGATGACGGCTACCGGCACGCAATCAGCCTACGTTGCGCCGGGCCCGTTTTCGGGGACCAACAGGGGCCCCAGCATTTCGGCCATCGCCTTGCCCACGAGACCGTGCCCCTCCCAGCCCCAGTGCATCCCGTCGGCGTTGCCGCGCCCGCTCAGCACGTGCTCCCCCACCACGGCAGGCAGATCGAGCAACGGCACCTCCACCCGTTCGGACCATTCAGCCATCGCCGCGGCGGCGCCGTCGCGCGCGGTGTGCACCCGTCCGTAGGAATCAGCACGGTGCACGCTCGGCAGCATGCCCACGATCGGCAGTTCGGGCCGCAGGATGCGCACTGCGCGCACAGCGGTGTCGAGGTAGTGCAGCGTCAGCTTCGCCGGCAGCACCACCGGGCGCCCCCGCAACGCGACCGCGAGCCGGGGCTGCGCCGCGAGGTAGGCCTTGCGCACCGCGCGGCGAAAGCCCTCCGGACGCAGGTAGCGCAGGCCGGTCCGCAGGTAGGTCGGCAGCGGCGACGGCAACGTGTCCATGCTTCCCACGGCGAGCACGACGGCATCGACGTGGTGCAGATCCGCCCAGACCCGCGGATCCCCGATCAGCGACCACCACGCGTCACGAGCCGTCCAGCCGAAGCCCGCGACCAGATCGGCGCTGCCACCGAGCGCGGACGCGGTGACGTTGAGCCACAAGCGCGGCTCGTCCGCCGCACACGGACCGTCCGGGCCGTGGAAACTCAGCGAGTCCCCGAAGACGAGCAGCCTGGGCACGGTCAGCCCGGCATGCCCGCGTTGTAGGCATGCAGCCGCCAGGCGCCGTCGCGGCGGCCGAGTTCCACCCAGTGGCAGTTGCGGATGCCGCCGAGCTGGGGCCACGTCGGCACGGGCAGCGCCAGCAGGTGCGCCGTCAGGGTGGTGATCAAACCGCCGTGCGAGGCGAGCAGCACGGTCGTGCCTGCCGCGACCTCGGCGAGCAGGTCGGCCACAACCCCGGCGGCCCGCTCGGCGACCTCCACGCGCGACTCCCCGCCGGGCGGGGCCCACGCCGGGTCGGAACGCCAGCGGGCACGTTCGCCGGGCCAGTCGGCGTCCACCTCGGCGCCGGTCAGGCCCTGCCAGTCCCCGAGGTGGGTTTCGCGCAGCCGCTTGTCCACGCGCAGCGGCACGCCGATGGCCTGGGTGAACACGGCTGCCGTGTCCATCGCCCGGTGTAGGTCGGAGGAGATCACGAGGTCCGGTTCGAACCGGGCGAGCGCCGGCACCGCGAAGCGCGCCTGGTTCCAGCCGACCTCGGTCAGCGCACTGTCGAAGTGGCCCTGCATCCGCCCGGCCGCGTTGTAGTCGGTCTCCCCGTGCCTCCAGAGCACGAGGCGCCGCAACGTCACTGACTTTCCCCGTCGAGGCCGGGCACGTCGATCCGCGGGCAGTCCTTCCACAGCCGCTCGAGGCCGTAGAAGGAGCGCTCCTCGTCGTGCTGGACGTGGACGACGACGTCGACGTAGTCGAGCAGGACCCAGCGACCCTCGCGGGCGCCTTCGCGACGCACGGGTTTGTGGCCCGCGCCGCGTAGCTTCTCCTCCACGCTGTCCACGATCGCGCCGACCTGCCGTTCGTTGGGCGCGGAAGCGATCACGAACGCGTCGGTGATGACGAGCTGGTCGGAGACGTCCAGCACCACCACGTCGGTGGCCTTCTTGTCGGCCGCCGCGTGCGCGGCCACAGTGGCCATCTCACGGGCTTGGGACGTCGCTGCCACTCGTGCTCCCTTACGGCTGGGCATAGGTCGGTGCACCGAGGGTACCTGGCGCCCCGGCCGACGGGTCGCAGCTGGGGACTCACTCGGGCTTGCGGTACAGCCGTCGCTTGTCGACATAGCGGACCACGCCGTCCGGCACCAGATACCAGATCGGTTCCCCGCGCTCCACCCGCTCACGGCACGCGGTTGAGGAGATGGCCATCGCGGTGACCTCGACGAGGCTCACCTTGCCGCTGGGCAGGTGGTGGTCGTTGAGCCGGTAACCCGGCCGGGTCACGCCGATGAAGTGCGCGTAGGTGAACAGTTCGTCGACGTTGTGCCAGGTGAGGATCTGCTCCAGGGCATCGGCGCCGGTGATGAAATGCAGCTCGTCCTCGGGGTACTCGCGGTGCAGGTCACCGAGGGTATCCACAGTGTAGGTCTCGCCGCCGCGATCGATATCGACACGACTCACCGAGAACACCGGATTGGACGCCGTCGCGATCACTGTCATGAGGTAGCGGTCCTCGGCCTTCGTCACCACTCGACCGGACTTCTGCCACGGCTGCCCGGTCGGCACGAAGATCACTTCGTCGAGGCCGAACCGCGCCTGGACCTCGCTGGCCGCGACGAGGTGGCCGTGGTGGATGGGGTCGAAGGTGCCGCCCATGACTCCGATACGACGTGGTGACATGCGATCGAGCGTATAGAGCCGGAAGGCGTGGGCCCCTCCCGCTCCCCGGTCGGGCCCCACGCGCCGCGATCGCCCGGCCGACTCGGTCTCCGGGCCGCTGTCCGAGGGGATCTCCGGTGATGCCTCGGCCCTCCCCGCGGGGCCAGGACCTCGATGGAACGACTCCGGTGACTCCGCGTGACGTTGGACCGATATGTGATCTATATCACAAATCGTACGAGTGGTCCATTCGCTCGCTTTCTGGCGAGACGTTGTCGGACCCATGCGGTAGACGTGGATGCCGTGGACCTTCAGCAGCTGAATGAACGCGCCGGCACCCTTCTCCGAGCGCTCGCCGGCGAGGGCGCGAGCCTGCGCGACGACCAGTGGACCGCCATCGAGGCCCTGGTCGCCGAGCACCGCCGTGCCCTGGTCGTGCAGCGCACGGGCTGGGGCAAATCCGCGGTGTACTTCCTGGCCACAGCGCTGTTGCGGGAGAGCGGGGCCGGTCCGACGGTGATCATCTCGCCGCTGCTCGCGCTGATGCGTAACCAGATCGCGGCCGCCGCACGTGCAGGTGTACGCGCGGCGACGATGAACTCCGCCAACCCGCAGGAGTGGGACGAGGTGCAGGCGCGCATCGCCGGTGGCGAGATCGACGTCCTGCTGGTCAGCCCGGAGCGGCTCAACAATCCGGATTTCCGCGACGCCGTGCTCCCGAAGCTGACCACGACGGCCGGTCTCCTCGTGGTCGACGAGGCGCACTGCGTCTCCGACTGGGGCCACGATTTCCGCCCCGACTACCGGCGCTTGCGCACGCTGCTCGCGGACCTGCCCGAGGGCGTACCCGTGCTCGCCACCACCGCCACCGCCAACGACCGAGTGGTCACGGACATCGCCGAGCAGCTCGGACTGGGCAGCGGCACGGACACGCTCGTCCTGCGCGGGCCGCTGGACCGGGAGAGCCTGCACCTTTCGGTCGCGCGGCTGCCCGCGCCGGAAGCCCGAATCGCGTGGCTGGCCGACAGACTCCGCGAACTGCCGGGCTCGGGAATCATCTACACACTGACCGTCGCCGCCGCGCACGACGTGGCCGGCCTGTTGCGAGAACAGGGTTACGAGGTCGCGGCCTACACCGGCAAGACCGACCCCGCCGAACGCGAAGCGGCGGAGGAGGATTTGCTCAACAACCGGGTCAAAGCCCTCGTCGCGACCTCGGCCCTCGGCATGGGTTTCGACAAGCCCGACCTCGGTTTCGTGGTCCATCTCGGTGCACCGTCCTCGCCGATCGCGTACTACCAGCAGATCGGCCGCGCCGGCCGCGGCGTGCGGCGGGCCGAGGTGATTCTCTTGCCCGGCCGGGAAGATCGGGACATCTGGGCCTACTTCGGTTCGCTCGCGTTCCCGGACGAACGGCGCGTGCACCAGGTCCTCGACGCGCTGGCCGGCGCGGGGCGTCCACTGTCGACAGCAGCTCTCGAGCCGATGGTCGAGCTGTCCCGGTCCCGGCTGGAGATGGTGCTGAAGGTGCTCGACGTGGACGGCGCGGTCCGGCGGGTGCGCGGTGGCTGGGAGTCCACCGGGCAGTCGTGGGAGTACGAGGCGGAGCGCTATGCGCGGGTGAACGAGGCCCGGGGCGTCGAGCAGCGGGCGATGCTGGACTACCAGGCCACTGCGGAGTGCCGGATGGAATTCCTGCTCCGCCAGCTCGACGATCCGCACGCGGCACCGTGCGGTCGTTGTGACAACTGCACCGGTGACCACCGGGCGACCGACGTGGCGGCGAGCGTCGTCGAGGCCACCGAGCAACGACTCCAGCGGCCTGGCGTCGAGGTGAGCCCACGGCGTCAGTGGCCGACCGGGCTGTCCGGCCTCGATATCCCGCTGTCGGGCCGGATCGCGAAGACAGAGCAGGCGGAACCGGGCCGCACGCTCGGCCGGCTCACCGATGTCGGCTGGGGCAACCGGCTGCGAGACCTGCTCGGCCCGGCCGCTGCCGACGGCGAGGTTCCCGCTCAGGTGTTCCAGGCGTGCGTGAAGGTGTTGGCGTCGTGGGAGTGGGCGCAGCGTCCCACGGCGGTGGTCGCGCTGCCGTCAGGCAAACGGCCACTCCTGACGCACAGCCTCGCGACCCGGCTCGCCGAGGTCGGGCGCCTGCGGTTCCTCGGCACGCTGACGGTTACCGGCGACCCGCCGCGCCAAGCCAACAGCGCCCAGCGCGTCGCGGACCTCTGGCGACGCCTCAGCCTGCCGGACGAGCTGGCGGCTGCGGTGTCCACTGTGGATGGTCCCGTCCTGCTGGTCGACGACCTGGTGGACACCGGCTGGACGATGACCATGACTACCCGGCTACTCCGCCAGGCCGGGGCACCCGCAGTGCTCCCGTTCGCCCTGGGGGGCACGAACTGACCGGCGCCGAGAAAGGAGACGATGCGATAGCCCGACGGGACAACTGAATAGTGGGACGCGCGAAGAGGAGACGCACCGAAGTCGGGTAGCCGGCAACTGCCGGGCCGGCGACGAGGACGACCCATTTCGGGCCGCCGGCGTCAGGGGCCGGAGTTTCCGGAGCGTCGGGCGGGGTTCCGCGTGGTGCGTGCGGGTTGACGGCGCAGCGGCACAAGGTCGTCGGCGTGCACCACTTCTCGGCGTTGTTCCGCCGGGAGTTCGTGGGTGGAGCGGCCGATGAGTGCGGGTAGCTCGGCGGCGTCGAACGCCACGACGCCGCGCGCGACGACACGCTGGGTCGGGTCGACCAGTTCGACGACGTCGCCTGCCTGGAAGTCGCCATCGACGCCCGTGATGCCTGCGGCCAGCAGCGAGCGCCGGCGGCGGACGACTGCCGCGACAGCGCCGTCGTCGAGCAGGAGGCGACCGGTGATGCCCGCCGCGTAGCCGAGCCAGAAGCGCCGCGCCGAGAGACGGGTGTCGGCGGCCGCGAACGCCGTGCCGACGTCGGCTGCGGTCAGCGCCCGCGTAGCCTGGCTCGCAGCCGCGAGCAGCACCGGGATTCCCGCGCCGGCCGCGGTTCGCGCCGCCGCGAGTTTGGAGACCATGCCGCCCGTGCCCAGGCCGGAACTGGACATCTTCACCGTGAGGCCGTCCACATCGGACTCATCGGCGACTTCGGTGATCTTGCGGGTCGCGCCGTCACGGGGGTCGCCGTCGTAGAGTCCGTCCACATCGGACAGCAGGACGAGGGCGTCCGCGCCGATCAGGTGCGCGACGAGCGCCGCCAGCCGGTCGTTGTCGCCGAACCGGATCTCCTCCGTGGCGACCGTGTCGTTCTCGTTCACGACCGGCACCGCACCGAGCGACAGCAGCCGCAGGAAGGTGCGCTGCGCGTTGCGGTAATGCGACCGGCGGACGACATCGTCCGAGGTCAGGAGCACCTGACCGACGGTGAGCGAATACCGGCCGAAGGACTCTGCGTAGGCGTGCGCCAGCGCGAGCTGCCCCACGCTGGCGGCCGCCTGCTGCGTGGCGAGATCCCGGGGCCGCTTGCCCAGCGTCAGCGGCGCGAGCCCGGCACCGATCGCGCCGGACGAGACCAGCACCAGCTGGCTGCCCTGCGCGATGCGGCCCGCGAGCGCGTCGACGAGGGCGTTGAGCCGGACGACGTCGAGACCGTTGCCCGCCGTGGTGAGCGCCGAGGAACCGACCTTCACCACCAGGCGTTCAGCATCGGCGACAGCCTTCCGGGTCACGCTCACTCGTCGTCGCCCGTTTCGGGCACGCCATCGCCTTCAGGTACACCGTCGCGGCGAACGCGCCTGGCCTCCTTGCGGTCGGCCGCCCTGACGCGCCCGGTGTCTTCGAGCCGGACGTCGCTGCCGCGTCCCGCAAAGTAGGTGGCCACACCTGGCGTGGACGGCTGCCAGTCGAACGTGACATCGCCGATGGTGACCGGACATCCCGGCTCGGCCCCCAACCGCGCCAGCTTCTCCTCGACGCCGAGCCGGTTGAGCCGGTCGGCGAGGTAGCCGACTGCCTCGTCGTTGCCGAAGTGGGTCTGCCGGATCCACCGCTCCGGCCGCGCGCCACGCACGACGAAACCGCCGGGCTCTTCCGGATCCGGTTCCACCGTGAACCCGGCATCGTCCACCGCGACCGGCCGCAGCACGATGCGCTCGGCCGCGGGAGCGGGCTGCTCGGAGCGGTACTTCTCGACGATCGCGGCGAGCGCGAAGGTCAGCTCGCGCAGGCCCTGCCGCGTTGCCGTCGACACCTCGAACACGGGCAGCCCCCACGCCTCGAGCTCAGGCCGCACCATCTCGGCCAGTTCGGCCGCTTCGGGCACGTCGATCTTGTTCAGCACGACCACGCGCGGCCGGTCGCCCAGCTCGCCACCGAGACCCGGCGTGTAGCGGGCCAGCTCGTCCTCGAGCGCGTCGACGTCGGACAGCGGGTCGCGCCCCGGGTCGTAGGTGGCGCAGTCCACGACGTGCACCAGCACGGCGCATCGCTCGATGTGGCGCAGGAAGTCGAGGCCCAGTCCCTTGCCTTCGCTGGCCCCGGGAATCAACCCCGGGACGTCGGCCATCGTGAACACCGTGTCACCCGCCGTCACCACGCCCAGGTTGGGCGCGAGCGTGGTGAACGGGTAGTCCGCGATCTTCGGCTTGGCCGCGGACACCACCGAAATCAGCGACGACTTGCCGGCGGACGGGAAGCCCACCAAGCCCACGTCGGCAACCGAACGCAGCTCCAGCACCAGCGACCGGGCTTCCCCGGCCTCACCGAGCAGCGCGAACCCAGGTGCCTTGCGGGCACGCGACGCGAGCGCCGCGTTGCCGAGGCCGCCCCGACCGCCCTGGGCCGCGACGAAAGTCGTGCCGAGGTGGGTCAGATCGGCGAGCACTTCGCCGTCCTCGGCCAGCACCACGGTGCCGGCCGGGACCTTCAACTCGAGCGTCTCCCCCGCGGCTCCCGCGCGGTGACCGCCCTGGCCCTGCTTGCCGGTGCCGGCATTGGCGTGCGGGCGGAAGTGGAAGTCCAGCAGTGTGTGCACATTCGCGTCGACCACGAGCAACACGTCGCCGCCGTTACCGCCGTTGCCGCCGTCGGGGCCGCCGAGTGGCTTGAACTTCTCGCGGTGCACCGAGGCACATCCGTTCCCGCCGCCGCCGGCGGCAACCTGGATCACCGCGCGATCAACGAACCGGGACGCCATGACTACCTCTCAACAAAACGACACGCCGCGAAGAACCTACGCTGGTCCCAACGTATGCGGACCCAGCCGGGTCCGGGGGCTCGGCCCTCGATAGACACAAAACGGGCGACGTGGTCCGCGCATTCCGCGGACACACGTCGCCCGATCGCTCGTGTCCCGGCGAGCCTCAGGCCTCGACCGGGACGATGTTGACCAACTTGCGGCCACGCTTGGAGCCGAACTCGACCGAACCGTCGGCGAGGGCGAACAGCGTGTCGTCACCACCGCGGCCGACGTTGTCACCGGGGTGGAACTTGGTGCCGCGCTGGCGAACCAGGATCTCCCCCGCCTTGACGACCTGACCGCCGTACCGCTTGACGCCGAGGTACTGGGGGTTCGAGTCACGACCGTTGCGGGAGCTGGAAGCACCCTTCTTGTGTGCCATTGCTCAGCTCCTTACTTGCTGATTCCGGTGACCTCGACACGGGTCAGCTTCTGCCGGTGACCCTGCCGCTTGTGGTAGCCGGTCTTGTTCTTGAACTTGTGAATGCGGATCTTGGGACCCTTGGTCTGCTCGACGACCTTGCCGGTGACCGAGACCTTCGCCAACGCGTCGGCGTCCGTGGTGACCTCGCCGCCATCGACGTACAGCACGGCGGGGAAGGTGTGCTCGGTGCCCGGCTCGCCCTCGAGCTTCTCGACCTCGACGACGTCACCGACGGCGACCTTGTACTGCTTGCCGCCGGTCTTGACGATCGCGTACGCCGACACGGATGTCTCCTGCTACTCGACAATGGGTTGAGGGCTTGCGTCACGGCCCGCTGTTCGCGGCCCGATGATCGCGCCATGGCCCGCACAGCGGCGGACCGTTCTCTAGGTTACGTGGCGCGCAACCCAGAGTTGACATCGGGGTCTGGTAAAGCTGCTCAGTTCTGGTCCGAGGCGTGCACCGGCGGTCCTGCCGGACGCGACGCGGCACGGCGCGGGCGCCTGCGGGCCGTGCGCACCGCCGGCTGCGGCACGCTGACCTCCTCCGGTGCGGTTTCGCCCTGCTCAGGCTCCGGCTCGTCCGTGCTGGACGCGGGCGGAGCCGCCGGAGCCTCGGCCTTGGCGGGCTCGGTCACAGCCGGTGCCGAGGTGGTCTCGGCGGACGCGGCCGGAACCGGCCCGGCGTCCTCCGTGGGCGGGCTCGGCACCGCCGACTGCTCATCGGGTTCCGTGGCCGGGGCGGCCTCGGTCTGCGGCCCGGCGGCGTGCCCGTTCCGCGCGGGATTGACCACCGAAGCCGCATCGCTCCGGGCAGCGGCAGGCTCGTGGCCGGGCTTCCCACCCTCGACCGGGACCTGCTCGTCTCGCTTGCCCATCTCCTGGCCTGCGGAGTCCCCAGCGACGTCCGCCGTCGCGGCGCTGCCGTGCTCGTCGGGCTTGCCGCCGGCAGCCTTGGCGGCGTTGGCCATCGCCTGGACGGCCGAGGCCACGGACTCCCGCTGCTCCGCCGTGGGAGCGCCATGCTCGGATCGGGACTCGCCGTGGGCGTGGTCCTCGCTCTTGCCGCGGCCCCGCGAACGGCGCGAAACCTGGCCCCCGCCGCCACCTCCACCACCGTTGTGACCGTTCGAACGCTGCGGCTCGGTCGAGACGACGACGCCACGCCCCTTGCAGTGCTCGCAGGTGACCGAGAACGCTTCGAGCAGGCCCGTGCCGACCTTCTTCCGGGTCATTTGCACGAGTCCCAGCGACGTGACCTCGGCGACCTGGTGCCGGGTGCGGTCGCGGCCGAGGCATTCGGTCAGCCGCCGCAGCACCAGCTCACGGTTCGACTCCAGCACCATGTCGATGAAGTCGATCACGATGATGCCGCCGATGTCGCGCAGCCGCAGCTGGCGCACGATCTCCTCGGCGGACTCGAGGTTGTTCCGGGTGACCGTCTCCTCGAGATTGCCGCCGGAGCCGGTGAACTTGCCTGTGTTGACATCGATCACGGTCATCGCCTCGGTGCGGTCGATGACCAGGTAGCCACCAGAGGGCAGCCACACCTTGCGGTCCAGCGCCTTGGTGATCTGCTCGTCGATGCGGTAGACGCTGAACACGTCGTCGTTGCCGACGTTGCGCTTGAGCCGCTCGGTGAGGTCGGGCGCGACGTGCTGGACGTAGGCGTTGATCGTCTCCCACGCCGTGTCGCCCTGGACCTCGAGCTTGGCGAAGTCCTCGGTGAACAGGTCGCGGACGACCTTGACCAGCAGGTCCGGCTCCTCGTACAGCATCGTCGGCGCGGCCGACTTCTTGCCGCTGCCGCTGGACGAGTCCGCCTTCTCCTTGATGACGTCCCACTGGGCCTTCAGTCGGCGGACGTCGCGCTCCAGCTCCTCCTCGCTGATGCCTTCCGACGCGGTGCGGATGATCACCCCGGCGTCTTCGGGCACGATGCGCTTGAGGATGTCCTTGAGCCGACGCCGCTCGTTCTCCGGCAGCTTGCGGGAAATGCCGGTGGCACCGCCCGCGGGCACGTACACCAGGAACCGGCCCGGCAGCGAGATCTGCGTGGTCAGCCGGGCGCCCTTGTGCCCGACCGGGTCCTTCGTGACCTGCACCAGCACGTTGTCGCCGGTGGACAGCGCCTGCTCGATCTTGCGGGACTTGCCCTCGAGACCCGCGGCGTCCCAGTCGACCTCACCGGCGTAGAGGACCGCATTGCGGCCACGGCCGATGTCGACGAACGCGGCCTCCATCGACGGCAGCACGTTCTGCACGCGGCCGAGGTAGACGTTGCCGACGATCGATCCGCTGCCCTGCGAGGTCACGAAGTGCTCGACCAGCACGCCGTCCTCGAGCACGCCGATCTGCGTGTTGTCGCCGCGTTCGGCGACGACCATCGTGCGCTCGACCGACTCGCGGCGCGCCAGGAACTCGGCTTCGGACAGGATCGGCGCGCGCCGGCGCCCGGCCTCGCGGCCGTCCCGGCGGCGCTGCCGCTTGGCTTCCAGCCGGGTAGAGCCACGCACACTGCGCACCCCGTCGCCCCGGCCGTCCTGACCGTTCTTGCCGCTCTTGTCCGATTCGCTCTTGGCTTCGCGCACGTGGACGACGGTGTTCGCGGGGTCGTCACCGGTGCTGTCGGCCGAGTCGTCCTCGGAACCCTTGCGACGGCGACGGCGACGGCGCCGCCGGCTGGTGGCCTCGGACTCGTCGGAGTCCTCCGCGTCCTCGGAGTCCTCGGGCTCGGATTTGGCCTCTCCTTCGGACCGGTCCTCGTCGGCCTGGTCCTGCTCGGAGGTCTCGTCGCCGCTGCCTTCGTCGCCGCCCTTGCCGCGGCCGCGACCACGGCGGCCCCGCCGCCGACGGCGGCGACCGGCGCTGGTGTCGTCGGTGTCCTCGTCCTTGTCGCGCGGCTCCGAGGTCTCGGGCTCCTCGTCCTGCGCCGATGCCGGTGCCGCCGCCGGTGCCGGAGACTTCTCCGCGGGCGCGGTGGGCGCCGTGGACGTCTCAGGCGGCAGGAACACGGGGGATGGGGCGGCGAAGACCGGGACATGCACGAGCGGGCGCTCCGCCTCGGGCTGCGACGCGGCCGGTTCCGGTGACACGGCGGGTTCCGTCGCTGCGGCCGGCTCCTGCGTGGCGGCCTGCTCCGCCGAGGTGGCCTGCTCCGCCGGGGCGAACGGCGAGCGCGCGGGGCGGGTGGCGCGCCGGCG
>DATFHB010000096.1:0-62937 GCA_035248845.1 Amycolatopsis sp. | reverse complement strand
TACCGCACCTGGCACACCAACGGTCGGGGCACCGAGCAGCTCAGTCACTTCTTCGCGCTGATCGACCTGCTGCCCTACGGGCGGCAGGAGCAGTGGCAGGACTCGCCGGAGAGCTGGCCGCAGTTTCCCACCTACAGCCGCTGGTCCCGCTCACAGGACATCGCCGCGTACGGCGAGCCGCCCTGAACCCTGTGACGCACCCAAGGCGCACGGGCAGTCCGTCAGCCCGAGCCGGAGCTGGTCCGGTCGGCGGTCGGCGTGGCAAGCTTTTGCGAGCCGGTCGTCGACTGGATCCGTGCGGCCGTTTGCCGACCGCACGCCGACCCCTGGAGAGTCCGATGCCCACCCGCCCGGAGGACGCCGAACTCGCTGCCAGGCTGGCGACCACCGCCGGTGACCTGCTGCTGGCCATCCGCGCCGGCGGCTCCGTCGGGGGCAAGGGACTCGGCGTGCTCGGTGACGCCGTGTCACACGAGTACCTGGTTCGCGCGCTGGCGGACGCCCGGCCCGGCGACCGTGTCCTGTCCGAGGAGGGCGACCGCGAGCGGACAGGGTCGGGATCGCGAGTGTGGATCGTGGACCCGCTCGACGGCACCCGAGAGTACGCCGAGGGCCGGTCCGACTGGGCGGTGCACGTGGCGCTCGTCGAGGACGGCGCGGTCGCGGCCGCGGCCGTGGCGCTGCCGGGTGAGGGCGTGACCTGCAGCTCCGCGACGCCGCCGCCGCCGCTGCCGCTGCCGCTGCCCGGGCATACCGGCGCAACGCGGATTGTGGTCAGCCGTAGCCGGCCGCCCGCGGTGGCGGAGGCGGTGGCGCAGGTGCTCGATGCCGAACTGGTGCCGATGGGCTCCGCGGGCGCGAAGATCCTCGCCGTGTGCCGCGGCGAGGTGGAGGCCTACATCCACGCCGGTGGACAGTACGAGTGGGACTCCGCGGCGCCGGTGGGTGTCGCGCTGGCCGCCGGGCTGCACGCGTCGCGTTTGGACGGATCGCCGCTGCGCTACGACAACCCCGACCCGTACCTGCCGGACCTGCTCGTCTGCCGGCCGGACCTGGCGGACCGGCTGCTCGCCGCCATCGCCGATGCCGAGACCGGGCGGGCGAATGCGTGGGACAGACAGGCACGATGATCCCGCTGAGCACCGACGAACTGCATGACCACGCCGACCCCATCGGGTCCACTTTGGACTTTATGGTCTCGGGCGCAGCGGTGGGCGGCCCCATCGCCGAAAACGCGCTGATCGTCGGCGGCGGCGCGACACACGAGGACTGATGAAGGGGCTGACCGCGCGCCGCGCGCTCGACCTGCTCGATCCGGCGCCGGGCGCGACGACTGCGGTCACCGGGGCGTTCGGCGGATCCTCCTGCAGCTCGCCGTCGCCGCGGGACTCCAGGTCGCCGATGCGTCCGAGGCCGATGAAGCGCTGGTCAGGCAGCTAGTCAGGCAGCTGGGAGCGCATCTCGTCGTACGACGCGGCGCAGACGTCGCGCAGCGGATCCGCCAAGCCGTCCCGGAGGGCGTCCACATGCTCGCCGACAGCCGTCGAGCCGTGCCCGGTCCTCGCCATTCGCGGCGGACGTCCGCCGGACTCTCGGCGACCCGCAGCGTCAGGGCGCTCGACTCCGCCTGCGCCCGTAGCCCGAACGGGGCGGCACCCGCGGCGGCTGGTCCTCACGTTCTGAGCCGGCTGCCGGCCGGCCGGTCACTACGTCGTCACCGGTGAAATGGTCCAGACCGCGCATCGCGAAGTCACAGCGGCAGGTTGAGTCCTGAGGCCAGGTTGAGCACCGTCGCCCAGGTCAGGTACATCAGCCACAGCCCGGTCAGCAGGTGCCAGAATCCGAGCGACATCTCGCCGACATTGACGGTGCGCACTTCGCCGTGCGGCTCCCGGGTGTCCCCGACGGACGTGGTGTCCATGCTCGGCGTGCGCATCCCGATCTTCAGGCTGGCGAAGAAATCGCTGATGTAGATCAGAGTCAGCCCGCAGAACAGCGTGCCGACCGGCCAGTCGCCCCCTTTGAAGAACACCACGATGCCCAGCGCGGAGATCATCGTGAAGGCGATCGACATGAACCCGTTCGGTTTCGGGTCGCTGCCGGTGTAGCGCGCGGCTCCGATCGCGAACCAGTGCACGCCATACGCGGTGAAGGCGACCGCCGCCATGTACAGCGGCTTCTCGACGAAAGTATGGAACCACGCGAGCCCGACGAACAGGAACATTCCGGTCAGGAAGTGCATGAATCCCGGCATCCAGATACCCCACAGGCCGGTGGTCCTGTCCACCGACGGCGACCGTTTCGGGAAGCCGAACAGCTCACCAGGGCAGTAAATGAGATAACCCGTGCCCAGCCCGAAGAAAGCGACCGCCGGTGGCGCGAATGTCGAGACAGGGAACGCGAATGGGATTTGTGTCACCAGCATCGTTCCGACCTCCAATCGAGTAATTCCGGGACAGGCCCGAAGAGCGTCGATGCGTGCGGCCCGCGCGTCAGTGCGTCGCGCGCGTCCGGTGCCGCTGCTTGTGGCGCGCGGCGTTCCGGGCCGGTGCCTCGCCGGCCTTCTCCAGCGTCACCACCGCGTTGTAGTCGGGGATGACGGCCTGGGCCGAGCGGACTTCGCGGTCGATGAGCACCTGCCCTTCGGGCCAGTGCACCTGCAGGTTTCCGGGCGTCACCGGCGCGCGCAGGACCTGGCCGCGCAGGGAGCCGCTCGCGCTGGTGAGCACGACCGGCCGGCCGTCGGCGAGGTCGAGCCGGTCGGCATCGGCCGGGTTGATCAGGACCGACTCGCGTTCGGCACCGGTGAGCGCGTCCCGGTCCTGCTGGACCATGCTGTTGAACTGCTTGCCCCGCCGGGTCGACACCAGGAACTTTCCGTCCAGTTCGGGTGGTTCCGGCAGTGGGACGACCGAGAAATGGGCTTTCCCGTCCGCGGTGGGGAAGCGCCAGCCGAAGCACAGGTGCGCTCCGCGGTATTGGAACGAGTCGCCGAATTCTCGCAGGTGCTGAATCCCGGCGTAGGAAGGGATTGTGCGGGCGATGTCCTCGCGGATCGCGGCAGTTCCCCGGTAGCGCAGAGATTTGCCGAGCTCCGGTCGAGCGCGGGCGATCAGTTCGCCGAAGATCCGGTATTCGGGCCACGCCTGCTCGATGCGCGGGCCGGGGATCTCCGGGCTCAGGATGACGCGCCGTTCCGTGGACGTCTCGGTAACCCCGCCGACCATCTCGTAGCGGGTTTCGGCGGGCAGCAGCAACACCACGTCGGCGGGGTCGAGCAGCATCTGGCTCGACAGGCAGATGTCGATGTGCACGCGCAGCGGGATTCGCTCGAGCGCCACCCGGCAGGAGTCCGGATCGGGGCAACGAATCGGACTCTCGATCCTGATTCTTGCCCGCCCACTTCGAGGTGTGCTCGCCTTCTTCAAGGACTTCAACAACACCGTCGTGTTGGCTGGGTACCTGCTGGTGATTTGTTCGGTTGGCACCATTGTTCTGTTCACGGTCGGCGGCCTGACTCGACGGCTGGTGCTGGGTCCGGCCGGCCCACCGTGGCCAGCCGAACCCAGCACCCGGTTAAGCGACCGTAATGGTCACCGCGGCGGCGTGGAGCGCGCCGCCGGTCTGGAACTGGAGGAACAGCCGCCACTGGCCGGTCTTGGGCAGCATGGCCTCGAAGGTCAACGCGGGTCCGCCCTGGCCTCCGTCGACGGTGCCGTGCGGGTGCAGGTGGGCGAAGGCGAGGTCGCCGTCGTGGAAGGCAGTCAGGTGGGCGTAGGTGTCCAGGTAGGGCTGCAGGTCGGTGACCGGCCTACCGCCCTGGGACACCGTGACCGTGAGGTCGTGACTCATGCCGGCCATCAGCTGATCACTGGCCAGAGTCACGGTGTAGCCATCGACCTTCGTCGTGGTGGACGCGGGCGGCAGGGGAGTGGTTGCGGCGGTGCCGGCCACAGTGACCTGCTGGCTGAGCACCAGCGGAACCGCCTTGCCCGAGACGTCCTTGGTGATGAACGAGGCGTAGGCCCGGTAGGTGCCGGGTTCGGCTGCGGCGACCGGCGCGGACCACGTTCCGTCGGCGGCCATGGTGGGGTGGATGTGCTGGAAGCCGGTGAGGTCGGAGCGGATCAGGTAGAAGTGCATCAGCTTGGTCTGGTCCGGCTCGAACGCGGTCACCGGCTTGCCGCTGGTGTCGGTGATACGGAAGGTGAACGACGTGGCCTGCCCGCCAGGCAACGCCGTTGTGGTTGCGGCGAACCGGAACCCGCTGGATTCCGCGGCCAGCCCGTCGCCGGTGGGCATGTCGTCCATGCCCGGCATCCCGTCGTGGCCAGGCATCGAACTGGACGGCGACGTGGTGGTGTGGTCCATTCCGGACATGCCGGAGGAATCCGTGGAGCCGGAACCGCAGGCGGCCACCAGCGCGCCCGCGACGGCGACCACCCCGACGATCAGCGCCAGACGGCGCGAACGAGTACGAGTTGACATCAAGAGGTCTCTCTCCAAGCGCACGCGCTCAGCGCGTGCGGAAGTGAACAGGTCATGGCGTGTCGGCGAGCGCGGTTGCCCGCCAGCGCATGCCTGTCACGTCCGGGACACGCACAACGTGGTCAGTAACTCTGAACCGGTACGCGGAGGCGCTCGACGACTTCTCGAGTAGCGGTCTCCGCCGAAGGTGGGCCGCGCGAACGAGACCAGCGCGACGGTCGCGGCGAGAAGAAGAGCCGACAGCCCCCCGAGGCCGCGCGGGGCTGGTGTAAAGACGCACGGGATTCCGTGCTCGGCCGCGGCGGGCGCGGCGACAGCCTGATCGTCGTGCGCGAGGGCAGCAGGGGCGGGGTGTTCACTGTGGCCGGTCGTCGCTGCCGCTGGCATGGCGGTAGCCGGCATACCGATGCCGGCGGCGCAGCCTTGCGCCGGCAGGCCGTGCATGAGAAACAGCCCGGTGAGCACGGCGCAGACGGTCAGCAGCCGGGCGATCGCCCGTGCCGACGCGGTGCCGAGCATCCGTTTCTCTCCCGTGTGCTTGCCGTGGACGCCGACCACGATACCTACGCCCCAGGGGTATGACTCGGGGGCGGTGAGCGGACCGTGCGGACGAAGCCGAGCGCGGGTTTGCCGGCGCGGTCGGGATCCCAGCGGTGGCTGGCGCGCAGGGTGCCGTCGCAGCGCAGCCGCTCGACCGGTTTCGCCGCACACACCGACTGTGCGGGCGTCCCGCCCGGGCCGGTGGAATGCCTCCCATCGTGCGCGAGGAACGCGCCGGTCAGCGGGCGCGGCTGCTCGTCGGCTGGCGTGCGGGTCACAGTGACGACAGGCATCATGAAGCTAAGTTCTCCTGATATATACCCCCATAGGGTATGGGAGGCGGTGGAGATGAACGCGATAGGGCACGCGTTGGCGCTGGCCGGGTCGATGACCTGGCAGATCCTGTGGGCGCTGATCCTCGGGTTCCTGCTGTCCGCGGTGGTGCAGGCGGTGGTGCACAAGTCCACGATCGTCCGGTTGATGGGCGATGACCGGCCGCGCACGCTCGCGGTGGCATCGCTGCTGGGGGCTGCGTCGTCATCGTGTTCCTACGCGGCGGTCGCCCTGGCGCGGTCGTTGTTCCGCAAGGGTGCGAACTTCACCGCGGCAATGGCCTTCGAGGTGGGCTCCACCAACCTCGTCGTCGAGCTCGGCATCATCATGGCGCTGCTGTTGGGCTGGCAGTTCACCGCCGCCGAGTTCGTCGGCGGGCCGATCATGATCGTGCTGCTGGCCGTACTGTTCCGGATCTTCGTCCGCCGGCGCCTGCTCGACAAGGCGCGCGAGCAGGCCGAGCGCGGCCTTGCCGGGTCGATGGAAGGCCACGCCGCGATGGACATGTCCGTGGCCGGCGAGGGTTCGTTCGCCCGGCGTCTGGTCTCACTCCGCGAGGTCACGTCCGTCTCGCATGTGTTCGTCATGGAATGGGCCGCGATTGTGCGGGACCTGGTGATCGGCCTGCTGATCGCGGGCGCGATCGCCGTGTGGGTGCCGGAGTCGTTCTGGCGCGCGTTCTTCTTCACCGACCACCCGCTCATCTCCGCGCTGTGGGGGCCGGTCGTCGGGCCGATCGTGGCGATCCTGTCGTTCGTCTGCTCGATCGGGAACGTCCCGCTGGCGGCGGTGCTGTGGAACGGCGGCATCAGCTTCGGCGGCGTGGTCGCGTTCATCTTCGCTGACCTGCTGATCCTGCCGATCCTCAACATCTACCGGCGCTACTACGGCACCCGCATGACGCTGGTGCTGCTGGGCACTTTCTACGCCGCGATGGTCGGTGCCGGCTACCTCGTCGAACTGCTCTTCGGCGTCACCAGCCTGATCCCCCAGCAGCGCTCGGCGAGGGTGATGGCCGAGGGGATCTCATGGAACTACACGACCTGGCTCAACATCGCGTTCCTGATCCTCGCCGCCGTGCTGCTCGTCCGGTTCTTCCGCTCCGGCGGACGGGACATGCTGCGCATGATGGGCGGTGCACCCGATGCCATGGCACACCATGACCACGGCGGGCACCAGCACCACCAAGCTCACGGTCGCGCCGGAGAGGGCGAGCACCGGGACCACACGGAGCACGCCGATCACGAGGTGTAGCCCAGCGACCGCCACCCCGACCATGGCCACCACCACTCATGACGAGGCGCCGAGGCCGCGCGCGGTGTAGGTGGCGAGCCGGGAGGTGAACCGGATGGCGCTTCGCGCCGCTGGTCTGTTGGTTTGCCGACGGTCAGCGACCAACCCCGCTCGGCGTGGGCGCCACGTCCGCCCAAGTGCGTCAGTTGCGGGGCAGTGTCTGGCCGTCGGGCAGCGCGCGGCCGGACAGGAGTGCCACCAGCGAGCCGCTGTCGGCGCGAACGAGCTGCCCGTTTCCCCAGGTCCAGTAGGTGTCGGCGGCCTCGAGCCGGACATCGGTCAGGTCGACCCCGAACCGGGCGCCGTTGGCGGCGGCGAGCTGGTCGAGAACGGCGGTCACAGCCTCTCCCGGTGCGACCGGGGGCCGGTCGAGCGCGATCGTCACGTCCAGGGAGTGGATCACGGCATGGCTCAGGGCACCGGCTGCACCGCCGCCCGGCGGCTGCCACGCGTGCAGTCCCGGCGATCGGAGTTGGTGGAGGAGGTCGGCGGCCGGCAGCGTTGCGTCTCGCGCGGCGACGGTGTCGGACAGCACGGTGAAGTCGCCGCCGGCCGCCGCCATCTCGGCCCCGAACTGTTCGGGCGTCAGCCGCGCCGGCATCGTCACGTGCGCGATCACGTGGCGCACGAGCCACTTCTCGCACAGCGATGGGGCGTCCCACGTCTCGACGGCCGCGGCGGCGAGGAGATTCGCGAGCCGGTCGTAGGTCGGCGCCACCCAGGACTGCAGGTCGGTCATGATCGGTCTCCTTGTGTGAGGCGGGTCAGGTGCTCCTCGAGCTTGTCGAGGGAGGTCAGGAAGCCGGCACGGGCCTCGGGCATGCGCATCGCCTCGGGCACGTGCCGCTGGTGGATGACGACCGCGGTTCTGTCGTCGCCGAGGTCGTCGAGAGTGCTGGTGGTGGGCATCCCGCTCGCCGGCTCGACCCAGGCCAGCCGCTCGGGCGGCACGACCTCGGTGAAGGTGGCGACCATCCGGTGGCTGCCGTGCTCAGCGAGCATCAGAGTCTCGAAACGGCCACCGGGGTAGACGGCACCCGGGCGATAACCCACGCTTCCGCGCCATCCCGCGTTCTGGACCACGCATCAACGGTTGGGCACGCGCGTACCCGCTTGGGCTCATCCGAGCGTACGCCGACACCCGCTGCCGATTGTCCATGGGCCCAGGGTTCGGCTGGATCACGTCGCCCTCGACCAGCCCACAGCCTGTGCAGGTAGGAACTCGACATCCGCGCGCAGTTCGAGGTCGAACAGGCGACCGACTTTCGAGATGACGGCCCGCACGTCAGCCCGCGGTGCGACCACTGCTGCGCAAACCCAGTCCGCCCAACCACTCGATCAGGTTCGCGAGCTGAGTGCCGTGGCTTGAGGCAATGTCGATGAGGGTGCCGCGACCGTATTCGGGCGTGAACGTCACATCGGCGCCGAGCGCGACCAGACGTTCGGCTGCGCGTCGCTGTCCACCGGCGCAGGCATGCCACAGTGCCTGATTGAGCGCGTCCTGCGTGGGAGCACCGTGGGCAACCAGGTCCTCGAGGCGGTCGAGCATGCCCAGCGCAGCTGCGTGCCACAACTTCTCAACACGGGCACCTCGCTCCACCAGCAGGCGCGCAACATTCCAACACCCGTAGCCGACTGCATTGTCCAGCGGCGTGCCGATCGACCCGTCGGGCGCCTCGACGTCGGCGCCCCCGTCAATCAGGACCCGCGCGACAGCGGCGTCGTCGCTGCTGGCCGCCCAGTGCAGCGGAGTCTCCCCACCGTTCGGGCGCGCGTCGACATCGGCCCCTGCGGTGATCAAGAGCTCGGCGATGAGCGGTCCGTTGGGGAAGTAGCCCGGCCAGTCACTGACGACGTGCAGCGGCGTGCGTCCACGGGCCGGCCCGCCCAGCCGACAGCCGGCCAGGTCGGGATGCGCCCGCAGTAACGCCGACAGTCTCTCTACGTCACCGGCCCGGATTGCGACATAGGTGTTGAGCTGGTCCTCGTCGGTCGGCACTGCAACTCCTCTCAGCAGCCGTGCGCCGGGACGAGACTACGCGTCCGCGCCAGTGAGGTCGGGGTTGATGACGGCGTTCTTCTTCGTCATCAGTCTGGAGATCAAGCACGAGGTGGTTCAGGGCAGTCTCGCCAACCCGCGGCGGGCGTGGTGGCCCGGCGCGTGCCGCGCGGGTCGCGGGTGCTGCTCGCGCTGGGATCGCGTTCCACGCCACCGGCCCGAGTATGGCTCCCGCCGCGACCGGGACCGGTCGGCGTCCGCGGGCGGCGAGCGTCAGGTTCGCCGATGTGAAGCGCCCCAACAACCCCGGTGTCACCACCTCGATGCCCGTGCCCAATGCTGCTGGTCCGGCCGGGACCTCACGCCGGCCGACGGTCCACATGACCCCGTCGACAACCGGGGTCACCACAGGAAATGTAATTGCTGCTACATTCGTCCTTGTGATTGAGCGCGATGCGGCCCGGTGGCTGGTGTTGGTGGTGCGCGTGCCGGCCGAACCGTCGCGACATCGGGTGGCCGTGTGGCGGGAACTACGCCGGATCGGGGCGCTGTCACTCGGGCAGGGTGCCTGGGTGGTGCCGGATGTGCCGGTGTTCGCCGACGGGGTGACGCGGGTGATCGAACTGGCCCTGCGCGGTGAGGGGGAAGTCCTGGTGCTGGACGCCGCCGGGCGGGCCGGGTCGGACGCGGCGCGGTTGGAGGCGCTGTTCACCGCGGAACGGGCCGACGAATGGGCCGAATTTCTCGCCGATTGCGGCAAGTTCGACGCCGAGATCGACAAGGAGATCCGCAACCGCAAGTTCACCCTGGCCGAGTTGGAGGAAGAGGAGCAGAGCCTGGACCGGTTGCGCCGTTGGTACCGCGACATCATGGCCCGCGACGTGTTCGGCGCCCCCGCCGCAGCCGAGGCCGAACAGCGGCTGAAGCACTGCGCCGACCGGTTGGCCGACTACACCGAGCAGGTCTTTCAAGCCCTCCACCAGATGTGACCCGCCGACCCGCCACCAAGGACCGTGACCATGAACGATCAGCCGCTCTCGGCGAGGATGGGTGAGCTGTGATGGCCGGCGCGGTCGCCGTCGTCGTGATGGCGTTCTCCTGCGCGCACATCGAGCCGGTGGGAGGCTGACGTGGCTGGGGGCCCGCCGGAGTTGCCGGGGGTGCTGGGGAGTCTGGCGCCGCTGCTGAATCACTACGGCTACCTGGCCATCGCTGGGCTGATCCTCTTGGAGGATTTTGGCATCCCGGCGCCGGGGGAGACGGTGCTGATCGCGGGCGCGGTCTATGCCGGGGCCGGGCAGCTCAACATCGTCGTCCTCGTCGTGGTGGCGATCATCGCGGCGGTGCTGGGCGACAACATCGGGTTTGCGATCGGGCATTTCGGTGGCCGGCCGTTGGTGCTGCGGTTCGGCCGCTACATGTTCGTCACGGAAAGCCGTCTGGACACGGCCGAGCGATGGTTCACCCGGCACGGCGGGGTCGTCGTGGTGTTCGCCCGGTTCGTGGAAGGGTTGCGGCAGGCCAATGGGATCATCGCCGGTATCACCGGGATGCCGTGGCCGAAGTTCCTGGTGTTCAACGCGCTCGGCGCCGCGTTGTGGGTGGGTGTCTGGGCGGGCCTGGGTGATCTTGCCGGCACGCACATCACCGTGATCTACGAGCAGGTCCGCCGCTACCAGATCTATGTCCTGATCGCCCTGGGGGTTCTGGTGGCCGCACTGATCATCCGGAACCTGCTCCGGCGGCGTCGGACGGGCGAGGAAATACGCCGGTGAGCACGGACTCTCCCGAGCACACCGCCGCCGGGTCGGCCGCGCGCGTGCGGCCGTTGTACGCGGCCGGGTTCGTGACCGCGTTCGGCGCGCACAGCATCGCCGCCGGCCTGGGCGCCTACACCCACGGCCAACACGCCTCCCTGCTCACCCTGGGTTTGCTGCTGGCCGTGTACGACGGCGCCGAAGTGATCTTGAAACCGGTGTTCGGGTCACTGGCCGACCGGATCGGACCCCGCCCGGTGCTACTGGGCGGGCTGGTGGCGTTCGCCCTCGCGTCCGCTGCCTTCGTCATTGCCGGAAATCCGGCCGCGGTCGGGGTGGCTCGGCTCGGTCAGGGTGCCGCCGCGGCGGCGTTCTCTCCGGCCGCCGGCGCGCTCGTCGCGCGGTTGTCCCCGGCGAAGCGCCGCGGCCGGGCCTTCGGTGGCTACGGCGCGTGGAAGAGCATCGGCTACACCCTCGGCCCACTGCTGGGTGGTGTCCTGATCACGCTCGGCGGATTCTTCCTGCTGTTCGCCACCCTCGCCGTGCTCGCGCTGGCCGTCGCCGGCTGGGCGTTGCTGGTCGTGCCTGCGGCGCCGCCGTTGCCGCGCGCCCGCCAGACCGTGCTGGACCTCGCCCGCCGGCTGACCCGCCCGAGCTTCCTGCGTCCCACCGCCACCCTCGCGGCGACGACCGCGGCGCTGGCGGTCGGGGTCGGGTTCCTGCCGGTGACCGGCGCGGCGGCCGGCTTGACGCCGTTGGTCACCGGCGCGGCGGTGTCGCTGCTGGCGCTCTGTTCCGCACTGATCCAGCCGTGGTCCGGCCGCGCCCGCGACGCCGGACGCCTGCGCGACGGTATGGGCATGGCCAGTGGGCTTGCCCTGGCCGCCGCGGGAATGGCGCTGGCCGCACTGGTTCCCGGGATCGCCGGGGTGCTCGCGGCGGCGGTGGCGCTCGGCGCCGGGGTGGGGCTGGCGACGCCGCTGGGGTTCGCCCACCTTGCCGCGGTCACCCCGGAGGAGCGGCTCGGGCAAACCATGGGGGCTGCCGAGGTCGGCCGCGAGCTGGGCGACGCGGGCGGACCGCTGCTGGTCGGCGCGGTTGCCGCGGCGGCCACCTTGGGTGCCGGGTTCCTCGGCCTGGCCGCGCTCTTGGTGGTGGCCGGGCTGGCCGTGGTCGGCGCAGGTACGAAGGCGACCGGGGCGCGCGCATGACCGGCACACAGCTGCGATTTACTACCGTGCGCGTAGTAGTCGCTGGGAGGGATGCGAATTCGTGGCAGGGCATCGTAAGACGCCGGGAAGCCTGGAACAGCAGGTGCTGACCGCGCTGGCCGCCGCCGGGACCAGGGACCACGTGGTGGCGTTGCGCGAGGACGTCGCGCAGGTGCTCGCGCCGATGGGTCGGCGTTTGTCGCCGGCCAAGACCCGGATCGTGCACATACGCGACGGGTTCGATTTCCTGGGTTTCCGCATCCCGTGGAGAATCAAGAAAGGGATCCGCGATCAGGGGCGGCTCTACACTTTCAGGGGCGATCGTCCACTCCGTTGGCTGAAAGCGAGAATCCGTGCTCTGACGCGCAGGACATCACAGCAGGACCTACGGGCCGTGTCGATCCGGATCAATCGGATCACACGCGGCTGGCTGAATACTTCCGGACGCCGTGGCCAAGCACACCTTCGACCGGCCCGCTTACTTCATCTGGTGGCGAATCGTGCGCTGGGTCAAGACCAAACGGCGTTGGAGATGGAAGGACGTTCACCGCTGGCTGCGAACCCCGACGGGGTGGCGGCCGATCGCCGCGGACGGGATCGAACTGCACAACATCGCAACATCGCGGCGACACCGGTAACCCGGTACCGTCGGCGCAGTATTCCCAGCCCTTGGCCCTGCGCGAACCACGCCTAACGACAGACACCGTGGAGAGCCCGTGGCGTTGAAAGGCGCACGGCGGGTTCGGCGAGCGGCCTGGGAACAGACCGACGGCAACGCCGGAACTGCGCCCCAGGCCGACCCGACTTTCTGCGCATCCCAACGGTCGTCCAGGCGGGCCAGCCACCAGCGGCTGCTCAGGTCGGCTGATGGCGTGGAACGACAGCGATCTCACTCACCGACGTATCCGCCGGCCGGCTCCGCAGCCACCCGACCACGTCCGAGACGCGTTGCGGTGGGATCGGGGCCACGGCTTCCAGATTTGCCGCCGCCTGATTCATTTTCGCCAGCGCCGCGGGGCGGTTGGCGGATCGCAGACCGGTGTCGGTAAGCCCGGGCAAGACCATGCCGACGCGAACATTCGTCGCCGCCAATTCGACCCGCAGCACGTCGGCGAACGCGGCCAGCGACCCGATGAAAACAACGTCCCCGCACCCGCGCTGTTCGGCGGCCGCAGGCAGGTGGGGCAGTACGAGCACCGCCTCCCGGCAGGCCCCCGGCTCAGTCAGATCAAGGGTGAGCGTGCGTCTTCCCGCACCGGTATGTGCCCGGCGGCCGGTGACCACCGCCGAGGCACCGTCCGCGACCAGCCTGGCCGCGGTCGCGCGTCCGATGCCGCAGGTGCCACCGGTGATGAGCGCCGTGCGCCCGGTCAGTGCCCCCATGCTCCTCAGCGGTCCGGGGCGAGCACGAGTCGCCCATCGATGCGCCGGGGAATCGCGGTGTACCCGTCCGCGAGCTCCTCGGGCAGCAGCGCGGACGGCGCGCTCTGCCAGGTCACGGGGCGCAGAAAGCGGCGGATCGAGGTGGCGCCCACGGAGGTGTGCTGGCTCGACGCGGCGGGCCAGGGGCCGCCGTGGGTCTGCGCCCACGCGACCAGCACGCCAGTGGGCCAGCCGCCGAACAGCAACCGCCCGGCGCGCGGAAGCATCACCGCCGCGATGTACTGGGCAAACGCCGTCTCGTCAGGCTCGGCGTGCACGGTCGCGGTGAGTGAGCCGCCAAACCCGGTGAGGAGCCGGTCGAGGGATCGGTCGTCGTACCGGATCAGGATGGACGCCGGGCCGAAGCACTCCTCGATGCTGCCGGGGTCAAGGTCCTCGCAGTCGATTTCGATCAGCGTCGGCGTCACCGCGAAGCCAGGACCGCTGTCCCGGCCGCCGCGAACCAGTACCCGATGCGACGCCGAAGCCGCGAATCCCGCGATGGACTCTCCGAACGCCTCGGCGATGCGCGCGTTGAGCAGGGTGGTCGGCCTGGCTTCGGCGTACGCGGCGACGGCATCGGTCACGAAGCGGTCGCCCGCCACCCCCTTCGGCACCAGCACGATCCCCGGCTTGGTGCACAGCTGGCCGCCGGAGCCGGTGACGGACGCGACGAAGCCTTCGACGAGGGCGGCGCGCCGCGCGGTCAGCGCGCCGGCCGACAGCACGACCGGGTTCAAGCTCGCCATTTCGCCGTAGAACGGGATCGGCTCGGCCCTGCGGGCGGCGATCTCGGCCAGCGCGCGTCCGCCCTGGAGCGATCCGGTGAAACCGGCTGCCCGGATGTTCGCGTCCGCCACCAAGGCCGCGCCCGCGGTCGTTCCGAACACGATGCCGAGGACACCATCGGGAGCACCGAGCGACTCGGCGGCCTGGCGCAGGATCGCGAACGTGAGCAGCGAGAGCGCGGGATGAGAGTCGTGAGCCTTGACGATCACCGGACAACCAGCCGCGAGCGCCGCCACGGTATCCCCGCCGGGGACCGAGAACGCGAGCGGGAAATTGCTGGCACCGAACACGGCGACCGCGCCGATCGGGACGAGCATCCGGCGCAGGTCGGGGCCCGGCCCCATCGGCGTATCCCCGGCGTGGTCGATGGTCGCCTCCAGATACGAGCCCTCCTCGACGACCTCGGCGAAGAAGCGAGCCTGATAGGCGGTCCGGATCAGCTCGCCGCCCAGGCGTGCCTCGGCCAGCCCGGTCTCGCGCTGGGCGACCGCGACGATTTCATCCCGGCGCGCCTCCAGATCGTCTGCGATCCGGCGCAGCAGTGTCGCGCGAAACTGTCGCCCGGCACCACGGAAAGGGGCCGCGGCCCTGGCCGCGGCCGCGGCGATCGAGGCCACGTCTCCGGGCCGCGTCTCCTCGGCGACCTGCCCGGCGCTTGCACCGGTGGTGGGGTCGATACTGTCGATGGCGGTCATGGATGTCCTATCTGCCGAGGAAATCCGCGAAGTGGTCGGACCACGCGGACGGCGGTGGTCTTCGTGGTCTGTTATCGGTAAAGTACTACCGAGAGGCACTGATCGGCAATGTGCCAGGACGACGTTCGTCTCGATGATCGCGTCAGAATGTGAGGATCAAGGACATGGCCGCAGACTCGCCCCTGAGCGCATCACTCGAGGTGTCCCAGAACCAGATGCAGCGGACCTCGCTCAGCGAACAGGCCCTGCGGGTGATCAGGCAAGCGATGATCCGCGGAGAGATCCGGCCCGGCGAGATCTACTCGGCGGCCGCGCTGGCCGCGCAGCTCGGCGTCTCCAACAGCCCGGTGCGCGAGGCGATGCTGACGCTGGTCAACGAAGGCTTCATGGTTCCGGTACGCAACCGCGGCTACCAGGTGCTCGAATCGTCCCGGCGCGACCTCGAGGAGATCCACGAGATCCGCCAGCTGCTTGAGGTGCCGGCGATGGCCAAGCTGGCCGAACACGCCGCCGAGCACCACTTCGCGCCCTTCCGCGCGCTCGCCGACCGCAACGTCGCCGCCGCGGCGAAGGGCGACCTCGACGGCTACCTCGAAACTGACCGCGAGTTCCATCTCGGGCTCACCCAGCTCGCCGGAAACCAGCGCCTGGTCAAGCTCATCACGAGCCTGCGCGACCACACCCGGCTGTACGGCCTGCCCGGGCTGAGCGCCCAGGGGCAGCTGACCGCGTCGGCGGCCGAGCATCTGGAGATCCTGAATGCGATCGAGGGCGGCGACTCCGCCCGGGCGAGCAAGCTGATGGCGCAGCATTTGTCTCACATCGTCCACGAGTGGTCGGGCGACTGAGGATTTTCACAGTGCCCGGCCACTCGTCGCGGTCGTCGAGCGCGGGTCGTCAGGAGCGGTGAGCCGGGGTCCGGTCGAGACTGTCGCGGATCGACGCGGCTGCCTCGACCGCGGAACCGGCTGCGATCTCCATGTTGCCGAGTTCGGCGAAGTAGTCACCGCACAGGTGAATCCGGTTGTCCGGCCGACGGCAGTACCGCAGAACGGGATCGAACTCCATCCCGGGGCGGCGGTACACGTTGCCGATATCCCACCGCTGGACGATCGTCTCGACGATGTGTCCCTTGAGCTCGGGCAGCATCCGCAGGAGATCGGTGACGTAGACCTCGCGCACCTCGTCGTCGCTGCGCCGCATCAGCGCGGCCGCCGGTGCGCCGCCGCTGTAGACCATCAGGCTCCCGCCCGGACGGCGGGGCCCACGACGCAGCGGGTTGGCGTGGTTGAACAGCATGTCGAACGACTGCCCGGGGGTGGTCACCGCGTAGATGTCGTCGTAGGACGCGGGACCGGTCTCTCCGGTGAGGATTCCCATGGTGAGGAAGGGTCCGTAGCTGACTGACCGCAGCGTACGCAGCACGTCGTCGGGCAGGCCGGTGGCCACCCGCGCCGCGGCCGTCGCCGGGATCGCGAGGACGACGTGCTCGGCTGACACCGTGTGCCGCGCGCCGTCCTGGTCGTAGTCGACCCGCACCTCGTCGCCCTCGGCGATCACCTGGGTCACGGTGGCGCCGAGCCGGACGCGGTCACCGAGCGACGCGAGCGCGGTTTCGCCGAGCCGGCCGGAGCCGCCGTCGAGGTTGAGCGCCATCGAGCTTTTCCCGCCGCTCCAGACGGCGCCGAAGAGAGAGACCCCGACTCCGGCGGCCTGATCGTCGATCTCGGAGGCGGCCCGGCGCGCGGCGGACCGGAAGATCGCGTCCACCCGGTCCGGCGGGGTGCCGAGGAATTCGCGGAACGTCCGGTCACCCAGATACGTCGCGACCCGGGCGCGCTGGTCGGTCTCGGACTCGTGCGGCCGCCGCTTCATCGCCCGGCGCCAGCCCCGGACACCGCCGAGCATCCGCAGCCCGGCCCGCAGCAGGCCGAGCCGCTCCCGCACCGTCATCGGCAGTGTGAAGGGATAGCTCTCCACGCGTTTGGTGCGATAGAGCCGGTCCCCGAAGGTCATCGCGAACTTGCTGCCCGGAATGTCGATGACGCCGAGCCCGAGATCGTCCATCAGCGAGCGGATATGCGAGCCTTGCCCGGGAAACAGGTGACCACCGAGGTTGATCCAGTAATCGCCGCGTGGCACGGACTTCAGCCGCCCGCCGAGCCGGTCGCTTGCCTCCAGAACCAGGACGCGGCGGTCACGCAGCGCCCAGGCGGCGGCGATCCCCGCCGGGCCGCCGCCCACGATGATCGCGTCGTAGTGCTCGATGTTCGCCGTGTGCTCCATCGCCGCCGCCGTTCAGCCGAAGTAGGCGGGATCGAGAGCGGCGATCCGCTCCTCCAACGTCTTGCGACCTTCGGGACTGATTGTCGGCAGCGGCGCCCGGACCGGCCCCATGTCGTGCCCGAGCAGCGCGCACGCCGTCTTGACCGCGCTGGTGTAGGGGTTTCCGGCGAGGGTGACCACCAGCGGCAGCGTCTCCCGCCAGAGACGGCTGACCGTGGCGAAATCACCGGCACGAGCGGCATCCCGCATGATCGCGTGGACCGGGGTCATGAAATTGAAGGCGCCGGTTACCAGGCCCCGGACGCCCAGGATCAACGCGGCGCCGGCGAGCACATCCTCGCCGGCGAACGTGCCGACGGTATCGCGCAGATCGGTGGCCAGCACGCTCAGCAGATAAGGGTCCGCGCTGGAATCCTTGACATAGCTGATGTTCTCGAACTGGGTCGCCAGGCCGCCGATCAGCTCGGCGTCCATCCGGAGTCCGGTGCCGTTCGGGTAGTTGTAGATCATCACCGGCAAGGTGGTGGATTCTGCGACCTGACCGAAGTACTCGACGGCCTGCGCGCGCGACAACGCCTCATAGAACGGCGGGGCGAGCATCACCGCGTCCGCGCCGTGCGCCGCGGCGTGCGCGGTGTGCCGGATCGCCTCCGCGGTGGAGAGGCCACCGGTCTGCGCGACCACCGCAACGCGTCCGGCGGCCTGGTCGATGACGATCTCGACGACCCGTCGGCGCTCCTCGGTGCTCAACGCGATGAATTCCCCGGTGCCCCCGCAGGCGACGATCCCATCGCCACCGGCGGCGATCGTGCGGTCCACGAGATCGCGGAGCGCGCCCTCGACGATCTCCGCACCGTCGCGGGTGAACGGCGTGAGGATGGCCGAGAAGAGGCCGGACAGCTCCCCGGATGATGTCATGATGGCTCGTTCTCCTTGCGGTGGTTGAGGACTTCAGCTGACGAAGAGGGGATCGCCGACCGCGTCGAGATCGATCTCGATACCGAGACCGGGGCCGTTCGGCGCGATTCCCCAGCCCCGTTCACACGCCGGCGGGACAGTGGCCACGTGCTCGTTGGTCCAGGTGTTGAAAAACGACACGCTGAGCAGGTCATTCGCCGTGGTCGACGACGCCAGGTGCGCGACGGCGGCGGTGACCACGTCGCCGCCCCAGGTGTCCTCCAGGGAGACGGTGAGGCCGAGCGAGACCGCCAGGTCGCGCAGCAGCCGCATGGGCGTGATGCCGCCGAGGCGGCTGAGCTTGAGGTTGACCGAGCCCGCACCGGCCAGCTCAACGCCCCGGGTCAGGTCGGCAGGCGTCACGATGCTCTCGTCGAGCACCATCGGTAGCGTGCTGACCCGGCGCACCTGGGCGCAGTCTTCGGTGGTCCGGCATGGTTGTTCCAGGTAGATCGGCAGGTCACGGAGCTCGCGCGCGGCGATCACCGCCTGCTGTAGCCCCCAGCCGCCATTCGCGTCGCAAATGACGACCGAGCCGGCGGCCGCCTCGACGGCCGCGCGAGCCCGCTCCGCGTCGTCGTGCGGGTCGTTGCCGACCTTGACCTGGAAGCAATCGATCCCGGCCGCCTTGCGGCGCGCGATGAACTCGGCCATGCGCGCGGGCGAGGCGAGTGGCACCGCCTCGTAGAGCGGGAACCGCGGCTGGAGCACGCCGCCGAGCAACAGCGACACCGGGACATTCAGGCTCTTGCCGAGGATGTCCCAGCAGGCCAGATCGATCGCGCTCTTGGCGTCGTGCGACCCGTCCAGGGCGTCGTTCAGCACGGCCTGGACGGCAAGAATTTCGCGCGGGTCCAGCCCCACCAGCAACGGAGCCAGGTACCGCAGCGCGGCCTGGGTCCCACCGGAGAACATCGGCAGGTAGTTCGCGCCGAGCGGGCACGACTCGCCCCACCCGTGGACGCCCTCGTCGGTGCGTACCCGGACCAGCGTCGAGGTCTGGTGCGTGGAGACGCGCGCACCGGACATCGCGTACTCACCGTGCGCGTAGCTGAGCTGGTACTCGTAGACATCGATGCCGACTATCTTCATCTGCTGCCTCTCGCTGCTTTGACCTGGCGCGGAACGGCTTTTCACCCAGGTTGCGCCGCGAGCGCCGCGAACGCGACCTCGAAGTCCTTGCGGGCCCGTGCCTCGTCCTCGGGGGAGAGCGGAAGGCGGGGCGCCCGGCAGGGACCGCCGTAGCGACCGGCCATGTCCATGGCCAGCTTGATGGCCTGCACGAAGGTGTGCCGCGAGTCCCACGCGAAGGCGTCGTGCACCTGCTGGTACAGCGGGAGGGCCTGCCCGACATCTTTGGCCACGGCGAGATCGTAAAGACGGCGGCACTCCCGGGGGAACGCGTTGGAGAACCCGCCGATCCAGCCGACCGCACCCATCAACACGAGCTCCAGCAACACGTCGTCGGCGCCGGCGAGCACGTCGATGCGCGGGGCCAGGTTGTGGATCCGGTGCACCCGTCGCACGTCGGCGGAGAACTCCTTGACCGCGACCACGTTCTCGAACTCCGCGAGCCGGGCGATCAGCTGCGGGGTGAGGTCCACGTTGGTGTCGAACGGGTTGTTGTAGGCCACGATGGGCAGGCCGACCTCGTTCAGCTCGCGGAAATGGGCCACGACCTCGTCGGGGCTGGCCCGGTAGGCGTTCGGCGGCAGCGACAGCACACCATGGGCCCCGGCCTCCTGAGCCTGCTCCGCCCACCGGCGGGACTCGCGACTGCCGTACGCCCCCGTTCCGGGGATGACCGAGAAGCCCTCGGGCGCCACCTCGACCGTGGCGCGGACCACGTCGGCGCGCTCGGCCTCGGTGAGTACCTGGTACTCACCGAGCGAGCCGTTCGGACTCACCCCGTCACACCCGTTGGCGGCAAGCCAGGCGATGTGCTCCTGGTACTTGTCCAGATCGACGGACTGATCCTCGCGAAACGGCAGTGCCGCAGCGACGACGATCCCTCGCCAGCTAGTCATTTTATCCTCACATTCTACCGATAAGCGGTAACATACAACTAGGCGAGAGCCGTGGTCCCCGACCAGAAAGCGGGGGCGGTCAAGTTCGCAGGGCGATCCACGTGGTCTTGAGTTCGGTGTACTGGTCGAAGGCTTCCAGTCCCTTGTCGTGCCCGCCGAAGCCGGAGGTCTTGTAGCCCCCGAACGGGGTGGTGATGTCGCCTTCGGAGTAGCAGTTCACCGAGACGGTGCCGGCTTCGACCGCCCGGGAGACCCGGAAGGCGGTGTCGAGGTCGGCGGTGAAGACCGAGGAGGCCAGCCCGTAGCTGGTGCCGTTGGCGATCTCGATCGCCTCGTCCTCGGTGTCGAACGCGAGCACCGCGACCACCGGGCCGAAAATCTCCTCCCGCGCGATGGTCATCTCCGGGCTGACCTCGGTGAACACCGCCGGTTCGACATACCAGCCGCCGGTCTCCTCCAGTATCCGGCGGCCGCCCGTCACGCAGCGAGCACCCTCGTCGAGCCCGCGCCGGATGTAGCCGAGGACCTTGTCGAGGTGGGCTTCCTCGACGAGCGGGCCGATCTGCGTGCCGGGGTCCTGGGGCGGTCCGACCCGCAGGGCCCTGGCCCGCGAGACGAGGCGGTCCACGAGCGCGTCGTGGACGTCGCGGTGAACCAGGACGCGTGATCCGGCGGTGCAGTTCTCGCCCATATTCCAGAACGCGGCGGTGACCAGTTCGTCGGCGATGGCGTCGAGGCGATCGGCGCAGTCGGCGAACACGATCTGAGGGCTCTTCCCGCCACACTCCAGGACCACGTTCTTGAGATTGCTGTCCGCGGCGTAGCGCAGGAAATGGCGCCCGACCTCGGTCGAGCCGGTGAAGGTGACCACGTCCACGCCCGGATGCAGGCCCAGCGCCCTGCCGGTCACGTGACCGTGCCCGGGCAGGATTTGCAGGACGCCGTCGGGGACACCCGCCTGCTGGGCGAGCGCGGCCAGCCGGAGCGTACTGAACGGTGAGAGTTCGGCCGGCTTGACGATCACCGAATTCCCGGCCGCGAGCGCGGGCGCGAGCTTCCAGGACAGCGTGGCCATCGGAAAATTCCACGGCAGTACCGCGGCCACCACACCGATGGGTTCCCGCGTGATCAGGCCGATGTGGTCGGCCGAGGCCGGTGAAATCCGGCCGAAAACCTTGTCGATCGCCTCGGCATACCACCGGTAGGTATTGATGGCGTCGGGCAGGTCGAGGGTGCGGGTGTCGGTGAGCGGCTTGCCGGCGTCGATCGAATCGAGCAGCGCGAGCTCCTGGCGGTGCTCGTCGAGAAGGTCCGCGAAACGCAGCAGGACCCGCTTGCGCTCGCCGGGCTCGGCGCGGCTCCAGATACCGGAGGCGAAGGTGCGGCGGGCCGCGCCGACGGCGGTTTCGACCTCAGGCTGACCGCATGCGGTCACCGACGCGATCACCTTTCCGGTTCCCGGGTCGATCGAGTCGATGGTGTCACCCGAGGCGGCGTCGGCGAATGTGCCGTCGATGAATGCCGAGGTGATGAACGTTGGGGCGGCCTGAGGCATCGGTGGCTTCCGCTTTCATGGGAGATGGTCAGCGATGTTCACGGTGGCGACGGTGCGGATCGGCTGGGGGATCAGAGGACCTTCTCCAGGAAGCTGCGACAGCGCTCGGTCCGTGGATCGCCGAGCACCTGCTGGGGGGTGCCGCTTTCCACGATCACGCCGCCGTCCATGAAGACCACCTTGTCCGCGACCTCGCGGGCGAACCCGAGCTCGTGGGTGACCACGATCATGGTCATGCCGTCGAGGGCGAGTTGCTTCATCACCGCTAGCACCTCGCCCACCAGTTCGGGGTCCAGTGCCGAGGTCGGCTCGTCGAACAGCATCAGCTTCGGCTTCATCGCCAGTGCCCGGGCGATCGCGATGCGTTGCGCCTGACCGCCGGAGAGCTGACGGGGGTAGGCGTTCTCACGCTGCGCGAGCCCGACCTTCGCCAGCAGGTCGCGCGCGGTCGCGACCGCCTCGTGCCGGGGAGTCTTCCTTACCCGGACCGGCGCCTCGATGATGTTTTCCAGCACGGTCATGTGCGGGAACAGGTTGAACTGCTGGAAGACCATGCCGATGTCTTCGCGGCGTTTGGCGGTCTCGCGGGGCGACAACTCGTGCAGTTTGCGGCCGTTCTGCCGGTACCCGACGTATTCGCCGCCGACCAGCATCCGCCCACCGTTGATTTTCTCCAGGTGGTTGACGCAGCGCAGAAAGGTGCTCTTGCCCGAGCCGGAAGGACCGATGACGCAGACCACCTCGCCCGGATTCACCTCCAGATCGACGCCGGTGAGCACCACGGTTTGGCCATAGCTCTTGCAGACCGCTTCGGCGATCACATAGGGCGTCATTGTCCGGCTCCTTCCGTCAGCGGGGCGGGGGAGCCCTTCCGGCGCCACCGGCCTCCTGCCGACCTGTCGCCTTGACCAAGCTGACCGCGGTTGAAATGCCGTTCGATGTAGTACTGCGCGATGGACAGAATCGTGGTGAGCAGCAGATACCAGACGCAGGCGACGATCAGCAACGGAATCGGGTTGAAATTCCGGTTGTAAATCAACTGGGCGGAGTAGAGCAGATCCGGCAACGCGATCACACTCACCAGTGCGGTGGTCTTGAGCATGCCGATGACCTGGTTGCCGGTCGGCGGGATGATGACGCGCATCGCCTGGGGGAGCACGATGCGACGGAAGGTCAGCCACCCCGTCATGCCGAGCGCGTGGGCCGCCTCGGTCTGGCCCCGATCGACGCTGTTCAGCCCGGACCGGACGATCTCGGCCATATAAGCCGCCTCGTTGAGCCCCAGGCCGAGAATCGCCGCGACATATACCGAGATGACCGAATTGGCGTTAAATTCGAAGAACTGCGGGCCGAACGGGATGCCCAGGCTGATCGAGGGAAAAAGGGCCGACAAGTTGTACCAGAAAATGAGTTGTACGAGCACCGGAGTGCCGCGGAAGAACCAGATGTAGGTCCAGGCGGTCGAGGAGACCAGTGGGTTGGCGGATCGGCGCATCGCCGCGAGAATGATGCCACCGAGTATGCCGATCGCCATCGCGGCGGCGGTGATCACCAGGGTGCGAACAAGACCCTGAATGATATTGTCGAACGTCAGGTAGTGGCCGACGACATCCCACTGAAAGCGCGGGTTGGTGAAGAGAATCTGGATGAACTTCGCGAGGAAGACCGCGATGATCACCCCGGTGATGAGCCGCCCTGGATGTCTCAGTGGCACGGCCTGTAGTTCGTCGCCTGCCACGCGCTCATGAGTGCTCGGCACGGCTCGTTCTCCCCGGCTTGTTTGCTGCGGCATGGATCTTCTCCTCCGTGCGTTTCCTGGCCGGGCCGGCAGCGCCGGACCGGCCAGGGGGGCGTCAGGAGTAGGTCGGCGGTGTGGAGTCCTTGGTATAGATTGTCGCCTCGGTGACCGCGCCGTAGTCGGTCTTCCACTGCTTCAAGATCGTGCCGTAGGTTCCGTCGGCGATGAGCTTGTCGTAGGCCTGCTGAACCGCCTTGAGCATGTCGGCGCTGCCGGCGGTCCGGGCCACCGCGACCGCGGTCGGGCCACCACCCATCTGGCCGGAGATCTTGAACGACGTGTTCTGTGCCGCCGCGGCCTCCAGCGGGCCGCGACCGGTGACCACCGCGTCGATGCGCTTGCTGTTCAACGCCAGGAAGGACGCGGCCTGATCGGGGAACGAGCTGATGGTCATCGGGCGGCCGACACACGACTTGGTGTTGAAGTCCTGGACGCTCGCCTCTTCCGCGGAACCCTTCAGGACACCGATGCCACGACCGCACAGGTCGGCAGGCGTCTTGGGCGTGTACGTGTCGTCAGTGCGGGTCGCGAAACTGCTGTAGTCGCGCCAGCCGGAGACGAAATCGACCGACGCGAGCCGCGCCGGGGTGACGTAGTACTCGCCCATCGCGATATCGAACTTGCCCGATTGTAGGCCGGGAATCTGGGAATCGAATGATCCCGCGGTGATCTGCACCTTCAACCCCATGAGCCCGCCCATGGCGTTGGCGATGTCCACGTCCATGCCCACCGGCTGGCCGGAGTCGTTCACCGAAGCCAGTGGTGCCGAGCCATCCGGCACGGCGACCTTCAGCGTCCCGCTGTTGCGGATCGGCGCCGGTACCAGATCAGCGATCGCGGCCACCTTGGTCGCGGCGGCCCCCGCCGGAGTCGACGTACCCGACGAGCCCGACGAGCCACTGCCACAAGCACTGAGCACAAGCGGAACGGCGAGAAGGGTCGCCACAATCCCCGTGATGCGGCAGAACCGCCCACGGACCTTCGTCGTTGAAGGGGGCATTCTTCCTCCATGGTGGTATCTGATCGGTAATCGACTACCGTCTACGCATTACTATCGCCGCTGCCGTGAGGTAGGTCAAGGGGTTCACCCAGGTTTGACCGAGCCGAAACGACGCGGATGCGTCACCGCGCGATCACGGATGACCGCCTCGGCGGCGTCCTTGCCCGCGGTCACCGCCACCTCCATCTGCCCCAGCGGCGCGAAGTAGTCACCGGCGAACCGGATCCGGTGCGCCGGTTCGGCTGCGTACCGGAGCACCGGCTCGAAGGACGCGTCCCCGGTGGATCGGTAAGTGCCACCGATCGTCCACCGCTGGATATGCGACTCGGCGATGTGGCCGCGCAGCGTCGGGAAAAGCTCGAAGATCTCATCCTGGTACAGCTTGGTGATCTCCTCGTCGCTGAGCTTGAGCAGGCGCTCGGCGGTGGCACCACCGGCGTAACACATCAGGCTGCCGCCGGGAGCGCGCCGTCCCGGCCGCTGAACCGGATTCGCGTGGTTGAAGAACATGTCGAACGTCCGGTCCGGCGTGGTCATCGCGTAGATGTCGTCGTAGGGCATCGGTCCCGGCTCGTCGGTCAGCATCGTCATGCCGACCCAGGACCCGTACTGGGGAACCCGCAACGCTTCGTACACGTCGGCCGGGATGTCGCGGACCAGTGCGCGAGCAAGATGGGCCGGCACCGCCACGATGACCTGGTCGGCGAGCACCTCGTGGTCGGCGTCGCCGACCCGGTAGACCACGCGCACCCCGTCGGCGGTTTCCTCGACAAGCGTCGCGGTGGCGCCCAGCCGAACCCGGTCGCCCAGCTCGCGGGCCATCGCGGTGGCGAACATGCCGGAGCCGCCGCGCAGGTTGAGCGCGGTGTTGTCCTTCTTTCCGCTCCAGACGGCCCCGAACAACGCCACGCCGACACCAGCGCTCTGCTGCTCCGGCTCAGCGGCCGCGCGGCGGGCAGCCGACTGGAAGATCTCATCGACTCGGCGCGACGGCCGGCCCAGGAGATCGCGGAAGGTCTCCCCGGCCCGGAAGGCCGCGATCCGCTCACGTCGCACCGACGGCGGCTCGCCCGCCCGCTCCTTGGCGACTCGCTGCCACCGCGCGACCGTGGTCATCAGCGTGGTGCCGACCTTGACCAGTTCGAAGCGCTCCCGCGGCGTCATCGGCAGCAGGAAGGGGTACGCCTCGACCCGCTTGCTCTTGTACACCTTGCCGGCGAACGACATCGCCGTTTTCAGGCCGGGAATCTCGATGACCTCCAGGCCGAGCTGCTGGGTCAGGTTATGCATGCTGGAACCGGCACCGGGGAAGAGATGGCCGCCGTAGTTGAGCCAGTAATCGCCGCGCGGCTGCGACTTGAGCCGTCCGCCGAGCCGGTCGCGCTGCTCCAGGACGAGAACGTCGAGGTGGCGCAGTTGCCATGTCGCGGACAGGCCGCTGGGACCGCCTCCCACGATGACAACGTCCTTGTGCACGGCGGTCATGGGTTCTCCTCCTGAGGGTTCGGAGTGTGGTTCAGACAGGGGCAAAGCCATCGGCCAAGCCGTCCGCGGGATCAGCGACGACCGTGGCGAATCCAGTGATATAGGCCGACCCGACGACGACAGGCCGCACGATTTGCGTGGCCCCGGCTGTCCGCAAACCGCCGGCATGTACCCGGAATTTCGATCCGATGATGCTCGTCGTTGTCAGGACCCCGGCTGGATCGACTTCTCCGGCGGCGATCTTGAGCGCCAGCAACGCGCTCGAACCGGTACCGCACGGAGAGCGGTCGATGACCCCCGGCGGTGCGACGACTGCGGTCACCGCGCGGCCCGGGCCGGCCGGCTGATGAAACATCACCTGGTATATCTCGGCCTTGTCGCCGGTGACCGGGTCAATCACCGTACGCCGAGCCAGCCGGGCCGAGATTTCCCGCGCGAGCCGGACGATGTCATCGGCGTGGCGGCGGTCCAGAGTGAGGCCGAGTTCGGACGCATCGATGGTGGGGTAGTAATCCCCGCCGTACACCAAGGTGCAGGTGACTTCACGGCCGTTGAGGTTCTCTGGCCAGCTCTCGACCACATAGGAATCGACATTCTCCAGAGCAACCGTCGCCGGTGCTTCTTGCACCGTGGCCGTGACCAGGCCGGCGGGAGTGAGAATCCGATATCGAGTGGCACCGTCACTGGCCGGATTTCCCCGCGCCAAGCCGAGTTCGTGAGCGACCGTGGCGAGACCGATCAGGCAATGCCCGCACATCGGCGGGTACGACCCAGGTTCCAGAATGACCGCGCCGAGATCGTGGCTGTCGTCGGTCGCGGGGATCTGCAGCACCGAGCAGGTCAGCGCCCCGCCGCGAGGTTCGTGGTTGAGACGCCGACGCACCCAGTCCGCTTCGTCGCGCAACCACGCCCGCGCGAGTGGCACCGTGCGAGCGTGCTCGGGCAGGCTGAGTCCCCCCACGATGATCCGCGTCGGATTGCCCGCCGTGTGCGAGTCGACGACCTGGAGCACCGGCTGCCCCCGGCGTTCGCTCCAATCCCGAACCCGCCGCTCCAACGAGCTGCCTTCCCACATGGCGTAGACGGTAGCACGTAATCGATTACTTATCTCGACACCTTCACGTTGTCGCTGGCCGTCTCGTTTGAGGTCAGCGTTTGATCCCTGCTGGAGGCACCGTGAGCAGGGGGCTCGGTGTGGTTGGCTGAGATCATGGCTGATGCGTATCTGGTGCCGGGACCGGACAGCAGGGTAACGGCAGCGCTCGATCTGCGGCCTGGGCAGACGGTGCTGGACGTCGGGGTGTGCGAACTGACCTGGCGGACATGTGAACCGCCCTGGCAAGTCCGGAGACTCTGGTCAACCCGGACTCCACGCCTCGGTCGATCCGATCCTGTCGCCGCAGGTGTAGATCGTCTGATCGCTGATCCCCAGATCAGGCGCCACATCGGCGACCTTGCGGCCGGCCTCGATCAGGTCCAGCACCTTTCGCCGGAACTCCGGCGGATAGCCACGTCGCCTCTATACCACCCTCTCAAGATCAAGTGGCATAAGAATCCCGCAATCAGACTCTGTCAAACCCGGGGCAGACCAAAGTCTCCGGACACTCCGGGGCGATTCAGGTCGCCGGATGCGCGGGCTGCCGCGACCGAACCCTGCGCGGAGGCTTCGATCAGCATCACCTGCCCACCGGGGCGTCCTCGGGTTCGAGAAGCGTTCAGTCCACTGTGGTCAGAGTAGGGCGATCGCGTTCGCCGGGGAACTGACGCCGCCGGGAATCGGGAGCGGCACTCCCAGGAACAGGAACTCGGCGCGCCCCTTGGCGTGCGCAAGCCTCAGCGCGCGCTTCGAAGTCGAGCAGTTCGGCGAGCGCGAACCCAAGCGCCGGGATCAGCCTGCGGTGCAGGGAACCGTCTGTGCGGGGAGCCCGGACCCCGTTCGACGGCGGGGTTGTCCGCCGCAACGGCGGCGACACCGGTGTCCCAGAGGAACCGGGCCGTCGGCTCGGCGCCGGGCAGGCCGGACCACGCGCGCACTGCCGAGGCATGTCCGCCGTCACCGTGCCCGCGGTCTCGGTGACGACGTTGTTCATCAGCTTCATGACCTCGACGATCCCGACGGTGTCGCCCTTCGCGACGCACTTGCCGACCTCAACGAACGGTGGCGCACCCGGCGACGGCGCACGCCACAAGACACCGACGCTGGGTGCCGCGATCACTACGTCAGGGCTCCGCGCGCGAGGTGTGCCGATGTCGCTGATCCTGCCAGGTACGGCCTCCGCGGCCGGCCGAGTGCGACCCGCTGACCGGGCAGCGTATTCGTGCCACCAGCGCCACCACCTGCCCCTGTGGCCGCGCCCCCAACCCCTGCTACGACCGTGTCCGCGTGAGCGCCTGACTCGGCCTCGGCGCATCGCCGACGTCGTCAGGTCAGGTCCGACCAGTTCTCATACTCCCGCAGCTCGGCGAGCCAGGGCCTGGACGGGATCGATGTCAACTCGTATATTCTCGACAGAAAGAATATACGATCTGCGTGCCGCAGGTCGTATCCCCACCACGGAGGTCGACGGTGACCGACTCGCAGACAGCAGCTCGCAGTGCCGATAGCACTCCGGCCGACGATCCCGCCCAACAGTCCAGCCGCAGGATGCGGAGCCGAGTGCTCGTCTCGAGCTTCATCGGGTCCGTCATCGAGTGGTACGACTTCTACCTCTTCGGCGTCGCCTCGGCAGCGGTGTTCAACAAGCTGTTCTTCCCCGGGGCCAGCGCCACGGCGGGCACCCTCGCTGCCTTCGCCACCCTCGCCGCGGGCTTCATCGCCCGGCCGGTCGGCGGCATCATCTGGGGCCACTTCGGCGACCGCGTCGGGCGCAAGGGCATGCTCGTGCTGTCCATCCTGCTCATGGGCCTCTCGACGGTGGTCGTGGGCCTGCTACCCACCTTCGCCACCGTCGGCATCGCCGCGCCGATCCTCCTCGTGGTGATGCGCTTGGTGCAGGGCGTCTCCGCGGGCGGTGAATGGGGCGGCGCCGTGCTCATGTCCATGGAGCACGCGCCGAAGCGCCGGGGGCTGTCCAGCTCGGTGGCGCAAATGGGACTGTACGGCGGAATCCTGCTCGCCAACGGCGTGTTCGCGCTGACCTCCACGCTGACCGGGGACTCCTTCCTCGCCTGGGGTTGGCGCATCCCGTTCCTCATCTCCGCGGTGCTGGTGGTGATCGGCCTGTGGATCCGGCTCGGAGTCGAGGAGAGCCCGATCTTCAAGGAGGCCCGCGAGAAGGCGCAGCGTGCCGCGGCCGGAAACCCGAAGCTGCCGCTGATCGAGGTGCTGCGGCGCCCGAAGAACCTGCTGCTGTCGGTCTTCCTCGTGCTCGGTGCCTTCGCGGCGAGCGCGGTGTACGGGACGTGGATCGTCAGCTACGGCATCACCGCCGGCTTCCCCCGGGCGGACATCCTCAATGCGGTGCTCGTCTCCGCCGCGATCGGCCTGGTGTTCCAGCCGGTGTTCGCCTACCTGTCCGACCTCTGGGGCCGCCGCGTCGTCGTCGGCGTAGGGGCAGTGCTGCAGGCGCTCAGCATCCCGCTGATGTTCGTGCTCATGGCAGGCGGCGGCGTGGGGGAGATGTACCTCGGCATCTCGCTCGCCGCGTTCGCCCACGCCATCGTGTACAGCCCGCTCGGCGCCTGGCTGGGCGAGCTCTTTCCGACGACCCAGCGCTACACCGGCGCGTCGCTCGGCTACCAGATCGCCGGCACCATCGGCGGTGGCTTCACGCCCCTGATCTGCGCGTCGCTGCTCGCCACGTCGGGCGGTGGCACCGCCGGCATCTCCCTGTTCATGGGCGCGACCTGTCTGCTCACGGTGATCGCGGTGTTCTTCGCCCGCGAGACCAGCCACAGCGCACTGTAAGCCGCAACCCACAGAGGAAGATCATCATGACCGTCACCGATGTCCGCGCGGCCAATGCCCCGGTCGAGCAGAAGCTGAGCATCATCGACACCGACTTCCACCCGATGCCGTTGCCCACGGACCCCCAGGTCGCCGAACACCTGCCGCAACGCTGGAGGGACTACATCGCCCGCTACGGGCTGGGCAGCTTCGGCGGCGGCGTCTCGCCCTCGCAGCGCGAGTTCACCCACCGGCTGGACGCGGTCGATGCGCACGGACGCGTCGGGGTGGACCCGCACCTGGCCGTGGAGCAGGTGGTGGACAAGTTCGACATGTCCGCGGTGGTGCTGACCTGCCCGCAGACCTACATCATCACCCACGGCGGGGCGAACATGCCGCACGAGTGCGCGTTCGCGATCTACCGCGCCTACAACGACGCGCTGGCGCACACCTGGGCGGGCGCGGACGACCGGTTCAAGGCGAGCATCACCCTGCCCCGTGACCTGGCCGGCGCCGCGGACGAGATCGTGCGCTGCAAGGAGGGCCCGAACGCAGACACCTACGTCCAGGTGCTGATGTCCCCGGCCGGGCAGGACCCGCTGGGCAAGCAGCGCTACTGGCCGATCTTCGAGGCCTGCGAACACTACGACATCCCGCTGGGCTTCCACGTGCCGGGCATGGGCCGCCAGCCCACCGGCGCCGGGCGGCAGAACTTCTACGCCGAGATGCACGCGGCGTTCGCGGTGCTGCCGATCTCGATGGTGTCCAGCCTGGTCTTCGAGGGCGTGTTCGAGCGCTTCCCCAAGCTCAAGATCGCGTTGCTGGAGCTGGGCTGGGACTGGGCCGTTCCGTACGCGTGGCGGCTCGACGCGACGTACGAGAAGCTGCGCGACGAGCTGCCACACCTGTCCCGCAAGCCTTCGGACTACCTGCGCGAGCACTTCTGGTTCTCCACCCAGCCGATCGAGGAGCCGGAGGATCCCAAGTGGACTCCGGCGGTGTACGAGATGTTCGAAGAGACCGGGTTCTCCGACCGGCTGATGTTCTCCTCGGACTACCCGCACTGGGACTTCGACTCGCCGTACGAGTCGGTACCGCAGTCGTTCCCGCTGGAGCGGCGGCGCCGGATCCTCGGCGCGAACGCGAGCGCGCTGTACAACATTCCGTTGCGTGCGGGCCACGGTATCCCGGCCGTGGGGGCCTGACGTGCCATTCGTCGAGAAAGCCCGCCGGAGGCGGGCGGCCCGGCTGCTCGACGCCGCGGACGCCCAGCGCGCCGCGGCGCGGGCGCTGCCTCGCGGCATCCGGGAGTACGTCGACGGCGGCTCCGAGGGCGAAGTCACGCTGCGGCGCAACGCGAAGGCGTTCCAGGACGTGGCATTCGCGCCGCGGATGGCCACCTGGGTCGACCAGCCGGACCTGTCGACGAAGGTGCTCGGCTCGCCGATCGACCTGCCGGTGCTCACCGCCCCGTGCGGCGGGATGCGCCTGGTGCACCCGCACGGGGACCTCGGACTGGCCACCGGCGCCGCACGGGCGGGCACGATCCACGTCGCGAGCTCGGCCGCGGGGTACACGCTCGAGGACATCGCCGAGGTTGAGGGCCCGCAGTGGTTTCAGCTCTACCGCTTCTCGTCGCAGTCCACAATGGAAAACCTGGTCGGCAGGGCGGAGGCGGCGGGCTATTCGGCGCTGGTGGCCACTGTGGACACCGCGGTGTCGGGATTCCGGTCGCGGGACTACAAGAACGGCTTCAGCTACTCGATGCGGGTCAACGCCCGCAACGCGGTGAAGCTCGCCCCGCAGCTGCTGCCGAAGCCGGCCTGGCTGACCCGGTACCTGCTGGACGGGCTGCCGTTCGAAATCCCGAACACCGCGCAGGTCGCCGTCGACGGCAAGCCGATGGTGCTCACCGAGATGACCAAGGGCGGCACCGGTTCGCACTCACCGACCTGGACCGACCTGGACTGGTTGCGCACGAACTGGCAAGGTCCGTTGGTAGTCAAGGGAATCATTACGCCCGCGGACGCGTTGCGCGCGGTCGACGCCGGTGCGGACGCGGTGATCGTGTCCAACCATGGCGGCCGCCAGCTCGACGGTTCACCGGCCACCCTCACCGCCCTGCCGCGAATCCTCGACGCCGTCGGTGATCGAGCGGAAGTTTTGTGCGACAGCGGGATCCGGCGCGGCAGCGACGTGCTCAAAGCGCTTTCGCTGGGCGCCCGCGCCGTGCTGGTGGGCCGGCTCCCCGCGTGGGGGCTAGCGGCGGCGGGCACCGCGGGCGTCGAGCGGGTGCTGGAGATCCTGCGCACCGAGATGGTCCGCACCATGCGCCTGATGGGCTGCCGCGCCGTCACCGACCTCGACCCGACCTGGCTGGACGCCGCCACCGTGCCCGGCCCGAAACCGAAGGAGGCGGAGGTTCTGTGACGACCTCACCCACCCGCCTGGCCCGCACGACCCGGTTCGTGGTCGCCCGCGTCGACGAGATCCCGCCGGGACAGCGCCGGATCGTGGAGGTGAACGGCCGCGAGATCGGCGTGTTCAACGTCGGCGGCAAGTTTTACGCGATGCTCAACCGCTGCCCGCACCTCGGCGCACCGCTCTGCGAGGGCGGCGTCGTCAACCAGATCGACTCCCCGGTGCCGGGCGACGTCAGCCTCGACACCGGGAGGGCGTTCGTGACCTGTCCTTACCACAACTGGGAGTTCGACGTCGAGAACGGCCAGTCCCACTGGAACGCGCGGCTGCGGGCCCGGCCGTTCGCCGTCGCGCTCGAGGGCGCCGACGACGTGAAAGCCGCGCTGGAAGCCGGCGAACTCGGCCGGATCCCCGGCCCCTACACCGCCGAGACCGTCGACGTGACGGTCGAGTCCGACTACATCGTGCTGTCCCTGCGGCCGGCCCGAGGAGGAAAGTCATGAGCGCCCCACTTCTGCAGCACACCACCCGGGACGCACTGTGGACCGGGCCCGTCGTCGACTGCGACGTGCACGCAACCCCGCCGTCGCTGGAAGCACTTTTCCCTTACACGGACCCGGTTTGGGTGCAGGGCGCGCAGGAGCGCGGCTGGAAGGGCCCCAACGGTCAGGCGCTGGCCTACCCGCAGAACGCCCCCACCACCGCGCGCGACGAGTGGCGGCCGCAGGGGCGTCCGCCCGCGTCGAGGGTCGAGGACCTGCGGCAGCACGTGCTAGACCCGTGGCGGACGGACGCCGCGATCGTGAACACCGCGTACGGCGTGGACTCGTTGCGGCACCCGGACTGGGCGCCCGCGCTGGCCCGTGCGGTCAATGACTGGTTGATCGCCGAATGGCTCGACCGCGACCCGCGGCTCGTCGGCTCGATGGTGATCCCGGCCCGCGACGCCGCCGCGGCCGCTGCCGAGATCGAGCGCGTCGGCTCGCACCCGCGGATCGTGCAGGTCACCATGCCTGTGCGCGCCGAGCGGCTCTACGGGCAGCGGGTGTTCTGGCCGATCTACGAGGCCATGACCCGCCACGACCTGGTCATGGGCCTGAGCTGGGGCGGCACCTCGGAGGACGCGCCTTCGCCCACCGGCTACGCCTCCTGGTACGCCGAGGAATACGCGGCGGAAATCCAGGTCTACGGCGCCCAGATGACCAGCATGATCTACGAAGGGATCTTCCAGAAGTTCCCCGGCCTGCGCGTGACGATGCTCGAAAGCGGGTTCGCCTGGGTGCCCACCTGGAGCTGGAGCATCAATAAGAAGTGGAAGGGCCTACGCCGCGAGATGCCCTGGGTCGACCGGCTCCCCACCGACATCATCCGGGACCACTTCCGGTTTTCGATCGCCCCCGCCGACCTGGGACCGGCCCCGCACGCGCGGCGGATCATCGAATGGCTGGGGTCCGAGGACATTCTGCTGTTCGCCACCGACTACCCGCACCTGCACACCGACGACCTGGCCGCCGTCCTCGACATCATGCCGGAATCCATGCGCCCCAAGGTTATGCACGAGTCCGCGCGGCAGTGGTACAGCCTGGACAAGGCGCTGGCATGAGCTGCGCCGCCACCACTGCGGCCCACCCCAACCGGCTCCGGGGGATCCTGGAGTCAGGGGCCACGGCCGTCGGCCTGGCCTGCCACACGGGCGACCCGCACGTCGCGGAGACGCTGGCGATGGCCGGGTTCGACTACGTCTACCTGGACCAGCAGCACAGCGTCGGCGGCCTGGCCAGCCCGGTGGAGATGGTGCGCGCCACCGCAAGGACCGGCACCACCGCGCTGGTCCGGGTCGCGGCCAACGACCCCGTGCTCATCGGCCGGGCACTCGACGCGGGCGCCGAGGGCGTCATCGTGCCCAACGTCGAGTCGGCGGAGGAGGCGCGCCGTGCCGCCGCGGCCGCGCACTACCCGCCCGACGGCGTGCGCAGCTGGGGCCCGACCCGCTCGGTTTTCGGCCTCGGCGCGGACCCCGCGACGGTCAATGGTCAGGTGCTGTGCCTGGTCATGATCGAGACCGCGGAGGGGGTCGCCCGGGCCAAGGAAATCACCGCGGTGCCCGGCGTACACGGGGTGTACGTCGGGCCGGGCGACCTCGCGGTCAGCCTCGGTCTCGATCCCGTAATCGGGCCGAAGGACGAGCGGCACCGCGCCGCCGTCGCGGAGATCTGCGGCGCCTGCGCCGCGGCGGGCATCGCGGCCGGCATCACCGGCGACCCGGTCACCGAGGCCGGGCGCGGCTTCCGGATGGTCACCGCTGCCTCGGACGTCGCCTTCCTGAAGTCGGGACTCGCCGCCGCCCGCGTCCGTCGCGACGCGCTGAACACCACGAACGAAGGAGAGCACACCGCATGAGCACCGTGAACACCTTGCGTGGTCCTATCGACAGCTCGCAGATCGGCACCGCGCTGATGCACGAGCACATCATGGCCCGCAACCCGGAACTCGAGCAGAACATCGTGCACCCGGAGTACGACGAGGCCTCGATCTTCGAGAGGGCACGCAAGAGCCTGACCTCGCTCCACGTCGACAAGGGCATCGACACCTTCGTCGACCTCACCGTGCTCGGCCTCGGCCGCGACGTCCCGACAGTGCAGCGCCTGGCCGAGGACGTGCCGCTGAACATCGTGGTCGCCACCGGCTACTACACGGCCAAGGACCTGCCGACCTACTTCCACACGCACGGCCCGGACGGGCTCGTCGGCAAGACGCTCGGCGGCCCGGACGTGCTGGAGAAGATGTTCCTCGACGACCTGACCAACGGCATCCCGCGCACGGACGGCGTCAAGGCCGGCATCATCAAGATCGTCACCGACGAGCACGGCATCACCGGAGACCTCGACCGCGTCTACCGCGCCGCCGCCCGCGCCCAGGCCGAAACCGGCGTGCCAATCTCCACCCACACCAACGTCAGCTTCGCCAACGGCCGCGACCAGCAGAAGTGGTTCAAGGCCAACGGCGTCGACCTCGAGCGCACCGTCATCGGCCACAGCGGGGACTCCACCGACCTGGACTACCTCAAGGAGCTCATGGACAACGGCTCCTTCATCGGCATGGACCGCTTCGGCATGGAGTTCGTGCTCGACGACGAGTCCCGGATCGACACCCTCGCGGAGCTCCTCGGGCAGGGCTACGCGGAGAAGATCACGATCTCGCACGACGCCGGGTTCTTCTCCATCAACACCCCGCCCTCGTGGCGCGCGAAGCACACCCCGAACTGGCACCACCACCGCATCTCCGACTACGTGTTGCCCGAGCTGCGCAAGCGCGGGGTCACCGAGGACCAGCTCAGCCAGATGATGATCGTCAACCCCGTGCAGGTGCTCACCGGGGACGCCGAGGCCGCGAAGGCGGTGGCCGCGAAGGTGCTCGGCGCGGGGCTCTCATGACGGACCCGGAGATCACCGCGGTCGTCGCCGCGATCGAGGCCGAGGCGGACGGGATCGTGTCGCTGCGCCTGGAACCGCCGGCGGGCGAGAAGATGCCCGCATGGGAGCCGGGTGCGCACGTCGACCTCGTCCTCGGCCCGGACCTGGAGCGGCCGTACTCGCTCTGCGGCGACCCGTCGGATCTGTCCCACTGGCGGCTCGGCGTCCTGCGCGAGCCGGACAGCCGCGGCGGGTCGTCGTACGTGCACGAGACCCTCGCCGCCGGCGACCGGGTGGCGTGCCGCGGGCCCCGCCACAACTTCGCCCTGGTCGAGGCGGATGAGTACGTGTTCATCGCGGGCGGCATCGGGATCACGCCGATCCTGCCGATGATCGCCGCCTGCGAGTCCGCGGGGAAGCCGTGGGGGCTTTTCTACGGCGGGCGCCGGACGTCGTCCATGGCCTTCCGCGACGAGCTGGCGGCCTACGGGAACAAGGTCACCTTCTGGCCGCAGGACACGCACGGACTCCTGGATCTGGCGGCGATCCTGGGATCTCCCGGCCCGGGCACAGCGGTCTACTGCTGCGGGCCCGGGGCGCTTGTCGACGCCGTCGAGCAGCGGTGCGCGTCCTGGCCGGCCGGTGCGCTGCACCTCGAACGCTTCCGGCCGAAACAGGGGGCGCTCGACGGTGTGAACGTGGCGTTCGAGGTGAAGCTCGAGATCTCGGGCATCACGCTGACCGTCGGCGCGGACGAGACACTGGCCGAGGCCATCGAGGCGGCGGGCGTCGACCTGCCGACCTCGTGCCGGGAAGGCACCTGCGGAACCTGCGAAACCTACGTGCTGGAAGGCGACCCGGAGCATCGCGACTCCTATCTCAGTGCGGAGGAGCAGGTGTCGGGCGAGGTCATGATGCCCTGCTGCTCGCGTTCCCGGTCGCCGCGACTCGTCCTCGACCTCTGACGAGGTGGCGGTGCCGAGCCCGTCACCTCGCGTCACCGATAGAATCCGGGCCATGGCGAACACGCGGAAGGAGCAGCTGAGAAGCAACGTCGCGAGCGCGATCCGCGACCAGATCATGGCGCGGACAGTGCATCCCGGGGACACCCTCCGCCTGGGACAGCTCGCGGAACAGCTCGGCGTGAGCGTCACGCCCGTCCGCGAAGCCCTGTTGCTGCTGACCCAGGACGGATGGGTCCGCCACGAGCCCAACCGCGGCTTCCGCGTCGCGGCAATCCGGCGCAAGGACGTCGAGGACACCTACCTGATGTGGTCCACGGCCGAGGGGGAGATCGCCGCGCGCGCGTCCACGAGGGCGACCTCGCGGGACATCGACTACTTGCGGGAGATCGACCGGCGCATTCGCGAAGCGGACCAGGAGGACGGGTGCCTCGCCACCGAGCTGAACGCGAAGCTGCATCATTATGTCTCGGTGATCGCGGACGCTCCGAAGCTGGACTGGTTCGCCCGCGCTGCCAGCAGGCTGGTGCCGTTGCAGTTCCCCGAGAACTTCCACGTGGTGCCCGGCTGGTCCGAGGTGAACCGCACGCAGCACGGGCCGCTGATCGACGCCCTCGCCGCCGGGGACATCGAGGCGTCCCGCTCGGGGACCGCCGCGCACTTCCACGGCACCGGTGAGCTCCTCATGCGATGGCTGGACTCCCTCGATTTCTGGGAGGAGCCGGACGAGCTGGTGGCCCCCCGCGGGCCGGGACGCCTCGTCGGCTGAGGGAGTGACGCCTGCGTGGCATCTGGTACTCAGCCCGGCTCGCCAGCCGCGAGGTCGCGAGGGGACGACCGCGGCGCCCGGTTCCGATCGACCAGCGGCAGGTCGTGCTCGCCGTCGGTTTCCACCACACACTGAGTTCGCCGGCATTGTGCACCGCATCGGTGAGCAGGATCGCCGACCGTCGCCGCGCGTTCGACCGCGCCAATTCCGCATGCGCGACGCAGAGTCCGAACGCGACATTCGTCAGCCCGCGCGCGGGGATGCGCAACAGCTTGTCCAGCAACGAGTTCGGCGGCTCACGGACAGTCATGGGTTTGAGCACCGCGGCGTCGGACCAGAAGGCGACCAGGGTGAACTCGTCGCGGGCCAGGCTGAGATCGGCCGACAGTGCCGCCACTGTCGCCGCCGCGACGCGCACCTTCTCGTCCCCCATGGAACCCGACACATCGACGATCAGGGCCACCGCGCGGCGCGCACCCGTCCGTTCGCGCACCACGATGTCGGTGTCTTCGGGGCGGGGGCGTTCGGCCAGGATCTCGATGGTGCTGTCGAGGTCGACCTCGTCGGACCGGTACCTGTACGGCATGGGCGCCTGCCTGCCGGTACCCCGATCCGTATGGGTATCACGGCGCCGGCGCCGGACCGACAACCGCCGGGCGATCGCCTGCGCCTTCGTCCACCCCGATCCGCGCGGAGAGGGCGAGCAACGCCGCGTCCAGAATCAGCCGTTCACGATCGGCCGGCCCGTTCAGCCGCGCCAACTCGACCGTGACCGCCGCCAGATCGATCGCGCCCCGCACGGAGGATCCCGCGGCAGCAACGGATGTTCGCGCGTGGCCCTGGTGATCGGCACCGCGTCCTCGATCAGCCGCCGTGGGGTGGCCGGAAGTCCTCCGGCGGCACCTCGTCCGCCGTGGTGCAGGCGGCGCGGATGTCGTGTCGCTGGTACTCCACTTCGAGCGCCTCCAGCGGGATCTCGCTGAGCGGTTCGCCACGCGGCACCTCCCGTGCGGTGTGCGCGGCCTCGATCCCTCGGATCTCCTTCTGGGTATGGACGACCCACGCCTTCATCAGGCCGACCACGCCGTGTTTCGCGGCCGTGTAGTGGGCCAGAGTGGGAAAGGCTTCCTGTCGTCCAAGTCCCGTACGGCCTCGCTCGTCTCGGGAAGGAGACGGCACCGGTGGCTATTCATCCCCATCAACGCAGGAGGCCGAACCGATTCGTCAAGAAGGCGCGGTCGTCAACCGAGATCTTGGCGTGCTTGAAATGGCACGCGCCATCCGTGAGCCGCGGCCGCAAATCACCACCGGGGAACCTGGCTAACCGTGTCCCTCCAGCCTCTGGTCCGAAAACTGGCACAAGGAAGTGCCACCTGCCGGCAACGGCTCAGGTCACCGGTTCGGTGCCCAGCACGGCCATGAGGATCAGCCGCAGCTCGTCGGCGATCCGGGGGCGGGCGCGCATATTGGCGATGGGAACGATGTCGTTGACGATGCCGATGGCCGAGTGCGCAAGGGCCCGCGCCCCCTGGACATCCAGGCCGGGGCGCACCCCCTGGATCGCCGCGACCCACTCCGCGACGTACTCGCGCTCGCTGCCGCGAATCGCCTGTTGCTCGGCGTCCGGCAGATAGATCAGGTCCGCGTAGAGGATGCCGAGGAGGGGCCGGTGCGGGCCGAGGGCCAGCTCAATGTAGGTCCGCACCAGGACATCCAGCACGTCGTGGGGAGTCTCCGCGGTGCCGAGCCGGTGGCGCGTGACGTACTGCAGGCCCTCTGCGCCTCGCGCCAGCACGGCGTGCAGCAGCTCGGTCTTGCCGAGGAAATTCTGGTAGAAGGTCGCGATCGCGGTGTCGGACTCCGCCGCGATCTCCTCGATGCCCACAGCGTAGAAGCCGTCCCGGTCGAAGAGCCGGGTCGCCGTGGCCAGGATTCGTTCACGCCTGCCCACCGGACGATGCGGGACCAGATCGGCAGCGACGCCCGGGCGCGCCGGCCGCAGGTCACAGTGCAGGATGCTCGCGGCGGCCGCCGCGAGAATGCGCTTCGTCCGCGCCTCGTCCAGCTTGGCCCGGTAGTACCGGGTGTTGGAGTAGACCGACAGCACGGACCAGGTGAGCAGGCCGGACTCGGGCCGAGAGCCGGCGTCCGTGCCCAGGCCCAGCGCCGCGACAGCGAGGTCGAGAACCACGCGTAACTGCGCGCGGAACTCGACCTGCTCGTCGCCCGTCAAGTGGCGCCGTTCCCGTTTCCACAGCAGCGCCTCCTCCTGGCCCAGGACGAGATCGCCCAAGTCGGAAAGGAACAGCTCCAGACGTCCGGCGGGGTTCTCGACCTCGAGCGCGGCGCGGCCTACCTCCTCGACGGCCTTGAGCTGGTCGGTCAGTGCCTGCGCGAGGATGTCGTGCTTGTTGTGGAAGTGTCGATAGAGCGCCGGGCCGGTGAGCCCGACAGTCGCCGCCACATCGTCCATGCTGACGTTGTGGTAGCCGCGCTCCTTGTACAGTCGGGCGGCCGCTCCCATGATTTGGACCTTGCGAATGGAGCGACGCGCGTGTCGACGGACTCGTTGCGCCATGCCTGCCTGCACCCTCTCAGCCGAACGACGGCCCCGCAAGCCACTTGGTTGCGAGAGCATAACCATAGTTCACACGTCAGGTCATATGTCGTCTCATATGCCGTCGTCGTGCGCTGGGGGTGTGGGGTAGGGGTGTTCGGGCCGCGGGCAGGAAACCCTATACCCGCGGAAGGTGGGATCGGTCGCACCGCGCTGCTGTTCCTCGATGATCAGCGCGGAACGAAGTAGTACGCCCGGCCCAGGGGAGACGGGTTGATGGGCTCCGAGATGATCATTCCGCGGTCGCGCGCTGGGTGTAATAGGTGGCCATCACCGGCGTCGCAACCCCGTCCACGCGTGCGCGATGACGAATGCAAGGCGCGACGACGATGCGGTTGGCGGCGGTCGTGCGTCCGACACGAATCGGTTCGAAGAGGTCGGGCACCACTGCTCCTATGCGTGTGGGTTAGCGATCGACGACGGCGCGTGTCGCCGCTACGGCTCGGTGGCCGAATCGAGGATAACCCACCCGCGTGCCCCGTTGTGAAGTACTGTTCTGTCAAATGTTCTCGAATGCTCGAGTAAAGGAATTGAAAGTTCAGCTTCCTTCTGTTGGTCAAGGTAACAAATTCACGCTACTTCGTCCGCTACCCACGGGATCGGCTGTGGGCTGGAGCAAACCTGGAGCACAGGTGCGCGCTGAATAGCGGCAACCGCAGTGTTGACCACGGATTCTCTGCCAGCCACCGCTCACCTGCAGACTCAGGGTAGCCAGAACCTCACTGACAGCGAGGCGGCCGAGGTCGGACCTGCCCAACAGTCTGGCCAGCTCGTACTCGGCTTGAGCTCCCGACGCGCAGGGTCCGCCGGACGCTATCGTTTCCGTTGGGCGGCAAGGGAATCATCGCGCGCTGGGGCAGCGCGAGCGATCGCTTGGACTCATCAGCGCCACGCCGCCTCCTAGTCGAACGCATGAGCGAATTAAGGGTAAGGCTGGCAGAAACAGGGTGCGGCTGGTACGGCCACGTGGTAACGAATCGGCGTCGATCTCCCACTCCGCGTTTAGCTATTGAGACAACAGGCAACGACGTCGGTTGCGGTCCGGTTCGGACCAGATTGAGTACGTAGCAGCGGACGACGGGTGGTGTGCGGGCGGAAACAGATGCTCAGCGTCAGGCAGGTCTCGGTTCGCTACGGGAGATCCGTACAGGCTCTCTCCGAGGTCAGTCTTGATGTGTCCGATGGACATGTCGTGGCCGTACTGGGCGGGAACGGGGCGGGCAAAACGACCTTGCTGCGCGCCATCTCCGGCACACTGCCCTTGCACAACGGCGCGATCGCCCAGGGCCAAGTGCTGCACAACGGAGCCCGGATCGACCGAATGGATCCGGCGCAGATCGTGCGGCGCGGGGTGCTGCAGGTCCCCGAAGGCCGACAGATCTTCACCGGGATGACCGTCGAGGAAAACCTCCGGGCCGGCGGGCTGGCCGTGTCCGCCCGGACCCGCAATGCGGCGCGGGACCGGGTGTACGACCTCTTCCCGGTCCTGGCGGAGCGCGCCAGGCAAGCCGGCGGTTTGCTCTCCGGCGGCGAGCAGCAACAGCTTGCCATCGGCCGGGCGCTGATGGGCGCCCCCGACATGCTGTTGCTGGACGAACCGTCGCTCGGCCTCGCACCGCAGCTCGTTTCCCGGCTCGGCTCGATCATCCAACAGATCAACGCGGCGGGTACGTCGGTCGTCCTCGTCGAGCAGAACGCGACGATGGCGCTGCGGGTCGCGCACCGGGCGCTCGTGCTCGAGGTCGGGAAACCCGCGCTCGAAGGCGATGCCGGGGACCTGGCGGAATCGGACGAAATCCAGCGGCTGTACCTGGGCGGACACGCGGAGAGCGAGGCCGACGCCGTCGCAGAGGCCACGGAGGCCCGAGATCAGCGCCGACGGCGACCGACGCTGCGGGCGTGGTCGGGATGAGCCAGGCCACCGCGCCCCAGACCCACTCCGGCCGACGCGTCAGCCCCCTGCGAGTCGTCGACGTGACCGTGCGGTTCGGGGGGCTCCTCGCACTGGACCGCGTCAGCTTCACCGTCGAGCCTGGCACGATTCACGCGCTCATCGGTCCCAACGGGGCGGGCAAGTCGACCTGCTTCAACGCGATTTCCGGGGTGTACCGGATCGCCGAAGGCCGGATCACGCTCGGCGACACCGACCTGACGCGGACACCCGCGCACCGCATCGCCGGGTTGGGAGTCGGCCGGGCGTTCCAGAGCCTGTCTCTGTCCGCGACCTCGACCGTGTTCGACAACGTGATGCTGGGCCGGCACAGCCTGACGGCGGGCGGCTTCCTGTCCTACGGCGTCCGGTCGCCGTGGACGTCCAGGTCCGACGCGCGGCACGGCGAGCGGGTGACCGAGATCTGCGAGTTCCTGGGGATCGCCCGGTACCTGCGGGCACCTGCCGGTGCGCTGCCCTACGGGGACCAGAAGCGGGTCGACATCGCCCGCGCCCTCGCCGTCGAACCGACACTGCTCATGCTGGACGAGCCCGCGGCCGGCATGAGTACAGGTGAGACCGCCGAGATGGCCCGGCTGATCCAGGACGTCCGCGACGAACTCGGGGTCTCGGTCCTGCTGGTCGAGCACGACATGGGACTGGTGATGGGCATCGCCGATCGGGTCACGGTCCTCGACTTCGGCAAGCTCATCGCCGACGACGTCCCGGCGGCCGTGCAGCAGTCGCCCCTCGTCATCCGCGCCTACCTGGGGAACCAGGACTCCGCCGGTGGTCAAGGCGCGGGCGCCGAACGCGATCGTCGGAGAGGGGCCGGTTAAGTGGGTGCTTTTCTCCAGGTACTGATCAACGGAACCGGAAAGGGCGCGGTTTTCGCGCTGCTCGCGCTGGGCTTCGTCATCATTTACAAGGCGACCCAGGTGGTGAACTTCGCGCACGGCTCGCTCGCCCTGTTCGGCGGCTATGTGGTGGCCGTGCTGAAGCCTGCCGTGGGCTGGTGGGCGGCCGCGCTGGCCGGGATCGCTGCGGCTGCGCTGCTCGCCCTCGTCGTCGAGCGCCTGTTGCTGGCGCGGGCGCGCTTCGCCACGGACACCGGACTCGCCATCCTGACTATCGGTGTCGACGTCGTGCTGCTCACCGAGATCGCGCGGCGCCTCGGCACCGAGGCACCCCCGTTCCTCGGTGACCCCTATGACGTCCGGCCCATCGTGCTCGGCGGCGTGACGATCGGCAGGGCACAGGCGGTGGCCCTCGGCGTGGCCGTGTTGTTGATCGTCGTGTTCTTCCTCGCGTTCCGGTTCTCCTCTTGGGGCATCGCGATGCGGGCGCAGTCTGAGAACCGGGAGGCCGCCGCGCTGGCGGGCATCCGCATCGCGCGGGTCCGGGCCAGCGCCTGGGCTGTCGGCGGCGCGCTCGCCGGGATCTCCGTGCTCTTCCTCGCCACCCAGGACTTCTCAGGGGGCGGGCTGTCCGCGACGACGCACGGCATCGCGCTGGCCGCCTTCCCGGCCGCGATCATCGGCGGATTGACCTCGCCTGGCGGGGCGGTAGTGGGCGGATTCGTGGTCGGCCTCACCGAGGCGTTCACCGCCCAGTACGTGAGCCTGGACTTCGCCAAGGTTGCGGTCTACCTGGTGATGCTGGTCGTCCTGGTGTTCCGGCCGTCCGGGCTGTTCGGGAAGGTGGTGCAGTCCCGTGTCTAGCCGGTCGGCGTGGGTTCGCGGGGACCGAATGTGGCGGATCGGCCGGGTCGGCAAGGTCGGCAAAATCGGCAAGGTCACTGCCGTCGTTGCGCTGACAGTGCTGCTCCTGCTGCTGCCCCTTTATCTTCCCAGCGACTGGCTGAAGGTCGGCACCTGGATCATGACAGGCGCGGTCGGCGCCATCGGCCTGACCATCCTCACCGGGCAGGCCGGTCAGCTGTCGCTGGCCCACGCCTTCTTCCTCCTGGTCGGGGCGGTGGCGTATTCGGTGCTCACCGGTCCGACCGACGATCCGACGTATCTCGGCTTCGGGTGGTCGCCCCTGGCCGGCCTGATCGGCGCGGTTCTCATCTCCGGGCTGGCGGGGGCCGCGTTCGCACCGGTGAGCGGCCGGTTGCGCGGCATCTATCTCGGCGTCGCCTCGCTCGCCCTGGTCTACCTGGGCTTCTGGCTCGGCAGGGCACTGCCGTCGCTCGCCGGAAGTACGTCCAGCGGCCGTGTGCCCAGGCCGTTCTCGGCTTTCGGGTTCAGCGTGGACGTGCCGCGGCAGCTGTCCGACGTCGTTGTCGCGGGCGTGCCACTGGGCCGGGACGAGCGGGCCTGGTACCTCTACCTGTTGTTGACGGTGGTCGCATATCTACTCGCCCAGGGCGCGGTTCGGGGCCGGCCGGGGCGCGCGTGGCGGGCCGTCCGGGACCACGAAACGGCGGCGACGGTGCTCGGTGTGTCCGTCGTCCGGACCAAGGCCAGCGTGTTCACGATCTCCTCCGCGTATGCCGGCCTGGCCGGCGTGATGACGGCCTGGTGGACGGGGATCACCAAGCCGGACGAGTCCGAGGTGGTCGGTACCTACGGCGTCACGGTCTCGATCGCCTTTCTCGCGATGATCGTCGTAGGCGGTATGGGGTCACTGCCTGGAGCGGTGCTCGGCGCGGTGGTGGTCTTCGGCCTGCCCGTCGCGCTTCCCCTTCTCACCCAAGGCGGATCTGGTGCCCTCGGCAGCGGAACGGCCTTCACCCCGATCGTCATCACCAACCTCACCTTCGGTGCCCTGATCATCCTGATCATCCTGTTCGAACCGCACGGCCTGGCCGGTCTCGGACGCCGGTTCGGCATGAGGTTCTCGGGTCGGGTGCCCGGGAAACAGTCGACCGCCCCAGCGGGCAACCGCCGGGCTTGATCGTTCAGCGGAAGGAGACATCATGCGAACGGCACATCGTGCGGCGGTCACCGCCGCGGTCGCCGTCGGCCTCGTGCTCGCCGGGTGCAGCAACAAGGCCAACCCGGGCACGGGACAGGGCGGCGGATCCGCCGTCAAGACGGACTTCGGCGTGACGAACACCGACATCACGCTCGGTGCGCTCACCGACGCCTCCGGCGTGTTCAAGAACCTCGGGCTCGGCATCACGCACGGCAGCGAGTTGTGGGCCACTGACGTGAACAACGCGGGCGGGATCTGCGGCCGGCAGATCAAGTTGATCGAGAAGGACCACGGTTACGCCACGGACAAGGCGATTCCGCTTTACGGCCAGATGCATGACGACGTGCTCGGCATGGTGCAGTTGCTCGGCTCACCCATCCTGGCCGCGCTGAAGACCCCGATCACAGACGAGAAAGTGGTGTCCGTGCCGGCCTCCTGGGCGTCGACCAACCTCGACAGCCCCTCGGTGTTGATGGTCGGTGCGACCTACGACGTCGAACAGCTCAACGGACTCTCCTTCATGCAGGAAAGGGGCTTCGTGCACGACGGTGACAAGATCGGGCACATCTACATCGACTCCGAGTACGGCAAGAACGGCCTGCTGGGCAGCCAGGCCTACGCCAAGGCCCACAACCTCGGGCTCGTCCCGCAAAAGATCACCGCGACGGACACGGACATGACCGCCGCGATCACCAGCCTGAAGAGCCAAGGCGTCAAGGCAATCGCACTGACGACCACGCCCGCGCAGACGGCCTCCGCGCTGACCCAGGCGAAGGCTCAGGGCTTCGATGTCCCGTTCATCGGCAACAACCCGACCTTCGACCCGGTTCTGCTGTCCACGCCGGCGAAGGACGCCTTCGGCAAGTTCTACTTCGTCAACGGCGTGGTGCCGTTCTCGGCGGATCTTCCCGCAGCCAAGGACGTCGCGGCCAAGTACAACGCGAAGTTCACCGACACGCCGAACATCGGCGTCGACTTCGGATACGCCTCCGGCCTGGTGTGGCAGAGCGTGCTGACCACGGCCTGCAACGACAAGGATCTCACCCGCCAGGGCATCCTCAACGCGGTGGCGAAGACGAAGGTCGACACCAGGGAACTCGCCGGCCACCTCGACTTCTCCCAGCCCGGCCAGCCGTCCAGCCGCATGAGCTACATCGCGCAGGCAGACGCCTCGGTGCCGGGCGGCATCACCTACGTCAAGCCACTGTTCGAAAGCCCGGAGGCGACCAGCTACAAGACACCGTTCCAGAAGTGATCCCCAAGGCCGTCCGGACACCACCGACATACCGAGCGAAAACGTCAGGAGATCGGTTCGCCGCGAAGCGGTGGCGTGACGCACATCGACGCGGAGCTTGACCTGCTGGCACGGCCATCACCACGTTGGGGTGCCTGGCGACTGAACGTCGCGCCCGTACCGTGCGGTACGGGCGCGCCCGCGTTCAGTCGTCAGATGGCTCGCACGCTCTGGGCCTGCGGTCCCTTCTGACCCTGTCCGACCTCGAACTCAACGCGCTGGCCTTCGTCGAGAGACTTGAAGCCGCTGCCCTGGATCTCCGAGTAGTGCACGAAGACATCCGGTCCGCCGCCATCCTGAGCGATGAAGCCGAAGCCCTTCTCACCGTTGAACCACTTCACACTGCCTTGCGCCATGCTTGACATCTCCCTGTGGCGCCGTTCTGTCCCCACGGTGAGGCCAGCCGACAACCGAGCTACGAGAGTATAAGCCTCCCATTCTCCGTCTCGTCCGCTGGAGCGGGGTCACCTGGCCTGCTGGCCGCGGCGTCCGGCCGCGCGGTGTGGGCAATCCGACTCGGCTTCAGGGCGCGATGGCCTTCGTGCGCAACCTACGGTGCCGTAGGTTGGTGGTTGGGGCCGACGAGAGGACGTACGTGACGACATCGCTCAGTACCAAGCTGCTCAGTGAGCTCGAATCCACGGTCGCCGCGAATCTCGACCGTCACCTCGACGTGGCGAAGGAGTGGATGCCGCACGAGTACGTGCCGTGGAGCCAGGGCCGCGACTTCGGCGATCTCGGGGGCCGGCGCTGGGAGGCGGACCAGTCGGGCTTTTCACCCATCGCCAGGACCGCTCTGGAGGTCAATCTCCTCACCGAGGACAACCTGCCCAGCTATCACCGCGAGATCGAGCGCGCGTTCGGTCGCGACGGGGCATGGGGTACCTGGGTGCACCGGTGGACCGCCGAGGAAGGACGGCACGGCATCTGCATCCGGGACTACCTGCTGGTGACCAGGGGAGTCGACCCCGACGAACTGGAGCGGGCCCGCATGCAGACCATGCAGGCCGGATTCGACAGCGGAGACAAGCGCTTGCTCAACGTCTTCGCCTACGTCTCCTTCCAGGAACTGGCGACGCGGATCTCGCACCGCAACACCGGCCGCTACACCGAAGACCCGATCGCCGACAAACTGCTTGCCCGGGTGGCCGCGGACGAGAACCTGCACATGCTCTTCTACCGCAACCTCGTGACTGCGGCACTGGAGATCGAGCCCAACGAGACCATCCGCGCCATCGCGGACGAGGTCATCGGATTCCGGATGCCGGGCAGTATCATTCCCGGCTTCGCCCGCAAGGCCGCACTGATCGCCAAAGCAGGCATCTACGACCTGCGCATCCATCACGACGACGTGGTGTGGCCGCTGCTGCGACATTGGGGCGTGTTCGACCGGGAGGGTCTGGACGCCGTGGGCGAGACGGCCCGCACCGAACTGTCCGACTTCCTCACCCGCCTGAACACCCAGGCGAGCCGCTTCGAGGAACGTCGAGCACGAGCGCAGGACTGACGGCCGGGTAGCTGGTCGGTGGCGGTGTCAGGGGCGGTGGTGGGCCCAGGGACGGGCTCGCTCGAAGTTGGCCGCCGCGCGCAGGACGGCCGCGTCGGCGTGCTGCCGGCCGGCGATCTGCAACCCGACCGGGCGCCCGTCCGCGGTGAAGCCCGCCGGCACCGAGATGGCCGGCGTCGTCATCATGTTGAACGGGAAGGTGAGCACCCAGTCGAGCACCTGCCGACGTAACGGCCGGCCCAGCAGCCGGTCCGGGGCGAACTGGCTGAGCGGGAACGCCGCGTCCGTCAGGGTCGGCGTGACGAGCAGGTCGTAGCCGGCCATGAATGCGGCGAAAGCGTCCCACATGGCGCCACGGAAGACATCGGCACGCGCTATGTCGACCCCGGTCAACCGCTCGGCTTCGTGCATCAGCTCGATGAGGTTGTCGTCGACCTGCCCGCGCTTTGCCTCCCAGGCGACGAGGTCGTAGCCGCTGCCGATGCCAGGGACCCAGACCCCGTTCCACATGGCGTCGACCGGGTTGCCCCACGCCGGGCCGGCCTCGGTGACGTGCGCGCCCAGTTCCTCGAACGCCGACACCGCGCTGCGACAGATTCCGGCGATCTCGCTGTCGACTTCGGCAAAACCGAGGTCAGGGAGTAGGCGACCCGCCAGCCGGTGATGTCCTTGTCCAGCTCGGCCACGTAGTCGACGTCGTCGCCGGGCAGGCTCGTCGGATCCGAGGGATCCGGCCCGGCCAGCACGTTCAGCATCAGTGCGTTGTCCGGCACGGTGCGGGTGATGGGACCGTGGTGGACCCAGCTGTTGTAGCGCCCGGGCAGGATGGACTGCGGGATGCGGCCGCCGGTCGGTTTCATCCCCACGACACCGCACAGCGAGGACGGCGAGCGGACCGAACCCGCGCCGTCGCTGCCCTCGTGCAGCTGTCCCATCCCCAACGCGGCCGCGGCGGCCGACCCGCCGCTGGAACCGCCGGCGATGCTGCCGTGCCGCCACGGGTTGTGGGTCGGACCGAACAGGTGGTTGTCGGTGCTGCCGCAGTGGTAGCCGCTCTCGATCGTGTTCGTCTTGCCCAGGAACAGCCCGCCGGCGTCGCGCAGCCTGCTGACGACTGCCGCGTCGTGGTCGGGAATGTTGTCCCTCAGTGGCGCCAGGCCGAACGTGAGCGGCAGGCCGGCGACGGCGGTCAGGTCCTTGATCGAGTAGGGCACCCCGTGCAACGGGCCGAGCCGGCCTCCACCGCGCTGTGCGGCGGTGAGCTGCGCGGCGTCGCGGAGCACCTGCTCACGATCGAAGTGGATGAAGGCGTTCACGTCGGGATTGACCGCTTCGATGCGCGCCACGACCTGCTCCGCGACATCGGTCGGCGTGACCTCACCCGTGCGGATCCGCTCGGCCAGCTCGCCGGCCGAAACCCAGCACAGCTCGTCTGCGACGACGTAGTCCGACATGACAGCCTCCAGCGCCGGTCATCGGTAGCAGTAGGAGTCCGAGGACGCATCGCCGCCCTGGAGCCGGACCTGGTGCGCGCGCAGTCCCCGGAAGTCGTCGCCGTGGGGGAAGACCCGGGCGTCGATCGTCAGGCCGCCGCCGGCGTCGGGGTCGGTGTCGAACTTCGCAAGCCACGCGCCGACTCCGTCGGGGTAGAACTGGTCGTCCCACGAGCCGTACAGCGAGTTCGTGACGTAGATCCGCGTTCCGTCCCGGCTGACCTCCACCATCTGCGGTCCGCCGGACAGCGGCTCCCCGGGTGCGGCGGGGTGCGGGACTCGCCCGGTGATGCCGCCGAGGCGGACGGACCCGGTCTCGCGCGGGTGCGCCGAATCGGTCACGTCGAACTGCTTCAGCTCGCCGGTTCCCCAGCAGGACACGTAGAGGAACCGGTCGTCCACGGACAGGTCGATGTCGCTGATCAGCGGCGGCACCGCACCGAACGGTTGCAGTGCGGGCGGCAGCGTCGCGGGATCGGCCGGTTCGGCGGGAACGGTGATCACCTTGTCGGCTCGCCAGGTGTCGCCCTCGCGATACCAGCGCCACACCGAGGCCGACAGGTCCTCGGTGCTCACCACGACTCCGACGAATCCCCAGGTCGCCTCGGGGTCGTGCGACGGACGCAGCTCGAGCACCATCTGGTACTGCCCGCCAAGGTCGACGCGCTGCAGGTGGCGGCCGTTCTCGAGGTCCCAGAAGTGCAGCGCGTGGCCGTACTTGCCGCCGAGCAGCAGTTCCGGGTTGAGCCCGTCCTCGATCATCGACGGGGTGCCCCATTCGCTCGTGACCAGCGTGTTCTGGTTCAGGTGCCACCACGCGTCGTAGGCCAGGTATTGGGGTCCGCGCTCGGTTTCCCAGGCGCGCACCACGTCGAACGTGTCGTGGTCGAGCAGCGCTATCCCGCCGGGCCCGTCCTCGCCGGCCCCGCCCAGGCAGGACAGGTACACCCCGTCCGGCCCGCAGTGCAGGGTATGCGGCCGGGAGTAGCCGGCCTTCGCCGCGAGCTCGTCGGCCCTCACGGTCCGCACCAGCCTCGGCTGCCGCGGGTCGGGATGGGTGTCGTAGACGTGCACGTTGGACGAACGCAGTCCGGGCAGTAGGAGGTAGCGCCGGGAGAGTCCGTCGGTGTCGTGCCCGGCGTGCGCATACGCGCTGCTGCAGGCGTTCCACCCGAAATGGTGCAGCTCGTCACCCCGGGTGGGCAGGTCGGCCCAGCCCACGATCGTGCCGTAGGCCGGTGACGCGGGGTCGGTGTCGAGCACGGTGAGTGCGTCGGGCCGCTGGGCACTGCGGTCGAACGCGACGATGTAGGCGAGCCGTTCGGCGGGCGCGGCGATGGCGTCCGCGGGGCTGCGGTAGAAGGTGGGATCCAGAGTCATCGAGCTCTCCCCTGCGAGTGCGAGCGGTGGCCGAACACCTCCACGCTCCCACCGCGTGAGCTCGCGCAGAAGGGACTTTCGGACTCGCCTGGCGGCAGGAGGCTCGGCTTGGTGCGCCGCGCGTCGTCGCGGCCGCGGCGCCCCTCGTCCGGTTAGGACCGGCGTCGCACGAGCAGGCGGATCACGACCATCAGGACCAGCAAGCCCGCGAACACCGGAACCGGGTTGCCGCGCACGACTTCGGCCCCGTGCCGGACGCGCGCGGCGTTGCGTGGACCAGCGACGTCCGCGACCTTCGTCTCGACCTGGTCGAGTTTCTCGCCGACTGTCTTCTGGACCCGCGTCTTCACGTCGAACTTGTCGCCGAGCGCGGTGATCGTCTCGGCCAGCTCCTCCCGGGTCGCGTCGCGGTCGAGCCGGACATCGTCGGTTCGCTTCGGAAAGTCGTTCACGAGCGCGCGTTCTCCCTCACGGTGTGGATGTCCTCGCGGACGCCGGCGATCGCCTCATTCGGTACCGGTGGCACGGCCGGGCGCACTTCCTTGCGTCCCACCAGGGCGGCGAGTCCGGCGGCGCCGAACAGCACCGCCGCGACGAGCAGCGCGGCCAACCACGGGTGCAGTACCAGCGCGAGCGCGAGGATCGCGGTGGCGACGAGCGCGCCCCCGCCCAGCAGCGCGCAGACCCCGGCGGCGCCGAGCAGTCCGGCTCCGAGGCCGAGGCGCTTGCGGTCGTCTCGCAGCTCGGCGGCTGCGAGCCGTATTTCGTCACGAGCCAGGCGACCGACTTCGTGGGTCATGTCGGTCACGAGCTCGCTCACCGAGCGTTCGGCGGGCGGTTTCCGGTTCACTTCTTCGATCACGCTAGATCCTCTCTCGCCGTCGTCGGCTCACGGGTAACCGAGCCGTCCGGGCCGAGCGCGCCGGTCGAATGCGCCGCTGGGGCCGAGCTGGCCGATCACCGGCCAAGGGCCTGCTGGAGTTGCTTCTTCGTCATGGTGGAGCGACCGCGAACGTTCCGCTTGCGGGCTTCGTTGTACAGCTGTTCCTTGGTGGGTCCACCCGGCCCGAGACGCTTGCCGGACCGCCGGCCACCACGCTCCTGCGGAGACTTGTCCTGCAGCGACACCGTGCTGGCCTGCCGCGATTCCCCTGAGCGTGCACGGTTCTTGTTGACCGTCCGCGCCGCGATCTCCTCCGCGCGCGGTTCGCTCGCGCCACGCTCCTGCTGGCTGCCCTTGATGTGCTCGTATTGACGTTCCCGTTTCTCGTTCCAGCCCTGCTGGGGCATGGCGGACTCCTTCCCTGTTCGCACGACTGGGTTTCCCGAACCGGAGATCGCGGAAACCTCGCGAGGCGCGCTCAACCTCGCGCAGCGCGGTCGGCTGGCCGTCGCTGCGGCCGCCGAACTGGCCGCGGGATACCGGCTGGAACACGGGCTCGGGATGGCCTCCGAGCCTTACCGCACGGGTCGTCCTACCTCGCCGCCGGGTTGTGTACCAGGTTCGGGGTGTATGCCGCCGGTGTCGAGTCCACAAAGGACCCCAAGTATGTGGTCGTGCCCCAACGGCTACGCAGGCAAGCGCGTGAGCAAGGCGCTCGAGTCCACTCGGTGTAGGGCCGTGGGAACGGCGCTTTCGCAGCCGGGTCGGCGTTCTGTGGACACCGGCAGGTCAGACAAGCGGGCCGCGCGCATCCTCGACCGCCCCTTGGGCCTCCTCGGCCACGTCCCGCCGTTCCCGGTCGGGATGGCCAGCGGCCTGCTTGGCCTCGTCGCGACGCGGGTCCTTGTCGATGCGGGTGCGGGACGAGTTCGCGACTTCGTTCGTTTCGTCCTTGGTCATACGAAGTGGCTGCCCATCGGCGGACCGAGCCAAACGGTGGCCCGACCGCGGCAACGCGGGGTTCGCCCCGGCGCCTCGAGTTTCGACCGGCCCGCCTCGTGCTGACGGCGTACGGTCGGGGCAACGCCGGGAGGACCACCATGACAATCGACGTCGAAGCCATCAACAAGGATCGCGAGGAGATCAGGAGGACCTACCTCAAGGAGTACGAGTCGCGGCCGCCGACCACCGCACGGGGCGTGCACCACATCGCGCTGCTGTCCTCGGACGTCCGGCGCACCATCGACTTCTACCAGGGGCTTCTGGAGTTCCCGCTGACGGACATCTTCGAGAACCGGGACTACGCCGGCTCGAACCACTTCTTCTTCGACATCGGGGCCGGGAACCTGCTCGCGTTCTTCGACATGCCGGGGCTGGACCTGGGCCCCTACGCCGAGGTGCTGGGCGGCCTGCACCACCTGTGCATCTCGGTGGCCCCGGACCGGTGGGCCTACCTGCGCGGCAAGCTCGACGCCGCGGGCGTGGAGTACCTGCTGGAGAGCAAGGCGTCCCTCTACTTCCGCGACCCCGACGGTGCCCGCCTCGAACTGCTCGCCGACCCGCTGGGGGAGATGTACGGGTCCAAGATCCTGTAGCGGGCACGGCCAACGGCCATATCGCATCAGGTATGGCTCGGCGATGGCCGAGTGCGGCCGGCAGTCGACAGTGAGGCATCGACGTCGAGGACTGGACGCCGCTGTTTCGTGGCGTACAAAGAAACCATGTCTCTGTCGGTCGTGCGCGCGGCGAAGCGGCGCCGGTGGGCGGTGGTGGCCGTGGTGACCGCCGCGTTGCTCGCCGTGCCCGCGCTCGTGGCGGCGTTGCAGCCGGCGGGGCGGGCCGTCGATCCAGCGCGGCTGCGTGACCTGGTACTTCACTCGGATTCCCAGCCCTACCAAGGCTATGCGCGCAGCACCGGCGCGCTCGCGCTACCGCAGCTGCCCGACCTCGCGGACGTCTCGGCCCTGTTCACCACCACGACGAACACGCACGTCTGGTACGCCGGGCCCGACCGGTATCGCGTCGCGGTGCTGACCACAGCGGGCGAGTACGACATCTACCGGCTGCCGGGAGCGGAATACACCTGGGACTACGGGACCAACACTCTCACCCGGCTGACCGGCGACCCGGTCGTCCGGTTGCCGCGCGCGAGCGACCTCCTGCCGCCCGACCTGGCGCGGTGGATCCTCGAGTCCGCACCGCGCGATCCGGTGACCGCCCTGCCGCCACGGCGGGTCGGCGGTGTGGCCGCGTCAGGTCTGCGCCTCGTCCCCGCCGACCCGGACACGACCGTCGGGCAGGTCGACATCTGGGCGGATCCGGCAACGGGCCTGCCGGTGCGGGTCGAGGTGACCGCGCGCGGGCAACACGCACCCGGTCTCGTCGCGGAGTTCGACCAGGTCGAGCTGTCCGCACCCGTGGTCACCGCGCCGGAACCGGCCCCCCGCAGCGGGTTCGACACGACAAGCGTGCCCGACATCTCGAAGGCGCTGGGCACGCCCGGCCGTGTCCGGCTGCCCGCGACGCTCGCGGGCCGCCCACTGCGCACCACCGGATTCGCGGGTGTGGAGGGCGCCGCGCTCTACGGGTCCGGGCTCGCCACGTTCGCCGCCGTCGCGGTATCGCCCGCGCTCGCCGACTCGGCGGCCGACGCGGCCGGAAAGGCGGGCGCCACAACGGAAACACTGGCCGCCGGCACCGGGACGTTCCTGTCCATCACGCCCCTGTCGATCGCGGTCGTGCATCCACCCGGCACGCGCCGCGCCTACCTGCTCGCCGGACTCGTCGGGCACGACGTCCTGCGCGCGGCCGCCGACCAGCTGTCCCAGGCGCGCGGGGGTACCCGATGATCACCACGCGCGCGCTGACCAAGCGCTTCGGCACGACTCTCGCGGTCGACGCGGTCGACATGCGGGTCGACGAAGGTGATCGCTACGGCTTCCTGGGCCCGAACGGGTCGGGCAAGACCACCTTGGTGCGCATGCTGCTCGGGCTCGTCTACGCGACCAGCGGGGAGATCGAGGTACTGGGCAGGCCGGTGCCCCAGCGGGTCGCGGAGGTGCTGCCGGAGGTCGGCGCGCTGGTCGAGGGCCCGGGCGCGTACGGGCACCTGTCGGGGCGGCGCAACCTCGCGCTGCTCGACGCGGCCGGTCGCGGTGGTGACCGCCGGACTCGCCGCCGCCGCATCGACGACGCGCTGGAACGGGTCGGGCTGGCGCACATCGATCGGCGCCCGGTGAAGGCGTATTCGCTGGGCATGCGGCAGCGGCTCGGGCTCGCTGCGGCGCTGCTGCGCAGCCCGCGCCTGCTCATCCTCGACGAGCCGACCAACGGGCTCGACCCGCAGGGCATCAGGGAGGTCCGTGAACTGCTCATCGAGCTCAACCGCGGCGGGACCACCGTGTTCCTGTCGAGCCATCTGCTGGCCGAGGTCGAGCACCTGTGCACGAGAGTCGGCGTCGTCGACCGCGGGCGCCTGGTGCTGGAGGACGAGCTGGCCGCCCTGCGCGCGGAGACCGGGCGGGTGCTGGTCGCCACACCGGACCCGGCCGCGGCGGTGGCGGTGCTCGACGGCCGGGTCGAGGCCCGCGACCGCGAGCGGCTGGTGATCCGCCACGACGATCCGGCGGCGCTGAACGCCCTGCTCATCCACGCCGGCGTGCGGGTACGGGCGATCGACACCGAGCGAAGGACGCTGGAACAGGTCGTGCTGGAGGCCACCGGGCCCGGCTCGGATCGTTTCGGGGGGCCCGGATGATCGCGGTGGAACTGCGGAAACTCGTGCTGCGCCCGCGGATGTGGGTGAGCGTCGGGTTGCTGTGCCTGCTGCCCGCGATCGTCGCGGTGTTCCTCGCGACCGCGGACTTCGCGCCGCCCCCCGGGCAGGGCGGGGCGTTCCTGTCCGCGGTGGTCGCCGACGGCACGTTGTACCCGGCCGCCGCGCTCGCCCTGGTGCTGCCCCTGTTCCTGCCGATCGCGGTCGCGGTCGTGGCCGGGGACTCGGTCGCGGGAGAGGCGGCCGGGGGCACCCTGCGGTACCTGCTGGTACGGCCCGTCGGGCGGACGCGGCTGCTGGTGGCGAAGATGGTCGCGGTCGCCGTGTACGTCACGGCCGCGATCGCCGTCGTCGTGCTGACCTCGCTCGTCCTCGGTGTGCTGCTGTTCGGCACCGGCGGTCAGGCGGGTGCCGCTGGCCCGGCCGGGGCGATCTCGCTGTCGGGTGCGCCGCTCAGCTCGTCCGCACTCGGGCTCCGGCTGCTCGGCGCGGTCACCTATGTGGTGGTGTCGATGGTCGGGTTCGCCGCGATCACGCTGTTCCTGTCCACGCTGACCGACTCCGCCCTCGGCGCCGCGCTCGGCGGGCTCGCGGTGCTCATCACCAGCTCGGTCCTGGAAACGCTGGACGCCGCCGCACCGGCCAAGCCGTACCTGCCGACGCACTACTGGCTGTCCTGGATCGACTTCTTCCGCGATCCCGTGCTGTGGCGCAACATCGACCACGGCCTGCTGCTGCAGGCCGGCTACATCGTGGTGTTCTTCGGCGCGGCCTGGGCCAACTTCGCGACCCGGGACGTCACGAGCTGACGCACAGCCGCGGTGCCGTCAGCGGCGCGGTGCCCAGCGCCTGCAGGACGAGTTCTTCGGCTTCGGGATCGGTGGGCAGATCCCCGTGGGCGGCCCTGTTCTGCGGGCACACCTGCTGCAGCGGCACGTTGACCGCGCCCTCGAGCCGGGCCGAGTCGGGCGGGGTCACCGTCTGGTCCAGCTCGGTCCAGATGGACAACCACGGCAGTCCCGGCGGGATCGGCGGGAGCTGCCGCAGCAGCGCGCTCCCGGGGACCAGCTGCTGACAGGCGACCGGGCAGGCGCCGGGGGCGAGCACGCTGCCCGCCGCGGCGAGCTGGGTGCCGTGCAGAGGCGAACCGAGCGTGACGACGCGGCGTGGCTCGCCGCCCTGGGCAACCCACAGCCGCGCGGCGATGCCGCCCGCCGAGTACCCGATCACGTCGACGGACGGGGCGCCCCGGTCATACGCCTGCTCGGCCGCGTACGCGAGTACCTCGGCCTGCGCGCGGAGATCACCCGTGCCGTCGCCCGCCAAGGTCACCACGTCGGCTTCGCGCCCGGTGTCGTGCCGAATCCGGGCGGCCAGCCGCTCGAGCGTGCCCTGCGCCCCGCCGTAACCGGGGACCAGCAGGACCGTGCCGGGCACGTCGCGGTGCACAGTCCTCGGCGCGTCGTTCCGGGCGGTCGTGACGAAGGCGACGACCGCGGCCACGACGACGACGAGCGCGCCGGAACTCAGCAGCAGGCGCCGGCGCGGGCTGATACCGCGAAACCAGGCGAGGACGCGCATGTTCCCATGATTACCCGAACGACCGGGTTGGGCGGCAGCACCTCGTTCGCACCCGAGATCCCGGCGTTGCCGCCCGAGCTGACACCGGAGCAGCGACACTCGTTCGCCGCTGCGGGACGTCGCGCTCGACGTCCCGCAGGAGCTGGGCACGGTCGCGCACAGCGCCTCGACGCAAGGGGGGTACGCGGAGCTCGGGTCGCCCGCTGCGCAACCTCGTGGCGCTCCAGCCACCCACCGGCGCGCTCACCCCTTCGAGGTGAGGTCACCTACGACGCGCCCGCGCATCCTGGAGCCACGGCGAGCGGACCGCGACGAGAGGGGTTGCGATGAATGCTCCCGAACGAGGCGACACGACCACCCGCAAGGGGTTCCGGCTCGGCCCGCGCCAGATCATCGCGCTCGTCGTGGTCGTCCTGGCCGTGGTCTTCATCGTGCAGAACCGCGCCCAGGTCAAGGTCAACCTGTTCACCGCCGCCTTGACCGCCCCACTGTGGCTGCTCCTGACGATCATGATCGTCGTCGGACTCCTGCTGGGTGTCCTGCTCAGGTGGCGGGCAGGCAAGTCCCGGGACGGCTGAGTTCTACTTCCCGGGTGGGTTGTAGGTGCCCACCGTCGTTTTCGCCTTGGCCAGTACGTCGCCGAGGTCGGCGGGGTCGATCAGCGGATATGTCTGGACGGTCTCGAACGCCCCGGTGCTGCTCACGCCGACCGCGATTGCCGCCGCGTCGGTATTACCGGGCAGGTCGAACACGACGAACCCGTCGCGCTTGCCGAACATGTAGTAGAACGACTCGACCGACCCGCCCAGCGCCGACGCGGTCACCCGGATCGCCGCGGTCCGGTCGCTCGGGTTGGCCATCATCTTCGCCCAGCTTTCGGCCGTATAGCTGAAGAACAGCGCGAATTTGGACATAGCGGACCTCGTCCTTCCTGTCGGGCCGCGACCGCGCACGCGACGATGTCGCGTGCGCGGTCGGCCCCGGCTTCCCCGGGTAGTTGTGGTCAGGCGTCGGCCTCGGCTTCGGCTTCGGCTTCGGCGAGCTCGATCGCGAACCCCAGTGCCCTCGTGATGTTGGCCGCCGCCGCGAAGGTGTGGGCAGTGCCCACGATCGGGGCCACCGCGACCAGCACGTCCTGGACATCGTCGAGCGTCAGGCCGCTCTCGGCGGCGGGGCCGATGTGTGCCAGGTAGGACGCGGGAGGTGCGTCCATGGCGGCCAGTGCTGCCAGCCGGACAAGCAGGAGCGACTTCGGGTCCAGCCCGGTCCGCTCCATGGACACCGCGTTCAGATCGGTCAGCGCCTCCAGTACGGGCGCCTCTCCTCTGGCCATCAGGAACTCCTTTGGTTGTGAATCCACCTGCACACGCACTGCGTACTGTCCGACGTCGGGACCAAGCCGGCATCGCCCGGCGAAGATGAGTCCCACGCGAGGCTTCCCGTGCGACCTTGGCGGCGACGTAACAGTCGCGCGGCGCGTATTCGCAGATCGCGCCGCCGCGCAACTCGGTGCAGAGCAGAGCGAGCCCCGAGAGGCCCTCGTGGCGATCGGGTCACCGGTGTAGTTCGTAAAGCGAGTTGAACGGGTTGTCCATCGGGACCCGGTCGACCGCGGCGAAGCCGGCGCGGGTGGCGAGTTCGCGGAGTCGGGGTTCGGGCAGGCCGAGCGTGCCGAGGCCCGCGCCGTCCTCCGCGAGGGACGTCGTCATGCAGTAGAGCAGGCTGAATCCGTAGAGCAGCGCGGCGATCGGGCCGACGTTGTCGGCGGGGTCGGCGGAGCAGTTGATGTCCAGGCAGAGGTAGCGGCCGCCCGGCCGGAGGCTTTCCCGGATCGAACGGAGCATGCCGAGCGGATCGACGGCATCGTGCACCACGTCGAACGTGGTGATCACGTCGAAGTGTTCGGGCAGTCCGTCCGCCGCGTCGCGCACCTCGAAGCGGACGCGCCCGTCGACGCCGGCTTCCTCGGCGTTGTCACGGGCTGCCTCGATCGCGGCGGCGGAGACGTCGTAGCCCACGAAGGACGCAGCCGGGAAGGCGCCGGCGAGCGTGGTCACCGCCAGCCCGGCCCCGCAGCCGATGTCGGCCACGTGCGCCCCGCCGCGCAGTCGTGCCAACGTTTCGGGCACACGCGGGAGCCAGTCCTGCACGAGCAGGTTGCGGTGCCATTGGGCGGTGAACCGGTGTGTGCCGGCCGCGACGTCGGGGTGGAGATGGGCGGCGTGCACGCCGCCGCCGGTGCGGAAGGAACCGAGCACGTCGTCGTAGCGTTGCAGGGCGCCGAGCAGTTCCTGGTGCACTCCGCCGAAGAACGCGGGACCGGGTTCGGTGGCCAGCGTCGGTACGTGTTCGGCGGGCAAGGCGTAGCGCTGGTCGGCTTCGGTGTAGGTGAGGTAGCCCGCCGCGTACATGCCGCACAGCCATTCGCGCACATACCTCTCGTGCAGGCCGGTGCGGGCCGCGAGCCGGGCGCTGGTCGCCGGGCCGTGTGCGGCGAGGTCCTTGAACAGGCCGAGGCGGTCGCCGAACGCGGCCAGCACGGTAGTCGCGGCCGCGGCGGTGTCGGTCAGTACTCGTCCGGTGAATTCGGTGGCGAGTTGCTCGTCCATGATGGATCTCCTCTCGGATGTCAGCTCGACTCCGAAGGCGTTCCCTTACGATGAACGTGCTGTTCAGCCGCGATGAACACCGGAACGGCGAGGTTCGGCAATGAGCAGGGTCGTGGTCGGCCGAGAGCGGGAACTCGCGGCGTTGCGCTCCGCGCTCGCGCGGGTCCGGCGTGGGTCCGGCGAGCTGGTGATGGTCCGCGGAGAGGCCGGAATCGGCAAGAGCACGCTGGTCGAGGCGTTCTGCGACGAAGCCCGCGGCGACGCCGCCGTCCTGGTCGGCGCGGGGTGGGACGAGGGCGGCGCACCGACGTACTGGCCATGGGTGCAGGTCCTGCGCCGCGCGGCCGCCACCGGCGCCGGCCCGGTGATCGGCTCGTCCGGTGCCGCGCTGTCGGCATTGCGGCCAGGCGCGGCGAGCGGAGAGATCCCGGACCGGTTCGCGCTTTACGAGGCGGTGACGCTGGTCCTGGAGTCGGTGGCGGATACCCAGCCCGTGGTGGTCCTCCTCGAAGACCTGCACGCGGCGGGCTGCGCGAGCGCGCTGCTGCTGGAGTTCGTCGCGCGACACGGCCGGCACATCCGGTTGCTGCTGGTCGCGACCTACCGTGACGCGGAGGTGCGGCTGGACCCGGAGCTGTCCGAGGTCGTGGACCGGCTCGACGGCCTCGCCGTGACGCTCTCGCCGCAGCCGTTCACCCGCGCCGAGATCGAGACCCTGCTGCCCGACGGCGCCGCCGATCTGGCCCGCCGCGTGCTGGACCGGACGCAGGGCAACCCGCTGTTCGTCACCCACGTCCTGCGCCGGCTCGACCGGAACTCGCCGGTCGGCGCGGACATCCCGGTCGGGTTGAGTCAGGCGGTGCTGCGCCGCGCCGAGCAGGTCACCGCCGCCGGCGGTGTGCCGAAGGCCCTCGCGCTGGCCGCCGTGCTCGGCGGGGAGATCCGGGTCGGGCTGGTGGCCGACGTGCTGGGCACGCCGGCCGGGACCGTGCGCCGGCTGTTCGACGAGGCCTGCCGAGCCGACCTGCTCACCCCGGACCCGGCCGAGCCCGACCGGTACGCGTTCGCGCACTCCCTGGTCCGCGAAGCGCTCTACGGCGCTCAGCACACCACCGACCGCGCGTCGCTGCATCTGGCGGCCGGCCGGGCGCTCGCCGGCGACCCGTCGGCGGCCACCCCGACGCTGGCCCGGCATTTCCTCGCGGCCTGGCCCGCCGGTGGCGGCGCGGAAGCCGTCCGGTATGCCACCGCCGCCGGTGACGAAGCCACCCTGGCGCTGGCCTACGAGGACGCGGGCGCGCACTACCGGCAGGCAATCGTCGCGTTAGGACGGTCTACTGAGGACACCACGGAGCGGCGGGTCGACCTGCTGCTTGCGCTGGCGTCGGCGTTGCAGCGGTCCGGCCGGCTGGCCGAGGCGCGCCGGCAGGGCGATCTCGCCGCCGAACTGGCGGCGCGCTTGGACGACCCCGAGCGGTTCGGCGCGGTGGCCTTGCTGCGCGCGGAGCACCTGGACTTCAACACCGTCGACGACCGCGCCATCGACTTGCTCCGCCGGGCCGATCGCGCGTGGGCCGGCGCCGCGGCGCCGACCCGCGGCCGGGTGCTCGCGCGGCTCGCGGTGGCCTGCGCGCACGGCGACCGGCCGTCGGCGCGCGAGTACGCACGGGAAGCGGTGTCGGTGGCCGAAACGTGCGGCGACGCGGCGGTGCTGGCGCTCGCCCTGTCCGCGCAGCAGTACGTCGGCTGGGGCGAGCACGATCCACACCGGGCGCTGGCCACCGCGGTCCGGATCGACGAGCTGGGCCGGGCCGCCGGCGACACCGCGCTGACACTGGACGGCCAGATGTGGCGGCTGGTGTTCGCCCTGGAGTGCGGCGAACTCGACCAGGCCGCCGCGGTGCTGGCCGGCCTGGACCGGCTCGCCGCCGACCTGCACCAGCCCACCGTGCTGCACCTCGCGCTGTCGCGGCGGTCGACGCTCGCCGCGCTGCGGGGCCGGCTCGCCGACGCCCGCGACCTCGCCAGGCAGGCGTGGGAGCTGGGGCAGCGCTGCGAGCTGCCGGACGCCGACGCCGTGTACTGGGGACAGCTGTTCTCGGTGTGGCGGTTCGGGGGCCTGGACGAGCAGGACGGCGCCGAGATGGAGCGGATCCTGCGGCATCTGGTCGACCACTCGCGGCTGCGTGCCGCACACGAGGCCGCCCTGGTGCTCGTCCTGATCGAGCGTGGCGAGCGCGACGACGCTCGCGCGCGGTTCGCGCGGATGATGACCGAGGTCGCGGAGCTGCCGCGCGACATGCTCCACGTGTGGACGCTGTCCCTGCTCGCCACCGGCTCGGTCGCGCTCGGCGATCCGGGCGCCGCCGCCGTGCTCTACGCCGCGCTCACCCCGTTCGCGGACCGGTTCACCGTCCCGGCCGGAGCCGTCAGCTGTCTCGGATCGGTCCGGCTGAACCTGGCGCAACTGGCCGGCCTGACCGGCCGCGACGAGGCCGCGCGCGGGCATTTCGAGGCCGCCCTCGCCGCACATCGCACGGCCGGCACCCCCGCGTGGCTGGCTCTGTCCTGTTTGGAGTACGCCCGGTTTCTCGGCGGCCGCGACGCGCGGGCCCGGTCGTTGCGCGACGAGGGGGAGCGGCTGGCCCGGGTGCACCGGCTGAGCGCACTGCGGACCGGATCGGACACAGCCGCTCCGGTCGGCATCGAGCACGAGGGCGACGTCTGGACCGTGCGCCAGGGCACCGCCGTCGTGCGTCTGCCCAGCAGCGTCGGGCTGGCCTACCTCGCCGCGCTGGTGCGCAACCCCGGTCAGGACATCGCCGCCGAGCAACTGGTGGCCTTGCTCGCCGCGCCGGGCGGAGCCGGCCCCGCACCCGGCGACGACCTGCACACCGGCGGCGCGTCCGACGTCGTTCTCGACGCGACCGCCCGCGCCGCGTATCGCCGGCGGCTGCGTGAACTGGACGAGGAGATCGACGAGGCGGCGTCCTGGCACGACCCGGACCGTAAGGCGGGCCTCGAGGTCGAGCGCGACTTCCTGATCCGCGAGCTGGCCGCGGCGACCGGGCTCGGCGGCCGCCCGCGCCGCCTCGGGTCGGACGCCGAACGCGCCCGGGTCAACGTGACCAGGGCGATCCGCACCGCGATCCGGCGCATCGCGAACCAGGCACCCGAACTCGGCGCCACCCTCGACGCGAGCGTGCGCACCGGCACCCACTGCCGCTACGACCCGAGCTGAGGTGTGCGCGAGCGGCAACATCCGGCGTGGCCACCCGCGGCAAGACACTGCGGCAGATCCGCACGGCGCGGTCGGACGAGTGGGCGAGCGTTCCGCGGCGCGGTGCGAACTCGCCGCCTACTGCCGGTCTCCGCGCCGGCTCGGAGTCATTCCGGCGGTCGCGTCCGGCGCGGCTGTGAGGCGGCGCCCGCTGACCAGCTCGACCCGGATACGCAGGAAGCACGATCGTTCGCCGGGGGCCCACGGGCGCCGGACGGGGTCGGCCAGCGTGACGAGGGTGTCGATCTGGGTCACCGGCTCGGCCTTGCCGATCACGACGACGCTCCAGCCGGTGTGCGTCGCGGCGTCGATGTCGTCGACCTCGAAGGCCACGACGGCGCCGGCTACCTTGCTGATCGCGCCGCCGGCCATGGTCCGGACGATGATGTCGGTGCCGTGCAGGGCGAAGTTCACGGGGCGGATCGTCGGGAGGGCGTCCTCGCAGAAGCCGAGCCGGCCGATCTGCGCCGATCCCAGCAGGCGCAGGCATTCCCGCCGGGTGAGCTGGCGCAGTTCGTTCATGATCACCAGTGTCGGCCTGTGGGCGGGTGGCCGTGAGGGCCGGAAGTCCTCACCTTCG
>DATFHB010000095.1:0-18712 GCA_035248845.1 Amycolatopsis sp. | reverse complement strand
GGAATGAGAACGGGGCGGCAACCGGGGTATTCCCCTCGGCTGCCGCCCCGTGTCTGTGGGCCGCTAGATCACACGTCGTAGTAGAGCGCGAACTCGTACGGGTGCGGGCGCAGGCGCAGCGGGTCGATCTCGTTCTCCCGCTTGAAGCCGATCCACGTCTCGATCAGGTCGGGCGTGAACACGCCGCCCTCGGTGAGGAAGTCGTGGTCGCGCTCCAGGTTGTCGAGCACGCTGCCCAGGTCGGCCGGGACCTGCTTGACGTCCTTGGCCTCCTCGGGCGGGAGCTCGTACAGGTCCTTGTCGATCGGCTCCGGCGGCTCGATCTTGTTCTTGATGCCGTCCAGACCGGCCATCATCATGGCCGCGAAGGCCAGGTACGGGTTACCGGAGGAGTCCGGGCACCGGAACTCGATGCGCTTCGCCTTCGCGTTGGTGCCCGTGATCGGGATCCGGACACAGGCCGAGCGGTTGCGCTGCGAGTACACCAGGCTGACCGGCGCCTCGAAGCCCGGTACCAGGCGGTGGTAGGAGTTCACCGTCGGGTTGGTGAAGGCCAGCAGGCTGGGGGCGTGGGCCAGGATGCCGCCGATGTAATGACGAGCAGTGTCGCTCAGACCCGCGTAACCGGACTCGTCGTAGAACAGCGGCTGGCCGTCCTTCCACAGCGACTGGTGGCAGTGCATGCCGGAACCGTTGTCACCGAACAGCGGCTTCGGCATGAAGGTCGCGGTCTTGCCGGCCGCCCACGCGGTGTTCTTCACGATGTACTTGAAGAGCATCAGGTCGTCGGCCGCGTGCAGCAGCGTGTTGAACTTGTAGTTGATCTCGGCCTGGCCGGCGGTGCCCACCTCGTGGTGCGCGCGCTCGAGCGTGAAGCCGGAGTTCATCAGGTTCAGGCTGATCTCGTCGCGCAGGTCGGCGAAGTGGTCGACCGGCGGGACCGGGAAGTAACCGCCCTTGTACTTGGTCTTGTAACCGCGGTTGCCGCCCTCCTCGTCGCGGCCGGTGTTCCACCAGCCCTCGATCGAGTCGATCTCGTGGAAGCTGCCGTTCTCCGCCGAGTCGAAGCGGACCGAGTCGAAGGTGTAGAACTCGGCCTCGGGGCCGAAGAACACGGTGTCCGCGACGCCGGATTCGGCGATGTACTGCTCCGCCTTGCGCGCGATGTTCCGTGGGTCCCGGCTGTAGGCCTCACGCGTGAACGGGTCGTGCACGAAGAAGTTGATCGCGAGCGTCTTCTCCTTGCGGAACGGGTCGAGCCGCGCGGTCTCCGGGTCGGGCAGCAGCAGCATGTCCGACTCGTGGATCGACTGGAAGCCGCGGACGGAGGAGCCGTCGAACGCGAGGCCCTCCTCGAAGGCGTCGTTGTCGAACGCCTTCGCGGGAACGGTGAAGTGCTGCATGACGCCCGGCAGGTCGCAGAACCTGACATCGACAAACTGCACGTTCTCATCCGCGATGAGACGCTGGATATCGTCTGGAGTAGTGGACACCCTCTGTAACTCCTTCAACTGTTGCGCCGGGGGCAGTACTCTCTTCGGCTCACGCTAAGAGCGCGGTGTTGCCCGTCCGTCACCCGAATGTTTCGCCGATGTTAACGGGTCCCGTGAATCTCGCTAGCGGACCAGTTCAGAGCCGGTTTTGCCCGACGTCATACCCTGGATGGGTGGCGAGATGGACCGGCGAATGGTTGTCGAGCTCCCATACCGGCCTCGGTGCCGACAGCGGGGAGCCACCGAAGTGGCGCGGAGAGCGACTGGGACTGCCCGAAAGCGGTCCCGGAGCGGTCGCGGGAGGCGGTGCCCGGCTGGGCGCGCTGCTGATCGACCTGGTGCTCGCGTCGCTGATCACATCGCTGTTCCTGCGGCCGAACCTGCAGGACACGGCTCTGATGCAGACCTACAACCTCTGGTCGGGCGCGGTCTGGGTGGCCATCACGGTGATCCCCGTCGCGTTCTTCGGCTTCACCCCGGGCATGGCGGTGCTGGGCATCCGGGTAGCGCGGCTCGACGGCGCGACGATGGTCAACCTGTGGCGAGCCGTCGTTCGCTGTGCGCTGACGTGCCTGATCCTGCCTGCGGTGATGCGAAACCTGGACGGTCGCAGCTGGCTGGACCGGTTGACCGCCACGGTGGTCGTCCGGTTCCGCTGAGGCCCGGCCCTGCCCGCGAGTTGAGGTTTCCGTGCGCCCAAGTTGGGCGTTCCCGGTCAGCGGCGGCGGAGGGTGCGCTGCACGTTGCGCATCTTCGCACCCTGCGGCATCGGGCCCTTCGGTATCGCGGCGCCGCGGTTGCCGAGGGCGGCGAGCTTCGCCTCGAGCGCGTCGACCTGGGCGGGCTTGAGGTTGCGGGGCAGCTTCATCAGGTGCGGCTGGAGCCGGCGGAGCGGGATCTGGCCCTCGTCGTTGCCGACCACGACGTCGTAGATCGGCGTCTCGCCGACCAGCCGCGCGACTCGCTTCTTCTCCTGGCCGAGCAGGTTCTTCACGCGATGCGGGGCACCTTCGGCGACCAGGATCACGCCGGGTGCGCCCAGCACGCGGTGCACCGCGTCGAGCTGGGTGGTGGCAGCGACGGTCTGGGTTACCCGCCAGCGGCCGCGCATGTTGTCCAGCGCCCAGCCGGCCGCGCCGGGCTGGCCGTCAGCCTTCGAGTACACGGTGCGCTGCACGCGCCGGCCAAAGATGATCACCGCGGCCAGCACGCCGAGGACGATGCCGAGCGGCAGCAGGATCCACTGAGCGTTGAAGATGAAGCCGACGCCGAATACCACGCCGGCGACGACCACGACCGATCCGACCAGCCACGGGATGAGCGCCTTGTCCTCGCGGCGCTGCATCTTGAACGCTTCGAAGATCTGTGCCCGCCGCGCCTTGCTCGCCGCGCGCTTCTCACGCTTGGCCTGCTTGGCAGCTTCATTGTCCTGCTTTCCCGCCATACCACTCAGGATACGGGCGGGCGGGCAGCGGCGGATCTGTCGGTCCCCTCTGCGAGGATGCGGGAGTGGTTAGCGCAGCGCCGGCAACGAAACGTCCGGGCCTGTTGGACGGGCTCGATCCCGAACAGCGGGCCGCCGCCTCCGCGCCCCGCGGACCCGTCTGTGTGCTCGCGGGCGCGGGCACGGGCAAGACGCGCACCATCACGCACCGCATCGCGCACCTCATCAGGTCCGGTCACGTCTCCGCCGGTCAGGTGCTCGCCGTCACGTTCACCGCGCGTGCCGCCGGGGAGATGCGCAACCGGCTGCGCGCGCTCGGCGTCGAGGGGGCGCAGGCGCTGACGTTCCACGCCGCGGCCCGCAGGCAGCTCCGCTACTTCTGGCCCCGCGTCATCGGGGACCGGCTGTGGGACCTGGTCGAAGGCAAATTGCGGCTGGTCGGGCAGGCCGCGCACCGAGTGGGGCTGGGCACCGAACCCGAGGTGCTGCGCGACCTCGCCAGTGAGATCGAGTGGGCGAAGGCGTCGCTGATCAGCCCCGACGACTACGTCGCGACGGTCGTCCGGATCCAGCGCGACGTGCCGGCGGTCCCGCAGCAGGTCGCCGACGTGTACCGGGGCTACGAGAAGCTCAAGACCGCGGCGCAGGTACTCGACTTCGACGACCTGCTGCTGCACACCACCGCCGCACTCGAGGAGCACGCCGAGGTCGCGCGCGAGTTCCGCGACCGCTACCGCTGCTTCATTGTGGATGAGTACCAGGACGTGACGCCGCTACAGCAGCGCCTGCTCGACGCGTGGCTCGGTGGCCGCGACGACCTGACCGTCGTCGGCGACGTAAACCAGACCATCTATTCCTTCGGCGGTGCCTCGCCGCGGCCGCTACTCGAGTTCACCCGCCGGTTCCCCGAGGCCACCGTCGTGCGGCTCGAACGTGACTACCGTTCCACGCCGCAGGTGGTCACGCTGGCGAACAAGGTCATCGGTGCCGCGCGGAGCCGGCCGGCCGGCTCCCGGCTGGCCCTCGTCGGCCAGCGGCCGGACGGGCCCGACCCGCGGTTCGCGGAGTTCGAGGACGAGCCGACCGAGGCGGCGGCCGCGGCGGCGCGGATCCGCTACCTGCTCGACGGGGGGATGCAGGCCAGCGAGATCGCGGTGCTGTACCGGGTCAACGCCCAGTCCGAGGCGTTCGAGCAGGCGCTGACCGACGCGGGCGTGTCGTACCTGGTGCGCGGCGGTGAGCGGTTCTTCGACCGCCGAGAAGTCCGGCAGGCGATGTCCGCGCTGCGCACCGCGGCCGGCGACCCGCCCGGTGGTGAGCTGGTCACGACGGTGCGGTCGGTGCTCGCGCGGGTCGGGCTCACCGAGCAGCCGCCGAGCGGTGGCGCGGCCCGCGAGCGCTGGGACGCGCTGCTGGCGCTGGTCGAGGTGGCCGAGGAGTTGACCTCGACGGTGGAGGGCGCCGGGCTGCCGCACTACGTCGCCGAACTCGAGCAGCGGGCCGCGGCTCAGCACCCGCCGACCGTCGAGGGCGTGACGCTGGCGTCGCTGCACGCGGCGAAGGGACTCGAGTGGGACGCGGTGTTCCTGGTCGGGCTGGCCGAGGGCACGATGCCGATCCAGCACGCCGACGGCGACCAGGACGCGATCGAGGAGGAGCGGCGCCTGTTCTACGTGGGGGTCACGCGGGCGCGGGAGCATCTGTGGCTGTCGTGGTCGCTGGCGCGGCATCCGGGCGGGCGGCGTCATCGCCGCCGCAGCCGGTTCCTGTACGGGCTGCTGCCGGACCAACACCCGGACGCGCGGCCGACGCACGCGCAGGCGGGCAAGGGCAGCGCGAAGCCGAAGTGCCGGATCTGCGGGCGGCCGCTGGGCGACACCATGGAGGTGAAGCTGAGCCGGTGCGGCCGATGTCCGTCCACTCTGGACGCTGACTTGCTGGACCGGCTGCGTGAGTGGCGGGCGTCGCGGGCCGGCGAGCTGAAGGTGCCGGCGTTCGTCGTGTTCACGGACGCGACGCTGGTCGCCATCGCGGAGCAGCGGCCGGCGGACTGGCGTGAGCTCGTCGCGATTTCGGGGATCGGGCCGAACAAGGTGGAGCGGTTCGGCGACGACGTGCTGGCGGTCGTCAACGCCGAGCACGGTTGACCGCGCGCGGGGGAGGATCCGCGCGGCGTAACCGCTGCTGAGACACGATCTTCGCCGGTTCGGAGAAATCTGCGGAAAATCAGTTGCCCTCGTGTGGCAGGGGGCAATAGCCTGCAAAGGCCGGGCGAGCGCGCCCGGGGGATTCTTTCCCGCCGCCCTTGGGGCGGCGCGGTTCGGACAGCGTAAGGAGGTGCCTCGAGATGATCAGCAACACGACGATCGGTAACCCTGGCACCACGCTGTCCTGCGCCATCCGGGTGAGCGCCGGCTTCGGCCAGGGTTCCGGTGTGGGGCGCACGGTTGAGCTTGCCAATGAGCATGTCGCGCGTGGTCGTCGGATTGACGATGGGAAGCGCCCGTTCGTCATCACCGTTCCGATGTACGCCGTCGCGCGCGCGGCCAAGAAGCCGCAGACGTATGTTCCGCCACCTCCGCCAGAGCGAAGCCCCTGAGAGACCCACAGGGCGAAGGCTCACGAGGGCCGCGGAACCGTACATCGGATCCGCGGCCCTCGTGTTTTGTGCAGTACCCCTCCACAACCGAAAAACCGCTACTACACAAAGGAGAACGGGAATGTCATCGGCAATCGCCTTCGCGTCAGAGAAGGCGTTATCCGACGTGGTCATCGACGCGGGCACAACCGGTGTCGGTGAACTACTCGACGCCGTGACCTCGCCGGACGAGGACTTGCCTTGCCGGTCAGGGGATGCGGACCTGTGGTTCGCGGAAGCACCCGCAGAGCTCGAGCGGGCGAAAAGTTTCTGTGTCGACTGCCCGGTGCGCGAGGCGTGCCTCGCGGGTGCGCTGGCCAGGCGGGAGCCGTGGGGCGTCTGGGGTGGCGAGATCTTCGAGCGCGGCGCGATCGTCGCGCGGAAGCGGCCGCGGGGGCGTCCGCGGAAGCACCCAGTGGTCGAGCGCGTTGCGGAGCAGCCGCTCGTGCGCGCACGTGAGCAGCGGAGCGCTGCCGCATGAGCGCCACACCGATTACCCGAAAGCAGCCGGAACTGGCGCGCGTGAAGCCGAGCGCCACGACCATCAGCACCAAGGAGACCAGTCGAATGTTGATCAATGAGGCGCTCGCGAGAGCGCGAATACAGGAGCTGCGCGAGGACATCCGCGCGCAGCGGGAGCGAAGCAACGAGCGCGCCGCGCGGCGCTGGGACAGGATGGCCCGCTGGGCCTCCCGCCGCGCACGCCGTTACAGCTCCTGACACCGGCGCGGTTTTCGCGCGGCGGGTGCGCGGGCTCGTGTTGAATGGGTCTCATGGGCGGAACGGAGCAGGACCGCAGCCAGGTCGGGCACACGCACGGGCATGGACACGGCCACGGACACACGCACGACAACATCGACTGGGCGGAGCGGATTCCGAATCTCCGCCAGGTCGACGCGCTCCACCGGGCGACGTTCGCCGAGATCGCCCGGCGGTTGACGAATGATCTTCCCGCCGAAGCGACCGTCGTCGACGCCGGTTGCGGGGCCGGCGGGATGAGCGCCGCTCTCGCCGCCGCACTCCGGCACCGCGGCGGCGGACGACTCGTGCTGGTGGACGCCGTGCCGGAACTCCTCACCGTCGCCGGCGAAGTCGCCCGCGGCGGGGCCGCGACCGCAGCCGGCGGCGGGCCGGTCGAGGTCGACGTGGTGCAGGCCGACGTCGCCGAGGACGACTTGCCCTCCGTGGTGCCGGCCGCGCAGCTGGTGTGGGCGGCGCACATGGTGCATCACCTGCCGGATCAGCAGGCCGGCATCGCCGGGCTGGCCGGCGTGCTCGCGCCCGGTGGCGTGCTCGCGATCGCCGAGGGTGGGCTCGAGACCGAGTGCCTGCCGTGGGACCTCGGGATCGACAAGCCGGGCTTCGAGCGGCGGCTCCTCGCCGCGCGAGAGTCCTGGTTCATCGACATGCGCGCCGCCATCGCCGGCTCGGCACGGATGCCCTATGGCTGGACCGTCGCGTTGCGCCGCGCGGGGCTGGCCGACGTCGGATCGTTCACCAGCGTCGTCGATCACCCGGCACCGCCGACCGATGCCGTGCGCGACTTTGCGGTGGGGCGAATTGGAATGCTGGTGGAGACCGTGGGCGAGCATCTCGGCGAGGAGGATCGCCAAGCGGCGCACCACCTTCTTGATCCGACCGACGAGCGCTATCTCGGGCGCCGCGACGATCTTTTCGTGCTCGGCACCCGGACAGTCCACTATGGACGGCGTCCGTGACGTTGCCCGAACCGGCGACGTGCACGCGCTGCGGAGCGCGACGCGACCTCGACGCCGACGCCACAGCGGCCCTGACCTGGGTGTCCGAGCGCGCAGGCGACACCACGCGATGGCTCTGCCCGGCCTGCGCCCGGGACCATGTGCGCGACATCGAGGGCAAGCTGCCCGAGGATTACTGGTGATGGGCATCGGCATGTCACACCGGCTCGGCGAGCATGCCCAGTGCGTGGACACGGGGACGGTGGCGCTTGGCGGCGGTCGCGAATGCGCTGGTCAGGGAGCGGATCACGCGGCCGGCGTTGGCGCGGAGGTGCTCCGGTGGGGTGCGCACCAGCGTGACGCCGGCGGCGGTCAGTGCCAGATGGTTCATCTTCGGCCCCCGATGGGGGCCAGCGCCGAACTGCCAGCCCAGCGCGACTTCGTCCCACCAGGCGTCGACCACACCGATGGGGCGCTCCTGCAGGTCGCACACGGTCACGTTCCACACCGGCGCCGGCAGCGGAACGCACGCGAGCAGCTCATGGGCCACGCCCTGGAGATAGGTCCGGCCCATCTGGCCCAGATTGCGCAGCATGTCGCGCACCGCCGCCGTGCCACGCTGGTTGCCGCTGTCCAGTTCGCGCCGCAGGTCGGCCGCGGTGCACAAACCGTAGTACACCGGCAATGCCAGCAGACGGCGCAGCAGGTCGGCCTCCACCGTCGTGCGCGCGATGTCGATCGTGGCCCGAGCGGGCGGCGCGTACGGGATGCCGCCCAGGAATACCGGATCCGGCGGGCGCGTAGTGCGCTCCAGCCGGACGAAATCCTGCGACAGCAACCGTCGGCGCACGGGCACGAGGACGTGCACACGTTGGGGCGGCGCCAGGCGGACACCCTGCGCACGCAGGGCATCGAACCCGCTCACGACTGCTCCGACACCCGCGTAGTAGGCGGCGGCGCGCACCTGCTGGCTGCGCGTCGGCTCACCGTCGTTGAGCATCACCACGCCGGGCAGGAGGCGTCGCCATGGGCCGCCGGGGCGGCATCGCGACGCGATGACGTGCGGTGTGGTGCGTCTTCGCAGGGACGTGGCGGTGATGATGCCGTCGTCGACGGTTTCGCTCAGTGCCGTGAGTTCGGCGTCGGTCGTTCGGGCCATGCACCCAGGGTGCCGGGGACAGTGGCGGCTGGGAACCGGGAATCGGAAACTGTGGATAACCCCTGTGTGCGAATGGCGTTTTGACGCGTAAACATGTGGATTGTGGATAACCGGCGCCGCGCGAGGCTCAGCTCGCGAACCCCGGCTGCCACCGTTCGACAATGGCACGCGCGGGAATCTCGGCGCCGAGCTGGCAGAGAATCCCCGTGGACCCCGCCGTCACACGGTGGATCATCAGGTACTCCGGCGGCAGGTTGAGCGACCGGCCGACGCGGAAGTCGGTACCGCGTGAATCGCCCACGCGCATCGCCTGGCGCTGCATCCACTTTCGCGTGAAGTGAAAGGTTTCGGCGGCAAGGGGTTCGGTGAACGGCGCGAGATAGGCCAGCACGTCCTCGGCGAGCAGCTCTGTGTCCGCACGGACGAAACCGTTTTCCCGCAACAGGTTCATCAGCTCGTCGGAGCGCCCGTCGAGCGCGAGCCGCGTCATCTCGCCGAGATGGCGCGGGATGCCGTGCGGCAGTTCGGCGACCGCGCCGAAGTCGATCACGGCCAGCCTGGCATCGTCCAACACCATGAAGTTGCCAGGATGCGGGTCGGAATGGAGCAGACCGGTTCGCGCGGGCGAAGAGTAGTGGAACTCGGCCAGCAGCCGGCCCACCTCGTTGCGGGTCTCGGTGTCGCCGCCGGAGATCACCTTCGCCAGCGGGGTGGCCGTGACCCACTCGGTGACCAGCACCTTCGGTGCGCTTGCCACCACCGGGGGCACGAAGAACTGGCCGTCGTCCGCGAACGCCGCCGCGAAAGTCCGCTGGCTGTCCGCCTCGTGCCGGTAGTCGAGCTCCTCGCCCATCCGGGCCGACAACTCGGCGAGCAGCGGTTTGACGTCCATGCCGGGCACGAGCACCTGGAACAGCCGGCTGAAGCGTTGCAGCTGGCGCAGATCGCTGCGCAGCGCCTCGTCGGCCCCCGGGTACTGCACCTTCACGGCGACCTCGCGACCGTCGTGCCACACCCCACGATGCACCTGGCCGATGCTCGCGGACGCGGTCGGCTCGTCGTCGAAGTCAAGGAAACGTTCCTGCCAGGAGCGGCCGAGCTGCTCGGCGAGCACGCGGTGGGTCTGCCTGATCGACATCGGTGGCGCGGCGGCCTGCAACCGGGTGAGCGCGTCGCGGTACGGCGCCGCCAGCTCGTCCGGCACCGCGGCCTCGAAGACGCTGAGCGCCTGGCCGAACTTCATGGCGCCGCCCTTGAGCGTGCCCAGCACCTCGAACAGCTGCTCGGCTGCCTTCGCCGACAGCGCGGCATTGACTTCCTGCGCGTTCTGCCCGGTCAGCCGCCGGCCCCAGCCGCCGACCGCCCGTCCCGCGATCCCGAGCGGCAGGCTGGCCAGCTTGGCGGTCCTCGCCGCGGTCCTGCGTGGGATACCCGGCTCGTCGCGGTCATCGCTGCGATCGCGGAAGTCACTCACCTGATGATTGTGCCTTGTCGATGATCCTCCGCGCAGCCGCCCGCAGGGGGAGAGCGATCAATTTCTCCTTGGCCCGGCGCCACACTCACAGGCGGGATTGGGCGGCCACGCACGGTGCTCGATCGTGCCCTCGTAGGTGTCGATCTCGATCGTCGTGTTCCACACTGGCGGCGGGCTGTCGCCGGGACACAGGGCCCGCAGCACCTGGGCCGTGGCGAGCGCGGCCGTGGCCTGCACGCTGCCGAGGTCGGCGTGCTGGAACCGGCCCGCGAGCTGGCCGGCGACCGTCGGCCACCGCGCGTCCATGGCCTTGCGGTGCAGGTCGGCGCAACTCATGCAAGTACTTCGCCCGGGGTGGACGAGCGGCCCGACGATGCCGAGGCCCTCCCGGACGCGCACCGGCAGGTGCGGCAGCCGCTCGTGGACCAGGAGCCGGACCAGTTCGGGTGCGGGCACGATCGCGTCGGCCAGCACCGCGAGGTCGGGCCGCTGGTCGCGGTGCAGCTTCGGCCTGGTGGCGGGGTTGGCCCGGCGGACCGCGTCGGCCGCGGCCGCCCGGCGCTGCCTGCCGATGTCGGCGTCGACGTAGCCGCTGCCGGTGTCCAGCTCCGTGATGTATCCGTCGGCTTCGACCTGCACGCGCCCGACGCCGGACGTGGCGAGCAGGGTGGCGACGGCAATGGTGAGGCGCCCGGAGCCGTAGAGGATCACCCCGGTGTGTGCGCGCCGGGAGTACGCGTCGCGGGCCGGCTGCCGGGAGCGCAGCGAGGACAGGCCCACTTCGGCAGCCGCCCGCCCGCGGCCTGCCGGCGTCCACGCCTCCTCGACCAGCCCGAGCCGGGTGAGGTCGGAGAGGATGTCGCAGAGTTGGTCGGTGTGTTCGCTTTCAGCGATCGCGAGCAGCTCGTCCGTGCGGAGGCTGCCGTCGAGCCGGTGGAGGACGTTCGTCAGGTCCGGCGGCAAACCCGAGGCCACCATCGCGTGCCGCGGATCGAGACCGAACTGGATCTCGCCGGGCCGGCGGTCGAAGACCTCCAGGCCTGGTCTGAGGCGTGGGCGCTTGGGCAGTTCTCGGCTCATGCCCTTGAGCGTGCAGACTCCCGGCACGAACCCGCCACTCGAGATCCCGAGTTATCCACAGGTGGGATTGGTTGTGGATAACTCGGGCCGTCTCAAGGTCGACTCTCCCGGGTTGTCGGTGCCTGGCTCTACCGTGGACGAGTGGCGAATGTACGGGTGCCCTCACTCAGGGGCCGGGACAGAACCGAGCGGGTAGATACCGCCCAGCAGAAGGTCGAAGTACGCCGAAGCGCGCGGCGCAAGAGCACGGTCACGGCGTACCGGGACGGGGACACGTTGATCGTGCTCATCCCAGCGGGGATGAGCCGGGCCGAGGAGAAGCATTGGGTCGCGGAGATGGAGCGCAAGCTCCAGCGCAAGGAGTCCAGGCGGGCCTCGCCTGCCCGGGACTCGGACGCGGCGCTCCTGGCGAGGTGCGCGCAGCTGTCGGCGCGCTATCTCGACAGGTCGATGCTGCCCGCGACCGTGCGCTGGGTGCCGCCGATGCGCACCCGGTGGGCGTCCTGCACACCGACCGATTCGAGCATCCGGGTCAGCGAGCGCCTGCGGAACGTGCCGGGGTGGGTTCTCGACTACGTCCTGGTGCACGAGCTGGCACACCTGCGGGTACCGGGACATGACGAGCGGTTCTGGTCGCTGGTGCGGAACTACCCGAAGATGGAACGAGCGATCGGCTATCTCGAGGGCCTCTCGGCCGCCGCCGGCTGGGGGATCAGCGAGGTGGACGCGGAAGAAGAAGTCTGAACCGGGCACCGGGCCGGACACACGGCGAGGGACGTCCCGGAGGACGTCCCTCGCGTCGTGCGGGGTACTGGAAGGTCCAGGTCAGTGCGGCTTGGGCAAGCCGCCCTCGCCGGAGCCCGAGTCCGGTTCCGGGCCCGCATCCGAGCCGCCTTCGTAGCCTTCCGGCTTGCGGGTGCGTTCGAGTTCCGCGATCGGGTCCAGGTCATCGATGGCGCCCTGCTCGCCGAGGCGCTGGCTGAACTCCAGCGGGTCGTCCAGGTCCGTAGCGTTCGGCATGAGGTCCGGGTGCGACCACAGGCCGTCGCGCTTGTCGAGACCGTGCTGGTCGCCGACGAGCTTCCACAGCGCGGACGCCGCCCGCATCCGGCGCGGCCGCAGCTCGAGGCCCACGAGTGTCGCGAAGGTCTGCTCGGCCGGACCACCGGTGGCACGTCGCCGCCGCAGGGTCTCGCGCAGCGCGTCCGCGCCGGGCAACCGGTCGCCGACGGCCTCGGCCACCACGACGTCCACCCAGCCCTCGACCAGCGCCAGCAGCGTCTCGAGCCGCATCAGCGCGGCCTCCTGCTCCGGCGTGGTCTTCGGCTCCAGCAGACCCGACGACATGGCCTCCTCGATGCTCGCCGGGTTGCTCGGGTCGACCTGACCGGCCAGCTGCTCCAGCGCAGAGGTGTCCACGTTGATCCCGTGCGCGAACTCCTCGACCGTCGCCAGCAGCTGCTGCCGCAGCCACGGCACGTGCGTGAACAGCCGCTGGTGCGCCGCCTCGCGCGCGGCGAGGAACACCAACACCTCACTGTTGGGCAGCTCGAGCCCCTCGGTGAATTTCTCGATGTTCGCGGGAAGCAGAGCGGACGTGGCGTCCGGCCCGAGCGGGAGACCCACTTCGGTGGACGTCAGTACCTCGGAAGCCAGCTGCGCGAGTGCGGTCCCCAATTGCGAGCCGAACGCCATCCCGCCCATCTGGCCGACCATCGACAGCAGTGGCCCCGCTGCCTCCTTCGCCTCGGCGGGCAGCGCGTCGACCCAGGCGCCGGACACCTGCCGCGCCACCGGATCGCACAGCCGCTGCCAGGTCGGCAGGGTCTTCTGTACCCACTCCCGACCGGACCAGGCCACAGTCTGGGTGGCGCCCGCGGGCAGGATGGTGGCCGCGTCGAGCCACAGTTCGGCCAGGTGGGCGGCGTCGCGCACGGCGCTCTCGGCGTCACCACTGGCGGCGAAGCCGATCTTGCCGCTCGCGTCGCCGCTGAGCTTCTGCAGCGCGATCTGCTTCGCCAGCTCGTAGTTGACCGGACCGGTGGAACTGCCTGCCTGGCTGAGCATCTGGCCCAATTGGCTCAGCATCTGGCCGAGCTGATTGAACGCGTCGGCACCGGACGGCTGGCCGCCTTCCGGCTCGTTTTCACCGCGCTTGTCGGGATCGGGAGGTCCGAAGCCGAACGGGGGATTGCTCATAACACCACCGTACGCGGCTACCGCCCGCCGCACCGCGTCAGCCGGATGGCGTATTCACACGTCCGGCGAGGGCTGGTGATCCGGAGCTTACGCCGGTGACCGTACGCTGTCTCGGGTGAGCGAGTCCCGCGAGGAAACCACCACTCGGAGCACCGATGCCCCGGACGCGAAGCCCGGTGACACCGCATCCGCCAAGCGCGGCGGCCGCACACCCCGGTACGGCAGGCGCATCCGGCTGAGCCGCCGGGGCTGGACCGTCCTGCTCAGTGTCTTGCTGGTGATCGCGTTCGGCTTGGTAGGCGCGTTCGTGCAGGTGCCGTACGTGGCGCTCGGGCCCGGACCGACCTTCGACACACTCGGTGACGCGGGCGGCGCGCCGGTGATCCAGATCAGCGGACGCGAGACGTACCCGACGACGGGTGAGCTGCGGATGACCACCGTGTCGCTCAACGACCAGATCACCCTGTTCGGCGCACTCGGCCTGTGGGCGAGCGGCCGGTACGCGCTGGCCCCGCGGGAGGACTACTTCAAACCCGGCGAGACCGACGAGCAGGTCCAGCAGGAGAACGTCAAGGAGTTCCAGGACTCGCAGAGCAACGCCGAGGTCGCCGCGCTGCGGCATCTCGGCCTCCCGATCAAGGTGCTGGCGCAGGAGGTCGTGTCGGGCAGCCCCGCCGACAAGGCGCTCGCGGCGGGCGACCGGCTGCTCGAGGTCAACGGCAAGCAGATCGGCAACGAGGACGACGTCCGCTCGGCGCTGACCGCCACCAAGCCCGGCCAGACCATCTCGATCACCTTCCAGCACGGCACCGACGCACCGCGCACCGCGTCTCTGACGCTCGCGTCCAATCCGGACTCGGGCCAGTCGCAGGGCTTCATGGGGCTGCAGCCGATCGACCGCGCCGACGTGCCGTTCGATGTGAAGGTGTCGCTGCAGGACGTTGGCGGCCCGTCGGCAGGGCTGATGTTCGCGCTCGCCATCACCGACCGGCTGACCCCGGGCGACCTGGCCAACCGGACGGACATCGCGGGTACCGGTGAGATCGACGAGAAGGGCAATGTCGGGCCGATCGGCGGCATTTCGTTCAAGGTCGTCGCCGCGCGCGAGGCCGGCGCCACGGTTTTCCTTACGCCTGCAGCGAACTGCACCGAGGCGGCCTCCGCGGCGCCGTCGGGCCTCAAGCTCGTGAAGGTGTCGAGCCTCGACAGCGCGCTCACCGCGCTCCAAGACCTCAAGAACGGCAAGCCGACCCCGTCCTGCTGAGCTCAGGGAGTCAGCGTCGCGCGCAGCGCTTCGATCAGGTTCGGCGCCAGATCGGGGTGTTCGACGATCTCGTCGACGGGCTCGCCGCTCCCGTCGGCGGCCTGCGTGTAGCCGCGCAGGCGCATCACGCACGCGCCCGGACCGTCGCGGAGCACCGCCGCGACCAACCTCGCCTCGGTGCGTTCCGGGTGGTCGGCCGCAGCCTTGCGCAGGCGGTCGACGTCGAGCGTGTCCGCCGGTAGTGCCTCTTCCGCGCTCGGCGGCAGCACGATGATCTCCTGTGCGAGCGCGCACCCCACGACTGCTTCCGGCCACGCGATGTGGCCCAGCGCCTCGGCTAGGTCACCATCCGGCAACGCCTCCTGGGCCACCGGCGTCAGCGGGTTCGCCGCATCGAGGCGGCCCGCCAGCTCCGGCTGCGAGCGCAGCAGGTCCGCCGTCGGGACCAGCGCGAACAGCTGCGGAGCCTGGTCCCAGCCGCCCGCCGCCACGAACTCCTCGACCTCGCGCGCGACCGTGGCGACGCCGGGAGCCTGATCTGAAGGGGATGCCATGTGGCCATCGTGTCAGCAGCGGGGGCGATGTCCGATTTGGGGCACGCGGGGAACCTGGGGAGCCGCTCGTAGAGTTAAGTAACCAGGGGTAGCGTGCGACGTCAGGCACCCCGGACCGACCCGTGACAAACAGGAGCGTGTGCAGTGGCCAACCGGCCCCCTGTGAGCTTGCCGAAGCTGTCTCGACGCAGCCGCATCCTGCTCATCATCGCCGCCGTGATCATCCTGGCGCTGCTCCTCGGGGCGAGGCTGCTGGACACCTACGTCGACTGGCTCTGGTTCGGTGAGGTCGGCGCCCGCGAGGTGTTCAACACCGTCGTAGTCACGCGGATCGTACTGTTCTTCAGTATCGGCATCCTCGTCGGTGGCGCGCTGGCGCTGAGCCTGTGGATCGCTTACCGCACGAGGCCGGTGTTCGTGCCGGTGTCGGGTGCCGACGACCCGCTTTCGCGGTACCGCTCGGCGATCATCGGGCGCATCCGGCTGTTCGGCATCGGCATTCCGGTCATCACGGGGCTGATCGCGGGTGCCACCGGCGAAGGCGACTGGCAGCGGGTGCAACTGTTCCTGCACGGCACGAGCTTCGGCGTCACCGATCCGGAGTTCGGCAACGACATCGGTTTCTACGCCTTCAAACTGCCGTTCTACCAGTGGCTGCTCGGCTGGCTGTTCGTCGCGATCACGATCTCTTTCATCGGCGCGCTGATCGCGCACTACATCTTCGGCGGGATCCGGCTCGCCGGCCGCGGGGGGCAGCTCGCGGCGCCCGCTCGCGTGCAGCTTGCCGTCACGGCGGGGCTGTTCGTGCTGCTGAAGTCCGTCGACTACTTCTTCGGCCGCTACAACCTGCTCTTCTCCGACCGCAACGCGCCATTGTTCTACGGCGCGACCTATACCGACCTCAACGCGGTGCTGCCCGCGAAGCTGATTCTGCTGTGTATATCGGCGATCTGTGCGGTCGCGTTCTTCGCGGGCGCGTTCCTGCGCAACATCCAGCTGCCCGCGATCGCGCTGGTGCTGCTGATCCTGTCGGGCATCCTGGTCGGCACGGCGTGGCCCGCGGTGCTGGAGCAGTTCTCAGTGAAACCCAATGCCAACCAGAAGGAAGCGCTTTCCATCGGCCGCAACATGTCGGCCACGAAGGACGCTTTCGGCCTCAACAACGTCAAGTACCAGGACTACACGGGTGCCGGGACGGCGACTGCCTCGGACATCAGCAACGACACCACGACGGTGCCCAACATCCGGCTGCTCGACCCGAACGTCCTGTCTCCGACCTTCACCCAGCGCGTCGGCCGCGAGAACTTCTACGGCTTCCCGGCCAAGCTGGACGTCGACCGCTACGGCGTCGACGGCAAGGTGCAGGACTATATCGTCGCCGCGCGCGAGATCAACACCGCGAACCTGACCGGCAACCAGACCAACTGGATCAACAAGCACATGGTCTACACGCACGGCAACGGGTTCGTCGCGGCGCAAGCCAACACGATCGACCGGGCGGTGTCGAGCGCCAACAGCGACGGCGGCTACCCGATCGCTGCGACCAGCGACACGCAGAACCCGACGGGCGCCGGCCTCGACCCCACCAAGCCGAACGCGCCCGGTATCCAGGTGAGCCAGCCGCGCATCTACTACGGCGAGCTGACCAACGACTACGCGATCGTGGGCGGCCAGGCCGGCAAGGCGCCCGGCGAGTACGACAGCGCGGCCAACAGCGACTACCGCTACGACGGCAGCGGCGGCGTGCAGATCGACAACTGGTTCAACCGCCTGGCGTTCGCGGCGAAGTACGGCGAGCGCAACATCCTGTTCTCCGACGCCATCAGCGACGGCTCGAAGATCATGTACAACCGGGACCCGCGGGAGCGTGTGCAGAAGGTCGCCCCGTGGCTGACCGTCGACGGCGACCCGTATCCCGCGGTCGTGGACGGCAAGATCGAGTGGATCATCGACGGCTACACGACGCTGAACAACTACCCGTACTCACAGCAGACCCAGCTCGGCGAGGCCACTGAGGACTCGTTGGTGGGCACCGCCAAGCAGGCCAACAACAACATCAACTACATCCGGAACTCGGTGAAGGCCACCGTCGACGCGTTCAACGGGACGGTCACGCTGTACTCGGTGGACGACAAGGACCCCGTGCTCAAGGCATGGGAGCAGGTCTTCCCCGGCACCGTGAAGCCGAGCTCGGACATCTCGCCGGACCTGCGGGCGCACTTCCGCTACCCGGAGGACCTGTTCAAGGTCCAGCGCGAACTGCTCGCCAAGTACCACGTCGGCGATCCGCAGGAGTTCTACACGACCAACACGTTCTGGAACGTGCCGCAGGACCCGACCCAGGAGGGCGGCACCAACCTCGACGCGTCCGGCCTGGCCAACCAGCCCGGCTACTACGTGCTCGCCGAGGCGCCGGGAGAGTCCTCCACGACGTTCCAGCTCACCAGCTCGCTCACCGCGCTGCAACGGCAGTACCTGGCAGCCTGGATGTCGGTGTCGTCCGATCCGCGTGACTACGGCACCATTCGTGTGCTCCGACTACCTACGACCGCGGCCGGCAACAGTCAGGTCGACGGTCCGGTCCAGGTACAGAACAAGTTCCAGAGCGACTCGAACTTCGCGCAACAGCGGACCCTGTTCAGCAACCAGTCGGTCAGCGTCATCTTCGGAAACCTGATCACGTTGCCACTGGATGGCGGTTTCCTCTATGTCGAACCGGTTTACATCCAGCAACGCAACCAGAACAGTTACCCGCAGCTGGCTCGGGTGCTGGTGTCCTACGGCTCGAAGGTGGGGTTCGCGTCGACAGTCGGCGACGCGCTGAAGCAGGTGTTCGGCGACGGGGCCAACCAGTCGGCGACGCCACCGAACCAGAGCACGCCGACGACCCCACCCACCACGGCACCCTCGTCGCCCAGCACCACCAGCCCACCGGCGGCGGGTGGCGTCGGTGGCCCGGCCATGACCAAGGCCGTCGCCGACATCCAGGCCGCGCTGGCCCAGCTCAAGACCGCGCAGCAGAACGGTGACTTCCAGGCACAGGGCCAGGCACTGGCGGCGCTCGACGCGGCGACCAAGGAGTACGACGCCGCGGCCGCCGGCGCCGCGCCGACCACTACGACCTCCCCCGCACCGGGAGGCTGAGCTACAACGACACCCCCCTAACACCCCGCGGAAACCAGGGCGTAAACTCATAACCACAACGCGGGGTGGAGCAGTTCGGTAGCTCGCTGGGCTCATAACCCAGAGGTCGCAGGTTCAAATCCTGTCCCCGCTACAGAGCCTAGGAGCCCCGTGCCTGCCGACTGCGCAGGCCGGGGCTCCTTCGCATTGCCCTGGGGGTCGAACCCCCAGACCCCCGCCAGGGAGGGCTTCGCCCCCCTGGACCCCCCTCCGTCGGTGCCGTTGGGCGGTCCGGTCGGCTTGGCGTTGGGGGGCGGGTCGCCTTGCGGTTGGGGGGCGGGTCGGGTCGGGTTGTATCAGCGGGGCCTCGGTGCGTCCCGAGTGGACAGTGGCGGTGGGGTGAGGGGTGGGGGTGGGGTTGGGCGTTTGCGGGGTGTATAGTTGTGGGTGCAGCGCGGGGTGGAGCAGTTCGGTAGCTCGCTGGGCTCATAACCCAGAGGTCGCAGGTTCAAATCCTGTCCCCGCTACTAGAGGAAAAAGGCCCGATCTTCACAGATCGGGCCTTTTTCGTGCGGGTGGCGCAGGGC
>DATFHB010000094.1:0-11634 GCA_035248845.1 Amycolatopsis sp. | reverse complement strand
GTGAAGATCACGTGACCCCGTGGGAACTCCACGGTCTCCAAGGTCTGTGCGAGCGCCTCGGCCGCGGCCGGTTCCACACCCTGGAAGATGCCCGCCCGGGCCAGGGTCTCGTCCACCTCGTGCCTCCTCGTCGGTGGCGACCACCTCCAGGGGAGGACGTGTGTCGCCGATCACTTGCGTGCAGTCTAGGCCGTACGAGCGAGATCGCCGCCACGGCCCGCCGCTCGGCGTTGCCTCAGACGCCTGCGAGGTGAGAACGATCTCGTCCGATCAGTCAGCTTATAGGCCGCCTCGGGCGAGTGTGCCGAGGGTGGGCGACGGCGCTACCCGCCGGTACGCCCGCGCCGCAGCTTGGCGGCCCGGCCACCCAGTCTGCGCAGGCGAAACAGTTCCAGCGCACGCCCGATGCCGTGCCCGTAGAGCGCGCGTACCTCGTTGGGCCGGGCCTGCTCCAGGAACTCCTCGACCTCTTCCTCCTGGACGGCCACGTGCTTCAGACGGCTTTCGACGCGCTCCATCCCGAGCGCGAAAAACATGATGACCAGGGGCACCGCGACTACGAACCAGACAGTCATCGACTCCAGATCCTCGCTTAACTCGGCTCGGTTCTTGCGCCAAGCTGGGCTGCGGCGTGTCGGCCACCGGGAAGCTCCCGAAGGGCCTTCCGTAGGCTATCGGCGTGCCACCCGCCGTTCGTTACGCCCCCCGAAAGGGCGCGGAGAGCCGGCTTGCTCTGGTAAGACGCGCCCGGCGCATGGTCCGTTGCCTTGCCGAGGCGTATCCCGACGCGCAGTGTGAGCTGGACTTCACCACTCCGCTCGAACTGCTGGTCGCCGTCGTGCTTTCCGCGCAGACCACCGACGTACGGGTCAACGAGGTCACTCCGGCACTGTTCGCGCGTTATCGAACTGCCGCCGACTACGCCGGCGCGGACCGCACCGAACTCGAGGAACTGCTGCGCCCCACCGGCTTCTACCGCGCCAAGACCAACTCCGTGCTGGGGCTGGGTGCCGCGTTGGTCGAGCGCTACGGCGGCGACGTGCCCGGCAGGCTCGAAGACCTGGTCACGCTGCCCGGGGTGGGCCGCAAGACGGCGAACGTCGTGCTCGGCAACGCCTTCGACGTGCCGGGGATCACCGTGGACACCCACTTCGGGCGACTTGTCCGCCGCTGGGGCTGGACCAAGGAGGAGGACCCGGTCAAGGTCGAGCACGCCGTCGGCGAGCTGATCCCGCGCAAGGACTGGACCATGCTCTCCCACCGGGTGATCTTCCATGGGCGCCGCGTCTGCCACGCACGTAAACCCGCGTGCGGCGCGTGCCCGCTGGCCAGGGACTGCCCCTCCTACGGGGCGGGGCCCACCGAGTTCGACGAGGCGGCGAAGCTGGTCAAGGGACCGGAGCGCGACCACCTGCTCGAGATGGTGCGCGAAAAGTGACGGCCGCGACGAAATGGGCGCTCGCCGTCGGCGTGCTGGTCCTCGGCGTCATCATCGCCGTCCTGCCCCGCGACAACGGGACGAAGCAGCAGACGACGGCCGCCCCCGACCTTGCGGCCGCGCGCGCCACCGCGGCGCTTGCGCCCTGCCCCTCGGGCGCCGGCGATGTGCCAAAGCTGGCCGGCGTGCGGACACAGTGTCTCGGCGACGGGTCGACCGTCGACCTGGGCAAGGCGCTGGCCGGGCAGGCCACCCTGGTCAACTTGTGGGCCACCTGGTGCGAACCCTGCAAGACTGAACTACCGGTGCTGAGCACCTACGCCGCCCAGCCCGGCGCGGCGAAGGTACTGGAGGTGCAGGTCGCGAGTTCGGCGTCCGACGGCCTGGCGCTGCTGACCCGGCTGGGCGTGCACCTGCCGTCGGTCTTCGACGGCGACGGCAGCACCGGACCGGTGCGGGCCGCGCTCGGTCCGCCGCCGGTGCTGCCGGTGTCGTACCTGATCACGCCGGACGGACAGGTGCACCTGATCAAGAGCCCGGCCAAGTTCGACAACCCTGATCAGGTGCGTTCCGTAGTGGAAAGTGGTGGCCGGTGAACGGACCGTTGGTCGACGCGGGCTCCGTGCCGGGCTGGTTGCGTCCGCTCGTCGAGGTCAGCGGACAGCTCGACACGGCCACCTTCACCCGACTCGCACCACCGGAGGGCGAGTACACGCGGTCCGCGGCCGTGCTGATCCTGATGGGCGAGGGCCCGAGCGGACCCGACGTGCTGCTGCTGCGCCGCGCGGACACCCTCGGCTCGCACGCCGGTCAGGTCGCCTTCCCCGGCGGCGGCGCGGACGAGGGCGACGGCGGGCCGGTCGGCACGGCGCTGCGCGAGGCCGAAGAGGAGACGGGTGTCGACCCGTCCGGAGTCCGGCCGGTCGCGGTGCTGCCCGAGCTGTTCGTGCCGGTGTCCCGGTTCGCGGTCACGCCCGTGCTGGCGCACTGGCGCACGCCGTCGCCGGTGCACGCGGTCGACCCCGGCGAGACGGCCGCCGTCGCGCGGGTGGCGATCAGCGACCTCGTCGACCCGGCGAACCGCTTCGCGGTGACCCGGCGGGGCACCGACCACCGTGGCCCCGCGTTCACCGTGAACGGCCTGTTCATCTGGGGGTTCACCGGTGGTCTGCTGTCCGCCCTGCTCGCCCTGGGTGGGTGGGAACGCGAGTGGAACAGCGACGACGTCCGTGATCTTGAAGTAGCTTGGCGCGATCACTCCTGGGAGGTTCGATGAATTGGGTCGACGTCCTGGTGATCGTGCTGGCACTGCTGGCCGCGATCTCGGGCGCGCGGCAGGGCGTCGTGATCGCGTTGCCCGCGCTGGTCGGCGTGATCGCCGGCGCCGTGCTCGGCATCCGGCTCGCGCCGCTGGTGGTGGAACTGTTCGACAGCCCGGCGCTGAAGGTCGCGTTCGCGGTCGCCACGGTGGTGTTCCTGGTCGCGCTCGGTGAAACGCTGGGCGTGTGGTTGGGGCGCAAGTTCAAGGACGCGGTGAAGAAGCGGTTCAACACCGACAAGCTCACCGGTATCGACCAGACGCTCGGTGCGATCGTGCAGGGTTTCGTCGTGTTCATCGTGGCGTGGCTGATCGCCGTGCCGTTGACCGGCGTGGCGGCGCTGCCCGGGCTCGCGAAGGCGATCAACAACTCGGCCGTGCTGGGCGCGGTGGACAAGGCGATGCCGGCCGCCGCCGAGGGGCTGCCCGCCGACCTGCGCAAACTGCTCGACGTATCGGGGTTCCCGTCGATCGTCGACCCGTTCCAGAAGACCCAGATCAACGAGACCGCGCCGCCCGACACGAGCCTGCAGAACAGTGCCATCGTGCAGCAGTTGCGCGGCAGCGTGCTGAAGATCCGCGGCACCGCGTCGTCGTGCTCGCGCGCGCTGGAGGGCAGCGGGTTCGTGGTGGCCCCGCAGCGGGTCGTGACGAACGCGCACGTCGTGGCGGGCACCGACGAGACGGCGGTCGAGACCGGACAGGGCAGGCTGCCCGCGCGGGTCGTGTACTTCGACCCGGAGGTCGACATCGCGGTACTCGCCGTGCCGCGGCTGCAGGCCACGCCGCTGACGATGGCCGCGACGCCGGGCCACGCGGGCGACAGCGCCATCGTGCTCGGCTACCCGCTGGACGGCCCGTACACGGCTACGGCGGCGCGGATCCGGAACCAGATCACCTTGCAGGGCCCGGACATCTACGACGCGCGCACCGTGCGGCGGGATGTGTTCACGGTGCGGGCGCAGGTGCGCAGCGGGAACTCCGGCGGACCGCTGGTGAACCCGCAGGGTGAGGTCGTCGGTGTCGTGTTCGGCGCGTCGGTCGAGGACGCGGACACCGGATTCACACTGACCGAAAAGCAGGTCCAGCCCGTGATCGACGAGGCGCCGACGCTCAGCGCCCGGGTCAGTACCGGCTCCTGCGCGGCCTGACCTGGTCCTGCCGGGCACCCGGCACGCGTTCGCCGCCCCGGATGACACCCCTAGCGCAGGAAGTCCAGCAGCGCCTTCGAGGTGTGTTCCGGGGCTTCCAGATGCGGGTAGTGGCCCACGTCCGGGAGCAACTCGAAGCGGGACCGCGGACCTTGCCACGGCGCCGAGTCGCGGGCCGTGCGCGGCAGGATGCAGGTGTCGGCAGCACCATGGATCTGCAGCATCGGCGCGGCGACGCGGGCGCTGACCGCGGTGGTGAGCCGCCGGCCCTCGCCGCGGAACTGCGCGCGAAACGCCCACCGGTAGTACTCGAGCGCACTGTGCGCGACGCCCGGCACGAGCATTGCCTGCCGGAACGTGCGCGCCGTCTCGTCGAAGTCCGCCGACCGGGTCCACTGTGGACCGGCCCAGGCGCGCATCAGCTCCTCGATCGCCGCGGCGTCGTCGGCGACCAGTCGGCGTTCCGGGCGCATCGGCACCTGGAACCGGAACAGGTGCCCGATCGCGCGCAGCTGGTTCGTGCGCTTGCTGCGGAAAGCGCTTCCCGTGATCGCGGTGCGCAGCGCGAGCGGATGTGCGCCGCCGAGCACGCTGACCGTTTCGAACCAGCGCGGGTGCAGCGACGCCGCGGTCCACGCGAGAATCCCGCCCCACGCGTGCCCGACCAGGTGCGCCCGCGGCTCGCCGAGCGCGCGGACCAGGCCCGCGACGTCACCGGCCAGGGTCCATGCATCGTATCCGCGCGGCGGCTTGTCCGAATCGCCGTAACCGCGCAGATCCGCGGCCACCGCCCGGTAACCGGCCTCGGCCAGCGTCGTCAGCTGGTGCCGCCACGCCCACCAGAACTCGCCGAACCCGTGCAGGAGCAGCACGAGCGGACCGCTGCCGGCCTCGGCGACGTGCAGGCGGATGCCGTTGGCGGACACGTCGTGATGCGTCCACGGACCGTCGATCCGGACGGTGGAGGGATCGGGCGGCTGCACGGACAACCCCGGGGGGTCAGTTCTGATCGGCCGTGGCCTCACGCCGGGGCTTCAACGCCGCGGCGGTGTCCTTCATGCTGGTGATCGTCCGCTCCGGAGCCTTGATCTTCTTCACTTTGCGCCAGCCGAGCAGGCCGAACACTGCGGTGATCACAAGCATGATCAAGAACACGATGCCGAAGGCGGCCCAGCGCTTGAGCCACTCCGACAGCAGCTCGCCGAGGAAGAAAAAGAAGAAGAACGAGCTGTAGAGCCCGACCGCGCCGGCGATGATGAAGAACACGCTGCCGGTCAGTGCCTTCTTGACCTCGCCGGTGACCTCGGACTTGGCCAGCTCGACCTCGGCCCTGACCAGCGTCGAGACATGCCGCGTCGCCTCGCTGACCAGAGCGCCGAGCGACTGCCCGTCGGTTCCGTTCGGTGAGGCTTTGTCGCTCGACAGGGGGATGTAGGGCACGGCCCCGAGGCCGTCTGGGCCGCTGCGTTCGTGCTCCTGGCTGCTCACGGGGTCATCGTGCCATGCGTCGCTTGCCGTGGCGCGATCAGTCCTGGGTGTTTTGCGCTCCGCGGTTACGTCGAAGCAGCGTCGTGGCGCCGAGCAGCGACGCGATCGCCGACGCGAGTAGCACCGCGGTCTTCGCCTCGTCACTCTCCGCGCTGGGCAGGGCGAGATCGGCGATCAACAGGCTGACCGTGAACCCGACGCCGCCGAGCAGCGACAACGCGCCCAGGTCGCGCCAGCCCAGACCGCTGGGCCGCTCCGCGATCCGGCACCCGACGGCGAGCGCGGACGCGCCGAAGATGCCGACGGCCTTGCCCACGACGAGCCCGACCAGCACCGCCAGCGGCACCGCCGTCGTGAACACCGCGCCCAGCGAGTGGGCGTTGATCTGAATCCCGGCGGCGAACAGCGCGAACACCGGCACGGCGACGGCGGCCGACCACGGTTGCAGGCGGTGCTCCAGCCGCAGGGCCGGCGCCTCGGCTTCGTCCGGGTCCGGCCGCACGCGCGTCAGCAGGCCGAGTGCGACCCCGGCGATCGTCGCGTGCACCCCGGACGAGTGCACCGCGACCCACACGACGACCGCGAGCGGCACGTAGATCCACGCGGTGCGCACGCGGCGATGCTGGAGCCACGCGTACAGCCCCAGCGCCACGGCGGCGACGGCCGCGGCGACCAGGTTGAACCCGCTGGTGAACAGCACCGCGATGAGCACGATCGCGCCGAGGTCGTCCACCACGGCCAGCGACAAGAGGAACACCCGCGCGCTCGCGGGCAGGTTCGACCCGGTCAGCGCGAGCACGCCGAGCGCGAACGCGATGTCGGTCGCGGTCGGGATCGCCCAGGCGCGCTCGGCCCCCGGCGCGCTGCCGGCGATGCTCAGCGCGACCAGAGCGGGCACGACCATCCCCCCGAGCGCCGCCACGACCGGCAGCACGGCCTGCTTGAACCGGGACAGCTCGCCGGTCACCAGCTCCCGCTTGAGCTCCAGGCCCGCCACGAAAAAGAACAGCGCGAGCAGGCCGTCCTTGGCCCAGTCGCCGATCGTGAGGTTCAGGTGCAGCACGTGTGGGCCGAGTGCGAAGTCGCGCACCGTGCGGTAGACGTCGCCGAGCGGGGAATTCGCCCAGATCAGCGCGATCGCCGTGGCCGCGAGCAGGATCAGGCCGCCGGTGGTCTCGGTCCGCAGGTACCGGGTGAACTCCCGCACCGGCCAAATTCTACCGGCGGGTAGCCCGGGAGCGGCGGCAGGTCATAGCATGTGAATCATCCACATTGTCTAGACCATGAGGACGTGCCCGTGACCACCTCCACCGAGGTCAAGCGAGACACGAGGTTCTTCGGGCACCCACTCGGGCTCGCGAACCTCTTCGGCGTCGAGATGTGGGAGCGCTTCTCCTTCTACGGCATGCAGGGCATCCTCGCGATCTACCTGTACTACTCGACCGCCAAGGGCGGGCTCGCGATGCCGGAGGCGACCGCTCTGGGCATCGTGGGCGCGTACGGCAGCCTCGTATACCTGTCGACCATCGTCGGGGCCTGGATCGCGGACCGCGTGCTCGGCTGCGAGCGCACACTGTTCTCCAGCGCCCTGCTGATCATGGTCGGGCACATCAGCCTGGCCCTGCTGCCGGGTTACACCGGCATCGTGGTCGGACTGCTGTGTATCGCGCTCGGGAGCGGCGGGCTCAAGGGCAACGCCACCGCCGTGGTCGGCACCCTCTACGAGGAGAAGGACGAGCGGCGCGACGGCGGGTTCAGCCTGTTCTACATGGGCGTGAACCTGGGCGCGTTCCTCGGCCCGATCTTCACCGGCCTGTTGCAGGACCACATCGGCTTCCACTACGGCTTCGGCCTCGCCGCGGTCGGCATGGCGGTGGGTCTGATCCAGTACACGATCGGCCGCCGCAACCTGGGCACGAAGGCCGAAGAGGTGCCCAACCCGCTGCCTGCTGCGCAGCGTCCCGCGGTCGTGGGCATCGTCGTGCTCGTCCTGGGCGTGGTGCTGGTCGCGGTCCTGACCGGGCTGGTGACCGCGGACAACCTCGCCGACGTCGCGACCTGGGTCGCCCTTGGCGCGGCCGTGATCTACTTCCTGGTCATCCTGACCAGCCGCAAGATCACCTCCGTGGAGCGCAGCCGGGTGCTGTCGTTCGTCCCGATGTTCATCGCCAGTGCCGCGTTCTGGGCGCTCTACCAGCAGCAGTTCACGGTGCTCACGGCGTACTCCGACCAGCGGCTGGACCGGCACCTGTTCGGCTGGGAGATGCCGGTGTCCTGGGTCCAGTCGATCAACCCGGTGTGCATCATCGTGCTGGCCCCGGTGTTCGCGGCGGTCTGGACCAAACTGGGCGACCGGGGCCCGTCGACGCCGATCAAGTTCGCGCTGGGCACGGTGGTCATGGGCGTGGCGTACCTGCTGTTCCTGCCGCTGACCGGCGGCGGTCCGAACAGCGCGCCGCTGCTCGCGATGGCCGGCATCCTGCTGGTGTTCACGCTGGCCGAGCTGCTGCTTTCGCCGGTGGGCCTGGCACTGGCGACGAAACTCGCGCCGGCGGCGTTCCGCTGTCAGATGGTGGCGCTGTTCTTCCTGTCGGTGTCGCTGGGCAGCGCGCTGTCCGGTTCGCTGGCCAAGTACTACAGCCCTGCGCACGAGGGGTCGTACTTCGGCATTCTCGGCGCGGCGGCCGGCGTGATCGGCGTCGTGCTCGCGCTGGTGACGCCGTTCGTGCGGAAGCTGATGGCGGGCATTCGCTAGCCGGTGGCGACGCCGAAGAGGGTGCCGACGTAGTAGGTGATCAGCATGGTCAGCACGCCGACACCGACGTTGCGCAGCACCGCGCGCCGGGCGCGGGCGTTGCCGAGGCGCGCGCTGACGTAGCCGGTGATGAACAAGCCGGCGACCACGGCCAGGGCACACGCCCAGACGCGCCACGTCAGCGGCGGGAGCACGATCGCGATCAGCGGCAGGAGCGCACCGATCGAGAACGACACAAAGGATGCCCACGCGGCCTGCCACGGGCTGGTGAGCTCGTCGGGGTCGATGCCGAGCTCGGCCTCGGCGTGCGCGGTCAACGCGTCGTTCGCGGTCAGCTCACGCGCGACCTGCTCGGCCAGTTCGCGGGACAGGCCCTTCTCCTGGTAGAGGTCGGCGAGCTCGCGCTCTTCGGCCTCCGGCATGGCTTTCAGCTCCTGCTTTTCGATCCGGAGCATGGCCCGTTCGGTATCGCGCTGAGTGCTCACCGAGACGTATTCCCCGCCCGCCATGGAAAGCGCGCCGGCGACCAGTCCCGCTATTCCGGCCATCAGCACGGCAGTGCGGTCGGCCGCTGCGCCCGCGACGCCGACGACGATGCCCGCGACCGACACGATGCCGTCGTTGGCGCCCAGAACCCCAGCTCGCAGCCAGTTCAGCTTGCTGCCGAGGCTCTCGTGGTGCGGCTCGTGCGGGTGCGTCGACATGGTGTCCTGCGTTTCCGTCACCCAATTATTCAAACACAGAATTGATGCCGCGGCGGGTCATTCGTGAAAAGGCAGACCTCAGTTAGATTCGGCTTGCCTAAGGTAATCGGAATGCCCTGATTCGGATAAAAAGACGCCGGGCCGGATGCCTGATCGAGGAGCACCCGGCCCGGCGAGCCGTGGGTCAGCTGTCGAGCTCGGCCAGCGCCTGCTTGGCCTCCTCCAGCTCGGCCTCCAGTTGCGCGACCTTTGCCTTCTGCTGCTCACGTGCCGCGTCGATGACCTCGTCGATGGGCTTCGACAGATCCTCGTGCAGCTCCTTCGCGGCCCGGGAAACCGCGGCGGCCGAGATGGCCAGACCGCGGGCGACCCAGGTGGTGCCGTGCTTCAGCTCGGCCTGCCATTCGCCGTCGGCGGTGCCGGTGACGGTGAGCGTGAGCTCGACGGTACGCGTCTTGCGGGCGGGTGCCCCCTTCGGGCGCCCGCGCTTGGCCTTCGGGGCCTCCTCGGTGGTGGCCTCGCTGGTGGCTTCGGTGTCCGTGGCCGGGGCCTCACTGGGGCTGGGTGCTTCGGCGGGTGCGGCCGCCTGCTCCTGCGGGGTGGTAGTGGTGTCCAAGCTCATGCTGGTTGCGGTCTCCCTCTTCGCGGGGTACGACAGGATGATACTAGAACATCCGTTCGATAGCTGAGACGGTGGGTCGCGGTTACTCTCCGGCGTCAGGCTGCGGAGGCTCGGGAAGTTTGCCCGCTCAACCACCTTCCGTCATCGATCTTGTCACTCGTTGGTGTTGTGTGACGGCTTTCGCGTGCCGCCGGCCGCCACCATAGTGGACATTTCTGATGTGCGGAGTCATGAAATCACACGATTGTGTGATGTTGAAACGGGTGAGACAGGTCGGCCGCGAGCCGTATTGCTACGACTCGCGGCCGAGGGGCGTGACCTGCGCTGCTGTCAGGTCGTCAGACTGGCGTAGACGATGATGTTGTCCAGGTAGTTGCGGGTCGACGCGTCGTAGGCCCCACCGCAGGTGATCAGGCGAACCTCGGCGTCGGAGGTGTTGCCGTACACGGCTTCGGTCGGGAACGACGACTTCGCGACCTGGTCGACCTTGTTCACGGTGAACGTCACCGTGCTGCTGTCCTGCCGGCCGACGAGGACCTTGTCGCCCACCTTGACCTCGTGCAACCGCCAGAAGATGCCCTTCTGGTGGTTGCCGTCGATGTGGCCGAGGATCACCGCCGGGCCCACCTGGCCGGGAGTCGGGCTGTACTTGTACCAGCCGGCCTGCAGCGGCTCGGTGACCGGCGGGACCTCCACCGTCTTGTCCGCGTTGAGCCCCAGCTGGACCAGCGAGGACTTCGCGCTGATGCTGGGCAGCTCGACCCAGGTGGGGACGGAGGCGGCCAGGCCGGTCTGGGCCGGCGTCGACGCCGCGGGCGCCGGGCCGGCGCCGTCGGAGGAACCGCAGCCGACCAGGACCGCTGACGTGATCAAGGCAAGCAACACGGCCACCCACCGCGAAGGTGAGTGGCCGTGCGGTGCTCGCCCGATACTGGGCTGCACCATGGAATCAGCCCCCGACGACCACGGCCGCCAGGCTGCCGTCGCCGGTCTGCGGCGCACCCGCCGGAACGACGCTCACCTGGTTGCCGGCCGGGGCCGGGGTGGTGCCCGTGGTCGGCGTGGTGGCGCCACCGTTGCCGGCGGTCGCCGGACCGCAGGTGGACGACGCCAGAATGATGTCGCCGCTACCCAGCTTCGCCAGGTCACCGCCGAGCAGCTGGACGTGCAGCGCGTTCACGGTAAGGCTGCCGTCGGAGTGCTTGACCTGCTCGTTCGCGGTCACCTTGACCACATTGGGCACGTTGACCAGCACCTGGTTCGCCGACTTGTCCGGCGGGATGGTGAAGGTGCCGAACTTGCCGAGGTCGAGGTTGGTGATCACGGAGCCGCCGGTGACGCCGTTCGCGGTCGACATGCAGGTCGACTTGATCACGTCGACGCTGGGCGTGGAGTCGGTGACCGGCTTGAGCACGGGCAGCTTGACGCCCAGGATCTCGGCCTCCGCGTTGACGTCTCCGCTGGTGGTGTCGTGCTTGGCGAAGCTGGTGATGGCCTTGGCCGTGACCAGGCCCTTCAGCGGGACGTCGACCACCGTGGCCGAGGTCGGACCACCGGTGTTCGAGGGGGCGAGCTTGCCCGTGTCGACCGTGATGCCCTTGGTCCCAAGGCCGAGCTGGCCGGTGACACCGGGCAGCAGGTTCACAGTGGCGCTCGCGCCGTAGGCCGAGCCCTCGCCCGGCCCGGCGGTCGCCGCTCCGGCAGGGGAGGCAGCGGCAATGACCAGCGCCGCGGCGGTCACGCCGACCAGTCCACCGGTACGCAGCAGGTTAACCCGCATCAATAGTCCTTTCGAGTCTCCGAATGGCCTCAAACTCACGCGCATTCCCAACCGACGCGGCGCAATCTGCCAATGATCGTGAACGAGGCAGCAGGAAGGTATCAACGCACCGTGCGGCTAGCAACGAGTCCGCCGCGATCTACGGAAAGTAGCCGTGGTACGGTCTCGGCTTTTTGTCTTTCCAAAGAAGACCCCTTGCGTGACAAGGCACACGCAAGGGGTCTTTCGTTATTTGGTTCAGTCTTCGTTTTTGTTGGTGTGGAGGCCGGTGGTGATGAGGTTCATGACGGTGTTGTCGGCGAGGGTGGTGGTGTCGCCGATGGTGCGGTTTTCGGCGATGTCGCGGAGGAGGCGGCGCATGATTTTGCCGGAGCGGGT
>DATFHB010000093.1:0-3212 GCA_035248845.1 Amycolatopsis sp. | reverse complement strand
GACCTTGCCCGGGTTCATCCGGTTCGCGGGGTCGAAGATGGCCTTGAGCTGCCCGAACGCCCGCACCAGATCGGTGCCGAACATCTTGGGCAGCAGCTCGCCGCGGGACTGCCCGTCGCCGTGCTCGCCGGAGAACGAGCCGCCCAGCGAGGCGACGAGGTCGGAGGCGCGCTCCATGAACCTTCGGTAGGTGGCGACGCCGTCGGCGCTGTAGAGGTCGAACGGGATCCGCGTGTGCACGCAGCCCTGCCCGAAGTGGCCGTACAGGCTCGGCCCGGTGTCGCTGGCGTAGCCGAACTCCTCGTACAGCGCCTTCAGGTTCCGCAGGTACTCGCCGAGCCGCTCGGGCGCGACCGCGGAGTCCTCCCAGCCTTCGAAGGTGTCGGCCTTGCCCGGCACGTGCGCCGTGGCACCGAGCCCGGCCTCCCGAACCTGCCACAACTCGTTTTCCCGAGCGGGATCGTCGAGGAACTCGACATCGGCTTCATGCTCGGTGTCGTGGAGGGCGTCGAGCATCGCGTGGGCTTGGCGCTCGGCCTTGTCGTGTGCCGAGGCGGCGAACTGGACCATCAGGAACGCGCGGCCCTCGGGCATTTCTTGGAGGGCTTGCGGGTTCATGTGCTTGATGTGCTGGTCGCGGATCAGCTTGTGGTCGACGCCTTCGAGAGCGACCGGGTCATGCGGGAGGATGGCCGGCACGGCGTCGGCGGCCTTCGCGATGTCGGAGTAGCCAAGCACCACCAGCGTCCGCTCGGGCAGCACGGGCACGAGTTCCAGCTCGGCCCGCAGTACGGTGACCAAAGTGGACTCCGACCCGACGAGCAGCCCGGCGATGTCGAAGTCGTTCTCCGGCAACAGGGAGTCGAGGTTGTAGCCCGACACGCGGCGCGGGATGTCCGGGTACCGGCGGCGGATCTCGTCGGCGTACTCGTCACGCAGCCGGCGCAGCTGCCGGTAGATGGCCGCGCGCGGATCGCCACGGCGTTCGATCTCGGCGTATTCCTCGTCGGTGGTTTCACCGCACCAGAAGCGGGTGCCGTCGTAGAGCACGACCTCCAGGCGCGCGATGTTGTCGACGACCTTGCCGGTGCGCTGGGCCGTGGCGCCGCACGAGTTGTTGCCGATCATCCCGCCGACGGTGCAGTTCATGTGCGTCGCCGGCTCCGGTCCGAACCGCAGACGGGTGTCGGCCAGCAGCCGGTTGAGCTCGTCGAGCACGATCCCCGGCTGCACCACGCAGGTGCGGGCCTGTTCGTCGACGGACTCCAGCCGGGTGCAGTACTTCGAGAAATCCAGCACGACCGCGGTGTTGGTGCACTGGCCGGCCAGGCTGGTGCCACCGCCGCGCGACAGGATCGGCGCCCCGAACTCGTTCGCCACGGCGATCGCGGCCACGGCGTCGTCCGGGGTCCGCGGGAGCACGACGCCGAGCGGGACCTGGCGGAAGTTCGACGCGTCGGTCGAATAGGCCGCACGCGTCCCACGGTCGAAGCGCACCTCGCCGTGCACGCACTCCCCCAGCGCCGCCACGAGCGCGTCGAGGTCGATATCTGCGTGGCGCCCCCGGGGATCGGGGAGTTGGACTGGTTCCATCGCGGCCTCCCTCAGAGCGTGTATTCGGCGGCGGTGCCGGGCCGGAAGGTCAGGCCGTGCCCGGGCGTGGACATTGAGGGCGTGACGGTGCCGCCGCCGGGGTCGAGGCAGCCGTCGAACAGCCAGCGTTCGATCCGGTCGTGGTCGGCGAACCATTCGATGTGCCGGAAGTTCGGAGTCGCCACCGCGGCGTGCGCCGAAAGGTTTGGCGCGCAGTGCGCCGAGACGTCCCGGTTGGCCGCTGCCGCCAGCGCGGCGGCGCGGCGCCATTCGGTGAAGCCACCGCAGCGGGTCAGGTCGACCTGCAGGCAGTCCACGACCGGCACCAGCCGCGCGAAACCCGGCAGGTCGTAGCCGTACTCCCCAGCGGCGATGTCCGGACCACCGCGGAACCTGGTGGCCGCGAGCCCAGCAAGATCGTCACTGGAGACGGGTTCCTCGAACCAGGTGACGCCCCACTCCAGCAGTCTTTCCGCGACACGGCGGGCCTGGCCGGCCGAGTACGCGCCGTTGGCGTCGACGTAAAGGCCGACCCCGGCGCCGACCGTGTCACGGGTCAGCGCGACCCGTTCGAGGTCGCGGGTGACCCGTGTACCCCACGCCTCGCCGATCTTGATCTTCACCCGTGGGATGCGCTGGTCGTGCACCCAGTGCTTCAGCTGTGCCATCAGCTCGCCCTCGCCGAGGGTGGTGAACCCGCCACTGCCATAGACGTCGGCGCTCTCCCGCACACGCCCGAGCAGTCGGCTCACCGGCAGGTCCAGCCACCGCGCCGCCGCGTCCCACAGCGCGATGTCCACTGCGGAGAGAGCGCACGACACCAGACCGGGTCTGCCCAGGTTGCGGATCTCCCGCTGCATCGCGGACCAGGCTGCCGGGACATCGGCCAGCGGGCATCCGAGCACTACCGGTGCCAGCTTCTGCTCGATCAGCGGCACGCAGGCCGCATCGGCGTAGGTCCAGCCCAGCCCGGTGACCTCGCCCGCTTCGGCGTGCACCACGATGATCGTGGTCGCGTCCCAGGCCAGTGTCCCGTCGGCCTCGGGTCCTGGAGTCGGCACCCGGTAGGCGCGGGCGCCGACCTGCCTGAGCACCGGCGGCTGTCTGGTCATCAGTTCTTCTTGCCGGGCAAGAATTCCTGCAGCTTCGTTTTGACGCCCTGCACGACGAGGTGGAACGCGTCGGGGTCACCCTTGAGCACGGCTTCGGTCGCCGACTTCATCTGCTCGAACGTGGCGTGCGGCGGGATCGGCGGCACTTCCGGGTCACAGCGGACATCCAGCAGCGCCGCACCGCTCGCGCCGAGCGCGGCGTCCCACGCCGGGCCGAGCTGACGCGGGTCATCGACGGTGATGGCGGTGAGCCCGAGTGAGCGGGCGAAACCTGCGTAGTCGACGTCGGGCAGGCTCTGGGACTCCTCGAACTTCGGCGCGCCGCCCATCGCGCGCAGCTCCCAGGTGACCTGGTTCAGGTCGTTGTTGTGGAACACGCAGATCACGCAGCGCGGGTCGCTCCACAGGTGCTGGTAGCGGGCGATGGTGATCAGCTCGGCGAGGCCGTTCATCTGCATGGCGCCGTCGCCGACGAGGGCGATCACCGGCCGGTCCGGGTGGGCGAAC
>DATFHB010000092.1:0-42823 GCA_035248845.1 Amycolatopsis sp. | reverse complement strand
CCCGGCTGGTACGACAAGTACGGCAAGTGGTGGGAGAACTACAACCGGCTGTCCGTCCCCAATGGACACCACCCGATCGTCGCCGAGAACGTCGACTACGTGTACCCGCACCGGTGCTGGACCTGCATGGTCCCGTGCCTGGTTCGCGAGGACATGGTGGTGGACAAGGTCGACGGGCAGTGGCGGACCTACTGCTCGGAGCCGTGCCGCTGGACCGACGCCGAGGCGTTCCGGCCCTCCTTCCAGGGCCGCAGCACCCCGAACATGGGCCAGCTGATCGGGCACCGGGAGTGGGAGACCCTCTACCACGGGTGGAACTGGGCGGACATCGTGTCGGACATGGGCTTCGTCCGTGACGACGGCAAGACGATGGTCGCGCAGCCGCACCTGAACCTGGACCCGAAGAAGATGTGGACGCTGGACCACCTGCGGCGGATGCCGGAGGTGCAGAGCCCCAACGTGCTGCTCAACCAGATGACCGACGAGGAGCGGGCGGCCTTCGTGGCCGACTACAACCGTCAGGGCCCGGCGGGCAGGCCGGCCCCCGCACAGGTGTAGCCGCTGCTCAGTGATCCGGGGGAGGGCTCGCCCTTCAGCGCGCCCTCCCCTTCGCATCCCGGATGGAGACCAATGGGAGACAAGCACCAGATCCGCTTCGAGCCGGTGGGGATCGAGATCGAGGCCGACGAGGAGCAGACGATCCTTCGCGCCGCGGCCGAGCAGGGCGTCATGCTCATGCACGGCTGCAAGGAAGGACAGTGCGCCTCCTGCAAGTCCTTCATCCTCGACGGCGACGATGTCGAACTGGACAGGTATTCGACGTTCGCGCTGCCGGAATTCGAGAAGGAGGAGGGTTTCACGCTGCTGTGCCGCGCGCACGCATATGAGGACCTGACGATCGAACTGCTCAACTACGACGAGGAGATGATCCACTCCGGACTGCCGATCGTGCAGGCCGAGGTGGAGGTCGTGGCCAAGGAGCACGTCACGCACGACATGTGCCACCTCGTGGTCCGGCTCGTCGAACCCGACACGATCAAGTTCTTCCCGGGCCAGTACCTCGACTTCGCGATCCCCGGCACGGAGGAGACGCGGTCGTTCTCGTTGGCCAACACCTCCGCCCGTGAGGGCGGGCGGCTCGAGTTCGTCATCAAGATCTACCCCGACGGCCTGTTCTCCCGGTTCCTGGACACCGGGGTCGCGGTCGGTGACCGGTTGCAGGTCAACGGGCCGTTCGGGGTGTTCACCCTGCGCGACGCGCCGGGCAAGGACCTGGTCTTCGTCGGCGGCGGCGCCGGTATGGCGCCCATCCTGGCGCTGCTGCGTTCCATGGCCGAGCGCGGTGGTGACGTCGCGGCGCGGAGGGCGACCTTCTACTACGGCGCCCGCCGCCGGCGGGACCTCTGTTTCGAGAAGGACCTGGCCGCGCTCGCCGAGACACTGCCCGACTTCACCTACGTGCCCGCACTGTCCGAACCGGACGGTGAGGACTGGGACGGCGAGACCGGGATGATCACCGACGTGCTGCGCCGGCGCGAGTCCGATTTGGCCGGTGCCGACGCGTACGTGTGCGGGCCACCGCCGATGGTGGAAGCGGCCCTCGAACTGCTGCCCGCGCTGGGCGTGGCAGACAAGCGCGTTTTCTATGACAAGTTCACATTTACGGGCGAAGGGCAGAACTGATGACCAGCACTCAAGAACGCAGTGTGCCGAAGGTGGTCTTCACCGACGCCGAGGCCGGCGCCAAGGAGTTTCCCGACTCGAACCTGCGCCGTTTCAACTACTTCACGCCGGCGAAGCGGAAGCAGAGCCACTATGAGGACGTCACGGTTGAAGTCCAGCCCGACCCCCGGCACTACCTGAGCCAGGGCTGGCTGTACGGCTTCTCCAACGGTGTCGGCGGCTACCCGCTCGAGTGGACCAAGCTCAAGGCGTGGGGGAGCGACCGGCCGATGCCCGAGCGCGGCCCCGGTTCGGGCGGCACCGGATACGAGTGGCCGGCGCTGGGCTGGCATGAGTTCCGCGACCCCAACGAGGAGTGGGAGCTCACGCTCTACCGCTACAACGCCAACGTCGTCCGCCAGCTCAACCAGAACATCGAGTCGGCGCGCCAGTCCAAGGCGTTCGACCAGTGGAACCGCAACTGGGTGAACTTCGTGGCGCAGCACGTGGGCGCGTGGATGCACGTGGACCACGGCCTCGGGCTCTACTTGTTCGCCAACGCGAACCGCCGTGCGCCGACCAACATGCACAACAACGCGATCTCGGTGAACAGCATGCACCGGATCCGCGCGGCACAGGACCTGGCGCTGTACAACCTGACCCTGAGCGAGGAGATCGCGCACTTCGACGGTACCGCCCACCTGGTTACCTGGAACGACGATCCGTCGTGGCAGGGTATACGCGAGGTCTCCGAGCAGCTCACCGGGATCGACGACTGGTGCGAAGCGATCTTCGCCGCGAACGTGGTGTTCGAGCCGCTGGTGGGCGAGCTGTTCCGCAGCAACCTCGTGCAGCAGGCCGCGCCGGCCAACGGCGACTTCATCACGCCCACGATCATCGGCGCGGCGGAGTACGACTTCTCCGAGCGGGACCTGCGCTACACCCGGGCCATGTTCGACCTGCTGGTCAACGACCGCGAGTTCGCCGACCACAACCGGAACCTGCTGCAGGAATGGCTGACCGTGTGGGTGCCGCGCTGCCTGCGCGCCGCGCGCACACTGCAACCGGTGTGGTCGCTACCCGACGCCAAGCCACCGCGGTTCGAAGACGGTCTCGACCGTGCGAAGAGCCGCTTCACCGGCATCCTGTCCGATCTTCGTCTGCAAGCACCGAAGGAGCTGGCCCAGTGACTAGTTTGAAGCAACCGGTCGAAAGCCCGTTCAAGGCCGACAACACCGCGTCGAACAGGTGCGGGTTCACGTTGATGAACAACCAGGTCGGTGAGGTCGTCGCGGAAGTGCTGGGAAGGTTGGACAACGTCACGATCACCCCGCTGCCTTCGATGATCCGGGTGGACGCCCGCAACAGCATGGAGGTCGTCTACTCCGACATCGACGAGGCGGCCGGTGAAGAGGAGGGCTGGTTCAACTCCGCGGAGTTCGAGGAGAGCATGTCCACCCACTACGGGCGGATGATCCACACCGACGACCGCACGATCTTCTTCGCCAACCCCGAGGACGCGGCCGAGTACCTCGACTTCGACCTCAAGGTGATCAGGTAAAGGGGTATCGATGTACGAAAAGGACGGTGAGCGCTACTTCGTCGTCGACACGCACACCCACTTCTGGGACGCCAGTCCGGAGAACTGGGTGCCGGGTCAGGAGGAGTACGCGAAGGGCTGGATCGAGTGCTTCCACGCCTACCAGGGACTGGGCCCGGAGGACACGCACTGGCCGATCGACCGGTTCATGAAGTACTCCGAAGAGCTGATGATGCACGACATGTTCGAGGTCGGGTACGTCGACAAGGCGATCTTCCAGCCCACGAACCTGCGCCAGTGGTACGTCAACGGGTTCAACACGACCGAGTCCGACGGCGCGATGGCCGAACGTCACCCGGACAGGTTCCTGGTGAACACGACCTTCGACCCGCGTGAGGGCGACGCGGGCATGCGCGCGTTCGAAGAGCGGGTCAAGCGCTACAACTGCAAGGGCGTGAAGCTCTACACCGCGGAATGGAGGGGTGACTCGCGCGGCTGGAGCCTCAAGGACCCGGAGGCCGCCAGGTACCTCGAGAAGTGCGAAGAGCTGGGTGTGAAGAACATCCATGTCCACAAGGGACCGACGATCTGGCCGCTGGACAAGGACGCCTTCGACGTCCGCGACATCGACTACGTCGCGACCAACTTCCAGGGCCTCAACTTCATCGTCGAGCACGTGGGCCTGCCCAGGATCGAGGACTTCTGCTTCATGGCGACGCAGGAGCGCAACGTGTACGCCGGTCTGGCCGTCGTTATCGGCGGGCTCATGCACGCGCGGCCGCGGTTCTTCGCGAAGGTCATGGGCGAGCTGATGTTCTGGATCGGCGAGGACAAGCTGCTCTTCGGCGCCGACTACGCGATCTGGGAGCCGAAGTGGCAGGTCGAGGGCTTCGTCGACTGGAACATGCCGGCCGATCCCGAGCTGTCGGACTTCCCGCCGCTCACCACGGCGCAGAAGAAGAAGATCCTCGGCCTGAACGCGGCGCGCCTGTACGACATCGAAGTGCCGCGGGAGTACCGGCTCGAGGCGCCGGAAACGGTTGAGCCAGTAGGCGTCGCGGGCTCATGACCGCCATCGGAACCGGCCAGGTGGTCGCGCAGGCCGCCTGGTCGGCACTGGGCACGGTCCGGGATCCGGAGCTGGACGAACCGCTCACCGATCTCGGGTTCGTGGAGTGCTGCGAGGTCGATGCGGCCGGCAGAGCCGTGGTGCGGCTGCGGCTGCCCACCTATTTCTGCGCGCCCAACTTCGCGTTTCTCATGGTGGCCGACGCCTACGATGCAATTGCCGCCATTCCCGCCGTCCGCGAGGTGGACGTCCGGCTCGTGGACCACTTCGCCGCCGACGCGATCAACGCCGGAGTGGCCGCCCGGGCCGGTTTCGTCGTGTCCTTCCAGGGGGAGGCCGTGGCGGAGCTGGACGAGCTGCGCGCCAACTTCCTGCGCAAGGCGGTGTATGCCGGTACCGACCGTGTGGTCCGCGCGATGGGGGCCGGTGGGGACCCCGCGCGGCTGGCCGGGCTGACCCTCGGCGACGCGCCCGCCGGGGTCGATCGCGAGCGGCTGCGTGCCCGCCGCCGCGAGCTCGGCCTGCCCGCGGGGGACGGTGACCCGCTGCTGGTCGACCCGGAGACCGGGCGGGTTCCTGCCGACGTGCGGCGGCATCTGGGCATGGCACGGGTAACCCGCACCAGCCAGGAGGCCAATGCGGGAGTGTGCCGGGGAATGTTGCGCGTGCGCTACGGCGTGAAGGAGGAGGAGAGGGCATGAAAGCGGTGCGGTTGCACACCTATCACGAGCAACCCGTCGTCGAAGAGGTCCCGGAACCGGCGGCGAAGGAACCCTTCGACGTCGTGGTCAAGATCGGCGGGGCGGGCGTGTGCCGCACCGATCTGCACATCATCGAGGAGCAGTGGGCCGAGAAGTCCGGCGTCACCCTGCCTTACACGATCGGGCACGAGAACGCGGGCTGGGTGCACGAGATCGGTCCAGCGGTGTCCAATGTGGAGGTCGGCGACACGGTGATCCTGCACCCGACGCCGACGTGCGGGCTGTGCCACGCGTGCCGGGCGGGCAACGACATGCACTGCGAGAACAACCGGTTCCCTGGCATCGACTCGGACGGCGGGATGGCCGAGTACCTGCTCACGTCGGCGCGGGCGTGCATCAAGCTGGACCCGAAGACCCGGCCCGAGGATGTGGCGGCGCTCGCCGACGCGGGCATCACGGCCTACCACGCCGTGCGCAAGGCCGTGCCGCTGCTGTATCCGGGTACGGTCTGCGTCGTCAACGGGGCCGGCGGGCTCGGGCACATCGGCATCCAGTCGCTGCGCGCGCTGACCGCGGCCACCGTCGTGGTGGTCGACCGCAACGCCGAGGCGCTGGAACTGGCGTCGGAACTGGGTGCCGACCACACCGTGCTCGGCGACGGCAAGCAGGTCGACGCGGTACTCGACCTGACCGGCGGCAACGGCGCCGAGGTGGTGCTGGACTTCGTGGCCGAGCAGGGCGCGCAGCAGGACGCGTTCGCGATGACGCGCCGCAACGGCTCGCACTTCGTGATCGGCTACGGCAGCAACATCGACATCCCGACCATCGACATCATCTCCACCGAGCGCAACGTGGTGGGCAACCTGGTGGGCACCTACAACGACCTGGCCGAGCTGATGGTGCTCGCCCAGTCCGGCAAGGTCACGTTGCACACCAAGAAGTATCCGTTGGACGCCGCGCTCGACGCGCTGGCCGATCTCGACGCCGGCCGCGTTCGCGGCCGGGCGATCCTCACGCCGTAGGGAGAGACGACGATGGCCAAGGAACTGCGGTTCGGCTCCGATGCCCGCGAGCTGCTGCTGTCCGGTGTGGACAAACTGGCGGAGGCGGTCAAGTCGACGCTGGGGCCCAAGGGCCGCAACGTGATCATCGAAAAGATCACCGGGTCGCCCGTGGTGACCAACGACGGTGTGACGATCGCGCGAGAGATCTACCTCAAGGACCAGTTCGAGAACATGGGCGCGCAACTGGTCAAGGAAGCGGCGATCAAGACCAACGACGTGGTCGGCGACGGCACCACCACCGCGACGGTGATCGCGCAGGCCATCGTCCGCGAGGGCATGCAGGCCGTCGCGCGCGGCGGCAACCCCGTGCTGGTCAAGCGCGGGATCGACAACGCGGTCGCGCGGCTGGTGGAGCACCTGGAAAAGTCGGCGCACCCGGTCGTGACGGAGGCCGACTACGCGCGGGTCGCGGCCATCTCCGCCAACGACGACGACGCCGTCGGTGCCGTCATCGCGAAGGCGCTGCACACCGTCGGCGACACCGGTGTGGTGACCGTCGAGGAGTCCCCGCGCAACGGGCTGAGCGTCGAGTTCGTCGAGGGCTTCGAGTTCGACAACGGCTACCTCTCGCCGTACCTGGTCACCGACCCGGGGCGGCTGGAGGCGGTGCTCGACGACCCGTACATCCTGATGTGCTCAGAAAAGATCACCAAGGTCCAGCAGCTGATGCCGGTCCTGGACAACATCATGCGCGCCCCGCGGCCGCTCGTGCTGATCGCCGAGACGGTCGAGGGCACCGCGCTGTCCATGCTGGTGCACAACCAGGTCAACGGCACGTTCCAGTCGGTGGCCGTGCGGGCACCCGGGTTCGGCGACCGGCGGCTGCACAAGCTGGAGGACCTGGCGGCCGTGGTCGGCGGGGCCGTGCAGTCGCGGCAGTCCGGGTTCGGCCTGGAGAACATGACACTGGAACACCTGGGCCGCGCACGGCAGGTCCGGGTCACCGAGAACACCACCACGATCGTCGGCGGCGCGGGAACGTCCGGCGACATCGAGTTCCGCGTCAAGCAGTTGCAGGCCGAACTGGAACGAGCCCAGTTCGGCATCGACGAGGACGTGCTGACCGACCGCATCGGGGCCCTGACCGGGAAGGTCGCGCTGATCCGGGTCGGCGCCCCCACGCCGGCGGAACTCAAGGAGCTGCAGCACCGGGTGGAGGACGCACTGTCCGCCACGCGCGCCGCGATGGCCGAAGGCATCGTGGCCGGCGGCGGCTCCGCCCTGCTGCACGCGGAGCAAGTACTGTCCGATTTGGACCTTCAGGGCGACTACGCGACCGGCGCGGACATCGTCCGGAGGGCGCTGAGCGAACCGGCGTTTCTCATCGCGAGCAACGCGGGCTACCCGGCGCACGAGGTTGTCGAGCGGACCCGGCGGCTCGGCGACGACGAGGGGTTCGACGCCCTTCTCGACCGCTACGGAAACATGGTCGAGATGGGCATCATCGACCCGTTGCGGGTCTGCCGTTCGGCGCTGCAGAACGGCGCGTCCGTGGCTGGGCTGCTGCTCACCACGAACTCGCTGATCGCCGAGGAGCAGACCCCGTGGGGCGGGAGCCCCGCGCTGATGACGGAATACGGGCCGCTCGACGAGGGCCTGCACCAACCGTCCCCCGATGCCAGCACACCGCAGTCCCTCGGTTTGGGACCGTCGGTGGGCTGACATCTTGCCGCGTCCGATCAGAGGTTGATGGCAATGTCACAAGTACAGAGCAACGAGATCCGGGTCCCCGACTCGCCCGCAACACTCGGGCACCACGAGGCGCCACCCGCCGCGCCCGCGCCCGCCGAACCGACCGCCGTCGTCGTGGGTGCCGGCGGCGACCCACTTATCCTCGGGCTGCCCATCTTCGCGGTGGGTGCGCTGGCACTGGGCATGGTGCTCATCGGGTTCCTGCCCGCCGTCGCGCTCGGCGCGATCGTGCCGATCGTGCTGTTCGCCACCGGGTTCTTCCTCGCGCTGGTCACCCTGTGGGCCGCGCTGCTGGGGCAGACGATCGTCGCCGGGATCACCGGCACGTTCAGCGGCTTCTGGCTCAGCCTTGGCGCCCTGCTACTGGGCGTGGCCAACGGCTGGTACGGGCTCAGGTTGATCGACGTGCCCCAGGTCGAGCAGATGTTCTTCATCGCTTGGGGCTGCCTGTTCGTGTTCCTGCTGGTGCCGACCTTGCGGCTGCCCGCCGTGTACCCGGCGATCGTGGGCCTCGTGGTGGCCGCCTGTGCCATCGCGACGGCGGCGGTGCGCCTGACCAACACGGATCTGCTGAAGGCATCCGGCTACGTCATCCTGGTTGTGGCGCTGCTGGGCTTCTACGCCTTCGTGAGCGTCGGGCAGAAGGCCATGGGAGCGACCAGGGCTGTCCCGCCGCTGGGCAGGCCAGTCGTTTCCTGACCGAGGGAGGGAATGGCCGCTCCGGTGCATCCCGCGCACCGGAGCGGCCTTCTCGTTGTGAGGCCTCAGGCCCGTGCCGAGGTGACTTCCGGGGTGGCCGGTTCGGTGTCCCGCTTGTGGTACAAGGGGTGCGGCCACCAGATGAAGCGCCCGATGTCCAGCGTCAGCGCCGTCACCAGGACGCCGCGGACGATGATCGTGTCGATCAGGACACCGACCGCCACCGCGAACCCGAGTTCGGCGAGGAATGTCAGCGGCAGCGTGCCGAGCACCGCGAACGTGCCCGCCAGCACCAGCCCCGCCGAGGTGATCACGCCACCGGTCGCGGCCAGTCCGGTCAGCGCACCCCGCCGCGTCCCGTGCTGTTTCGCTTCCTCGTGCACCCGGGTCATCAGGAAGATGTTGTAGTCGATGCCCAGTGCGACCAGGAACACGAACACGAACAGCGGGAACGACGCGTCCGCGCCCGCGAAGTGGAACACGTGGTTGAAGAAGAACCCGCTGATGCCCAGCGTCGCCAGGAACGACAGCACCACCGTCGCGACGAGGATCACCGGCGCCACCAGCGCCCGCAGCAGCAACGCGAGGATCGCGAACACCACGATCAGCACGATCGGGATGATCAGGTTCCGGTCGTGGGTGTTGGCGACGCTGGTGTCGTGCATGATCGCCGACTGGCCGCCGGCCAGCGCGTTCGCCCCCGGCACCGCGTGCACGGCCTCGCGTACCCGTTCCAGGGTCGCGATGCCGGCGGTGCTGTCCGGCGGGGCCTGTGTGGTGCCCTCGAGGTAGGCGTACTGGCCGCGGACGACCGGTTCGGTCACCGTCGACACGCCCGGCACCCCCGCGAAGGCCGTGCGCACGCCCGGCGCGTGGCCGGCGTCGGCGACGACCTGGATCGGCTGGCCCGCCCCGGCCGGGAAGTGCTGCGCGAGCACCTGTTCGCCGACCACGGAGTCCGGCGTGCTGGTGAAGGACGCCGCGTTGGTGAGCCCGCCCGCCTTGAGGTTCAGCGTGCCGAGCGCGAGGATGCCCAGCACGATCGCCGTCACCGCCCAGGTCAGGCGCGGCTTGCGGGCGATCCTGGCGCCGACGCGTGCCCACACGGTGCGTTCGACGTGGCTTTCCGACCCGAACGACGGTCGCACCGGCCAGAACACCCAGCGGCCGAAGATCGCCAGCAGCGCCGGCAGCAGGGTCACCATGGCCAGCAGTGCGACGCCGATGCCGATGGCCGCGACCGGGCCGAGGCCCGCGGTCGAGTTGAGGTCGGCGAAGAGCAGGCACAGCATGCCGGCGATCACCGTGGCCGCGCTCGCCCAGATCGCGGGGCCGGCGCGGTGCAGCGAGAACGCCATGGCCTCGTGCCGGTCGGCGTGCCTGCGCAGTTCCTCCCGATGTCGTGCGACCAGAAGCAACGCGTAGTCGGTGCCGGCGCCGAACACGAGCACGGTCAGGATCCCCGCGCTCTGCCCGTTGACGGTCAGGCCCGCGTACTTCGCCATCAGGTAGATGACGCCCTGCGCGGCCATCAGCGCGCTGCCCGCGGCCAGCACGGGCAGCACCCACAGCACGGGGCTGCGGTAGGTGAGCAGCAGCATCACGATCACGACGCCGAGCGCGGCGAACAGCAGCGTGCCGTCGATGCCGCCGAAGGCTTCGGCGCTGTCGGCACCCGTGCCCGCCGGGCCGGTGACGTGCACGGCCATCCCGTCGTGGGCGGTCACGCTCCGCATCTTGTCGACGATGCCGGACAGCTTGTCCCAGCCGTCCTTCCCGACGTCGATGGGCACAATGACCTGCGCCGCGCGCGGTGGCTGTTCGCCGGACACGATGGGCCCGGCGATCTGCGGCGTGACACCCGCGATGCCGCGGATCTGCTGCACGTCACCGTCTATTGTGGACAAGTCGGCGGCCGTGATGCCGCTGTCCTTGGTGTAGACGATGACCGCCGGGATCTGGTTGCTGGACCGGAACTGCTCGGTGATCTGCAGCACCTTCGTCGATTCCGCGCTGGCAGGCAGCCACGACGACGCCTGGTTGTCCTCGACCTGGCTGAGCTTGCCGCCCAGTGGGGCGAGCGCGAACAGCACGCCCGCCCAGATCACCACGACGACCCATTTTCCTATCTTGCCGGCGGGCAGCCTGGCCAGCGTGCCCACGCCGTTCATCAAAGCATTCATTTTCCGCCCCTGTATCCGGAAACCCCTTCGCGCGACGAACCTAGCCCCTGCATAGGGGTGTAGCACGGGTCGGAAGTCCTGATTCAGGGGAAATATCAGGGTTTCCCCCGGGTCGGAAAAAGAGCGACAACCCCGTCAGGAATGGTGAAAATGATGGACGGCGGCGTGCCCTTTTCCGCGCGCGATCATCCACTTGTTGACCGGCGTGGTGAGCGTGCACGCGATGACCAGCGACAGTGCGAGCGACAGCCAGAACAGCGCCTGCGTCAGGCTGGCGTCCATCGCCCCGGGGATGGTGACGATGACGACGTTGTCGACAATCTCCATCACCGCGATGGACATCGTGTCGGCGGCGAACGCGACTTCCAGCGCGGCCCGGAAGGCGAGGCCGGCCCGCAGTACGCCGCGCATCGTCAGTGCGTAGCCGAACACGAAGGCCAGTGCGACGGAGATGACCACCGTGAGGCCATTGCCGAGGCCGAGCGCGGTGCCGATGACCATGCCCAGCACCTCGCCGATCGCGCACCCGGTGAGGCAGTGCAGGGTCGCGCGGGCGGCGGCGCCCCAGGTGGCGGTGTGCTGCGGCCGGTTCGGCAGGACGAGCATGATCCGCTCCTCTCAATACCCCCGTTGGGTATTGACAGGGCCGACCATAACCCCGCAGGCCGGCTCACGCAACTACCCCCTGGGGGTATCTGTGCGCGACTCGGGCGACGGGAACGTGCGACTCGCACGCTGGGAACGTGAGACTCGCGGGCGCGGAAGCCTCAACTCGCGGGTTAGTAGGGCTGGACCAGGCAGGTGCAGGTGCCGTGGGCGACGAGTTTGCCGTCGGCGTTGTGGATCCTGGCTTCGGCGGTCGCGGTGCGGCGTCCCACGTGGACGGTGGTGGCCTCGCAGCGCAGCTCGCCGTCGTCGAGGGCGACGCCCCGGATGAAGTTCACCTTCAGCTCAAGGGTGGTGTACGCGGTGGCGTCGGGGAGTTCGGTGAAGATGGCGCTGCCCATCGCGGTGTCCATCAGCGTCGACAGCACACCGCCGTGCACGGTGAGCATCGCGTTGGCCTGCGCGTGGCCTGGTTTCATCGTGTACACCGTGCGGCCCTTGTCCAGCTCGGCGCACAGCACGCCCAGCGAGTGCCCCACGCCGATGCCTTCGGTGAGCCCCCGGTCCAGCAGGGTGCGCAGCTCTTCGATCCGCTTCGCCACGGTCATGCTTTCCTCCGGAGTGCGACGGGCAGGGTGGCCAGGCCGCGCATCGAGATGCTGGGCCGGTACTCGGGTTCCTCGGTGAGCACGCGGAACTCGGTCCGCGCGCACAGGCTGTGCAGCGTGATCGCGCTCTCCAGCCGCGCGAGCGGCGCGCCGAGGCAGAAGTGCGGGCCGTGGCTGAACGCCATCTGGCGGGCGTTCCCGCTCGCGAACCGGGTCAGGTCGAGTCGCTCGGGCTGGTCGAACGCGGCCGGGTCCCGGTTCGCCGAGCCGATCAGCAGGATCACCCCGGTGCCGCGCGGCAGCTGCTGACCGGCGAACTCCACGTCCCGCAACGCCACCCGCGTCGGGAACGGGACCGGCGTGTCGTAGCGCAGGAACTCCTCCACCGCGGCCTCGGGGTTGGCCAGCAGCACGGGGATCTGCTCGGGGTGGCGGTGGAGTGCGCGGACCGCGCCGGAGATCAGGTTCATCGTCGTCTCGTGCCCGGCGACCAGCAGCAGGACCCCGATGTCGACGATCTCCTTCGTGGTCAGCCCGACGTCGACGAGCCCGCTGAGCAGGTCCTCGCCCGGCCGCTTCCGCCGCTCGGCGATCAGGTCCGTGAAGTACGTGGCGAAGCTGGCGACGGCGCTCGCTCGCGCGGCCTTCTCCTCCGCACTGAGCACCGGGTCGGGGTCGAGGCCGCGGCTGACCGCGTGCGTCCATTCGCCGAACTGGTCGAGGTCGGCGACCGGCACGCCGAGCAGGGTGCAGATCGTGGTCAGCGGCACCGGGTACGCCAGCGCCTGCACCAGATCCACCTCGCCGGCGTCGAGCGCGACGTCCAGCAGGTCGTCGACCAGGCGCGTGACCTGCGGTCGCAGCGCCTCGACCGCGCGCATCGTGAACGCCCTGGTGACCAGCGACCGCAACCGGCCGTGCTCGGGCGGGTCGAGCAGCAGGAACGAACCCGGCAACTGGCCGGGGTCCGCGCCGGGACGGAACGGGTTGATGCCCGCGGTGTAGCCGTGGCCGAAGGCCGGGTCGACGAGGATGTCGGAGCAGTCGGCGTAGCCCGGGACGAGGTAGATCCCCATCTCGGTCGGATGCAGGCGTCCCGCTTCGCGCAGCTTCCGGTACACGTCGAACGGGTTGGCCCGCAGTGCGGGGTCGAATACGTCGATCACGTCAGCGGCTCGAACCGGACGGCCATCCGCGCGAGCCCGCGCACGATGAGGTTCTGCTTGTAGACGAGGTCCTCGCCGGTCAGCTGCATCGTCCTGACCCGGCCCAGGATCTCGTGCAGCAGCACCTCCATCTCGAGCATCGCCAGCGGCGCGCCGAGGCAGTAGTGGATGCCGAGGCTGAAACCGAGGTGCCGCGGCGGCGGGGAATCCCGGTCGTGGAACCGGGCCACGTCGAGGGTTTCCGGGTCGGCGTAGACCTCGGGATCGCGGTTCGCGGAGTTGATCAGCACCACGACGCCGTCGCCGGGCTGGAACTCGTGCCCGCCCAGTGTGATCGGTTCCTTCGCCGAGCGCGTGGTGATCTGCACGGGCGGCTCGTAGCGCAGCAGCTCGTCGACGGCGCTCGGGACGAACTCGGGGTGCGCGCGCAGCCGTTCGAACTCGCCGGGGTTGCGGATCAGCGCGAGCAGGCCGCTGCCGACCAGGTTCACGGTCGTCTCGTGTCCGGCCACCAGCGTGGTGACGCACGTGGTGAGCAGCTCCAGCTCGGTCAGCACGTCACCGGCGTCCTCGACCGCGGCGAGCGCGCTGAGCAGGTCGTCCTGCGGCTCCGCCCGGCGCTCGTCGATCAGCGCGCGGAAGTAGGCCATGAACTCGCGCGACGCGGTGCTGCGCGCGTCGTGCGCCTCCGGGGTCATCAGGATGTCCGGGTCGAAGCCGCGGGCGAGGTCCTGCGACCACTTCTGTACCCGGGCGTGGTCGACCGCCGGGACACCGATGAGTTCGCACACGATGGTCAGCGGCAGGGGATAGGCCAGCACGTCGATGAGATCGAACTCGCGCCGTTCCAGCGCCTCGTCGACCAGCTGGGTGCACAGCTGTTCGATACGCGGGCGCAGGCGTGCGACGGTGCGCGGGGTGAACGCCTTCGACACCAGCTTGCGCAGCCGCGTGTGGTCGGGCGGGTCCATCCAGAGAAAGGACGTCGGCATTTCCTCGGCGGCGTCGTCCGCCGAGATGCTCGGGTGCAGCTGACCGGCCTCCTCGGCGTGGCTCCACGCGTTGCTCTGCAACACCGCGGCGCAGTCCGCGTAGCGGGTCAGCAAGTGCAGGCCGATCGGGGTGCGGTGCACCGGCCCGGCCTCGCGTAGCACGCGGCAGGGCGTGTACGGATCGGCGCGATGGGTGGGCAGGAACAGTTCCGCCATCGCGGTATCCACCGTCGCGGTGTCCGCCGAAGTGTCCACAGTGGAGTCATCTCCCTCGGTTGCGGCTGCTGCCACTGGGCACCTTGCTGGACGTTTGTGAACGGACGCTGAATGAGCGCTGACCAATTCGGAATGCAACCGGGATGCCAATGGGTCGATAGGTGCTGCCCGCATTGCGTTGCGTGCGCCTCGATCACTGCCGGACATTGATGGCGGATCCCTGGAGGTGAGGTCTGATGCGTCAGGCAGTCGTGCTCGGTGCGAGCATTGCCGGACTGCTCTCCGCCCGTGTCCTGTCCGAGGCGTTCGACCGCGTGCTCATCGTCGAGCGCGACACGCTCGCCGGCGCCGCCCCCCGTCGTGGTGTGCCGCAGGCCCGGCACCTGCACGGACTGATGGAGCGCGGCCGGCAGATCATCGAAACGCTCTACCCCGGCATGACCGAGGAACTGACCGCGCAGGGCGCACCCACCACCGAAGTGCTGCGTAAGTCCCGTTGGTATCTCTCGGGTCTGCGCGTGTACCCGACCGACACCGGGCTGACCACGTTGCTGGCGAGCCGGCCACTGCTGGAACACGGGATCCGGGAGCGCACGCTCGCGCTGCCGGGTGTCGAACTGCTCGCCGAGCAGGCCGCCGCCGGACTGCTCGGCGGCCCGAGGATCACGGGTGTGCGCCTCGCGGGCGGGACGGAGCTGCCTGCCGATCTCGTGGTGGACGCGACCGGGCGGGGATCGCGCGCCCCGGACTGGCTCGCGGAGCTGGGGCACGCGCGACCGGAGGCGGACATCATCGAGGTCGACCTCGGCTACTCCTCGCGCACCTACCGGCGCAAGCCCGAGCACCTCGACGGTGACCTGGGGGTGGTGGTGTCCACCATGCCCGGGTTCCGCGGCGGTGGCGCGATCACGCTGGAAGGCGACCGCTGGCACGTCACCCTCGCCGGGATGCTGGGCGATCATCCGCCGACCGGGCACGAGGAGTTCGAGCGGTTCGCCGCAACGCTGCCGGTGTCCGACGTGCACTCGATCGTCCGGGACGCCGAACCGCTCGACGACCCGGTGCCGCACCGCTTCCGCGGCTCGTTGCGGCGCCGTTACGAGAAGATTTCCGCCCCGCCACAAGGGTTTCTGGCCATCGGTGACGCGGTGTGCAGCTTCAACCCGTTGTACGCGCAGGGAATGACCGTCGCCGCACAGCAGGTGCTGGCACTGCGCGACTGCCTGCCCCATCCCGATCCTGTCCGCTTCTACCGCCGTGCCGCCGAAGTGGTCGACATCGCGTGGGCCATGTCCACCGGCTCGGACCTGCGCTACCCGGGCGTCGAGGGCCCGCGTTCGCTGCGGTCGCGGATCATCAGCGCCTACTCGGCTCGCGCCCAGGTCGCCGCGCACCACGACCCGCTCGTCGCCAGGACGTTCATGCGGGTGGCGAACCTGACCATTCCGGCGACCGCGCTGCTCGAACCCGCCATCGTGGCGCGGGTGCTGCGCAAGGGAGGGAAATGACGCCATGACGATTCCCGAGCGTTTCGACGCGGCCGCCGCCCGCAACCCGGACCAGATCGTCTCCTTTCCCAGCGAGGGTGAGCGGCTCACCTACCGCGAGCTGGCCGAGACCTCCGAGCGGATGGCCGCCGCGCTGCTGGCCGCGGGCGCGGGGGAGGGCGACGTGGTCGGCGTGCTGAGCCCCAACTCGGCCGCGTTCCTGCAGGGCGTGCTCGCAGCCGGGCGGATCGGTGCCACGGCGTGCCCGCTGCCGCTGCCGATGGGCATGCGGGATCTGGAGAGCTACGCGCGACGCATGATGTCCATTATGGACACTGCGAAGGTGACCCATCTCGTGGCCAGCCCGAAGCTGAACGCGGTGACGGAGCACCTGAGCAGCCTGACCGTGCTCGACGCCACCGAAGCGGTCGGGCACGATCTCGCGCCGTTGCCGGGCAGCAAGCGCGACGACACCGCGATCCTCCAGTTCACCTCGGGCAGCACCGCCGACCCGAAGGGCGTGGTGCTGACCCACTCGAACGTGCTCTCCTGCGCCGAGTCCATCACCGAGGCGATCCGGCTCGGCGAGGCCGACGCGTGGGGCAGCTGGCTGCCGCTGTTCCACGACATGGGGCTGTTCGGCACGCTGACCGGTCTGTTCACCGGGATCCCGGTCAACGTGTGGTCTCCGATCACCTTCGTGAAGAGCCCTGCCGCGTGGCTGACCGAGTTCCTCGCCACCGGCGCGACCATCTGCGCGATGCCCAACTTCGGCTACGACTACCTGCTGACCGCGGTGCCCGACGACCGGGAGCTGGACATGGCGCACTGGCGCGTCGCGTTCAACGGCGCCGAGTCGATCTCGGTGCATTCGGTGCGCGCGTTCCTGGAGCGCTTCGGCCGCGCGGGTTTCCGGCCGGAGGCGATGACACCGGCGTTCGGCATGGCCGAGGCCACCCTGGTCGCCACGCTGCCGCCGCTGGAGCGGCCGCCGGTCTTCGAGTGGGTGGATCGCGCCGTGCTCGCCGCCACCGGGAAGGCCGTGCCCGCGGCCGAAGGCCCCGGCGCGCGCGGCGTTGTCGGCCTCGGCCGCGAGGTGCCGAGCATGCGCGTGCGGATCGCGGGCGGCGCGCCGGACGGCGAGGTCGGTGAGATCGAGCTGACCGGCGCGGCGGTGACCAGTGGCTACCTCGGGCAGGCCGAGGGCCCGTTCACCGACGACGGCTGGCTGTGCACCGGTGACCTCGGCTACCTGCGCGACGGCGAGCTGTTCTTCACCGGGCGCAGCAAAGAGATGATCACCGTGCGCGGCGAGAACATCTACCCGCTCGATGTCGAGACGGTCGCCCAGGACGTCGTCGGTGTCTACAAACGACGGTGCGTCGCGTTCGTCGACGACGAGCGGATCGTGTTGTGCGCCGAGACCGTTCGCCGGGACCCGGCCGAGCGGCAGCGGCTCGAGGCTGAGATCAGCGCGCGGTGCACCGCCGAGCTGGGACTGTCCACTGTGGTGGTCAAGCTCGTGCCGGCCCGGACCATTCCCAGAACCACAAGCGGAAAGCTCCAGCGGCTGGGCATGCGGGAGCGTTACCGCAAGTTGGAGGAGGCGTCGTGAGCGAAAATCGGCGCAGCGTCGCTCGCGTGAGCCGACCGGGTGCGGGTGTCCCGCAGGATGGAGGAGGCGTCGTGAGCGACGACTTGGTAGCTACCGGAGAAGACCTGGCGCCGTCGATGGAGCAGATGCACAGCCTCGACGTCTTCCGGCACTACGACCGCGGCCACTGGCGGCTCGCCACGTTGCCGCTGGACGAGATCGACCGCAGCCTCGTCAAGCCCGAGTACGTCACGCTCGTCAAGAGCGCGGTGATGGGCGAGTCCAACGTGATCGCCGCGGTGCATGGCTTCCTCAACGAGTTCGCCGACGACTACGACTTCTCGGCGTTCGCGGTGATCTGGGGCTACCAGGAGGTCCAGCACCACTACGCGTTCACCTCCTGGCTGCAGGCCGTCGGGGAGACGGTGGACCGGCGCGCGGTCGAGGCGATGCGGGTGCCCTACGATCCTGGCACGACCCCCTCGGCCACGCTGGCCACCAACATCGTCTCCGAGCTGACCGTCAACCACGTCTACCGCGCGGTGTCGGCGTGGGTGGCGGAGCCGGTCCTGAAGGACCTGCTGCTGCGGGCCAGCCGCGACGAGGCCGGGCACGCCCGCGAGTTCCGGCACTTCGCGGCCAAGCGGCTGGAGAAACACCCGGAGGAACTCGCTTCCGTGCTGGAGACGGTGTACTTCTACACCGCCGACGAGAAGATCAAGCACCCGGTGGGCGTGTTCAAGTCCGGGCTGGACGAGCTGGCCGAGACCGAGACCATCGACACCGGCTTCGAGCTGTTCCTCGACACCATCGCCGCCGGCGGTGAGCTGGATGAGCTGCAGGGCAAGATCCGCAGCGCCTTCGGCTCGCTGACCGGCCTCGACCTCTCGTCGAACGGCGCGGTGCGCCGCGCGCTGGCGAAAGCGCTCGCATGAGCGGTCAACGCGGTGCGACGGTGAGCCTGGCGCAGCCCTGGGCCGAGCGCGTGGAGCACCACTGCTTCGGCTGCTCACCGGCCAACCCGGTGGGGCTGCAGCTGTCGTTCAGCCAGGACGGTGACCAGCTCAGTGCCGACTTCACGCTCGACAAGCACTACGAGTCCTATCCCGGCGTGGTGCACGGCGGGATCCTCGCCGTCATCTGTGACGAGACGATGGGCAACCTCGTGGTGATGCACCTGGGGGTGCCGGCGCTGACCACCTCGATGCGCTCGCGCTACGTCGGCGTCGTGCGCGTCGGTGAGCCCTATCGCTGTGTCGCCCGCGCGAGCTTCGGCGCCGAACTGGTTCAGACCAGCTCCGAGATCCTCGACTCCGGGGGTGCCGTCGTCGGCACCGCCACCGCCACGTACAAGCCCCAGGAAAGGACGTCCGCATGACTCTGGCCGTATCCACCACCGTGACCGAGATCGTCGCCGCCGAGCTCGGCTGCAACGCCGACACCCTGCGTCCCGACACCGACCTCCGTTCCGTGGAGGGCGCGGACTCGATCAAGGTGCTCCGGATGATCGCCAAGATCGAGCAGGCCTACGGGATCGAGCTCGAGGACGACCAGATCTTCGGGCTGACCACACTCGCCGAGGTCGTCGCCGTCGTCGACCAAGCCGTTGCCAAGGAACAGGGATGACCGCCGCCACCAACCAGCACTACGACCTCGACCCGGAGATCTTCGCGCGGTTCCTCGACCCGCTGCGCAAGTACTCGTCCGGGCTGTTCGACGCCGACACCACCACCCTGGAGCAGGCCCAGCGACGCAAGCTGTCCTTCGTCGCCGGGCAGCTGCGGCTGCTCGGCGGCGAGCGGGTGCTCGACGTGGGCTGCGGCTGGGGCTCGCTGGTGCTGTTCATGGCGCAGGAGTACGGCTGCCGGACCACGGGCATCAGCCCGGCCGGCCGGCAGCACGACTACATCGCCGAACGTGTCGCCGAGCTGGGCCTGCGGCAGCTCGTACGGACGGAGGTCGCGTCGTTCGAGACGTACGAACCCGAGGAGAAGGCCTACGACGCGGTGACCCTGCTGGGCTCGGTCGTGCACATGCACGACCTGGCGGGCGTGTTCGCCAAGATCCGCCGCGCGCTGCGGCGCGGGGGGATGCTGTACCTGTCGGAAAGCTGCTTCCGCAGCACGGCGATGCGCATCGCGTGCGACGAGCGGCCGGGCACGGAGTTCGTGCGCAACAGCATCTTCGGCAACGGTGACCTGCGACCGCTGTCGGAGCTGGTGGCCGGTGCCGAGTCGGCAGGCCTGTCGATCCGCGCGGTGCACGACCTCACCGACGACTACCGGCGCACCATCGACTGCTGGATCGCCAACCTCGACGCCCTGCCCCAGACCCCGCAGACCGCGGACCTGCGGCACTACCTCGAGATCGCCAACGCCGGCTGGGGATACACCACCAAGCACTACGCCCTGGTCTGCTCGAAAACGCGGTAGTCGTCTGCCGTCCGGGCTGAGTTTCACATTCGGCCACGCGTTCGCCCGAACTGAGGAGCGTCCATGAAGGTGCTGCCGACCCAGGACATGGCTGAGGCCGTGTCACGCTACTTCGCGGGCGCCGCGCAGGCGCGGGAGTGGCACGTGGAGACCGCGATGGACTGGCCGAGCGCCGACGCCGGGCGGCTGACCGACGGGCAGCGCTCGGCCGTCGAGTTCATCACCGTCATCGAGGACCACCTGCCCGGCTACTTCGCCATCTACACCGAGAACTTCCCGGTGGACTCCTCGGTGGAGCCGGAGCTGTACCGGCATAACCGTGAGCTCTACCACTTCACGGTCCGCTGGGCGGCGGAGGAGGACACCCACGCCCGCGCGCTGGCCCGCTACCAGGTCGCCTCCGGGATGCGGGACGACGCGGCGCTGCGCGAGGTCCTCACCACGCCGGGGCAGGGCGGCTTCGACCTGCCCTACGACCACCCCGTCCAGTTCTTCGCCTACGCGCTGGTGCAGGAGAAGGCCACCCAGATCTACTACCAGCAGCTGCGCGCGGTGGCCACGGACCCGGTGCTGGCCGAGGTCCTGACCAGGCTTTCCCGCGACGAGGCCCGCCACTTCACCTTCATGGCCGACGTCGTGACCGGCTACCTCCGCGCTTACGGCGACGAGGTGCTCGACCCGATCCGGGACGTCATCGCGCAGTTCCGGATGCCGCTCGCGGACACGATCCGCGGCTACTGGCGGTGGGCGCTCAAGATCGCCGACGCGGCACGCTACGACCACACCGACGCCTACGAGCACCTCATCAAGGTGCTCAACCGGGCGGTGGACGCGCCGAGCGACCGCTACAGTGAGTTGATCACTTTCGTCACTGCCTGCCGCACCATCACCTAATTCGGTTGTCGCGATGGCTGCAGGAACGGTTCACCAGGTGTTCGTCCCGATGGGCAAGGCTTGGCCACAACAGCCCCGCGGAGGTAACACATGGAGTTCAGGCACCTCGTCTCGTTCCTTGCCATCGCCGAAGAGCTGCACTTCGGCCGAGCCGCCGGACGGCTGCATCTGACGCAACCATCCTTGAGCCAGCAGTTGCAGCGGCTCGAGCGCACCCTGGGCGTCGAGCTGGTGGCCAGGACGTCGCACGAGGTGCGCCTGACCTCGGCGGGACGTGCGTTCGAGGTCGAGGCGCGCGCGATCATGGGCCAGGTGGAGCGCGCCATCCACTCGGCGCGGGAGGCCGCCGCCGGTCGCACCGGCACGGTCCGGGTCGGTTACAACTTCCCCGCAGCGCAGCACATCCTGCCGTCCACACTGGCCAAGATGCACGCCGACTACCCCGACGTGACCGTGAAGCTCGAGGAGAAGCGCACCGGGCCGCAGTTGCAGGCGCTCGCCGACGGCGAAATCGACATCGCGCTGGTCTACGGGCACCCCGTCACCAGCGATTTCCAGTACCGGCACCTGCTGAAGCTGCCGATGGTGGCCGTCGTCGGGCCCGGCCACAAATGGGCCGGCCGGCCGGGTGTGCCGTTCGCCGAGGTCGCCCGGCAGCGGTGTGTGCTGTTCGGGCGTGAGCAGTGTCCGGCGATGTACGACGCGATCCTGTCGGCCGCGGAGCGCTCGGGCATCCAGCTCAACATCGCGCACATGGTCGACGACCCGGTCGCCACCGGGATCCTGGTGGCGGTCAAACCCCTGGTGGGCTTCGCATCGGCCTCGCGTGGAGTGTTCCCCGGGACCGGCCCCGGCGGCACGCGGCCGGTCCCGGTTCCGCTGTACGACCCGGTACCGACCATCGACCTCTACGCCGTCTGGCGCGACAGCGACCCGAGCCCCCTGCAGGCCGCCTTCCTCGACTGCCTCGAGCAGGTCGGCCCCTTCCAGGCACCCACCCTCATGCGTGTGGAGGCTCAGTCGGCCTAGAGACTTTCTTGGCCGGCGAGGAACTTCTCCAGCAGGCCGGTGATCGCGGCGGGCTGTTCGATCGCGCTCATGTGCCCGCAGTCCGGCACGATGTGCAGCTCCGCGCCCGGGATCAGCGACGCGATCCTCTCCGCCTCGGCCGGCGGGGTGGCGGCGTCCTGGGCTCCGACGACAACGAGCGCCGGCACGGTGATGGCGGCGATCTCCTGCTCGACTGGGAGGCGGTCGGTCACCCCATAGACCGCGTGGCGGATCGCGGAGCGGTCGAGCCGGGTCAGCCGCCGCGCCCACTCGTCGAGGATCGCGGTACTCGCCGGGTCGGCGAGGAACGCCGGGCCGAACATCTGCGGCTTCACCTGGCCCAGCACCGCCCTGATCCCGGTCACCTGCTGCGCCCACGCCAGCAGCTTGTTCTGGCCGGTCTTCGCCCCGTTCTCGGCGCGGGCGCTGGTGTCCAGCAGCGTCAGCGACCGCAGCAGCTCGCCGTGCCGGGCCGCGACCCGCTGCCCGACGAAGCCGCCCATCGACAGGCCCACCCAGTGTGCGGGCGCCACCCCGAGCGCCCGGATCAGCGCGACCGCGTCGGCGGTCAGGGTGTCCATGTCGTAGCCCGCGCGCGCCCGCGGGCTGTCGCCCTGCCCCCGCCAGTCGATGGCGACGCAGCGGTACCGGTCGCGCAGCGCCTCGATCTGGGCGCGGAACATCCAGCCGCCGAAGAGCAAACCGTGCCCGAACACGATGACCGGTGCATCGGGCGCCCCGGCCGGCGCGCCGGTGTCGGTGTAGGCGATCGTGGCGCCCTCGTGGACGAAGGTCGGCATCTTGGTTCCCTTCGCTAGACGGTCACGGTGAGTTTCGCGGGACCGCGTACGTTGATCCGGCCGTTCCACTCGATCCCGTCGAGCGCGGGGTCGGCGAACCGCTGCGCGAAACGGGAGAACGCCACCCGCGCCTCGACCCGTGCCAGCGCCGCGCCGAGGCAGTGGTGCACCCCCGCACCGAAGGACACGTTCTGGTGCGCGTTCGGGCGGTCCAGGCGCAGCTCGCCGGCATCGGCACCCCAGAACTCCTCGTCCCGGTTGGCGGCGGCGAGGCAGGCGACGACCCAGGTGCCCGCCGGGATCTCGGCGTCGCGGGTAACCAGCGGCTCGACCGTGATCCGGCGCATCAGGTGCACCGACGTGTCGTAGCGCACCAGCTCCTCCACGGCGCCGGCGGCCAGGCCCGGGTCCGCGGCGAGTTTGCGAAGCTGGTCGGGATGGCGCAGCAGGGCGAGGATCCCGCTCCCGACGAGGTTCACCGTGGTCTCGTGCCCGGCGATGTAGAGGAACGCGATCTGCGCGATCAGCTCGTCCTCGCTCAGTACGTCGCCGTTGTGCTCGGCCGCGATGAGCGCGGTGAACAGGTCCTCGCCGGGGTTGGTCCGCTTCCACCTCGCCAGCTCGCCAACCATGGCGGTCAGCTCGCCGCTGGCCTCGCGAATCCTGTCCTGCAATGCGGGATCCGGCAGCGGTTCCAGCCCGAGCGCGAGCGTCCCGCTGAGCTCCCGGAGCCGGTCCTGTTCGGCGACCGGGATGCCGAGCAGCTCCGAGATCACCGTGAACGGGATCGGAAAGGCCAGCTCGGACATCACGTCGGCGGTGCCCGCGGCGGCGATCCGGTCCAGCGCACCGTCCACCAACTCGGTGATCCGGGGCTGCAGCGCCTCGACGGCGCGCCGGGTGAACACCTTCGTCACCAGCCGGCGCAGCCGTGTGTGGTCGGGCGGGTCCTGGTCCACAAGGGACAGACCGCGCATCATCCGGTTCTCCTTGCCGAGCTTGCCGGAGTCGCTCTTCCAGCTCGGCAGGTTGGTGAGGTTCTGCTCGTCGACCGAGTGGCCGGCCTTCTGCAGCGCCACCACGTCCTCGTAGCGGGCGAGCAGCCAGAAGCCGAGCGGGTGCTCGTGCACCGGCGCCGTGGCGCGCAGTTCGGCGTAGTGCGGGTACGGGTCTTCGGCGTACCCGTCGGCGAACATGTCGAAGGCGTATCCGGTGCCGGTCATGGTTCAGCCCCTGGGAAGTTTGACGTTGCGCAGGGTCACCAGCGTGGTGGCGCAGAGCGTCTCCTCGCCGTCGGCGCAGGAGTACAGCTCGGCCGCGGCGATGCTGGTCGTGCGGCCCGCGTTGATCACCCGGCCGCGCGCCACGACCTGGTCGCCGCCCGCCGGGGCCATGATCTTGACGGTGTAGTCGATGGTCATGTTCACCCAGCCGGCCGGCAGCAGCGTGCCCGCGGCCGAGCCGGCCGCGAAGTCCCCGAGCGCGCCGAGCACGACTCCGGCGAACAACCCGTCGTGCTGGGTCAGTTCCGCGCGACGCGGCTGGATGAGCTCCGCCTGTCCGGGGGCCAGCCGGCCGAGAGAGAAGCCGTAATGCTTCACGATCGGCATCGTCAGCAGGACGCTCGACACGATCTGCGCGTAGTCGGGGTTCGGCGCTTCCATCGGTGCTACTTCCTTTCCCAGCGCACGAATTCGCCGGCCAGATACCGGTCTCGGGCCCAGCCACGCATGATCTTGCCGCTGCTGGTCTTCGCCAGCCGCCCTGGCATCGTCAGCACCAGACCGCCCAGCGCCTGCTCGTGCTCGGCCACCACCGCCGCGCGGGCCGCCCCGGCGACGTCGGCCGGGTCGGCCTCGTTGCGGTAGTCGCGGTTGATCTCCGCCACCACGACCAGCTTTTCGCCACCGTCGGCGGGCACGGTGAACGCGGCGGACGCGCCGCGCCGCAGGGCCGGATGCGCCGACTCGACCGTCTGCTCGATGTCGTGCGGATAGTAGTTCCGGCCCCGGATGATGATCAGGTCCTTGATCCGCCCCACCACGTACAGCTCGCCGTCGGCCAGCACGCCCAGGTCGCCGGTACGCAGGTAGGCCGGCCCGGTCTCGCCCGCGAAGCAGGCTTGGAAGGTCTCGGCCGTCGCGTCGGGACGCTTCCAGTAGCCCCGCGCCACATGCTCGCCGGCCACCCAGATCTCGCCGACCTCGCCGGCGCCGCACGGCAGCCGCGTCCCGGGATCGACGATGCGGACGTCCTCGCCGGGCAGCACGGTGCCGGACCCGGCGAGCGCGCGACCTTCCTCGGCGACGGCGAACCGCTTGTGCCCCAGCTCATCCACGTCGACGGTGCGGGTCACCGGTCCGCGGCCCTTGCGGCTGCCCGTCACGATCAGGGTCGCCTCCGCCAGCCCGTAGCACGGGTAGCAGGCGTCCTCGCGGAACCCCACCGGGCCGAACGTCTCGCTGAACCGGCGCAGCGTCTCGGGCCGGATGGGCTCGGCGCCGTTGAAGGCGACGCGCCACGAGCCGAGGTCGAGGCCGGCCGTGCCCTCCTTGTGTGCGCGAGTGACGCACGCGTCGAAGGCGAAGTTCGGGCCGCCGCTGGTGTGCGCGCGGTAACGGGAGATCGCCGACAGCCACAGCATCGGCCGCCGGATGAACGCGGCCGGCGACATCAGGATGCTTGTCGCGCCCACGTACAGCGGCTGCAGCACGTTGCCGATCAGGCCCTGGTCATGGAAGAACGGCGCCCAGCCGACCACAGTGGACTGCTCGTCGTGGCCGAACCCGTGCCGGATCATCTCCTGGTTGGCCACCAGGTTCCCGTGCGAGACCATCACGCCCTTCGGCGCCGCCGTCGAACCCGACGTGTACTGCAGGAACGCCAGGTCCTCCGGGCTCGCCGTCAGCGGCCGGAAGTCGGCGGCAGCCAGCTCGTCCACCGCGAGCCACGGCAGCGGGCCGCACAGCTCGTCCACAGTGGACTTCAGTTCGGCGGTCGAGCCCACGGTCAGCACCGCGGCCGGCTCGCAGTCGGCGATCACGGCGCGGGTGGCGTCCTGCACCCGGTTGCGGCGCGGCGGGTTCACCGGCACCGCGATCACCTGGGCGTAGAGGCAGCCGAAGTAGGCGACGATGAAGTCCAGGCACTGTGGGAACACCAGCAGCGCGCGGTCGCCGGGCGCGCAGTGCTCGGCGAGGTGCGCGGCCACCGTGCGGGCGCGTGCATCGAGCGCGGCGTAGGTCAGCTCAGCGGTCTCCGCACCGAGTTCGTTGAGGAAGACGTACGCGCGCTTGTCCGGAGCATCGGCGGCGCGACCGCCGAGGATCTCGGGAAGCAGCATCATCAGGACTCCAGCGCCTTCGTCATCGTCGCGACGATGGCCTCGCGGTGCTGCTGGTGGAAGAAGTGGTCACCGGCGAAGGTGTGCATCGCGAACGGGCCGGTGGTGACCGCGTGCCACGCGTCGAGCTGGTCCGCGTCGACGACTGGGTCGTCCGTACCGTAGAACGCGGTGACCGGGCAGGCCAGCCGCGGCCGCGGGCGGTACTCGTACTCTTCGGACAGTTCCAGATCGGCCTGGATCAACGGAAGCGCGTAGCGGCGGAACGCCGCACTGCCCTGCGGTGTGCCGCCCATGCGCAGCGCGGCCAGCGCGGCGGCGAACTCGGGTTCCGGCAGGTGGTGGATCGGTGCCCGGCGCGCGGGCAACTGCGGGGCGCGCCGCCCGGAAACGAACAGGTGCACCGGCGGGCTGCCCGCCGACTCCATGGCGCGGGCCAGCTCGAACGCGACCAGTGCGCCCATGCTGTGCCCGTACAGCGCGACGGGGAGCAGGTCGTCCAGTTGCGGGAGCAACCCGTCGACGGCGTCCTGCACCCGCCGCAAAGGTGGCTGGGCGGCGGCGTCCTCCCGGCCGGGCAGCTGGACCCGGACGGGTGCGATGGCCGGCGGGAACAGCCCCAGCCACCGGGTGAACGACGCGGCCCCGGCCCCGGCGTGCGGCAGGCACACCAGATGCGTGGCCCCCGAGGCCGGTTCGTGGCGCAGCCAGCCGCGCGTCACGCGGGCACCAGTGCCACGGGCAGGCTGCGTAGTCCGCGCACGATGAAGCTGTGGTCCTGGTACTCCAGCTCGTCGGCCGCGAGCCGGATTTCTTCGGTCTGCCGCAGCAGCGCCGCGAAGGCGGCCTGCGCCTGCACCTCGGCCAGGATCCCGCCGAGGCAGCCGTGCATTCCGTGGCCGAACGCGAGGTGCCCGGTCGCGTCGCGCGTGAGGTCGAACTCGTCGGGCCGCTCGAACTTCGCGGGGTCGCGGTTGGCGGCGCCCATGCACAGCAGCACCTGCGCGCCCTCGGGAATCAGCGTGCCGCCGATCTCGACCTCGCACGTGGTGAGCCGCTTCGTCAGCTGGAGCGGGCAGTCGTAGCGCAGTGCCTCGCTCACCGCGGCGCCGGTCAGCTGCGGATTCTCGCGCAGCAGGGCCACCTGCGCGGGATGACGGAGCAGGGCGAGCAACCCGTTGCCGATCAACGACTTCGTCGTCTCGTTGCCGGCGACGAAGCACATGATGCAGACGAAGATGAGTTCCTCGTCGCTCAACCGGTCGCCCCCGGCGGTCTCCGTCGCGAGCAGCCGGCTGATGAGGTCGTCGCCGGGTTCGCGGCGGCGGGCCGCCACCACCTCGTCCAAAGCGGACACAAAGGACTCGACCACCTCGCACACGTGCGTGAAGTCGTCGCCCTTCATCAGGCCGGGCTCGAGCAGGAAGCGAATATCGTGTGTCCACGGGCCCACGCGCTCGCGCAGCGCGTCCGGCAGTGCCATCCACTCGCACAGCACGGTCACCGGCAGCGGTCCGGCGAGGTCGGCGATCACGTCCAGGCCGCCGGCCCGGACCGCCTGCCGCACCAGCGCCCCGGCGATCCGCTCGACCATCGGCCGCAGCGTCGCGACCGCGTGCGCGGTGAACACCCGGTTCACCAGGCCGCGCAGCCGCGCGTGGTCCGGATTGTCGGTGAACACCAGCGACTTGCGGCCGAGCCGTTCGATCCGGGCCACGTCCTCGCCGGACACGCGGCCCGCCTGCTTGCGCACCAGCTGCGGGATCAGCCCGGCGCTGAACGTCCGGTCGCGCAGCACGGCCGCGACGTCGGCGTGCCGGGTGAGTACCCACATGCCCAGCGTCCGGGTCACCGGCTTGGTTTCCCGCAGCTGCGCATACATCGGGTACGGGTCGGCGCGGAACTCCGCGCCGAACGGGTTGAACCGGACCCGGCTGATGGCCCTCATCGCACGAAATGCCCCTTCGGATACGGCTGGAACACCAGCCGGTACAGGCAGATCTTGCCCATCCGGAACCCGAGCGCGGACAGCTTCAGATAGCGCTCGTACCGGGCGACGACATCCCGGCCGACCAGGTCGACGGCTTCTGCGCGCCGGGCACGCAGCCGCCGCGCCCACTGCTCACAGGTCCACGCGTAGTCGAGCCGCGCGTTGTGCATGTGCTTGAGTTCGAAGACGCCCTCGGCGGCACCGCTGATCTCGGCCAGCGTCGGCAGGTCCGCGTCCGGGAAGATCTCCTGCTGCATGAACCCGCTGGCGTCCTCGCGTGACATGTTGGCGTAGGCGATCGTCTGCAGCGACAGGGCGCCGTCCGGGGCCAGCCAGTCCCGGCAGCGGGTGAAGAAGTCCCGGTATACCTGGACTTTTTCGGCGGGGGACTGGTCGGGACGGGCGAAGTGCTCGAACGCGCCGATGGAGATGATGCCGTCGAAGACCCCGCCGGGTTCGTACTCCATCCAGTTCTGCACGCGCACCTCGACGCCGGGATAGGCCTGGGCGGCGACGAAAGCGGCCTGCTCGTCGCTGAGCGTGAGGCCCACGGCCCGGGTTACCTCGTGCTGCCGGGAAAGCCGTTGCAGGATCGACCCCCAGCCGCAACCGATGTCGAGCACGCTGCCGGCCTGCCCGGCGCGCACCGCGTCGAGATGGAACCGGAGTTTGCGCTCCTGCGCGACCTCCAGCGCCTCGTCGTCGCTGTCCCGCATCGCGCACGAATAGGTCAGCGAATCGTCGAGCCACAGCCGGAAGAACCGGCTGCTGACGTCGTAGTGATGCCGGATCGCCGCGGCCGCGGCCTCGGTCGCGGTGGACATCACTGCGCCACGCGCTGCTCGGTCTGCTCGTGGAGGTAGGCGGCGACCGCGTTCAGGGTCGGGTTCTCGAACAGCGTCTCGGGGGAGAGGTCGACGTCGTAGCGCTCCTCGACCTCCATCAGCAGCGAGACGGCCAGCGCGGAGTCGATGCCCAGCCGGTCGAAGTCCGCGTCGGGATCGACGGACTCGACCGGAACCTCGAGCAGCCCGGACACGTACTCCTGGCACCACTGGGCGATCGCTTCTTTACTCGTGTCCACTTTCTCGTCCTTACTGTGCTGTTCGGTCCTGATCCGACCACAGTCACGGCTGCCCGGCCTGCGTAGCACCGGTTACGCGCTGCTACGCGGTCTGCCTGCTTTCGGTCGGATCAGGACGCCGCGGGAAGGGATTCGGGGTGATCGGTGACACGCTTGGCTTCCCGGCGGTCCTTGGCGGGCAGCTTGAGGTCGGTGGCCAGCCCGCACACGGCGAGCAGCTTGATGAGCCAGTACCCGGGGTCGAGCCGGTACCAGTCCAGCCCGAACGAGGGCGACTCGGGGAACGCGTGGTGGTTGTTGTGCCACGCCTCGCCGAGGGTGATCAGGGCGAAGATCGCCCCGTTGCGGCTGTTCTCGCGCGAGTCGTAGGGGCGGGTGCCGACCACGTGCAGCGCCGAGTTGATCGCCCACACGATGTGCTCGAGCACGAAGATCCGCACCAGGCCGCCCCAGAGCAGGCCGCTCACCGCGCCGGTCCAGCTCATCGACACGAGCCCACCGATCAGGGCCGGGATCGCGAGCCCGAGCACGACCCAGGTGTAGTAGTGCCGTGCCACGCGCACCAGCGGCCGGTTCTTCAGCAGGTCCGGCGCGTAGTGCACGATGTTCGGGTACTCGTGCCGGTGCATCCACAGGAAGTGGGAGTGCGCGAGACCCTTGAGCCGTCCCGTGAAACCGCCGCCGGAGAGGTTCGGCGAATGCGGGTCACCTTCCCGGTCGCTGTATTCGTGGTGCCGGCGGTGCAGCGCGACCCACGAGACCACGGCGCCCTGCCCGGCCATGGAGCCGAGAATCGCGAGCGCGATCGTGACCGGCCGAGTCGCCTTGAAGGTGCGGTGCGTGAAAAGCCGGTGGTAGCCGACCGTGATACCCAGTCCGGTCAGGAGCCACATGGAAAACAGCAGGACGATTTCGGTGACACCGAGCGGGCGGACAGCGAGAAATGCCAATGCCGCCGCGGTGCCGATGATCGGCAGGACGTCGAAGAGCAGGAAATGCCGGCGCTGCAAGCGATGCAGGTACGGGCTGCTGATGACTTTCCGGCGCGGCTCCGGGCCGGTCGTGGTCGGGAGAGCTTCTTCGGCCATTTCGGTTAACCGCCTCCGGTCGCGGCCTTTGGTCGTGACGCCATGATCGTAAGCGCGGTTGAACGCCGGTCGGGGGCATGCGCAGCGGGCCCCAATCGGGAGATCGGACTTCATTATGGGTTGGCGGTCTTCGGTTACCTGGAGTTCACCGGAAGTACGCTGAAATGCGCGTTCCACGCATTCGGGCGATTGGATCTCGCAATAGAACTACGGATCCCGCCGACACTCTGGCGGAATGGGGCCATGACTTCAGACCTGAAGGCTCCGGCCGGATTCGGCGCGGTGTTCGCGGCGGTCGACCCGGACAATCCCGACTACGCGCTGCTGCAGCGAATCGTCAGCAACCTGGTTCCGTTCGGCACGCACTCCGGCGTCCAGGTCACCGAGCTGGGCCCGAACAACGCGGTCGTGGAGATTCCCGACGAGCCGCACATTCTCAACCACCTCCGCACCGTGCACGCCGGCGCGCTGTTCCTCGCCGCCGACATCGCCGGCGCCTGCGCGTTCGTCGGCGCGATCGCGTCGCGGCTGTCCGTGGTGGGCTCGCTGGTCCTGCGTGACGCGCGGATCTCCTTCCGCAAGCCCGCGCTCGGCCGGATCCGTGCCGTCGGCACCCTCGACCCGCGTGACGTCCAGGCCGTGCTGGACGCGAAGGGCGCACAGCGGGTGGACCTCGACGGCCGCGCGCTGATGTACGACGACTCGGGTGTCCTGGTCGGCAAGGTCCAGCTGGATTACGTCTGTAACCTGGTCGAGGAAGCGTAGGGCGGCGATGGCGCTCGAGATCGAGGGGCTGGAGTCCAGCACCGTAGCCACCCCGGACGGCGCGGGCCTCGCGCTGCGGGTGTTGCCGCATGCCGACCCGGCCGCTCCGGTCGTGCTGATCCTACCCGCGATGGCGATCAAGGCGAAGTACTACCTTCCCCTGGTCGCGGCGTTGCAGGCGGCCGGCGCTTCGGCCGCCCTGGTCGACCTACGCGCCCAGGGCGACAGCAAGCCCGCGCTGGGTGCCGGCCCCGACTTCGGCTACCGCGAGCTGATCGAGGTGGACCTGCCCGCCGTGGTCGACGCGCTCGGGAAGCGCTTTCCGCTGGCGCCGGTGCACCTGTTCGGACACAGCCTCGGCGGGCAGCTGTCGCTGCTGTACTCGGCCGCCGAACCGGACCGCGTCACGAGCGTGACCACCATCGGCACCGGTTCGGTGTACTGGCGCTCGTTCGTGCCGGAGCGCCGGCTCGCGGTGCTCGGCCGGGGACTTGTGGTCGGACTGGTGTGCCGGCTTCGCGGGCGCTGGCCCGGCGGCGGCGGGATCGGCCCGATGACCGCGGGCGTCATGCACGACTGGGTGCGGCACTCCCGCACCGGTCAGTACCGACCGCGGGGCAGCACCCGCGACTACGACGGCCTGCTGCGCGAGCTTTCCCTGCCAGTACTGACGATCTCGCTGGACGGCGACCCGCTCGGGCCCGAGTCCACCGTGCGTTTCCTGTGCGAGCGGATGCCCTCGGCGAAACTGACACGCTGGCACATCGATTCCTCGTCCGGTCTGAAGCACATCGGGCACGCGTCCTGGGTCAAGGACAGCGACATCGTGGCCCGCGCCGTCACGTCCTGGATACTCGACGCCAAATCGCCGCAATAGTCTCGACTGGCAAATCCCGGCTCGCGCGAGGGAGCGCGAGCCGGGCAGGTGACGCCCACCTGCCGCCTGGCTGCTCAGCGCGGTTCATCGTGCGTTCGCCTTGGCGCCGGAGAATCGACCTCACCACCGGTGTGGAGGTGAGGATGGAATTCCGGCATGTGCTGGCCTTCCTGGCGATCGCCGACGAACTGCATTTCGGTCGTGCCGCGGCCAAGGTGCATCTCACCCAGCCCTCGCTCAGCCAGCAACTGCAACGGCTGGAACGCACGCTCGGCGTCGAGCTGGTGGCCAGGACCACCCACGAGGTGCGGCTGACACGAGCGGGGCGGGCATTCGAGACCGAGGCGCGTGCGATCGTCCTGCTCGTCGAGCGGGCCCGCCAGTCGGCGCGCGAGGCCGCCTCCGGGCGCACCGGCACGATCCACGTCGGCTTCAACTTCCCTGCGGCCCAACATGTTCTGCCCGCAGCGCTGGAAAGAATGCAAGAGGACTTTCCCGGTGTGACGGTGCTGCTCGAGGAGAAGCGCACCGGGCCGCAGCTGCGCGCGCTGGCCGACGGTGCGCTGGACGTCGCGCTGGTCTACGGCCGCCCGGCCACGGCCCAGTTCCAGCACCGGCGGCTGCTGCGGCTGTCGCTGGCCGCGGTCGTCGGGCACCAGCACAAATGGGCCGGGCGCCCCGGGGTGCCCTTTGCCGAGCTGGCCGGGCAGCCGTGCGTGCTGTTCAAACGGGAACTGTGCCCGGCGATGTACGACGCCATCGTGCGGTCCGCAGAGCAGGCGGGGATCCGGCTCGATGTGGCCCACGAACTGGACGATCCCAGCGGGACCGAGGTGCTGGTGACGGCCAGACCGCTGGTGGGTTTCGCGTCGGTGTCCCGTGCCATGCTCGCCGGCGCCGTGGCCGGCGGTGCCCGCGTGGTCCCGGTCCAGCTCTACGATCCGGTGCCGATCGTGGACCTCTACGCCGCCTGGGCGGACAACGACACCAACCAGCTGCGGGACTCGTTCCTGGACTGCCTCGACGCGGTGGCCCCGTTCGCCGCTCCGCCATTACGCAAGTCAATCGGGTAATGCGTTCCCGGCGCACGATGTTGACCCCGGCGACCGGTGCTCGAAGAATTGGGCACCGTGACCACCGCAACCACGTCGCCTGCGCTCGCCAGGGACGAGGCGTCGATTTACCAAGTACTGTCCACATTGGATACTCCAATCTTCGTGGTGCGCGACCAGCACGGTGTCGCCGTCACCACCGACTCCGACGCCGCCCGGCGGGCGGCGGTGCTCGCCGCGGCGCCGGCGATGCGACCCGAGTCGCTCGGCGACCCCGGATTCCGCGCCGCACACGGCGTTCGGTACGCCTACGCGAGCGGCGCGATGGCCAACGGCATCGCGTCGGCCCGCCTGGTGGTCGCGATGGCGCGCGCCGGGTTCCTGGCGTCCTTCGGCGCGGCCGCCGTCGTGCCCGCCAAGATCGATGAGGCGCTCGCGACCATTCGCCGCGAAGCCCCCGGCCTGCCCTTCGCCTGCAACCTGATCCACAGCCCGAGCGAGCCCGCGCTCGAACGGGCCATTGTGGACGCCTGCCTGCGCCACGAGGCCCGGTGCATCGAGGCGTCCGCCTTCATGGACCTGACCCCGTTCGTCGTGCGCTACCGGCTGGCCGGCCTGGAGCGCGCAACCGACGGGCGCGTCCTGGCCCACAACCGGATCATCGCCAAGGTCTCGCGCGCCGAAGTCGCCGAGCGATTCCTGCGCCCGGCGCCGGAGAGTCTGGTGCGCGCGCTGCGTGAGTCCGGTGAGATCACCGCCGAGCAGGCCGAGCTCGCCGCGATGGTCCCGATGGCCGACGACATCACCGGCGAGGCCGACTCCGGTGGCCACACGGACCGCCGCTCGCTGGTCGTGCTACTGCCGGCACTGGTCGCGTTGCGTGACCGGATCCGCCGCGAGTGCGGCTACCCGCAGCAGGTGCGAATCGGTGGTGCGGGCGGGATCGGCACCCCGGCGGCCGCCGCGGCCGCGTTCACCATGGGTGCGTCCTATGTGGTCACCGGGTCGATCAACCAGGCCTCGGTGGAGGCCGACCAGTCCGACGCGGCGAAGCGGCTGCTGGCCGCGGCCGGGGTCGCCGACGTCGAGATGGCACCCTCGTCGGACATGTTCGAGCTGGGCGTGGACGTCCAGGTGCTCAAGCGGGGCACCATGTTCGCCGGCCGGGCACGGAAGCTGTACGACGCTTACCGTGCCTATGACGGCGTCGACGCGATCCCGGCGGCCGAGCGGGCCGAGATGGAGCAGCGGATCTTCCAGAAGTCCCTGGACGAGGTCTGGACCGACTGCGTGCAGTACTTCACCGAGCGGGACCCGGAGCAGATCGAGCGTGCCGACGGCAACCCGAAGCGGCAGATGGCGCTGATCTTCCGCTGGTATCTCGGCCGTGCGTCGCGCTGGAGCATCGCCGCGGTGCCCGAGCGCCTGGCGGACTACCAGATCTGGTGCGGGCCCGCGATGGGCGGGTTCAACGAGTGGGTAGCGGGCACCTACCTCGCCGCGCCGGCGAACCGGCAGGTCGCCGACATCGCCGTGCAGATCATGCGCGGCGCCGCGTTCGCGACGCGGGTGGCCCAGCTGCGCGCCGCCGGCGTGCGCCTGCCCGCCCGCTGCTCGACTTATGTCCCGGTGCCCCAGACCTCGCGGTGACGCCTTCGTCCCATCGACCTCTGCTGGAGAGTAGCGTGCGGGAATACCGCGTTGCCTCGTTGGTGAAAATGGCCGACGACGACAACCTCGCCAACGTCGTCTACGACAAGGCCGCTTCCCGCGCCTCGGATGTCGTACTCAGCCGCAGGAGCGCGGACGGCTGGCAGGACGTGACGTACGGCGCGTTCGCCGAGCTGGTGCGCGGGCTGGCGAAGGGCCTGCTGGCGGCCGGGATCGCCGCAGGGGACCGGGTCCTGATCCTGGGCCGGACGAGCTACGAATGGTCGGCCGTGGACTTCGCGCTGCTGAGCGTGGGCGCGGTGACCGTGCCGATCTACCCGACGTCGTCGGCGGAACAGGTGCGGCACATCGTCGCCGATTCGCGGCCCAGCGCCTGTTTCGCCGAGACGGCCGAGGACGCCGAGGCGATCGGCGAGGTCGCCGGGGAGGCCATGCCGCCGGGGCGGCGCTGGCTGCTCGGCCCGTCGTTCGACGCGCTGGTCGAGCTGGGCGGCGCCGTGCCGGACGCCGACGCGGAGCAGCGCCGGCGCGCGGTTCGCGCCGACGACATCGCCACCCTCGTCTACACCAGCGGCACGACCGGTCTGCCCAAGGGCTGCATGCTGACCCACCGCAACATCTTCGCGGCGGCGGCCAACGTCGTCGAGCTGCTGGACAAGGTCTTCCGGCGCACCCCGGACGATCCCGCGTCGACGTTGCTGTTCCTTCCGCTCGCGCACGTGTACGGACGTGTCACGCAGTTCGGGTGCGTGTGGGCCGGGGTGCGCACCGGGCTGGTCGCCTCCCCGGCCGACCTGGTCGGGGAACTGCCGTCGTTCCGGCCGACGTTCCTGGTCGGCGTCCCGTACGTGCTGGAGAAGATCCGGAAGGCCGCCCGGCAGGCGCTCGGCGGCGAACGGTACGAGGTGGCGGAAGCGGCGGCCATCGCGCACGGGCACGCGGTGCGGCACAGCGGCGAGACCGACACCGGCCACACCGACTTCGACGACATCTACCAGCGGCTGCGCGCGATGCTGGGCGGGCGGCTGGAGCACGTGATCGCCGGCGGGGCGTCGATGGAACCGTCCACAGCGGACTTGTTCACCGGGCTGGGGGTGGAGATCATCGGTGCGTACGGGCTGACGGAGGCGTCGTCCACGGTCAGCATGAGCGCCCCCGGCGCCAACCGGGCGAATGCCGTCGGTCGCCCGGTGCCCGGCAGCGCGGTCGCGATCGCGGCGGACGGCGAGATCCTCGTGCGCGGCGAGCAGGTGTTCCCGGGGTACTGGCCGGACCGTTCGGGGGCGGCCGCCGACTGGCTCGCCACCGGCGACCTCGGCCGGCTCGACGACGACGGGTTCCTCTACATCACCGGCCGCCGGAAGGAAATCATCGTCACCAGCGGCGGGAAGAACGTCGCGCCCGCGCCGCTGGAGGACCGGGTGCGGTTGCACGCGCTGGTGAGCAACTGCATGGTCGTCGGGGAGGGCCGGTCCTACGTAACAGCGCTGATCACGCTCGACCCGCTGTTCCTCCCGCGCTGGGCGGAGCGGCACGGGATCGACATCGGCGCCTGCGTGCCGATCGAGGACGCCCGGCTGCGCGAGGAGATCGCCGCCGCCGTCGATGCCGCCAACGAGCTGGTGTCGCGCGCCGAGTCGATCCGCCGGTTCGCGATCCTGCCCGAGGACTTTTCCGTCCAGAAGGGACATATGACGGCGTCGTTGCGGCTGCGCCGCGCCGCGATCGAAAAGGATTTCGCCGACATTATTGGCGGCCTTTACCAGAGCTGACCCGGCGACCAACGAAGATCTGCCGGGTCACAAGAAACGCCAGGGCAGTGGCGCCCTGGCGTTTCTTCTGTTCGTTTTTTGTTACGGTCGGCGAAAATCACGCCGCGGCGAGCCAGCACAGGTAGTCCAGATCCACCTTCGCGACGAGGGTGCCGCTGTCGTCGTGCAGCAGGGCCTTGCCGGTGATGTCGAACTGTTCTTCCGTTTCGCGCTGCACGGCGGCGGGCAGCATCGGGGACGTGACGGTGCCGGTCGCGCGGATCCGGCCGCGGGCCGGGCGGAAGAAGGTGGTGCGGGTATCGCGGAGCAGGAACGTCCGCACGTGCTGGAGCCGGGGCGCCACCGCGCCGGAAAACGCGCCGGCGCAGGCGACCTCGGCCGCCAGGAACAGCGCACCGGCGTGCACGGTGCCCACGTGGTTGAGCATGGCGTCGCGGGCGGGAATCTCGGCCACCGCGGAGGTCGGGCCGAGTTCGGTGAGTCGGACGCCGGCGAGGTTGACGAACGGCACCAGCGTATCGACCGTTTTGCGAATCTGCTCGTAGTCCGGCACCGCGGTGCCTGCCAGCTTCATCAGTTGCGCCTGTGCGGCGGCGATTCCAGGGGCAGGCCCATTTCCTGTCGGCATGCGTACAATTAATGCACGATCCGCGTACTCCGCGATGAACGGCACCTGAATCGCGGTGTTCGGCCTGATTACCGTCGTCCTAATATTCCGGCGTACTCGTTCGTAATCAGCGCTGTAAATGATCCGATCGAAAATAGATATCCTGATCCGGCCGGGCACCCCGCTGGGCTTCAATGATGCTGTGGTCGTCGCTGACCGCGTCCCCCCAAGTCCTGATCCATCTTCGCCGAGGAGGCGCACTGATGTATGACGCGATCGTGGTAGGCGCGCGATGCGCGGGTTCGCCGGTCGGGATGTTGCTGGCCCAGCAGGGCCATCGCGTGCTGGTCGTGGATCGAGCGACGTTCCCCAGCGACACGATTTCGACGCATTACATTCAGCAGCGCGGCCTGGCCAAACTCGCCAAGTGGGGCCTGCTGGACAAGCTGGTCGCCACGAATGCGCCGGCGATCAAGCACATGACGGTCTCCTACCGGGGCCTCGTGATTGCCGGCTTCGCCGATCCCATCGACGGGATCGACGTGACCTACGCGCCGCGGCGGACCGAGCTCGACACCATCCTCGTCGAGGGCGCCCGCGCGGCCGGTGCCGAAGTGCGCGAGGGCTACACCGTCAAGGATCTGATCTTCGAGGACGGCCGCGTCGTCGGCATCGTCGGCGGCCGGGCCGGTGAGGAACCCCGCGAGGAGCGCGCCCGCATCGTGATCGGCGCCGACGGCCGCAACTCCTTCGTCGCCGGTGCGGTGAACGCGGAGATGTACAAGAACGTGCCGGCCGAATGCTTCATCTACTACAGCTACTACAGCGGCCTGGAGACGCAGTTCCACAGCCGGATCGGCGAGAACCAGCAGATCGGTATCTGGCCCACGCACAACGACCAGACGCTGGTCGCGGTCATGCGCAAGATCGACGCATACACCGACTTCCGCGCCGACGTCGAGGGCAACTTCGTCAGCATCGCGCGCGACATCGTGCCGGAGTTCGCCGAGGAGCTCACCACGAAGGGTGCTCGCGAGGACCGGTTCTACCCGATGCGCTATCCGGACAACTACTACCGTCAGTCCTATGGGGACGGTTGGGCGCTGGTCGGTGACGCGGGCTATCACAAGGACCCGTTGACCGGACTCGGCATCTCCGACGCGTTCGAGTACGCGGACCTGCTCGCCGCTCGTGTCCACGAAGGACTGAGCGAGGAGCGCCCGATGGGCGAGGCGCTCGCGGACTACCAGACCACGCGCGACGAGAAGTCGCATTCCGGCTTCGAGTTCACCTGCACGATCTCGTCGCTGGAGCTGACCCCGCAGCTGAACGCGGTGTTCCACGCGCTGAGCGAAAAGCCCGAGTACGCCAAGGACTTCTTCTCGATGCTCGGCGGCGGGATGACCGGCGAGGAGTTCTTCGCACCGGAACGGATCGGGAAGATGCTGGGCGCGCAGGCGCCCGCCTAGCAACGAAAGGGGCCAGGAGATGTCTGTAGACCTGACTGTGATCGGTGACAGCTTCGCGCAGGGCCGCGGTGGCACCCTCCGGGCGGACGGCACCTTCGCCGGGTTCGTCGCGGAGATGGCGGGTGTGCTCGGCATCTCCGGCCGCGTCTTCAACTTCGGCTCGTTCGGCGCGACCACCCAGGACGTGGTGAACGAGCAACTGCCCAAGGCACTCGAGCGACCCGCGCCGCTGATGGGCGTGATCGTCGGTGGCAACGACCTCGTCACCGACTACGATCGCGACCGTTTCCAGCGCAACCTCCGGCACATCTACAGCAGCATCGCCAGGCCGGGCCGACTGGTGTTCACCACGAACTGGCCGAATATCCCGGACCGGCTGCCGGGCCTCGACGACCGCACCCGCGCGGTGCTGCGCGACCGGTTCGCCGAGGCCAACGAGTTCTTCGAACGCCTCGTCCACGAATTCGACCTCGTGTGCCTCGACCTGCTGCATGCGCCCATCTCGGCGGATCCGGTGATGTGGTCGGACGGGATGCACCCGAGCCCGGCGGGGCACGAGGTCATCGGCACGGCGATGGCCGACCTGATCGACGAAGTACGGACCACGCGCGTCCGCCAACCAGCCTGATCTCGAACACCGACCACCAGGGGAAGGCACGTGAACGACCACCTCCGGACCACCGATGAAAAGGCCCTCGCGCGGCGGCTCGCCGACACGCCGGTCGCCATCGTCGGCATTGCCGGCCTGTTCCCGATGGCACGGAACTTCCGGGACTTCTGGCAGAACGTCGTCGATGCGGCGGACTGCACCTCGGAAGTGCCTGCCACGCACTGGAACGTCGACGACTACTACGACGCGGACCCGACCGTGCCGGACAAGACATACTGCCGGCGCGGCGGTTTCGTGCCGGAGGTTCCCTTCAGCGTGACGGAGTTCGGCCTGCCGCCGAACCAGCTCGAGGTCACCACCGTCGTGCAGCTGCTGAGCCTGCTGGTGGCGCGCAACGTGCTCGCCGACGCCGGTGCGACCGGTGCCGACTGGTACCGGCCCGACCGCACCGGTGTCGTGCTGGGCGTGGCCGGACCGACGACGCTGTCCCACCCGCTGGCGTCCCGGCTGTCCACCCCGGTGCTCAAGGAGGTCGTCCGCAGCTGCGGACTCACCCAGGCCGACGCCGAGCAGATCGCGGAGAAGTACGCGGCCGCGTTCGCGCCGTGGGAGGAGAACTCGTTCCCCGGCCTGCTCGGCAACGTGATCGCCGGCCGTGTCGCGAACCGGCTCGACCTCGGCGGGATGAACTGCACGGTGGACGCGGCGTGCGCGAGTTCGCTGTCCGCGGTGCACATGGCGATCGGTGAGCTGGTGTCCGGCCGGTCCGACATGATGATCACCGGTGGCTGCGACACCGAGAACTCGATCTTCGGGTACATGTGCTTCAGCAAGGTCGGCGCGCTGTCGAAGTCCGGCTACATCAAGCCGCTGGACGACTCCGCCGACGGCACCCTCGTCGGTGAGGGCGTCGGCATGCTCGCGCTGAAGCGGCTGTCCGACGCGGAGCGCGACGGCGACCGGGTGTATGCGGTCATCCGTGGCATGGGGGCCTCGAGCGACGGGCGGTTCAAAAGCATCTACGCGCCGCGTGCCGAAGGCCAGCAGTTGGCGTTGCGGCGCGCCTACCAGGACGCGGACTGCTCGCCGTCGTCGGTGGAGCTGTTCGAGGCGCATGCTACCGGTACTCGGGTGGGCGACCAGACCGAGCTCACCGCGCTGGGCAACGTGCTCAAGGAAGCGACCGACGAGACCGGCTACGCGGCGATCGGCAGTGTGAAGTCCCAGATCGGCCACACCAAGGGCGCGGCAGGCGCGGCCAGCCTGATCAAGCTCGCGCTGTCGCTGCACCACAAGGTGCTGCCGCCGACGATCAGCGTCACCAAGCCGAACCGGGCGATCGACGAGTCCTCGCCGTTCTACGTCAACACCAGGACGCGGCCGTGGATCCGCGACCCGCAGCGGCCGCTGCGCCGGGCCGCCGCGTCGGCGATGGGCTTCGGCGGCACGAACTTCCACGCCGTGCTGGAGGAGGTCGACTCCGACCGCGCCAACCTGCGGACCATGCACCGCACCGCGCGCGTCCAGCTGTGGCACGCCGCCGACGCGGGAGAGCTCGCGAAGCTGCTCCGCGCGGGTGCGGAACCCAACGGGGACAACGGCATTCCGGCCGAGCACGCCCGGGTCGGGTTCGTGGCGCGGACGGAGCAGGAGGGCGAAAGCCTTCGGGAGCTGGCGGTGACCGAGCTCGAGCGCGCCGACGGCGCCGACGAGTGGTCGCACCCCAAGGGGGTGTTCTTCCGCAGCCGCGCGATGGCCGACCTCAAGATCGGTGCGCTGTTCGCCGGGCAGGGCAGCCAGTACGTCGACATGGGCCTGACCGCCGTGCTGAACAACCCGACCGTCGCCGGCGCGTTCGACGAGGCCAACGGCGTGTTCGTGGAGTCGGCCCGGCCGCTGGCGAACGTCGTGTTCCCGCCGCCGGTGTTCGACCCCGAGGTGCGCAAGCACCAGGAGACCGACCTGCGGCGCACCGACTACGCGCAGCCGGCGATCGCCGCGCTTTCGGCGGGGCAGTACCGGTTCCTGGCCGAGCGCGGGCTCGAGTGTGCCGGCTTCATGGGGCACAGCTTCGGCGAGCTGACCGCGCTGTGGGCGGCGGGTTCGCTGGACGACGACGACTTCTTCACCCTCGCCAAGGCGCGCGGTGACGCCATGGCGATCGACGGCGGCGACGCCGATCCCGGCACGATGGCCGCGGTGCAGGCCGACCGCGAGCAGGTCACCGAGATTCTCGGTGGACACCCGGATGTGAGCGTCTGCAACCACAACGCGCCCGACCAGGTCGTGGTCGGCGGCGGGACGCAGGCGGTGGGCGAGTTCGTCGCCGCCTGCCGGGAGCGCGGGCTGACCGCGCGGGAGCTGCCGGTCGCCGGCGCGTTCCACACGCGCTACGTGGCCCACGCGGTCGAGCCCTACCGCGAGGCCGTCAAGGGCGTCAGCGTGCGGGCGCCCAAGACCAAGGTGTACGCCAACTCCGAGGGCGCCGAATACGGCACCCGGATGACCACGAACCGCCGCGTGCTGACCGACCAGCTGCTCAAGCCGGTCGAGTTCGTCCGCGGGATCCGGGCGATGCACGAAGACGGCTGCACCGTGTTCGTCGAGTTCGGACCGAAGACCGTGCTGACCCAGCTCGTGCAGCGCACCCTGGGCGAGGGCGTCGTCGCGATCGCCACCGACCAGGGCCCGACCGGGGACAGCGACGTCGCGCTGAAGAAGGCGGCACTGCGCCTGGCCGTGCTCGGCGCGCCCATCACCGCCGTGCACCGCCACGACGCGGCGGTCTACAGCGAGCCGGAACCGCAGGGCATGGTCGTCCGCCTCACCGGCCGCGACTACGTTCCCGACTCGCGCAAGAAGCTGTACGCGGACGGGATCGCGGAGCCGACGATGCTGGAAGCCGTCACCGAGGCCGGTGCCGCCGCGCACGAGGCGGCCACCGCCGCGGCCGCGGCCCGCACCCCGGCGCCGGCCGCACCCGCGACCGTCACGCCCGAGCCGGAACACGCCGTCGCCCACGGCGCGGCACCGGTCCCGGAGCCCCGGAGCACCGCCCTCGCCGTGCCGGAACCTGCGGCGCTCGCCCAGCGTGCACAGCCCGTGGCGCCGGCCGTCGCGGTCCACAATGGACCTGGGATGGACGCGGTCGCACAGCAGCACCTCACGCTGCACAACCGCTACACGGAGGGGCAACTGGAGGTCGCCGAAGGGCTGGTCTCCGTGCTGCGGGAAGCGCAGCGCACCGGCGGGGTGGACGCGCAGCTGCACTCCACTGTGGACGCCATCAAGGAGCAGAGCCTGGCGATCGGGCAGGCGCACACCCGGGTCAACGAGATCCTCGCGTCGCTCACCACCCTCGAGCACGGCGGTGCGCCGGCCGTTTCCGCGCCGAGTTCCAACGGATTCCACCCCGGCGGTTTTGCCGGGCAGGTACCGGATTCCGGGTACGCGGCCCCCCAGATCGACGGGGCCGGAGCAAGTGCCGCGCCGTACTCGGCGAACGGCCATGCCCCCGCGGTGACCGTGCCGGCTCCCGTGCCGGCCGTGCCGGAGCCCGCAGGCCCCGCCCAGGTGAACGGCACCGCCGCTCCTGCTGCGCCCGCCGCCGGTGGGCTGGATGCCGGCGCGGTCCAGTCGGCGCTGGTCGGGATTGTGTCGGAGAAGACGGGTTATCCGGTGGAGATGCTGGACCTGTCGATGGATCTGGAAGCCGATCTGGGTGTCGATTCGATCAAGCGGGTGCAGATTCTGGGCACGCTCGGTGAGCGCGTCGAGGGTGTGCCGACCGTGGGGCCGGAGCAGGTCGCGGAACTCCGCACGCTGAACGACATCGTCGGTTTCCTTGCCAGCACCGCGGGTGCTGCCGCTCCGGTCGCCCCTGCTTCGAGCGGGGTGGACGCCGCGGGTGTCCAGTCGGCGCTGGTCGGGATTGTGTCGGAGAAGACGGGTTATCCGGTGGAGATGCTGGACCTGTCGATGGATCTGGAAGCCGATCTGGGTGTCGATTCGATCAAGCGGGTGCAGATTCTGGGCACGCT
>DATFHB010000091.1:0-16621 GCA_035248845.1 Amycolatopsis sp. | reverse complement strand
CCCGCTGCGGCACAGTCGAGGGCAGCAACGGCTCCAACCGTTGCCATTCCTCATCGGACAGGTCGTGCCGCTTCAGACGTTCCTCATCCACCTCGGCGGTCTACCAAACCCACACACCAAGATCCATGCGACACGCCCTAGCCCCGATCCTTCGTGAGTCCCGGCTCGCGCCGGGTCGGCGGCTTTGATCGCGGTGGGGTGTGGGTGCGAGATTCCCGACGCGGTTGCCGCGGGTATCGGCCTCGCACCAGCACCTGGTCGCGTTTCGGTCGCCGGGAGCTGAGCCAACGCCGCGTCGAGAATCACCGGGTATTCAGGGTGCACGTCGTTCCGCCTGTTGCCACGGAAGAACGGCGTGCAAGGTCTGAGGAGACTCCGGAGTCCCATTGGACGGAACCCATTTGGTGACATCCGCCGCACCCACGGTGTTGTCTACGGTGCCGTTGACAGCTTGCTGCTCTTGTCGTGCCGCAGGCTGAGCCAGAACAGTCGGGACTCGTCGCGGCCCCGTCGGGGGACTCGCCGAACCAGAAGAAAGATCCACTCACCACGCCGTCAGACAAACCTGGACCGGGATCCCTATCCGCGGAGTTGACGCCTCGAACAGATCAACGAGGCTCTTCGGCATGACTAACGCCGGGGGTGGTTTGCCGGTCTTACGACGGGACACGCCGATGGGACAAGGGAGTCGTAGCAGTGTGTGGTTCGTGTAGTTCAACTGACGAAAGCCGGGCGACCAGCCGTCAGCCCTCGCGGCGCGCGATGCTGGCCACCGGCCTGGGACTGGCCGGAGCGATGGTGTTGCCGAGCGTGCCCAGCGCGGACGCTTCGGCCGCGCCCCGCCAGCAGCCAAAGCCGGGCTCTTCCGCCGGCATGTACGTTGTCTTGCTTGGGACGGGAGGCGGGCCGGCACCGCATGTCGACCGGGCCGGTATCGCCAGCGTCGTCGTCGTCGACGGAGCGAACTACCTCGTCGATGCCGGACGAGCGGCGGTGACTCAGTACACCCGCGCCGGCCTGCAGTTCCGCGACCTCACCGCGATGTTCGTCACGCACCTGCACGCCGACCACGTGGCGGACTACTTCAACTTCTTCCTTCTTGGCGGGGTTTATCTGCCCAATCAGGGCGATACGCTCACCGGTCCGATCCCGGTCTTCGGGCCGGGACCCGCCGGGGGCCTGCCGCCGACGTACGGGGGCGGGACCTCGCCGACCACCAACCCCGCCGACCCGACCCCGGGCCTGACCGGGCTCACCGACTACTGCGCCGGGGCGTTCGCGTACAGCACGAATGTCTTCATGCGTGACTCGCTCATCCGCGAGACCCGCAGCCTCGCCGAGGTCCGTGAGATCGAGCTCCCGGATATCGCGGCAGACTACGAGAACAGGGCGCCGACGATGCAGCCCTTCGTCGTGATGGAGGACGACCGGGTGCGCGTCAGCGCCGTTCTGGTGCCACACGGTCCGGTCTTCCCGTCTTTCGCCTACCGGTTCGAGAGCGATCACGGCACCATCACGCTCTCCGGCGACACCACCTACAGCGACAATATCGTGACCCTCGCCGACCACTCCGACGTGCTGGTACACGAGGCCATCAACATCGTCGGATGGGCAGGATCTGGCGCGGTGAAGAACCACATGCTCGAGTCTCACGTCGAGGTGCAGAAGGTCGGGCCGATCGCGGAGGCAGCCAACGTCCGTCACCTCGTACTGAGCCACATTGGCGATCTCGCCTCCGATGTGATCAACGTCGGGCGCTGGCATCATTGGGCACAGAACGGATTCAGCGGGCGCGTGGACGTCGGCGCCGACCTCGCGTCCTACGGCGTGGGCACACGAGCCTGAGCGATTCGGCCGTTCACGGCGGTGGTGTGCGTGGCCTGTCCGCCGCAGGGCAGTAATTCCGCCAGGCGGGACCGCATTGTGGTGTCCCCGGTCCTAGGCAACTTACGCTCGCACTGCTGCTGGTGATCCGGGCAGTGCGACGAGAACTGTTCCCATCGAAAGGAATGCCATGAGCCGCGACTGGACGCCACCCCCGGGACACGTCTCATTGGACGAGGTCGGATTGGGTGGTGCATACGTTCTTGGTGCGGGTGAGGGGCAGCATTCTCCCGCCAACAACAGCTTGCGCACGTTGCTTGCCCGTGCCGCTGACACGCACGGCGACGTCTCGGTGATGGTGTCCTCAGGGGACGAGTCGCAGCCGACGATGCCGCACTTTCATCGGCACACGACCGAAATGGTTTTCGTGCTCGAAGGAGTAATCCGGATTTGGCTCGACGACCAGAACGGTACCCGGTTCATGCGCGACCTGAAGGTCGGCGACTTCGGGATGCTACCGCGTAACTGGATCCACGCATGGGCGTTCGCGGCTCCGAACAGCAAGCAGTTCGGGATCATCGCGCCGGGTGGGTTCGAGCACATCGTCGATTTCCTGGACCCCGACAAGCCGACCTCGATCGAGCGGCTGCGGGAGAGCGAGAAACACATCGACGTACGCTGGATGCCCGACTATCCGTTGTTCGACCTGGCCGGCGAAGCCACCACCGTCGGAGGCAACTGACCCGTGCCAAGCCCTGCGGTCGCCCAGATGCGCGCCGCCGTGATCAACGCCCATGGCGGGCCGGAATGCCTTGCCGTGGAAGACAAAGAGGTGCCGACGCCGCGGACCGGTCACCTCCTGGTGAAGGTCATGGCAGCTGGCCTGAACTTCCATGACGTCATCGAGCGCAGGAGTGGATACCCGGGACGTGCCGCTCCGCCGATCAGCACTGGCCTGGAGGGAGCGGGCGAGGTGATCGCGGTCGGCGCCGACACCACCGAGGCACAGGTGGGTGCCCGGGTGGCCTGGGCTGCTGTTCAAGGCAGCCATGCACAGTATGTGGACGTTCCCGCCGCCGACGCGATCCCGGTGCCGAAATGGCTCGACCCGGTGGACGCGGCGGCGGTATGCGCGCAGGGGCTCACCGCGCACTATCTTGACACCTCACTGCGGTCTGTCGCGGCGGGTGACACTGCGCTGGTCTGGGCCGCTGCCGGTGGTGTGGGCCGGATGTTGACCCAGTTCCTGGCAGCGCGAGGCGTTCGGGTGATCGCCGCGACTTCCAGCGAGGCCAAGGCCGCGATCGCCCTCGAGGCAGGTGCCGAGCGGTCGGTTCGCTACGAGGACGTACCGAGCGCGGTTCGCGAGCTGACCGGTGGGGTAGGTGTCGACGTCGTGTTCGATGGCATCGGTGCTCCGACGTTCGATGTCAGCCTCGACAGCGTGCGGCCGCGCGGACTCTTGGTGGTCTATGGACGAGCAGGCGGGCAGGTGCCCCCTGTCGACCTGTTCCGCCTGTCTGGTGCGGGTTCGGTTCAGTTGGTCCGGCCGCGGTTGGCCGACTTCATCGCTACTCGCGACGAGCTGACATGCCGGAGCAACGAGTTGTTCGCGGCGATCCGGTCGGGAAACGTCACGGCGAGGGTGGAGTCTGTGTTTCCCCTCGAGGATGTCGCGGACGCGCACCGCCTGCTCGAGTCGCGGCGGACGATGGGAAAGGTCGTGATCCTTCCGTGGCCGGACGAGGACTGATCAGAGCGTCAGCGCAACAGGCACAACAGAATCGCCCCATGCTTGAGGGCGCCCGGCCTTACGCCGGATGCCCGCAAGTCCTTCGCTCATCAGGTCACAAATAGTCCTCTTCCAAGTCGAGGTCGACCAGCCGCATCATGCGGCGCCGGACACGTACCACGTGAGCGTCAGGACGAGCTGGACCTGAGCGCCACTCAGCTCTACATCGAGGTTGGTGAGGAACTCTTCGAGATAGGCGCTTGTCGCGGACTTGACCTCGTAGAACGTCGAGTGATCCGCGTTTTCGGCCCGGAGCAGGCGCTGGAGTTCGCCATTGATCGCGGTATACAAATCCGCATGGTCGCCGATGCTGAAGCTGAACAACTGCGCCGGCATACGTTCCATCATCCTCCCCAGGTCTCTGGCCGGATTCCAGGGTAGAGGGTGCTACCGACAGAAATGGGACAGCTCGCCGCCACGGCATGCCGTCGAGCCAAGGCGGATCGTTCGTGCGGGTCGTGGTCTTACCCTGCAGGCTTATGTCGTCAACGGACACAGGGGGATGTCGCCGCGTGGTATTGGCCGCGGAGAGGCGTGACGCCGACGGTGTCTACCGCTACGCGCCGAGCTGGCCCGTTATCGGTGTTGGTTGGCGAGGGGTGCGGCCGGCCGGTCATGCCGGTGAGGGCAGTGGCGACGGCGTGGCCGGCGTAGGCGCGGGCGACGCCGTAGCCGAGAACGTGACCAGGCGCGCAAGACTGGACATTAGCGAAATTTCGCCAAAACCGGCGTCCGTTGGGGTAACACGGCTGGCACTGCCGTCCGCGACGGCTACCGGCAGACCGGACTGTCTGTAACGGCCAGGTGCTCGCGGCTTTGGTCTGTGAGTACGACGACGCGTGGGTCGGTGAGGCGGACAAGGTGCGCCATCGGTGCGCTGCGCTGTCCCCAGACGCCAACACGTACGACAGAACTGGGCTGCTGTCGTCGATTCGTGAAAACTGGTTCTGCCACGCTTTCCGTGATGGCCCTGCCGAGCTGGTCATTTGGTGAGCAGGATGCGTTTGCGGAGCAGGTCGGGCTTCGCGCGGCCGAACATCTGCCTTTTGAGAATTTTTGATGCGGTTGACGTGGCCCTCGACGATGCCGCTGTTCCAGCGCAGCGTGAGCCCGGCGGTGACTGCGTCCTGGTCGCGGCGCAGTCCCGCGACGAAGGACCGCAGTGCTGGTTGATCGTCGGTGTCGACGGCGGCCATCCTTGCCTCGATTCGGGCCGCGTCGACCATCAACGCCCAGCGTGCAGACTCAAAGGGCCGCCAGCCACATGGAAGTCCGGATTGAACCGAACGCCGCCATTGAGCTGCCCCGAGTTTGGTGTAGACCACCACGGTCTCCACCAAATCCGAGGCAGCTCAGCCCACCGAGAACATCGGCGTCCGTCAGCCCGACTGCGGTCGCCACGCACGGGAAGGTGGCCGGTGACCAACAACGGCGCCGGTAACACCTTGACCACTCATCCCCGGTCGGCCCGATCTCAATCGAGGTTGCCGCTCGGCTGCTCGCGGTGGATGCTCAGGTGCACCGGTGGCGCCGCCGGGGCGCCGCCATGACCAGGCAGGGGGTGGGCCGTGTACGCGCGCTCCACAACCATGCACGCAAGCACATCGTCGATCGATCAGGGCGTCACTCACGTCCGTGACATCGTGCTGCCCGCATTGCAGAACACCAACCGATTCGTCGGCCTGTCGATGCTGGCTGACCGGAACTCGGGCCGCTGCATCGCGACCAGCTCTTGGCAGTCCCGAGACGCCATGCGGGCCAGTGAGCATGCGGTCCGGCCGCTGCGTGACGGCGCGTCGCAGATCCTCGGTGGCACCCCGCATGTCGAGGAGTGGCAGATCGCCGTCCTGCACCGTGACCACCGCTCGCGTCCAGGCTGCTGTGTCCGGGCGACCTGGTTCCAGGTCGGACCGGCCGAACTCGACCGTGCCATCGATGTCTACAAGATGGCTTCCCTGCCCGGCATCGAGGACCTCGACGGATTCTGCAGCGCCAGCCTGCTGGTCAACCGGGCCACCGGCCGCGCCGTGTCGTCGGTGGCCTACGACAGCACCGAGGCGATGCAGCGCAATCGGGAACAGGCCAAGGTCATCAGGACCGCGGGCACCGAGGATGCGGGCGCGCAGGTGCTGGACGTGTGCGAATTCGAGCTCGCACTCGCACACCTGCGCGTACCCGAACTCGCCTGACTCCAGCGGCCGTAACCACACAACGTGGCCGGGGTTGGGACAGTGCATCGCACGCACGTCCCCACCGCCGGCCCGCTTCCCTGATTTTTCCGGGCCGGTCACGCCGTACCGGCTAGCACAGGTCGTTCCGGCGGGCCGCGATCACGGCTTCACGTCGGTTCCGGACGCCGAGTTTCCGGTAGGTGCTGCGCAGGTGCGTCTTGAGGGTGTTCACGGAGATGTTCAGCGCCTGCGCGAGTTCCTGAGTCGTGGCGGGGGAGGGCAGCTCCTTGAGCAGCTGGCGTTCGCGAGGTGTGAAGCCGAGCCGTCCGGTGTCGGGGGTGCGCCGTGTTTTGGCGAGCACCTCGTCGGCGAAAGCGTTGCTGCGTCCGAGTTTTCCGGCGCTGACGGCAACGAGGTGACGGATCGGCTGCCCGGCCACCTCGAAAGGCCTCAGCGCGTGCAGCGGCACCGCGAGTTCGAGGGCCGCCTGCAGATGCCGCAACGCCCGAGACTCGCCGTGCTCGCGCTGCGTGACGGTTGCCGCCAGCAGGAGCGCCTGCACCTGGTTGAGCGGAGCCACGTACGCCACATCGTCCGCGGTGAGGGCGTTCACGGCCTCGCGTGCTTGTTCGGGTTTCGCCGCGCGGCTCAGTCGGTGTGCGCGCAGCAGCGTGGTCTCGCCGGCTTTACCAAGAAGTGCGTTCGTCCGGTGTTCGACGGCAATTGCCCAATCCAGATGTCCGGCGGAGAGCGCGGCGCGGTGTTCGATCGGTGCGGCTGCGGCGACAAGGTCGGGTTGTACCGGGTTGGACGGCGTGACATTCGCCCAGGACTCGCGCAGTTTTCCCAGTGCGGCTCCGCGGCACGCCGGATCGTCGAGCTCGACTGCAGAAGCGATCAACTGCACGGCGATGCGCACGTTGTGGTCGTTGCTCGGGCCGAGCAGCTCGGTGGCTCGCTGGGCATGCGTGCGCGCTGTCACGCTGTCGAGCATCTGGTAGCCGGCCCAGCCGGCGACGGTGTGCGCGAGGCCGACGGCAGGGGTATCGGCGAGTCCGTGATCGGCCGCGTAGGTCACGGCGATCCGCGCGTCGGCCAGCACACTCGGGAAGTCGCCGCGGTCGATTGTGGTGAGCGCGGCGAGGTGGCTCAGGCAATGCAGCGCGGCGTAATGCCAGTCCCGCTTGGTCGCAAGGCTGAGGGCTTTTGTCAGGACGTCCCGGGCCGGCGCGTAGTGGCCGCGGGCGAAATCCGCTGTTGCCTGGTTGATCAGGGTGAGCAGGGTCAGGTCCGGGTGGCGGAGGTCGGTGGCCGGTGCGCCGGACGACGACGCAGGCAGCTCGCCGGAGAGCCGGGCGCGGTACTGCTCGACGCATACCCGCAGCTGGCGCGCGCGAGGCGACCGCTCATCGCCGCCATTCTTGCCGAGCCCGGCGAGGCGCTGTTCGGCGCTGTGCTTGTCGCCGGCGACAAGGTCGGCCAGTGCCAGCACGAGGCCGGGAGCAGCGCGTGTGGTGACGGAGCGCGACAGTCGCGATGCGAGGCCGCGCAGCTCGTCTCCCCGGCCCGCGAGGATCAACGACAGGCCTTCGGTGTCGGTCAGGCGGGCGAGCAGGTCCTCGTCACCGCTCGCTGCGCCGTGGTGTAGCGCTGTGAGCGGTTCGTCGTGGCCGGCGAACCAGACGGCAGCTCGGCGATGCAGCTCGGCGAGCCGTTGCGGGGCCCGCTCGCTCAGCTGGTTGCGCAGGTGCGACTGCAGGAGCCCGTGACAGCCGTACTCATCCGAGCGTGGACCCCATCGGTGGAGCAGAAGCGTCCGGTGTTCCAGCCGTTCGAGTACGGCGCCTGCGTCGAGGCGCCGGGTCAGCGCCGTGGCGAGATCGGTGGTGAAGTGGTCGCACACGCTGACGCCGGTCAGCACGTCGCACTCCGCCGAGGACAGCTTGGCCACGACTTCCGCGATGAGATAGTCGGCCAGCTGACGGTCGGCGCGTACCAGCGAATCGATTTCGGTGTCCGCGGGCGATCCGACCAATGCCTCGGCGACCAGCGAAACTCCGGCCGGCCAGCCCTCCGTGGTCGTCATGAGCTGGTCGAGCCCGTCTTCGGTCAGCCGCAGTGCACCCCGGGTGAACACGGTCGCGGCCTGCGCCCGTGAGAACGCGAGATCGGATGCGGTGAACTCCCACACGCGGCCTTCGGCGGAGATCCGGTGCAGGCCGAGCGGTGGCATCGTCCGGCTGCACAGGACCAGATCCAGGTCCTTCGGCTGGTACCGGATCAGTAGATCGAGACTGTCCAGAGCTTCCTGCTCGCTCAGATCGTGCAGATCATCGAGGACCAGGCAGGTGCTGCCGCGGCGCCCGCGCACCGCTTCCCCCACAGCGGTCACGAACCGCTGTGCGTGTGACGAGTCGGGCGGGCTCGTGGCCAGCCAGTCGGCCGGCCGGGGCCGGCAGCCGGTCGTGCCGAGGCTGGTCAGGACGTCTGCCCACAGGATGGCTGGAGCGTTGTCCGTCGGGTCGAGCGTCAGCCACCCCTGGTGCGCGTGTCTACGCCACTCCGGCTGGTGCGCGATCCACGCGGCCATCATAGTCGACTTGCCGAAGCCGGCAGGCGCGCAGATCACGGTCACCGACGGGCGACGCTCTGGCCCGTCGAACACGCCCGCGAAGGGGCCCCTGCGCAGTGCCCCATGGAGTTGGGGGCGCGGCACGAATGGCCTCGGCAACGGTGGCACGGTGTGTTTCCCTGCCACGTCCCGCTCGTTCCGTGGCGAGCTCAGCGGACCCATTCATCCGAAGCTAGAAAACCCATGCGTGCCCGCCTATGTTTTCGCCGTAATCCGTTCCAAGATCCACTCCAATGGGTGGTCGTCGGCCTCGGTGTTGAACTGCCGTTGAACTCGGTCATCCCTCTGGAGGAGCCGGCGCGTTCACCCGCTGGGTGTGATGCGGGCAGGTCGCTCTACTGATCAGGGTGGAGCACGCGCAGCGGAGGGGATGCGTCCGGTGGCCGCGTCCAACTTGGCCGACGCGGCCACCGGTTCCACCTCGCGGCGCGGGCGGCAACCGGCCCGCAACCGTTGAACCGCGTCCCCGCAACCATGCCGGCGCACCCTCAGATCGGTGCCCCCCGCGTGCGGATCGCACGCACAACGGATCAGGTACACGGTATGGCAGCAGGGAAATCCGGCGGACGGTGGCCATGAAGGTCTCGGTGCCGTGGCGCTCACCGCACCGGCGCTTCGGAGCACGACTGTGCGCCGCGATGCTCATCGCGTCGCTGCCGCTGATGATCGTGCTCGTGGTGGTGCTCACGACGGCCACTTCGTCCGAGTTGATCGCCGGCAGCCAGCAGCGCGGTCTGGACCTGGCCAAGTCGGTGGCCAACCGGATCGACGAGTTCGTGGCGGAACGCCAGCGGGACCTCCAGGTTATCGCCATGCACGGGGCGGACGACCTCGGCGGCCCTGACACGGCGGACTTGCTGCGCGACTTCAACGATGCCTACGACCAGTTCGCGGTGATCGAAGTCGCCGATCCGGGCGGCCGGGTACTGGCGGCCAGCCAGCCCGCAGCCGCGGTCGACCCGTTGTCGGGTGAGTGGTTCCCCGGTGTCGTTGGCATGAAGAAGGGGACCAGCACATACGTACGTGCCGGCAACGACGTTCAGTGGATCGTCAGTGAACCGGTGACCGGCGGCGACGGCACCCTTAAGGGCGTGCTCGTGGGCTTCGTGCAGCCGGCCGTCCTGACCACCTTGCTCTCCGCCGAGTCGGCCACAGCGACCACCGACATCATCGCCGTCGACGCGTCGCGCAGGCTGGTCTTCGACGCACACGCCATGCGTGGCGTCCGGACGGGTGCCGACCTGGTCGCAGCCGGGGCGCTGAACGTTGTGATCGACACGACCGCCGTGCAGGATGCGCTGTCCACAAGACAGCCCGGCATCGCGCGCTACACCGACCACGAGGGCATCCGGGTAGCCGGCGGCTACGCCCTGGTGGACGCGATGAACTGGGTCCTGGTCGTCCAGACCGATCTCAGCACCGTGCTCGCACCCGCGGTCGTGCAGCGCGACCACGCCATCGTGATCGGGCTCGTCGGCGGTGCGCTGGTCATCGCTGGGTCGGCCTGGTACGCGTGGCGCAGCACAAGGCCGATCAGACGGCTCACCATCGCCGCACGCGCTGCCGCCGACGGTGACCTGACCGCGCGTGTCGAACCGGCAGGGGCGAGTGAGGTGGTTTCGCTCGGTGAGGCGTTCAACGCCACCGTAGGCACATGCGAGCAGCTCATGGAGCAGGTCACGACCGCAGGCGTCAAAGTTAACTCGGCGGCAGCCGAGCTTTCCGCGTCCTCGGATGAGCTGGCGGTCACCACCACCGAGCAGAGCGCGGCGGTGACCGAGGTGACCACCACTATGCAGGAACTGGCACGGGCGTCCACGTCGATCGCCGAGAGCGCGGACCGCCTCGCGGCGCAGGCCGCCGAGACTCGGGACAGCCTCACCGAGGCGGAGGCCGAGATCACGCGCTCGAGCGAGCGCACCGTGGAGTTGGCGAACCGCGTCAACGACATCGAGTCGCTGCTGGTCCTGATCAACGAGATCGCGGACCAGACCAACCTGCTCGCGCTCAACGCGGCGATCGAGGCGGCCAGGGCCGGGCAGAACGGGAGCGGCTTCGCGGTGGTCGCCGAGGAGGTGCGCCGGCTGGCCGAACGGTCGAAGGCCTCGGCGGGTGACATCGCCTCGATCGTGACGGCGGTGCAGAGCCAGACCAACGCGACGGTGATGGCGATGGAGAAAGGGGCCAAACAAATGCAACAAGGCCTGGCGCTGCTCGACGCCGTCACGGAGGCGAACAGCCAGGTGCGGCTGACTACCAAGCAGCAGCGCGGTGCGACCACGCAGGTGGTGGAGACCATGAGCCAGCTTGACGAGGCCAGCCGCCAGGTTTCGGCCACCGCCCAGCAGATCGCCGCCGCTGCCGGGACGCTTGCCGAGCTGGCCGGCGCCCTCGAGGCGACGGCGTCGGCCGCATTGGGAGACGGGCGGTCGTGACCGCGATCGAGGCCGTGCTACTTCCGGTCGACGACGAGCTCTACGCGCTGCCCGTGAGCGACGTGCGCGAGGTTGCCGCAGCGCCACGGCCCACACGTCTGGTGACCGCACCGTCGGCCGTGCTGGGTCTGTTCAACCTGCGCGGCGAGATCATCCCGCTCTGGGATGTCGCGGCGCTGCTGAACGTAGGCGCCATCGCTGCGCCGCGATTCGCCATTGTGCTGAGCGATCCGCCGGGGCGGGCCGCTGTCGCCACGGTGGCAGCGCCGCACCGCGCGGTGCTCGGCTCGCCGGTCGACACGAGTGAGCTGCCCGGAACAGCGGGCGCGTACCGGGTCGGCGATCGGGTGGCGGTGCTGATCGATCCGTCCGCCCTGTTCAGCGGCTGGCGCGCAGGTCCCGGCGCGCGGACCGACCCCATCGCGGCCGAGGCCGGATGATGACCGCGCTCGGCGCCGACCAGGTTCGGGCCCTGTTCCGGCAGGAGTCCGACACGCGGCTGGCGCATCTCGGCAAGCTCTTGCTCGAACTGGAGCAGTCGGGCCACGACAAGGCCCTGATCGACTCGATCTTCCGTGACGTGCACACGATCAAGGGCTCAGCGGCGGTTGCCGGGATGGACACGGTCAGCCGGGTCGCCCACGAACTGGAGGAGCTGGTGGACGGGGTGCGAGCGGGCCGGACGGCGCCGACACCGGCGCTGGTCGACGACCTGCTGGCCGGGGCCGACCGGTTGGCGGCGGCGATCTTGGGCGGGGGCAGCGGGAACGCTCGCGTGGCCGCCACCCTGCCTCCGGCTACCGACCCGGCCCCGCGGGCCCCGAGGCAACCCGAGGCAGGTACGTTCGTCACCGTTCCGATGGAGCGGCTCGACGAGCTGGTGCGGTTGGTTGGGGAGTCGGCCTCGCAGCATCTGCGTGTCGGGCGGCTGCTCCAGGAACGGTTCAAGGTGGACCCCGCGTCGTGTGCGGAGTACAACGAGCTCTCGTTGTCGCTCAACCAGTTGCAGGACCGCACGATGCGAGCGCGGATGGTGCCGGTGTCGCTCGTCACCGACCAGCTGCACCGTACCGCGCGCGACCTCGCCCGCGCGCAGGACAAGGAGATCGCCTGGGAGGTCCGCGGTGGCGAGACCGAGCTGGACCGGGGCGTCCTCAATGGACTGTCGGATTCACTGCTTCACCTTGTCCGCAACGCCGTGGACCACGGCGTCGAACCACCCGACGCCCGCGTCCGGGCGGGCAAGCCGCGCTGCGGGCACCTGCGGCTGCACGCCATGCAGCTGGGCCCTGAGGTGACCATCGCGGTGTCCGACGACGGGCCGGGCATCGATATCGACCAGGTCCGGCTCCAGGCCGGTCGCCAGGGTGTCGACACCGGCGCGATGAGCGATGACGACGTGCTCCGGCTGGTGTTCCTTTCCGCACTCTCGACCACCTCCGCGGTCACCGATGTCTCCGGTCGCGGGGTAGGGCTCGACGTCGTGCGCGCCAGCGTCGAGGCCGCGAACGGCCGCGTCGACGTCTGGTCGAAACCAGGTGCCGGCACGGAGTTCCGGATTATCGTGCCGGTCACGCTCGCCGTGATGCGCTGCCTGCTCGTCGAGGCCGCGGCACAACGGTTCGCGCTGCCGTTCCACCGCGTCGTGGCATGCCACGACACCGGGATCGGCGAGGTGCGTGCGGAGGGAAAGAGGGCGGTGTGGGTCGACCGGCGGCCCGTGCCGGTCTCGGCGCTCGCCGAGGTGCTCGCGGCCGGTGCCCAGCGCGGTCCGGGACCGCTGGTGGTGCTCTCCGATGCCGCGCGCCGGCACGCGTTCCAGGTGGACCGTCTGGTCGGGCAGCGCGACGTCGTCCTCAAAGGACTGAGTCCGCTGCTGCCCGCACTGCCTGCGGTCGCGGGGGCGAGCGTCGAGCCCGACGGGTCCGTACTGCTGGTGCTCGATCCTCCGGGGCTGATTCACCGGGCGCGGCACCAGCCGGTGTCCCGGGCCACCGCGGCCACCGTGCCGGGGCCTGGGGCGCGGCGGCGCCGCGTGCTCATCGTCGACGACGCGCTGACCGTGCGGGAGCTGCAACGCAGCATCCTGGCACGAGCGGGATTCGACGTGCAGGTCGCCGGCGACGGCGCGCAGGCGCTGGCCAGCCTCGCCTCGGCGCCGAGCGATCTCGTCCTGACCGATATCGAGATGCCCACCATGGACGGCTTCGCGCTGACCGAGGCCATCCGTGCGCATCCGACGCTGGCCAATATCCCCGTTCTGATCCTCAGTTCGCGCTCCAGCGACGCCGATCGTCAGCGTGGCCTCGATGCCGGAGCCGATGGCTACATCCTCAAGAACGGCTTCGACGAAGGCAGCCTGCTCGCCGCGGTCAACCGGCTGCTCGGTGGTGCGTCGTGACGCGGTCCGCGCTGACGGTGCTGCTCATCGGCGGATCGCCGGGCGACCGGATCCTCCTCACGCTGCTACTCGAGAGCGGCGGCGACATCGCCGTGGCCGCCGAAGCCGCGACCTCCGGGCAAGCTGTTCCCCTCATCGCCCGGTTCGGGCCCGATGCCATCGTGCTGCGACTGCCGCGGGACGACGAAGCGGGCCTGCGGGCCGTGAAGGAGACCCGGGCGCACACCGCGAAGCCGATCCTCGTGCTCACCGGCGATCGCGGCTCGGCGGGGGCACGGGCCGCACTCGACGCGGGCGCGGCGGAAGTCCTGCCGGCGAACGTCGAATGGGCGCAGGGACACGGGAGCGCACTGCGGCAGACCGTGCGGGAGATGTGTGCGCCACCAGCGGGCCGGCCGCCGGCCCGCTGCCCACTCCCCACGGTAACGGGCGAGCGGGCGGCCGTGGTCGCTGTCGCGGCATCGACCGGCGGCCCAAGCGCGCTGGCGACGCTGCTGCATGGGCTGGCGGACCTCCCGGCACCGGTGCTGGTGGTCCAGCACCTGCACCCGGAGTTCACCGAACGGCTCGCCGCGTGGATGTCGCGTGTGTCGGCCCTCCCGGTCGCGGTAGCCGAGCACGGCCAGTTCGCGCGCCCCGGACGCGTCTACCTCGCGCCGGGCGGACACCATCTTCGTGTCGGTTCGGGGCTGCGGCTGCAGCTCGGCAGTTTACCGGCGACGGCACACCGGCCCTCGGCGGACGAGCTGTTCGGTTCGGTGGCCGAGCGGGCCGGTGCCGCCGCCGTTGGAGTGCTGCTGACCGGCATCGGCGACGATGGCGCGCGAGGGCTGCTCGCGATTCGCAGCCGGGGTGGCCGGACGCTCGCGCAGGACGAGGCGTCCAGTGCGGTGTTCGGGATGCCCGAAGCGGCGCGTCGTCTCGGTGCTGTTTCCGAGCTGCTGCCCGTGACCGAGCTGGCCGCGGCAATCGGCGACGCGGTGCGGAAGGTGCGGTCATGAACACCGAAGATGCCCTGCGGGCCGCCGTTGACCGGGTCGCCGAACTGCTGGACCTGCGGATCGGCCTCCGCGGCGAGCCTTCGTTGCGTGCGCGCTTGCGCCGCTGCATCGTCGACGAGGCGACGTTGCTGGGCGAGGATGTCGCGACCTATCTCGAAACCCTGTCCGGGCCTTCCGCCGCACTGCAGGGGCTCGTCGACCGGATCACCGTGCAGGAGACCGCGTTCTTCCGCCATCCCGAGCAGTTCGAGATCCTGGCGCGGGACGTCCTGCCCGCGGCGCGGCAGCCGGTCCTGATCTGGAGTGCGGCGTGCGCAAATGGGCAGGAGCCCTACAGCCTCGCAATGCTGCTGGAGGAACAAGGGGTTGCGGGTCGGGTGCTGGCCACGGATCTCGCGGAGTCCGCGGTCGCCAGGACGGCCGCCGCGCGCTATGCCGAGCGCGAGCTCGGGGGGCTGTCGCAGGTCCGGACCCATCGGCATCTCACCCGGGCGGACGGTATGTGGGAGGTCGAGCCGAACGTGCGCGAGCGCGTCGCGGTCTTCCGGCACAACCTGCTCGACCCGATTCCCGAGCAGGTGAGGTCGTGCCAGATTGTGTTCTGCCGCAACGTGCTCATCTATTTCTCGGCGGCGCACGCCCAGGCCTTTCTGGCCCGGCTCGCCGACACGCTGCCGCCCGGCGCCACACTGTTCGTCGGGTCCGCGGAGACGATCTGGCAGGTGACCGACCGCTTTCAGCCGATCAGGGTGGGTGACAGCTTCGTCCACCGGAGTCGCCGTGAGTCGCCTGCGGCCTCCGCGCGACCGGTCGCGCGGGCCGTCGAGTCCGCGCCCAGACCCAGCCGGGCGCCGGTTCGGCCGAAGCCGCGGCCGCCGGTCGCCGACGACGCCGAACAGGCGGCGCTGATGGCACGCGTCGGGCAGGACGCGGTGATGACGGGCGACCGTCAGTCGGCGGTGATCGCGTTCCGCAAGTGGGCATATCTCGCACCCAACGACCCGCTGGCCCACCTGCACCTGGGGCTTGCGCTGGAGGCGGCAGGCGACCAGTTGTCCGCGCGCCGTGCGTTCGGGACAGCGCGAAGGACGCTGCTGCGTATCGATCCCAACCGGATCGAGGAGGCCATCGAGGGCTACACGGCCGACGAGCTCCGGCGCTTCCTCGACTTCAAGAACCAGGATCGCGCGTGATGCCGACCATGGTGTGTTTCCGGTGCGCGGACGCGACCTACTGTCTTCCGGTCGAGACGGCGAAATCGGTCCGCGCGGCCGCGGGCATGATCGCCCTGCCCGCGGTGCGGCCGCGCGTCGTGGGCATCATCCCTGGTGACCCGCCGTTGACGGTCATCTCCCCGTTCGGTGAGAGCGGCCGGTACGTCCTCGTGGTCGAGGCCGGTGGTAAGGAGTTCGGCTTGCTGGTCGACACCGTCACCGGGCTTCGGAGGATCGACGACGCCGATATCCGGACTGCGCCGCACGGTCAGGACCGGCTCGTCATCTCGGGCACCGTCGACACCGACGGCGAACTCACCCTCGTCACCGATCCCACCACCCTGGCCGCGCAGTTATGACTCGCTCCATGACCGTCCTCGTCGCTGACGACTCGCTGCTGATTCGCACGGTGGTGCGCGCCGCGCTGGAAGGGGAGGGCTACGCCGTGGCGGAGGCCGGTGACGGGCTGGCCGCCGTGGAGTGCTGCCATCGGATGGCGCCTGACATCGTGCTGCTCGACATGGAGATGCCGGGCCTCAACGGGCGACAGGTACTGGCGGAGTTGAAGAGCAGCGAACGACTGTGCGACATTCCCGTCGTGTTCCTGACCGGGCACACCGAGATGAGCGATGTGCTTGGCGCTTTGCGATCCGGCGCCCATGACTATCTCAAGAAGCCGTTCGAGCCTGCGGAGCTGCTCGCCCGCGTCGGTGCGGCCGCGCAGGTGAAGAAGCTGCACGACGAGCTGCGGGCGCGCAACGCGGAGCTCGAGCGGATGAGCAGCACCGATACGCTGACCGGCCTCGACAACCGTAGGCACATCGAAGAGAAGCTGCGCCAGCAGTGCAGTGCCGCGCGTCGCCGCCGGGAGCCGGTCGCCGTGCTGCTGCTCGACCTCGACCATTTCAAGCGGGTCAACGACACCTACGGGCATCCCGTCGGCGACCAGGTACTGGCGGAGTTCGCCCACCGGCTCCGGCGCGAGCTGCGGGCCGAGGACATCGCCTGCCGGTGGGGTGGCGAGGAGTTCCTCGTCGTCCTGCCCGGGACCGGGCTCGCGGACGCGACTTCGGTGGCCGAGCGGATCCGGTCGGCCACCTCCGTGACCCCGATCCGGGCGGGCGATCAGCAGATACGTGTCACCGTCAGCG